>NZ_JBSGHN010000002.1:0-517758 GCF_053604425.1 Microbispora sp. NPDC004025 | reverse complement strand
GCACGGTGCCGCCGGCGGCATGGGGCCGCGGCCCGTCCGGGGACGCCGCCTGATGCACCGCCTGATGGCCGCGACGGTGGTCGTCCTCGGGCTGCTCTCGTCGACCATCGCGACTCACGCGGCGTCGGCCGCTGACAATCCCTATCAGCGGGGTCCCGCCCCAACCCTGGCCAGTGTGTCGGCCAGCCGGGGGACGTTCGCCACCGCGCAGATCAGCGTGCCGGGCGGGAACGGCTTCGGCAGCGGTGTGATCTACTACCCGACGGACACCAGCCAGGGGACCTTCGGCGGCGTCGCGATCGTGCCGGGCTACTCCGCCCTGTTCGCCAACGAGGAAGCGTGGATGGGCCCCTGGCTCGCGTCCTTCGGCTTCGTCGTGATCGGGATCGAGACCAACAGCCGCACCGACAGCGCAGACGCCCGGGGAACCCAGCTGCTCGCCGCGCTGGACTACCTCACCCAGCGCAGCGTGGTGCGCGACCGGGTCGACCCCAGCCGCTTGTCGGTGGTCGGCCACTCCGCGGGCGGTGCCGGCGTCCTGTCCGCGCTGCTCCGGCGGCCCACGTTGAAGGCCGGGGTCGGGCTCGCGCCCGGCTCGCCCGTCGGGGACTACCGTCTGTCCAACGACCGTGTGCCGACGATGTTCATCTCGGGCCAGAGGGACACGACGGTCACGCGGTCCTACCTCGACGGGCTGTACAGCACCATCCCGGCCTCGACACCGAGCGCGTGGGTGAAGATCACCGGTGTGGACCACCTGTTCGCGACCCGTGCGAACACCACCGAGATGCGGGTGCTGATCCCCTGGTTGAAGATCTTCCTCGACGACGACACCCGATACACCCAGTTCCTGTGCCCGCAGCTGGCGGACTCCGGCAACGTCTCGATGTACCGGAGCAAGTGCCCGTACGTGCCGCCGGGCGGGTCGTCGCCGTCTCCCAGCCCGTCCGCGTCGCCGTCCGCGAGCCCGTCCGCGTCGCCGTCCGCCAGTCCGTCGATGTCGCCGTCGCCGTCGCCGTCGCCGTCCGCCAGTCCGTCGGCGTCGAGCGCCTGCACGGCGAGCTACCGTACGGTGAACTCGTGGTCCGGGGGCTTCCAGGGTGAGGTCACGGTGACGGCGGGCGCTTCGGCGATCAACGGGTGGACCGTCGGCTGGACGCTGAGCGGCGGTCAGACGATCAATCAGGTGTGGAACGGCACGCTGAGCGCCAGCGGCTCCGCGGTCAGAGTGACGAACGCCTCCTACAACGGCTCGATCCCGGCGTCCGGCTCGAGCACGTTCGGCTTCCTCGGCACCGGTACGCCGTCGGCTCCCGCCCTCACGTGCACCAGCCCGTGATCCCCGCCGGCGCGCCGTAGCGCGTGGGGCGTCAGGCGGCCTCGGAGGCGGCGCGCACGGCCTGGGCGTGGCGTTCGAGCAGGAGCGCGACCAGTTCGGGCGCGGGGCCGAGGACATCGGCCACTGCGTGCGCGCCGGCCTCCAGGGTGTCGCGCTCCACCTTGTCGGCGAAGTGCCCGGGGGCCAGCAGGTAGGGCGCCACCACGACCCGCGGGGCGCCGGCGCGCGACAGCCGTACGACCTCGTCCCCGGGCGTGGGCGCGGCGGCCGAGGCGTAGGCGGCGGTGACCGACCACCAGGGGCGGGTACGCGCCCACTCGCGGGCGACGGCGGCGATCGTCGCGTTCGCCCGGCGGTCGCTGGAGCCGGCCGAGACGAGCACCACGGCCGTCTCCGGGTCGCCGATCTCCACGCCGGCCTCGGTGAGACGGCGTTCGAGGGCCCGGACGAGCAGCGGATGCGGGCCGAGCGTCGGGCCGCAGACGGCCCGCAGTCGCGGGGTGCGGCCGGCCGCTTCCCGCAGCGCCGCGGGGATGTCCACGCGGCTGTGGTAGGCGGCGGTGAGCAACAGGGGGAGCACGACGGCCTCGTCCAGCCCGGCCAGCGCCTGCGGCAGCGAGGGCGGGGCGTGGTCGAGATAGGCGGCGCGGACGTCGAGTTCGGGCCGCGCCCGCCGCACTCCGTCGAGTAGCGCCTCCACGGTCGCGGCGGCGCGCGGGTCGCGGGACCCGTGCGCCACCGCGACCAGCGGCGCGCCTTCGTGCGGAACGGTCATCAGAGGTGGATGCCGCACTCGATCTTGCCGAGGCCGGCCCAGCGGCCGCTGCGCGGGTCCTCGCCCGGCGCCACCCGGCGGGTGCAGGGGGCGCAGCCGATCGAGGGGTAGTCGTCGTAGTGCAGCGGGTTGATCAGGACCCCGTTGTCGGCGATGTAGTTGTCGACGTCCTCCTGGGTCCACCGGGCGATGGGGTTGACCTTCACCATCTGCCGCTTGGCGTCCCACTCCACGACCTTGGTGTTCGCGCGGGTGGGCGACTCGTCGCGGCGGATGCCCGACACCCACGCGAGGTACGGCTCCAGCGCCCGGTTGAGCGGCTCGACCTTGCGCAGGTAGCAGCACAGGTCGGGGTTGCGCCCGTACAGGCGCGGCCCGAGGTCGCGGTCCTGCTCCTCGACGGTCCTGGACGGCTTCACGTTGATCACGTTGACCTGGTAGACCGCCTCGACCGCGTCCCGGGTGCCGATGGTCTCGGCGAAGTGGTAGCCGGTGTCGATGAACAGCACGTCGACGCCGGGCTTGACCCTGCTGACCAGGTCGATCAGCAGGGCGTCGCTCATCGACGAGGTGAGACAGAGGCGGTCGCCGAAGGTGGCCGCGGCCCAACGGATGATCTCCCGGGCGGGCGCGTCCTCGAGGAAGCGCGCCGCGGACTCCACGATGCCCTGGAGGTCCAGCGTGACCCGCTGCCGCTCCAGTCCTGCCTCTATCTCCGCCACCGACATCGTTACTCCTCACACGTCGTTCACTGATTCATCGGATGATTGGACGAAAGCCTTCGGGGATCACGAACGCACGCCGAGGCCGAGGAATTTCACCCGGAAGGCGCGGGCGCAAGATCTGCAGTACCACCCGTGGCTCTCCTCCTCGGTCACGTAGGGCTCCAGGTCCTCCTCGCCGCAGTACGGGCAGTAGAACGGCGCCGCCCGCTCGGTGCTCATTCGCTCGCTCCGCTCGCCGGCCTCGGGCGCTTTTGCGGTGGCGCTTCCCTCGTCGCGCTCTGGTCGCTTCGCTCCCGCGCGCTCCTCAGTCCAGACGCCACCGCGCCCTCGGTGCTCATTCGCTCGCTCCGCTCGCCGGCCTCATTTGAGATCGGCCTCGTCGGCGCGCTTGACCCATTCGGCGAAGGACTCGCCCTCGTTCTTCTGCTTCTCGTAGTTGCGCACGACCCGCTCGACGTAGTCGGGCAGGTCCTCGGCCGTGGTCTTGAGGCCGCGGACCTTCCTGCCGAAGCTCGGGTTGAGGCCGAACGCGCCGCCCAGGTGCACCTGGTAGCCCTCGACCTGCTCGCCCTTGTCGTTGACCACGAGCTGGCCCTTGAGGCCGATGTCGGCCGTCTGGATGCGCGCGCAGGAGTTCGGGCAGCCGTTGATGTTGATGGTCAGCGGCTCAGCGAAGTCGGGCAGGCGCCGCTCCAGCTCGTCGATCAGCTCCGACGCGGCGTTCTTGGTCTCTACGATCGCGAGCTTGCAGTACTCGATGCCGGTGCAGGCCATCGTCTGGCGGCGGAACGTGGAGGGGTTGACCCGCAGGTCGGCGGCCTCCAGTTCGGCCACGATCGACTCCACCCGGTCGGGCGCGACGTCGAGGATGACCATCTTCTGCTCGACCGTCGTCGCCACCCGGCCGGACCCGTGGCGCTCGGCGATGTCGGCGATGCGGTGCAGCAGGTCGCCGCTGAGCCGGCCCACCCGGGGGGCGAAGCCGACGTAGTAGTTGCCGTCACGCTGGAGGTGGACGCCGACGTGGTCGCGCCGGTCTCCCCGCGGCGCGGCGGGGGCCGGCCCGTCGGCCAGCTCGTACTTGAGGTACTCGGTCTGCAGCACCTCGCGGAACTTCTCCGGGCCCCAGTCGTTCATCAGGAACTTCAGCCGCGCCCTGCCGCGCAGCCGCCGGTAGCCGTAGTCGCGGAAGATGCCGGTGACCCCGGCCCACACCTCGTGGGCCTGCTCGGGCCGGACGAACACACCGAGCCGCTTGGCGAACATCGGGTTGGTCGACAGGCCGCCGCCCACCCACAGGTCGAAGCCGGCCTCGCCCTGCTCGTTCAGCACGCCGACGAACGCGATGTCGTTGATCTCGTGGACCGTGCAGTGCGCGGCGCAGCCACTGATCGCGGTCTTGAACTTGCGCGGCAGGTTGGAGAACGCCGGATCGCCGATGTACCGCTCGCGGATCTCCTGGAGCTGGGGCCGTCCGTCGATCACCTCGTCGGCGTCGATCCCCGCGAGGGGGCAGCCGAGCATGCCGCGCGGGGTGTCGCCGCACGCCTCGGTGGTGGACAGGCCCACGGCCTCCAGCCGCGTCCACATGTCCGGCACCGACTCGATCTCCACCCAGTGGAGCTGGATGTTCTGCCGGTCGGTGACGTCGGCGGTGCCCCTGGCGTAATCGTTGGAGACGTCCGCGATCACCCGGAGCTGCTCCAGGCTGAGCTGGCCGCCGTCGGTCCGGATGCGGATCATGAAGTAGCGGTCGTCGAGCTCCTCGGGCTCCAGGACGGCCGTCTTGCCGCCGTCGATGCCCGGCTTGCGCTGGGTGTACAGGCCGTACCAGCGGAAGCGGCCGCGCAGGTCGGCGGGGTCGATGGAGTCGAAGCCGCCCTTCGAGTAGATGTCGATGATGCGCTGGCGGACGTTCAGCCCGTCGTCGGCCTTCTTGTTCTCCTCGTTCTTGTTCAGCGGCTCACGGTAACCGAGAGCCCACTGACCTTCGCCACGCGGGCGCTTGTGATGGCGGTTCGCCGGGCGGGCCGGGGTGCTCATGGGCACACGTCCTTCTCCGAGGCTCGGTCTGAGATCGGTGTTCGGCGGGACGCCGGCGCAGGCGGCCTCTCACCTCGCCGTCGAGTGTGAGGGCATACGAAAACGACGCCTGGCCGAGCGCCCGGTTGGATCAGCGGAGGGCGACGGTCAGCCGGCGTCGATACAGATCGCGCTACGGACACGCAGGAGATCGACGTGGCGTCGCACGACGAGCAACGGGTCCGCTGGCATGTCCCAAACGATACCTCTGAGATCCTGGATGTCCAAGTTCGTGTCCAGGATGCGGGATTGTGACGGCAATGTGACGCGGGGTCGTCACCCCTTGCGCATCCAGTTCTCCGGCGGCTCGGCCTCGTGGTCCTTCTCGGACGGCTCCTGGTGCTGGCAGTCGCACCAGGACCCGCCGCGGCACTCCTCGTGCCGGTGCTCCCCGCACGCTGGGCAGATCATGTCTCCATTGTTCACCCCCTGTTACGAGCGGATGACAGGGGGCGCGCGGTGAACGGTTCGTGAGGGATCCTCGCGAGAGGAGGGTAGGGGCCCCTATTCTTGGCGGCGACAATCCGCTCGCAGGTCACGTACTAAGCGCCCCGGCAGCGGGTAGAGCCCAGATCTCATGACCGATTGGGTGCCATGACCTCCACGGACGCGCCGTCGCGCAGGCCGCGGCGCCTCACGCGCAAGGGCATGACCATTGCGCGGGCGCGCCTGACGTGGCTGCGCGGCACGAACCTCTGGTCCCTCGTCAAGGCGACCACGATGGCGGGCGTCAACTACCGGGTGACCGGCCTCGCGGGCGAGGCGGCCTTCTTCGCGCTGCTGTCGCTGCCGCCGTTCGTGCTCGGGCTGCTCGGCGTCATGGGCCATCTCAGCGGGCTGATCGGCGAGTCCACCGTCAGCGAGATCAGGGACTGGGTCGTGGCCCAGTCGGAGCTGCTGTTCACCCACAACACCGTCGAGCGGGTCGTGAAACCGCTGCTCGCCGACGTGCTCAGCGGCGGGCAGGTCTCGCTGATCTCCGTCGGCTTCCTGCTGTCTCTGTGGTCCGGCTCACGCGCGCTGTTCGTGTACGTGGACCTGATATCCATCGCGTACGGGCTGGGGGAGACCCGGGGGATCATCCGCACGCGGGTGCTGTCGTTCTTCCTCTATCTCGCGGCGCTGCTGATCGGGCTGGTCGTCATGCCGATCCTGGTCATCGGGCCCACCCTGATGTCCAACGCTCTGCCCAGATACGCCGTGCTCGTGAACGTCCTCTACTGGCCCGTGGTGGTGATCGGCTCGGTGCTGGCGCTCACCGTGCTGTACCACGTGAGCGTGCCGCACCGGACGCGCTGGTGGCGCGAGACCCCGGGGTCCGCGCTGGCGCTGGTGATCTGGATCGTGTGCGCCGCGTTCCTGCGTGAGGTGCTGGCGGCGTGGTTCACCCCGCTGTCGATCTACGGCTCGCTCGCGGCGCCGATCGCCGTGCTGCTGTGGCTCTACATCACCGCGCTCGCCGTGCTCATCGGGGCGACGCTGAACGCGGAGGTGGACCGGCTGTGGCCGCTCAGCGGCGCCAGCCGGCACGAGCACCATCACCGCAAGTCCGGTAAAGGCTGATCCATACCGATAGCGGTGGAAGGATGGCGTCGATGGACGCGCAGCCTTCCGCCGGCGACCCCACCGCGACCCACCGGCGCACGATCGGCCCCTACGTCCCCGTACGCCGCCTGGGGGAGGGCGGCATGGGCATCGTCTATCTCGCCAGGGACCCGCGGGGCCGCCAGGTGGCGCTCAAGGTCATGCGGCCGGAGCTGGCCGCCCAGGAGGAGTTCCGGGCCCGGTTCCGCAAGGAGGCGGAGGCCGCCCAGCGGGTCGCCAGGTTCTGCACCGCGCCGCTCCTCGATGCCGGGCTGGACGGCGACCGGCACTACCTCGTCACCGAGTACGTCGACGGCCCCGACCTGTCGTCGGTCATCGACGCGCAGGGCCCGCTGTCCGGTTCCAACCTCGACGCGCTCGCCGTCGGCGTCGCGACCGCCCTCGCCGCCATCCACGGGGCGGGGATCGTGCACCGCGACCTCAAGCCGTCCAACATCCTGCTGTCGCCCCTCGGCCCCCGGGTCATCGACTTCGGCGTGGCCCAGCTCGCCGACACGCTCGCCGAGCGGACCGGGACCGTGATCGGGACGCCCAGTTACATGTCCCCGGAGCAGGCGCGCGGGGAGCCGGTGACCTCCGCGGCCGACGTCTTCGCCTGGGGCTGCGTGATGGCGTACGCCGCGACCGGCAGGCCGCCGTTCGGCGGCGGCGCCGCGCCCGAGGTCCTCTACCGGGTCGCGCACCACGTGCCGTACCTGACGGGGCTCGACGAGCGCCTGCGGCCCCTGGTCGAACAGGCGCTGGACAAGGACCCCGGCCGGCGGCCGAGCGCCCAGCGGCTCCTCGACCGGCTGCTCGGCCGGGAGGAGGTGGCGGTCGAGGCCGCCACGAGGATCGTCAGCGACATCTGGGCGGCTCCCGCCGAGACGACCCGCCGCGCGGGCGCCGCGCGGGACGGCGCGAAGGCGGGCGGCGCGCACGCCGGCACGGGAGCAGGCGCGGAAGCCGGCACGGAAGCAGGCGCGGGTGCCGGCATGGAAGCAGGCGCGGAAGCCGGTACCGGCAGGCGGGGCGGCCGCCGCTGGGCGCCGGTGGCGGCGGTCTGCGGGGCGCTCGCGGTGGCGGCCGCGATCCTGCTCCTGGCGTGGCGCCCCTTCGGCGGCGGGGGGACGGAGCCCAAGGGCCCGCTGACGGCCCGGGACGCCACGTTCAACGGTTCCTCGCTCCACCTGACCGTCGACGCGGTCCGGCGGCGGGGGAGCTCGGTGAGCGTGCAGCTGACGGTCACGCTGAAGGACGGGAACCAGTGGTGGCCGAAGGACCTGTTCGGCGACCAGGTGTCGGGCGCCGCCCTCGTCGATCCGCCCAGCGGTTCCAAGTTCACGCCGGCGCGCAAGGACGGCGGCTGCCTGTGCAGCACGCTCCCGGCCCACTGGCTGCAGCCGGGCGACGTGGTGCCCCTCTACGCCACGTACACGGGCGTTCCCGAGGACCTGGAGACGGTCGGCCTCGACGTCCCGGGGTTCGGGCTCCTCGCCGACGTGCCCGTCTCGTCGGAGTGAGGGGGTCGTCCCGCTCCGATAAAGTGGGGAAGGTCGCGACTGGCGCTGACGTGCTCCTGTGGCGCGTCGCTAGGTGGGGCACCACCGGGGAGCGAATTCGCGGAGGCCGTGCGCCTGGGTCGCCGCCGCCGTCGACGTGGAGAAGGAAAGCGCCATGGCTGAGAACTCGCTGAACGTCGTCGATCCCGAGATCGCCGAGCTGATCAAGGCGGAGGAGCGGCGGCAGGCCGACACCGTCAAGCTGATCGCGTCCGAGAACTACGTGTCCAGGGCCGTCCTGG
This sequence comes from Microbispora sp. NPDC004025, assembly GCF_053604425.1. Classification (NCBI taxonomy): domain Bacteria; kingdom Bacillati; phylum Actinomycetota; class Actinomycetes; order Streptosporangiales; family Streptosporangiaceae; genus Microbispora; species Microbispora sp. NPDC004025. Next base: position 509,449 of record NZ_JBSGHN010000002.1, on the reverse strand, counting down.
AGGCGACCGGGACCGTCCTCACCAACAAATACTCCGAGGGTTACCCGGGCAAGCGCTACTACGAGGGCCAGCAGGTCATCGACAAGATCGAGACGCTGGCGATCGAGCGGGCCAAGTCGGTCTTCGGCGTGAGCCACGCCAACGTGCAGCCCTACTCGGGCTCGCCCGCCAACCTCGCCGTCTACCTGGCGTTCCTGAGCCCGGGCGACACCGTGCTCGGCATGGGCCTGCCGTTCGGCGGCCACCTCACCCACGGCTGGTCGGTGTCCGCCACCGGCAAGTGGTTCAACTCCGTCAAGTACGGCGTGCGCCGCGACACCGGCCGCATCGACATGGACGAGGTGCGCGCGCTGGCGCTCGAGCACCGGCCCAAGCTGATCTTCTGCGGTGGCACCGCGATCCCGCGCACCATCGACTTCCCGGCCTTCGCGGAGATCGCCAAGGAGGTCGGCGCGGTGCTGGCGGCCGACATCGCCCACATCGCGGGCCTGGTCGCCGGGGGCGCCCACCCCTCTCCGGTCGGGCACGCGGACGTGATCTCCACGACCACCCACAAGACCCTGCGCGGCCCGCGCGGCGCGATGCTCATGTCGAGCTCCGAGGAGATCGGCAAGGCGCTCGACAAGGCCGTGTTCCCCGGCCTGCAGGGCGGCCCGCACAACCACACCACCGCCGCCATCGCCGTGGCCCTGCGCGAGGCCGCCCAGCCGGAGTTCAGGACGTACGCCGCGCAGATCGTGAAGAACGCGAAGGCGCTCGCCGACGAGCTGCTCGCCCGCGGCTTCGACCTCGTCTCCGGCGGCACCGACAACCACCTGATCCTGATGGACCTCACGTCCAAGGGCGTCGGGGGCAAGCCGGCCGCGCAGGCGCTCGACCGGGCGGGCCTGGAGACCAACTACAACACCGTGCCCTTCGACCCGCGCAAGCCGTTCGACCCGTCGGGCATCCGCATCGGCACGCCGTCGGTCACGTCCCGGGGGATGGGCGAGGCCGAGATGCGCCAGATCGCCGCGTGGATGGACGAGGTCGTCACCGCCGTGGCCAAGGGCGACGCGGAGGACGTGATCGCGCGGGTGCACGGCGAGGTCACCGAGCTGACGAGCCGGTTCCCCGCGCCCGGCCTGTCCTGATCACCCGGATCGGCCGCGACGGCTCCCCGCGAAGGCGGCGGGGAGCCGTTCGCGTACCGGGGGGTCGGCCGAATCGCCTGTGGCGTGACGACGCGGATTAATCCGCTTGCGGGGAGCGGCCGCGGGGCTGCTACTGTTCGTCCATCGCCGCGATTCGCGCGGCCGGCACCAGGGAGGTGAGGACTATGCGGGTCTTTCTGACGACCATGCCGTCCGTCAACTCCCGGGTGCCCGCCTAGTCTCCTCTCGCTGGGACACCCGGTTTCCGAAGGGTGTTCACCAGCAGTGTTCAACGATCTTTCTCTTCTCGGCTGGCACGAGGGGCTCGCGGAGCAGCTCCCCGACCTGCCCGGTGGCGCCGTCCCCGCGCGTGTGGCGCGGGTAGACCGGGGCGCCGCCGAGGTCATCGCCGCCGACGGAACCCATCAGGCGCGGTTCGGCGCCCGCGTCCGCAGGGCCGCGGCGGCCGACCCGCTCGCGCTTCCGTGCGTGGGGGACTGGGTCGCGCTCAACCGGCTCGACCTGTCCTCGTCCCACGGGGGCCACTACGAACTCGCCGAGGTGCTGCCCCGCCGTACGGCCTTCGTCCGGGGCGGGGTGAGCCGCGACTCGCGCGGCGGGCTGTCGGGCGACGGCCAGGGGCAGGTCCTGGCCGCCAACGTCGACGTGGTCTTCGTGGCCGAGCCGTCCATGCACGCCACGGACTTCGCCGATCTCGGCAGGATCGAGCGTCTCGTGGCGCTCGCCTGGGAGAGCGGCGCCCGTCCGGTCGTGCTCGTCACCAAGGCCGATCTCTTCGAACAGGGACTCGGCGATCTCCTCGCCGACGTCGAGGCGGCGGCGCCGGGCGTCGACGTCCACCCGGTCTGCTCGCTCACCGGTGACGGGGTGGAGCTGGTGCGTGCCCACCTCGGCGCCGCCGGGACCGCCGTGATCCTCGGCCCGTCGGGCGCGGGCAAGTCGACGCTCGTCAACGCACTCGCCGGCGCGGAGGTCATGGAGACCCAGCAGGTCAGGGCCGCCGACGGGCGGGGCAGGCACACGACCGTGCACCGGCAGCTCATCCCGCTGCCCGGCGGCGGGCTCGTCATCGACACCCCCGGCATCCGCCGGGTCGGACTGTACGAGATGAGCGAGGGCGTCGGCCTGGTCTTCGCCGACATCGAGGAACTGGCCGAGAGCTGCCGCTTCTCCGACTGCCGGCACCATGAGGAGCCGGGCTGCGCCGTGCTGGCCGCGGTGGAGTCGGGCGAGCTGCCCGAGCGGCGGCTGGAGAGCTGGAACAGGCTGCAGCGCGAGGCCGCCTGGATGGCCCGCCGGACCGACGCCCGGCTGCGCGCCGAGGAGACCCGCAAGTGGAAGGTCATCCACAAGCAGATGCGGGGCATGAGCCGCCCGTAGGACGGCGGCTCGGGGTGCCTTCCGCCCCGGCCGCGGGTATGACCCGGGCGTGAGGACGACGCGGGCACGGCCACCGTACGCGGACCGTGCCCTGGCGGGGGCGCTGCTCGCCGGGTCGCGCGGGGCACGGACCCGCGGGACCCGGCGCCGCTCGCGCCGTCCATGCGCGGGCGGCGGCTCACCGAGGCGTGCCGTGACCACCGGCCGCACGGGGACGCGGCGGGACGCGGCGGGACGGTGGACACGCGAAGGGCGCCCCGGGTGCGCCGTCCTCCCATTTCGGGGGGACGGGACGCGGGGCGCCCAGCGGTGACGCGTGTCGGGGAAGGGGGAAACGCTCAGGCGACTGCGCTGATGCCGGCGCTCGCGGCGCGGCGCATACGGCGGCGACGCTCGGACGCGCGCTCGTCCTCGTTGAGGCCGCCCCACGTGCCGTACTTCTCCGGCCGGGAGAGCGCGTAGTCGAGGCACTCCGCTCGCACAGGACACTGAGCGCAGATGGCCTTGGCCTTGCGCTCCCGGATGTCGCGCTCGGGCTGACGCTCACCGTCAGGACCGAAGAACAGCACCAGGTCCTCTCCCCGGCACGCGGCATCATCCTGCCAACCCCAGCTGGGGCGCGGGCGGGCGAGCTGCCGACGTACCTGAGACATGAGAAACCACCTTTGGTGAGAGGTATTTCAGTGTTCGTGCCGCTTTGGACGCTTGTGGCGTCCCTTGTGCCAACGCCGGGATAGGCCGTGGTGTTCCCGGCTCCGGGCAGGAGCCCTCAGGTCAATACCGGCGTGAGCTCGCTCAGCCCGGCCAACCTGTAGGTCGGGATTCCGTCGGCGCAAGTCATCCCGCACGGTGCCGTGAACACCGCGGGTTCGACCACGACTCGGAATCGCGACGTCCCACGCTCCGTCGTGCACCGCACGACGCAGATCGTGGTGTCGTCAACCGACCGGGAGGATTCCACGGCCACCCCGCCGACCGAGATCTCGCCGGTGTGCGCCCGGACGAAGTGCTCGGCGGCCTGCAGTGGCTCAGGGATACCCGCGCGTCCCCGGAAACGGTCGAGGACGACCTCGCCGTGCCGGTACGCGTTTGCCGCCGCGATCGCAGCAGCCTGAGACATGCTGCCGTAGTAAAGCCCGTGTGGCAAGCATACGAGGTTGGCGGCGTATCGATCGCCGCCGACATGTGTGGTTTCCCACACTTCGCCGGGCAGGTTCTCGTCCAGGAACCGGGCCAGCGGGAGTCCGAGACGCGCACAGCACGCGTTGTGCCTGCCGTGCGTGCAGACCAGGTACATCGGCTCGTTCACCAGTATGCAGGACTCCGGAACCACTCCGTGCACGAGTGCGCCCAGGTCAAGATCGTCGGGGCGCTCCAGGAAGCCCTCCGCGAGCCATGGGTGGTCCACCGCGGCGGCGGCGACGTAGACGTGCAGGGGGCCCGTGAGGGGCTCGCGGCGGCCGGGCCGGCGGATCAGCTGCGGCCGGATGTCCAGTGCCCTGGCGCGGGAGACCAGCCGGTGGACGTCTTCGGGCAGCCGGCACTCCTCCAGCTCCGCCGCCCAGGGGCCCGTGTGCTCGATGAGCAGCCAGAACCGGCCCTTCCTGGTCGCGCTCGCCAGGATCGGCGCCTCCCCTGAGTGGCAGGCGGCGGGGTGCTCGCACCCGTTGGCCATCCGGTCCCGTCCTTCACTCGCGTTCCTTAGGTAAGACTAACCTTAGCCACTGGGGCCGGAAGTCGCGGGAGTAGGGGCGTAAATCAACGTTAAATTCGTAAATTCTCGGATACTGGCGTTGCATGCGCCGCAGTACGCGTCGACGGCCACGACGGGGGGCGAGCCGTGATCAAGCGTAGGCGACGCCGGGGGTGAGCGCCGGTCAGGAGTAGGCCAGCGCGGCTTCGGCGGCGGGGAGGGCCGCCGCCCGGTCCTCGGGGACCAGGCCGATCCTCGTCCGCCGGTCCAGCAGGTCGGCGGCGTCCAGGGCGCCCTCGTGGCGCACGCCCCACACCAGCTCGGCCCGGGTGACCCCCAGCGCCACCGGCTCGGCCAACGCCGGGTCCTCCCGCATCAGCTCGCGCAGCGCCCAGGCCTCCGAGCCGTATTTGCGGGCCAGCCGCCCGGGCGCGCCCGGCCGTACCGGTCCGGCCCCGACGAGGGGCAGCCGCGCCGTACGGCTCGCACGCGCGTGCGGGCACGCGGCGTCGACGGCGTCCTCGGCCATCCGCCGATAGGTGGTGAGCTTCCCGCCCACGACCGTCACGACGCCGTCCGGCGAGCGCAGCACGGCGTGGCGGCGCGAGAGGTCGGCCGTCGGCCCGCCGGCGGAGTCCGGCGCCCCGGCCGTGTCGGTCGTGTCGGCCGTGTCGGCTGTGTCGACCAGGGGCCGCAGCCCGGCGAAGGCGGCGGCGACGTCCGCGCGGGACAGCGGCCGGTCCAGCGCGGTCCCGAGGACCTCGAGCAGGAACGCGACGTCGCTCTCGGGCGCCTCGGGGACGTCGGGGATCGGGCCGTCCAGCGGTTCGTCGGTCAGCCCGGCGTAGACGCGGCCGTCGGCCTGGGGGAGCACCAGCGCGAAGCGGGTGCGCTCGCCGGGGATCGGCACGTGCAGCCCCGCGCGCAACGCGCCGAGCGCCCCGGGGCGCAGCACGAGGTGCGTGCCCCGCGAGGGGCGCAGCGCCACCGACGGCGTCAGCCCGCCGGCCCACACGCCGGTCGCGTTGATCACCGCGCGGGCGCGGATGTCGAACTCCTCGCCGGTCAGCTCGTCACGCACCCGGGCGCCGTCCCCCGCCAGCGTCAGCGCCCGGCAGCGGGTGAGGATCCGCGCGCCGTGGGCGGCGGCCGTCCGCGCCAGCGCGACGACCAGGCGGGCGTCGTCCACCACCCGGCCGTCCCACGACAGCAGCGCCCCGCGCAGGCCGTCCGCGCGCAGGGCCGGGGCGAGCGTGAGGGCCCGCTCCGCCCCGATCCGGGAGGGGCCCGGCAGCAGCCGGCGCGGCGTGCCCGCGGCGGCCCGCAGCGCGTCGCCCAGGCGGTAGCCCGCCATGACGGTCGTGGCCGTGGGCCGGGGGACGGCCGGCGTCAGCGGCAGCAGGTAGGGGTGGGCGGAGACCAGATGGGGCGCGGTGAAGCGCAGCAGGGCGTCGCGCTCCACCGCGCTCTCCCAGGCCACGCCGACCTGCCCGCTCGCGAGGTAGCGCAGCCCGCCGTGGATGAGCTTCGAGCTCCACCGGGAGGTGCCGAACGCCAGGTCGTGGGCGTCCACGGCGGCCACCGACAGCCCGCGTGAGGCGGCGTCGAGCGCCGCTCCGGCCCCCGTCGCCCCCAGACCGACCACGAGCACGTCGACGACGTCGGTGCGCGCCTCACCGAGCTCCCAGAGGCGCCGGGCGGCGTTGAGTGAGGAGTTCATGTCCTCTCCACTACTTGGGGATTACTCTTTAGTAACCTACCTGGAGGCGTCACGGACATGGAAACCCCTCTCACCTCGGCGGAACCCATGCTCTGGTCGGGCTGGGGCGATCCCGCCAAGGCCGCCGAGCTCCCCGCACCGGTGCGTGACCTGCTCGCGGAGCTTCTCGGCGTCCGGGCGCCCGCCGTGCCGGCGGCGACGTTCGGCGAGGTGCGGCTGCCGGCCGTGGCGCTGCCGCCGCCCGTCCTGGCCGCGCTGGCCACGGTGGTGGGGGACGAGCACGTGCGGGCCGACGACGACGCCCGCATCCGCCACACCCGGGGCAAGTCCACCCCCGACCTGCTGCTCATGCGCGCGGGGGACGCCTCGGACGCGCCCGACGCCGTCGTGCTTCCCGGCTCCCACGACGAGGTGGCCGCCGTGCTGCGCGTGTGCGCGGAGCACCGGGTGGCCGTGGTGCCGTTCGGCGGCGGCACCTCGGTGGTCGGCGGGCTCGTGGCGTCCCGGCAGGGCTTCGCGGGCGTGGTCGCGCTCGACCTGGCCCGGCTCGACCGGCTCGTCTCCGTCGACCCCGTGTCCATGGTCGCGGAGCTGGAGCCGGGCCTGCGCGCGCCGCAGGCCGAGCAACTGCTCGCGGGGCACGGGCTGACGCTCGGGCACTTCCCCCAGTCGTACGAGTACGCGACGCTCGGCGGGTTCGCGGCGGCCAGGTCCAGCGGGCAGGCCTCGGCCGGGTACGGCAGGTTCGACGACATGGTCGCCGGTCTGACCGTCGCGACGCCCCGGGGCACGCTGGAGATCGGCCGCGCGCCCAGGTCGGCCGCCGGGCCCGACCTGCGCCAGGTGTTCCTGGGCTCCGAAGGCGCCTTCGGGGTGATCACCTCGCTACGGCTGCGGGTGCACCGCACCCCGGCCGTCAGGGCGTACGAGGGCTGGCGGTTCGAGAGCTTCGCGGCGGGGACGGCGGCCGTGCGGCGGCTCGCGCAGGACGGCCCGCCCCCCACCGTGCTGCGGCTGTCGGACGAGACCGAGACCATGGTCGGGCTGGCCAAGCCCGCCGATCTCGGCGCGGCCGGCCGCGACTCCGGTTGCCTGCTGGTGGCGGGCTTCGAGGGCGCCCCGGGCGACGTGGCCCACCGGCGGGACCGCGCCGCCGCCGTGCTGGTCGAGGCGGGCGGCGTCCACCTGGGGCCGGAGCCGGGGGAGAAGTGGGCGCAGGGCCGGTTCTCCGCGCCCTATCTGCGTGACTCCCTGCTGGCCGCCGGGGCGACCGTGGAGACGCTGGAGACCGCCGGCTTCTGGTCGAACCTGCCGCGCCTCTACGACGCCGTACGGCTCGCCCTGCACGGCGCCCTGGGCTCGCCCCTGGTCATGTGCCACATCTCCCACGTCTACGCCACGGGGGCCTCGCTGTACTTCACCGTGGTGACCGCCCAGACCGCCGACCCGCTCGCGCAGTGGGCGGCGGCCAAGCGCGCCGCGAACGAGGCGATCGTGGGGGCGGGCGGCACGATCTCCCACCACCACGGCGTCGGCCGCGACCACCGCGAGGCGTACGCCGCGGAGATCGGCGACCTGGGCGGCGAGATCCTGCGAGGGATCAAGGAACGGCTCGACCCCGCCGGGATCCTCAACCCGGGTGTGCTGATCCCCTAGAGACGCCAAGATTGTTTCCATGGTCGATGTGGGCGCGGCCGCCGCGCGGGGGAAGCAGGTCTCGTCACGGGTGTCGCAGGCCGGAGCGGGCTGGGACTGTCAGGAGATCGGCTCCTTCGACGCGCTGCGCCCCGACCGGAACTCCTTCAGCTGGCTGAACCCCGCGACGCTGTGGCGCTCGCGCAACGAGGTCCTCGCCCAGCTGTTCGGCGACCCCTCGCCGCAGGTGCGCCGCCGCTGGGTGGCCTCGCAGCGCGAGCGCGGCGTCGACGAGGACTTCCGGGTGCGCCTCGACCCGGGCGAGGAGTTCTCGTTCCTCGTGCTCGGCGACACCGGGGAGGGCGACGCCTCGCAGTACGCGGTGGTGCCCGGGCTGCTCAAGCTCGGCGAGGGCACCGCGTTCGCCGTCATCGCGAGCGACGTGATCTACCCGACCGGCTCCGGCAACGAGTACCGCGACAAGTTCTTCCGGCCCTACAAGGACTACCGGGCCCCGATCTTCGCCGTGCCCGGCAACCACGACTGGTACGACGGGCTGGGCGGCTTCATGCGGGTCTTCTGCGACGCCCGCCCCCTGTCCGCCGAGAACCGGGGATTCCGGTTGTCGCCCGGCGGGCTGCGCGGGCTGCTGTGGAAGAAACCCGAGACGATCGACGAGGACGCCCTCGCGGAGGCCAGGACGATGCGGCCCGAGCCCGGTCCGGCGCTGCCGGGGCCGTACTGGGTGCTCGACACCGGCCGCCTGCTGCTCGTGGGCATCGACACCGGCATCAAGGGCACGCTCGACCGCGAGCAGGGCGAGTGGCTGCGCCGGGTCTCCGCCGACCCCCGCCCGAAGATCCTGCTCACCGGTAAGCCGATCTACGTCAACAACGCCTACCACCCGTGTCCCATCGAGGGCGGCGGCACGGTGGACGACGTGGTCCGCGACCCGGCCCACAACTACGTCGCGGCCATCGGCGGCGACGTGCACAACTACCAGCGCTACCCGGTCCGGGCGGAGGGCCGGCTCATCCAGTACGTCGTGTCCGGGGGCGGCGGGGCGTTCATGCACGCGACCCACACCATCCCCCGGGTGGACGCAGGCGGCGTCCACGAGGACGACTTCAAGTGCTATCCGCTGCGCGGCGACTCGCTGTCGTTCTACAGCCTGCTCTACAGCAGAAGGCTGCGGCTGCGCGGGCTGTACATCACCCCGGAGGAGGGGCTGGCCCTGATGTCGCGGCGGATCGGCAACGCCCCGCCCCGGCCCACGCCGGGAGCGCCGACCGGCGCGCGGGTGAGATGGGCGGCCCGGCTGCTCGGCGGCTGGCCGATGCCGTTCCGCCTGCCGGTGGGCCGGGTCTTCCATCGCTACATCTCCGAACTGTCCGACTGGGACACCCCGCCCTTCTTCAAGAGCTTCCTCCACCTGTCGGTCACCGGGGACACGCTCCGGCTGCGCTGCTTCGCCGCCACGGGCTGCCTCCCGCAGGAGGAGGAGCCCCCGCTGGAGGACGAGGTCGAGATCCCGCTCTGACCGCGTACGGCGTCCTCGCGGACCGCGGACTGCGGACTGGGCCGGCGGACTGCGAGCGGCGGGGCCGACCGGCGGGCGAACTGTCGGTGGCGCCTGGCACGCTGGTGGAGTGCACGTTGTGGTCGCGGCCGACGCCGAGGGAGGCGGGACCATCCGGCCCCTCGGAGAGAACGGGCACGGGGGGCACGCGAGCCGGGTGCCCGATCTCGCGGCGGCCGTGCGGTCGATGGAGGCCGAGGCGCGGCCCCGCTGGGTGTGGGCCGACTCCCGCCGCGTCTACCCGGTGCTCCTGTCCGCCGGCGTACGGCTGTCGCGCTGCCACGACGTCGCGCTGACCGAGGGACTGCTGCTGGCGGCCGACGGCCGTTACGGGGAGCCCAGGCAGGTCCCTGCGGCCTACGCGCGCCTGCGCGGCCTCCCGGTGCCCGACGACCCCCACGAGGCCGCGGAGGGGCATCAGGCGGGCGGCACGCAGGCGAGCCTGTTCGAGCCCGCGCCGCCCGGCCACGACGTCCCCGAGGCCGACATGGTCGCCGAGGTGTTCGAGGACCAGCGCCGCCGCATCGCGCGTACGCCCGATCCGGGGCGGTTCCGCCTGCTCGTCGCCGCCGAGTCGGCCGGCGCGCTGGTGGCCGCGGAGATGGCCCACGACGGCATGCCGTGGCGTGAGGACGTCCACGACGCGCTGCTGACCGACCTGCTCGGGCCCCGCCCCGCCCACGGCATGCGGCCCGCGAAGCTCCAGGCGCTGGCCGACGAGGTGTCTGCCGCCTTCGGCCACCTCGTCAACCCCGACTCCCCGCAGCAGATCGTCCGGGCGTTCAAGACCGCGGGGATCGAGATCCCGTCCACCCGCTCCCATGTGCTGAAGACGGTCGACCACCCGGCCGTCGCGCCGTTGCTGGCGTACAAGGAACTGGCACGCCTGCACAGTTTCCACGGCTGGACCTGGGCCGCGCAGTGGGTCAGCGGCCACCGCTTCCGCCCCGAGTACGTCGTGGGCGGGGTGGTGAGCGGCAGGTGGGCCACCAGCGGCGGCGGGGCGCTGCAGATCCCCAAGGTGATGCGCAGGGTCGTGGTGGCCGACGACGGCTGGACGCTCGTGGTGGCCGACGCCGCGCAACTCGAACCCCGGGTGCTGGCCGCGCTGTCCGGCGACCGGGGGCTCGCGCGGGCCGCCGGGGAGATCGACCTGTACGCCGCGCTGGCCCAGGCGTTCGGCGGGGTCCGCGAGTCGGCCAAGATCGCGATGTTGTCCGCCATGTACGGCGGGACCAGCGGCGACGCCTCCAAGCTGCTGGCCGTCATGCGGCAGCGGTTCCCCAAGGCGTACGCGTTCGTGGAGGACGCGGCCCGCGCCGGGGAGGAGGGGCGGCTGGTGCGCTCCTGGCTGGGCCGCACCTGCCCGCCTCCGTCGGAGCGGTGGCGGCGCCTGGTGGCCGGTCCCGAGGGCGCCCGGGCGGCCAGGGACCGGGGGAGGTTCACCCGCAACTTCGTCGTGCAGGCCACGGCGGCCGAGTGGGCGCTGACGCTTCTCGCGGTGCTGCGGGGGCTCCTGCCCGGCGCGGCGAGGCTGGTGTTCTTCCAGCACGACGAGGTGATGGTGCACTGCCCGCTCGGCCTGGCCGGCGAGGTCCGCGCGGCCGTCGGGCAGGCGGCGGAGGAGGCGACCCGGCTGCTCTTCGGCGACACCACGGTCCGCTTCCCGATGGAGGCGGTGGCCGTCAGCTGCTACGCCGACGCGAAGTGACCCCTGCCCCGGGTCACGCGGGGCGGAAGGTGCTCCAGAGGGCCTGCCGCACCGGTGCGGCGGACTCGTTCCAGTCGAAGTCGGGCGAGGCGAACATGATCGCGTAGGCGCGCCCGCCGGTCGTCTCCAGATACCGGATCACCGCGTGGACGGTGACCTCGCTGGTGTTGGTGTAGGTGTACTCCCACTCGGCCGCGGGGTAGCGGTAGTCCACCTGGCGCAGCTGGATCTGCGTGTAGTCGGTGAAGTCCTTGATGTCGAGGTTCTGCTCGGCGGCCCGCAGCGCCGTGAGGCCGCCGTCCGGGATCCTCTTGATCGTGATGCTCTGCCCGCTGTCCTTCGGGCCCGTGAGCCTGACGGCCCCGTCCTCGACCGCGGCGGACCACTCCTCCGGCACCGCCAGCGACACGCCGCCCTCGGTCACCTGGCGGTAGCCATCGGGCACGCGTACGGCCGACAGCGGGCGCTCGGACGGCGCGTCGCTCGTGCGGGCCGAGGAGGTCGCCGCCGCCGTCGTGGCGTCCGGCCGGGCGACCGCGGTCTCGTCGTCCGGACCGCTCGGCAGCAGCACGAGCACGATCGCGACGATCACCGCGACCACGGCCGCGCCGGCCACGACCAGGAGGAGCTTCGACCGGCCGTCGGAGCCGGTGACCTCGTCGGCCCGCTCCTTGCGCCTGCGGCCGACCTGAGGCCGGTGCGGGCCCGTGACCTCCGCGGCAGGTTCGGAGCCGCCTGCCTGTGCCGCGCCTGCCTGTCCTGCGCCGATCTGTCCTGCGCCGGCCTGTCCCGCGCCTGCCTGTGCCGCGCCGGCTCGCATCGCGCCGGCGTGCATCGGGGCGGCCGGCTGCGGGGACGCCCCGTACTGCCCCGGCCGGTGCGGAGGCTGCGCGGTCGCGCCCAGGTCGCCGGGCATGTCACCCGAGGTGGGCGTCGGCCACATGGCCTCCTTCGGCCGTTCCGGCGCGTGCGTCGATCCCGAGGGGGACGACAGCGGGTCGAAGGCCATGTCGGGGGAGGGCACCTGCCCGAAGGCGGTCACGGGCCCGAACGCGCCCGGAGGCTCGTACGCGGGCTCGTCGGGCCGGACGTCCACGGAGTGGGATTCGGCGGGGCGCGGCGCGGCGCCGCCGGGCAGGCTCTCCGCCGTGAGCGGCACGCGGACCGGCCCCGAGGGCGTCTCGATGATGCGCGAGGGCAGCGGCCCCGAGGGGATGTCGAGCGGCGGCAGCAGGCCCGCGGGCGTGGAGTCCTGCGGCGTCGGCACCGAGGACGGGGTCCCGGCACGCCCCGGCAGCCCGGCGCCGTGACTGTGCAGCACGCGCTCCAGCATCTCCGCGACCTGCGCGGCCGGAAGGCGGTCGGCCGGGTTCTTGCGGAGCAGGCCCTCGATGACCGGCAGCAGCGCCCCCGCCCGGCGAGGCCGGTTGGGCTCCTGCGTCAGCACCGCGCCGAGCACGGCGACCGCGTCCGGTCCCTCGTACGGCGGGCGGCCCTCCACGGCGGCGTACAGCGTCGCGCCGAAGGACCACAGGTCGGCGGCGTGCGTGATCGGCCGGCCCTGCAGGCGCTCCGGCGGGATGTACGCCGGCGAGCCCATCAGCAGCCCGGTCTGCGTGATCGTGACGTCGCCCTCTATGGCGGCGATGCCGAAGTCGGTGAGCACCACGCGGTCGGCGGTGAGCAGCACGTTGCCGGGCTTCACGTCCCGGTGGAGGATGCCGGCGGCGTGGGCGTGGCGCAGCGCGTCGAGCACCCGGATGCCGATCTCGGCGGCCTGCACGACCGGCAGCGGCCCGCTCTGCCGCACGGCCTGCTCAAGAGACCAGGCGCGGACGAGCTCCATGACGATCCACGGCCGCCCGTCCTCCTCCACGACGTCGTGGACGGTGACGATGCCGGGATGGCTGAGCCGGGCGGCCGAGCGCGCCTCGCGCAGCATCCGCCGGTGCGCCGTCTGCGCGCCGGTCTGGTCGAGCCCGAACGGCAGGAGCAGCTCCTTGACCGCGACGTCCCGGTCCAGCAGCACGTCATGGGCGTGCCAGACCATCCCCATGCCGCCGCGGCCCACCGGGGACAGCAGCCGGTAGCGCCGGCCGACGAGACGTCCCTGCCCTTCGGGCACGCCCCCGGAGGGGACTCGGCCCACAGGTCCCTGACCCTCTGGCATAGGGGGGACCATACCGAGCAGGCGATCCGTCGTCATAGATAAGGTCCCCAATTCACGCTCGATCCGCAAGATCCCCCGAACGGACCGTGCGAATTGCATCGGATATCTGAGGTTGACGACGATATTACGGTCTGATGACGGTCAAAGGGAATTCACGCATCCGCCAGCGCGTCGAGAGCGGCCGTGAAGGCCTCGGGCGGCGGGCTGACCAGACCCGCTCCCACCTGCCCGGTTCCCGCGATCCGGCCCGCGATTCCGGTGTTGACGACGGGTAGCGAACCGGTTCTGGCCACGAGCGCCACGTCGATGCCGGCCGGCGTGCCGCGGAAGCCCAGCCCGGGAATCTGGTACGCCGGGTGCTCGGCCATCGTGATCTCGTACATCGAGGTCGTGGCCGCGACGGCGTCGGACACCTCGCCGCCGACGAACCGGACGATCGCGGGGGCCGCCGCCATCGCGAAGCCGCCCAGGCCCGCCGTCTCGGTGATGGTGGAGTCGCCGATGTCGGGATTGGCGTCGTCCGGGCCGTACCCCCCCAAGTACAGGCCGTCGGGCACCCCGGCCGGGCCGGTGAACCACCGGTCGCCGAGGCCCGACACCTGTATTCCGAAATCCGTTCCATTGCGCGCCATGGCCACGACCAGGCTCGATCCGGGCACCCCGCGGGCCGCGTCGGCGCTGACTTTCGCCGCCGCCATTCCCGCGTTCAGGAAGAAATGATCATTTCCATTGATGAAACGCAGCACCTCGGCCGCGCGGTCCGGAGCGGCCTCCACGATCGCGGGCGCGATCTCGCGCACCAGCAGGGACGTCGCCGCGCGGTTGCGGTTGTGCAGTTCGTCGCCCATCTGCAGCGCCTGGGCGATGAGCGTGCGCAAGTCGAGCGGGCCGCAGCGCTCCAGCGCCGCCGCCAGCACCGGTCCCAGCACCTCGCCCATCCAGCGCAGCCGCTCGATGACCTCGGGGCCGTACGCGCCGTAGCGCAGGACCTTGCCCAGCCCCTCGTTCAGCGAGCAGTACGCCGTGCCGCCGTGCTCGGCGTCGGTCACCTCCAGCATCCACATCGAAGGGCTGACGACGCCCGCCATGGGCCCGACCGTGCGGTGGTGGTGACAGGAGTCGAGGCCGATTCCCGCGCCGGAGGCCAGGCGGCCCTCCGCCTCCTCGGGGGTGGCGGCCAGGCCCTCGAACAGCATCGCCCCGGTGAGCGCCCCGCGCATCGGCCCGGAGGCACGCTCCCAGGTGATCGGGGGACCGGCGTGGAAGAACTCCCCGGCCCGCAGGCCCAGGACCGTGTGTGCCGGGCGCACGCCGGTCAGCATGGGCCGCGCCGCCAGCATCCTGCCGACGGCGGTGGCGTTGGCGCCCTCGCGGCGGGGGTCGGCGAGCACCCGGGCGAGGGCGGCGGCGGTGCCCGGCAGTGGCGGCCGCCAGTCGACCTCACAGCGAGGCACGGCCTGCCGCTCCAGCGCCTCGCCCAGCACCTGTGCCCCCACGGTGACCACCCGCGGCTCGCCGTACAGCATGGAGAGGGTCATCGGGCTCCGATCCTGGTCGGCGCGGCCACGCCCGTCACCCGCCCGCCAGGAGGCGGGCGTGCCGGGCGGCCGCGGCGTTGGAGGTGAAGACCGCCGCCCCGGCCTCGTTGAGCCGGGCGGCCTGGGCGCGCAGCCCCTGCGGGTCGCCGTCGGTGCCGACGAGGGCCACGACCACGTCCACGCCCCTGGCCACGGCCTCCCGTACGGCGGGCGCGAGCCAGGAGGAGGGGTCGGGATCGGCACCGTGCCCGAGCACGACATCCATCAGCACGACGCCGGAGGCGAGGCCGCGCAGCGCCTCCAAGCGCAACGCCGGGTCGATCATCGGATGGGCCCGGCCCCGGGTGTAGGAGTCGTCGCCGAAGTCGGTGAACTCGCCGTCACCCGCGAGCAGGGCGGCCTCCGCGCACAGCGTGCCGCCGGCGTAGAGCCCCCGCAGCGGCCCGCGCCGCGCCGCCACGCCGTCGCCGGCGGCTTCCGCGTCGCCGGCCGTTTCCGTGCCGCCGGCAGCTTCCGTGCCGTGCGGTGCGGAAAGGCGAGCCGCCCGGGTGACGGGGGCGGGCCAGGAGGGCCACTCGGGCACGTCGCGGCCGAGGGCGCGCAGCACCTTCTCCGCTGCGGTGGTCAGGTCGTCCTGCCCCGGCCCGAGCAGCGCGGCGACGACCGGCGTCGCCAGGTCGAGGTCCCGTACGGCGCGGGCCACCTCGGGGGCGGGAGGCTTGGAGACCAGCACGATCAGCTCGGTCGCCGGGTCCTCGTCGAGCGCGCGCAGCGCCTGTACGGCCGAGCGCCCGCCCACCTCGGCGGACAGGTCCCTGCCGCCCACGCCGAGCACGTGGGACACGCCGACGCCGGCGAGGTCGAGCAGGCTCGTCACCTGCTGCGCGCCCGTTCCCGAGGCGGCCACGACGCCCACCGGTCCCGGGCGCAGGACGTTGGCGAAACCCAGACCCGCCCCACCGACGACGGCGGTGCCGCAGTCGGGCCCCATCACGAGCACGCCCCTGGCCCGCGCCCGGTCCTTGAGCAGGATCTCCTGCTCCACCGGCACGTTGTCACTGAAGATCATCACGGAGAGCCCGGCCTCCACGGCGTCGAGCGCCTCGGCGAAGGCGTGCTCCCCCGGCACGCTTACCAGCGCCAGCGTCGCCTCGAAGGCCCGCGCCGCCGACCGGGTGGTGCGCGGCGGCGCCTCGTCCCGCGTCCCGCTCGCCGGCGCCCGTGCGGCGAGCTGTCGTTCGAGTTCGGCGGCGGCGTCCTCCAGCTCCTCGGGGGAGGAGGCCCGCAGCGCCACCAGCAGGTCGCCGGGCGTCGCGGGCGGCACCGCGAAGCCGAGATCGCGGGCGAGAGCCGTGTTGAGCTCGGTGGCCATCGCGACGACGGCGACGGTCACTCCGGGCTGTCCGGTGAGGACCCGGCTCACCCGCATCAGCGTCACGGAGTCGCGGTAGACCCCGGGACGCACCTCGACCAGGTCGTTCAACGGCCCTCCCGGAGAGCGAGGACGGCGGACAGGCCGATCTGCACGCCCCACGCCAGGTCGGCGCCCGAGGTGTGGCCGAGGCGGAGCAGGCGGTGCGCGGCCGGCTCCAGCGGCTGGTGCCCGGCCACGCCGCGCAGCACCCCGGTGACCTCCGGGCTCGCCTCGCCCCTCGCGGCGCAGTGCAGCAGGGTGGCCGAGACGGGCGTGGTCCGGGTGCGGGCGTCGTAGGTGACCGCGGCGGCCAGCCAGTCCGCCAGCCAGACGGCGCGCGGCACGCCCGCCGCCGCGCCGAGATGCCGCAGCGCGACCAGCAGGCCGGCGAGCATGTCGTCGCCGCTCGGGGTCAGCCCCGGGCCGAGGCCGATCAGCCGCTCGGCCGCCGTGATGCTGTCCAGCAGCGACCCCGCCAGGCAGCCGCGCTCCAGCAGCGCCGGGGCGCCGCCCGGGTCCAGGCCCGGCCGCCGGGGCGAGGCCGCGCGGGCGCGACCGAGCAGCCCGGGCGCGGCCGCGAGCCGTGCGGGGTCGGCGGGGGCGAGCGGGGGAGCGGGGTCCCACCAGCGGCGCACGCGGATCGACAGGCCGCCGACGTCGACGGAGCCCTCCCCGACCCAGGCGTCGTCGCCCGCCGACACCCCTTCGACGCGCCCGGCGAGCACCACGGCGTTGGGCAGGCGGGTCGCCTCGCCCGTCACCACGGCGACGACGTGCGGCTCGGCCTCGCTCCTGATCTCCAGGTAGAGCGCGAGGGGAAAGACCGCGAGCACCCGGGCCGGGCGGCGGGGCGCCTCGAGCGCGGGCCGTACGGCCACGCTCGCGGCGCCGCTCACATAGGCGGGGGCCGCCGGGGGGCGGGACGCGGGCGTCGCCGCCCGCGCTCTCGGGCGCGTGCCAACACTCACCGGACCTCCCGAAGCCAGTCGTTGCCGACGCTAAAGCCCGGTCTCCCCCCTCCGTACGGAGAAAGATGCCAACAGTCGGCCGAATGCTTGGCTCTTCCTGACAGGACCGGTGCTCGGGCACAATCGGCGTGGGACGTCCCGGAGCGGTGCGCGACCGATGACCCACCGACGTCGCGACCCGATTCAGCAGCACGTTCAGTAAGCACTGTCCGGCGAGCAGGACCGGAGACGGCATTGCACAACGACCCGGCCCCGCCCGCGATGCGCCTGGCCAGCACCGGAACGATCTTCCACGGCGTGTCGGTGGGGGAGGTGCTCGGAGTCTCGACGCTGGCGGACGCCCGTCTGATCGCCGGTCGGGGCGGCCTCGACCGCATCGTGCAGCGCCTCAACGTGATGGAGGTGCCCGACATCCTCGCCTGGGTGAAGCCGCACGAGCTGCTGCTCACCACGGGCTACCCGCTGCGCAACACGCCGCAGTCGCTCGACCGGCTCGTGGCCGACCTGGACGAGCGCGGCCTGGCCGCTCTGGCGATCAAGCTCGGCCGCTACCTGGACGAGCTCCCGGGGGAGATGGTCGAGCAGGCCGACCGGCTGGGCTTCCCGCTCATCCTGCTGCCCAACGACGTCGGCTTCGACGACATCCTCAATCAGGTGCTCACCGACATCCTCAACCGGCAGGCGGCGATCCTCGCCCGCACCGAGGAGGCGCATCGGGCGCTCGTGCAGATCGTGCTCGCGGGGGGCGGGATGCGGGAGGTCACGGCGGAGGTGGCCGGGCTGCTGCAGGTGGCCGTGGGGGCGGCCGACGCCGCCGGCCACTTCCTCGCCACCGCGGGGGAGCCCGCGCAGGTGGCCCGGCTGCGGGAGATCAACGCGGCCCTCGCGCGGACGCCGTCGGCCACGCCCGCCGGCGGCGACGGGCACCACGCCGCCGTCCCGATCGTCGCGGGCGGGCACCACCACGGGAGGATCGCGGCCTACAGCGCCCACGGCACGCTGACTCCCAGCGACATAGGGATCCTGGAGCGCGCCGCGACCGTCGCCGCGCTGGTGATCACCAAGCAGGAGGCGGTCACCGCCGTCG
Source organism: Microbispora sp. NPDC004025 (assembly GCF_053604425.1). NCBI lineage: Bacteria > Bacillati > Actinomycetota > Actinomycetes > Streptosporangiales > Streptosporangiaceae > Microbispora > Microbispora sp. NPDC004025. The sequence continues at coordinate 491,400 of NZ_JBSGHN010000002.1, read as the reverse complement.
AGAGCAAGTACCGCGCCGACTTCCTGCGGGACGTGCTCACCGGCAGGGGCGGGCTGCGCGTGGCCGAGCGCGCCCAGGCGTTCGGCTGGGACCTGGAACGCCCGGTGAGCGTGCTGGTCGCCGAGATCGACCCCGACGCCGAGGAACGGCCGCTTCAGGACCGCATGCTCGCGGCGTGGCAGGCGTCGGTGCGCAAGCACGACCCGCGCGGCGCGGTCGCCGGTTTCTCCCATGAGGTGGTGGCGATCGTCGGGGCCGCCGCCGACCCGGCCAGAGTGGCCAGGGACGCGCTCGCCGCCGTCTCCGACGGCACGTTCTCCACCGGCCTCAGCCGGGTCGCCTCCGGCGCGGACGCCCTGCCCGGCGCGTACGGCCAGGCGCTGAAGGCCGCCAGGGTGGGCCGCCAGCTCCACGGTGCGGGCGCGGTCGCCCACTTCGACGAGCTGGGCGTCTACCGGCTGCTGTCGCTGGTGAACGACACCGAGGAGCTGCACGCCTTCGTCCGGGAGACCCTGGGCCCGCTGGCGGGGGACGACGACGCCGAGAACGCCGACCTGCGGCGCACCCTGCAGGCGCTGCTGGAGACGAACCTCAACGTCGCCGAGACCGCGCGCCGGCTGCATTTCCACTACAACACGCTGCGCTACCGGATCGGGAAGCTGGAGCGCATGCTGGGCAACTTCACCGAGGACGCCCACCTGCGGCTCAACCTCACTCTCGCCCTGCACGTGCTGCGCATGCGGGGTATCTAGGTCGTGCCCCTTAGATCTCTTGCCTACTGCGGTCGCCCAGGCGGCGCCTCGCTGCGTTGTCGTCGTCGCCCATAGCTCCGCTATGGGCTCCTCCTCCGCCTTGCGATGCATCCACCTGGCCGATCCTCGCTACGGCGAGATCTGCGGGACACTCCCTGACTGCCTAAGCTGGCGGCGTGAACGATGCCAAGGCCCCTGCCATCACCTTCGAGCTGGACGGCGACCACATCCCGCTCTGCGATCTTCTCAAGTTCTGCCAGATCGCCGACAGCGGCGGCGCCGCCAAGCACCTCGTCGCCGAGGGCCGGGTGCGCGTCGACGGACGCGTGGAACTGCGCAAAGCCTGCAAAATCCGGGCGGGGCAGGTCGTCACCGGAGACGGGTACACGATCCGCGTGGTGTGACGCCCCGGAGTCCGTCGCTTTGGCAGATCATGCCAATGTCTGTCGCGCACGCCAGTCCTAAAGTGCCCCAAACGGTCCAGTAGCGCCGCGGAGGGACGCCTGCGGGGTGGCCGACCGGCCCACGGCCCAGTAGCAAGAGGGGCGTAAATGGCTTTCAGATGGACAGTGCACGGCGACGGGAGAGGGCTGGCGCCCGGGGACGTCGTCAAACCCGACGAGAGGCTGAGCTGGCCGCGCATGGTCGGCATCGGCGCCCAGCACGTGATCGCCATGTTCGGCGCGACCTTCGTGTTCCCCCTCGTCATGGGGCTGGACCCGAACACGGCCGTGATGATGTCGGGCGTCGCGACGATCCTGTTCCTGCTGTTCACCCAGGGGCGGATCCCCAGCTACCTGGGCACGTCGGCGTCGTTCGTCGGCGGCGTGGTGGCCGTGCGGGCCGCGTTCGGCGGCGACACCCCGGGGGCCGACCAGGTCGTGACCGGTGCGATCCTCGTCGCCGGCCTGGTGCTCGCCCTGTGCGGTGTGGCGATCCACGTGCTCGGCGTGCAGATCATCCACCGCGTCTTCCCGCCGGTCGTGACCGGCGCGGTGGTCATGCTGATCGGGTTCGGCCTGGCGTACGTCGTGGCCGACGTCTACTGGCCGCAGGATCCGTGGATCGCGTTGATCACGATGGTCGCGACGTTCGTGTTCGTCGTGTTGTTCCGCGGTTTCCTCGGCCGGATCGGCGTGCTGCTCGGACTCGTCTTCGGGTTCGTCCTGTCCTGGCTCGCCGACAAGGTCTTCGGGAACATCACCGCCTACAACGCGGGCACCGGGAAGATCGACACGCACCCCCGGGTGAGCTTCCAGGCCGTCGCCGACGCCGACTGGATCGGGCTGCCGCACTTCCACGCCCCGTCGTTCCAGCCGTCGGCCGTGCTGGTCGTGCTGCCCGCCGTGATCGCCCTGATCGCGGAGAACGTCGGCCACGTCAAGGCCGTGGGCCAGATGACCGGCGCCGACGTCGACCCCCAGATGGGCAGGGCCGTCATCGCCGACGGCGTCGGCACCGCGGTCGCGACCGCCGTCGGCGGCTCGCCCACCACGACGTACGCCGAGAACATCGGCGTCATGGCGGCCACGCGGGTCTACTCGACGGCCGCCTACTACATCGCCGCGATCATCGCGATCCTGTTCGGCCTGTGCCCGAAGTTCGGCGCGCTGATCGCCGCCACGCCCGGCGGCGTGCTCGGCGGCGTCACGGTCATCCTGTACGGCATGATCGGTCTGCTCGGCGCGAAGATCTGGGTGGAGAACCGGGTGGACTTCGCCGACCCGGTGAACATGGTGCCGATCGGCGCGGGGATCATCCTCGCGATCGGCCCGGTCACCCACCAGATCACCGGCGACTTCTCCCTCGCCGGAATCGCGCTCGGGACGATCGTGGTGCTCGCCGGCTATCACCTGCTCCGCGCCATCGCGGGCAGACGAGCGAAGGAGGTCACGGGTGGGGAGATCGGGCTCGAACGCGACCCGGCCGTCTGAACGGCCCGCGCCGCGGGTGCGCACGCGGTGAAACCGCCTCCGTTCGACTACCACGGCCCGGTCACCCTCGGCGAGGCGCTGGACGTCCTCGCCGAGGCCGGGCCGGACGGGAAGGTGCTGGCGGGCGGCCAGAGCCTGATCCCGCTGCTCAACATGCGGCTGGCCGCGCCCGCCCACATCGTCGACGTGAACCGCGTGCCCGGCCTGGACGGGATCGAGGCCGGTCCGGGCGGCGTACGCGTCGGGGCCCTGGCCCGGCACGCCGCCGTGGAACGCTCGCCCGAGGCCGCCGCCGCGCTGCCGCTGCTGCGCCAGGCGCTGCGGCTGGTCGCCCATCCCGTGATCCGCAACCGCGGCACGGTGGTGGGCAGCCTCGTGCACGCCGACCCCTCCGCCGAGATGCCGGCCGTGCTCGCCCTGCTCGGCGGGTCCGTACGGCTGGCGAGCCGGGGCGGGGAGCGGGAGGTGCCGGCCGCGGAGTTCTTCACCGGTCCCATGGAGTCGGCGCTGCGGCCGGGGGAGCTGGCCGTGTCGGCGTTCTTCCCGGCGCCGCCCGCCCGGTCGGGCACGGCCTTCCACGAGGTGGCCCGAAGGCACGGCGACTACGCGGTGGCCGGGGTCGCCGCCGCCGTCACGCTGGACGAGGACCTCCGGATCGCCGCCGCCCGCGTCGCCTGCGTGAGCGTGGGCCCCGTCCCCGTGGTCGTGGACGTGACCGCCGCGTGCGGTGCGCGCCCGGCCGCGTCGGCCGGCTGGGAGGCCACGGCGGCCGCCGTACGGGACCGCGTCGAGCCGGAGGGCGACATCCACGCGACGGCGGACTACCGGCGGCACCTCACCGGGGTGCTCGCCGTACGGGCACTGCGGGACGCCGCCGCCGCGGCCCACGGGGAGGAAGCGTGAACGAGACGCGCCATCGGGTGACGCTGACGGTCAACGGGGTCGTCCGCGAGGCGGAGGTGCCCGGACGGCGGCTGCTGTCCGACTGCCTGCGCCACGACCTCGGCCTCACCGGCACCCACGTGGGCTGCGAGCACGGCGTCTGCGGCGCCTGCACGGTGCTGTTGGACGGCGAGCCGGTGCGGTCGTGCCTCACGTTCGCCGTCACGGCGGACGGCCACGAGATCACGACGGTGGAGGGCCTGGCCCCCGGCGACGGCGAGCCGTCGCCGGTCCAGCGGGCCTTCGCCGAGTGCCACGCCCTGCAGTGCGGGTTCTGCACACCGGGCTTCCTGTGCACGGTCACCGCTTTCCTGCGGGACAACCCCGCCCCGTCCGAGGAGGAGGCGCTGGAGGCCGTGGCGGGCAACCTGTGCCGGTGCACCGGCTACCAGAACATCCTCAAGGCGGTCCACCGGGCGGCCGAACTGCAGGCGGAGCTTCAGACGGAGGAGGACCGGTGACGACCAGGCTGTTCGGCGAGCCGGTCCGGCGGCGTGAGGACGCCCGTCTCATCACCGGTCAGGGCCGCTACCTCGACGACCTCGGCGCGGGCGCGCTGGCCGCCGCCTTCGTCAGGTCGCCGCACGCCCACGCGCGGATCCTCGACGTCGACGTGTCCGCCGCCCTCGACGTCGAGGGCCTGGTGGCGATCTACACCTGGGAGGACCTGCCGGGCGCGCTGGCCGAGCCGCTGCCGCTGCTGATCCCGCACCCCGCGCTCACCCATGGTCGTACGGCGTACCCGCTGGCCCGGGAGATCGTCCGGCACGTCGGGGAGCCGGTCGTCATGGTCATCGCGCGCGACCGCTACCTCGCCGAGGACGCCTGCGCGCTGATCCGGGTCGACTACGAGATCCTCAAGCCGGTCGTGGGCATCGAGGAGGCCGTGCGCGGCGTCCACCTCGTGCACGAGGACGTGCCGGGCAACGTCGGCGCGCACCTCGTCCAGGAGGTGCCGGGCCACGGCGGCGTGACGGCCCGGGAGGCGGTCGAGGCGGCCCCGCACCGGCTGGAGTTCCGCCTCGACGTCGAGCGCAGCGCGTGCACGCCCCTGGAGGGGAAGGGCGTGTACGCCCGCTGGGACGCCGACGACGGCTCGCTGCGCGTCTACTCCTCCACGCAGACCTCCACGAGCGTGCGGATGGCGATCGCGGCCAAGCTCGGGCTGCCGCTGCCCAAGGTGGAGGTCATCGCGCCGGACGTCGGCGGCGGCTTCGGCGTCAAGATCGTCCACCCGTGGCCCGAGGAGATCCTCGTGCCGTGGGCGGCCCGGCTGCTGAACCGCGAGGTGAAGTGGGCCGAGGACCGGCGCGAGCACTTCGTCTCGTCGTCGCACGAGCGCGGCCAGGTCCAGCACGTACGGGTCGGGTTCGACGACGACGGGCGCGTCCTCGGCCTGGAGGTGGAGATCCTGCACGACCACGGCGCCTACACGCCGTACGGGATCATCGTGCCGATCATCACCTCGACCCAGTTGCTCGGGCCGTACAAGGTGGGGGCCTACCGGGTCGAGTTCTCCTCGATCTACACCAACACCGTGCAGGTCACGCCCTACCGGGGCGCGGGCCGCCCGCAGGGCGTGTTCTGCATGGAGCGGACGATGGACAAGATCGCCGCGTACCTCGGACGGGACCGCACGGAGGTCCGCGAGGCCAACTTCATCCAGCCGGACGAGTTCCCCTACGACCAGGGCCTGACGTTCCAGGACGGGCGCCCGCTGATCTACGACAGCGGCGACTACCCCGAGGCGCTGCGCATGCTCAAGGAGCTGATCGGCTGGGACTCCTTCGCCGAGGAGAAGGCCCGCGCGGCCGCCGAGGGGCGCAGGATCGGCATCGGCGTCGGCTGCTACGTCGAGGGCACCGGCGTCGGCCCGTACGAGGGCGGGCACGTGCAGATCACCTCCGACGGCCGGGTGCACGTCTCGACCGGCCTCACCTCCCAGGGGCAGGGGCACGAGACGGTGTTCGCGCAGATCGCCGCCACCGAGCTCGGCGTGCCGATCGAGAAGGTGTCGGTGGTCACCGGCGACACCCGGCGCTTCGGCTACGCCGTGGGGACCTTCGCCTCACGGGCGGCCGTGATGAGCGGCAACGCGATCGCGCTCGCCTGCCGGAAGGTCAGGGAGAAGGCGCTGCGGATCGCGGCGGAGGCGCTGGAGGCCGACCCGCGCGACCTGGAGATCACCGACGGGACGGTCCACGTCGCCGGCGTGCCGTCGGCGTCGATCCCGCTGGCGACCGTCGCCGTGCTGTCCAACCCGCTGCGGTACGCCTTCGACGAGGAGGCCAAGCGGGCCACGCAGTTCGCCGGGCCCGCCTCCGACGACCGGCCGCCGGTGGCCGAGGGCGAGGAGCCCGGGCTGGAGGGCCGCGACTACTACTCGCCGGTGAGATCCACCTTCGCGGCCGGCATGCACGCGGCGATCGTGGAGACCGACCCCGACACCGCCGAGATAAGGATCCTGCGGTACGCCGTCGTCCACGACTGCGGAAAGCTGATCAACCCGATGATCGTCGAGGGGCAGATCCACGGCGGGGTCGCCCAGGGCGTCGGCGGCGCCCTGTACGAAAAGATGGTCTACGACGAGCACGGCCAGTTGCTGAACGCCTCGTTCATGGACTTCCTGATGCCGTACGCCACGGAGGTGCCGCGCATCGAGACGGCCCACCTGGAGACGCCCTCGCCGCTGAACCCCCTCGGGATCAAGGGCGCGGGGGAGGCCGGGGTGATTCCCGTCTCCGCCGTCATCGCCTCCGCGGTCGAGGACGCCGAGGGCATCGCGATCGACCGGATGCCCATCTCCCCCTCCGACCTCCACCACCTGCGCCTGGAACGGTGACCACCGTCACGGCCCGATCATCTGACCGACCCGGAAGACGAGCTCCCCATGGGAGCCTGGATCGATCTTCGTGTGGGGCTTGGTGAGGCTGGCCACGTTGAGAGTCTCTATCACTCCGAGGTCCGCGACCCCGGTCCCCGGGACGGTGAAGAGACGGCGCGGATGGATGACTTTCGCCATCATGTCGTCCCGCCGGTAGACCGGCAGGGCCAGCACGTTTCCGGACCCGTCACGCAGGTGGCGCCTGCTCGAGATGACCAGGCGCGGCTCCGGCCCGAGTACGGCGTTCACATGCCAGATGTCGCCGAAGGCCGGCTCAGCCGGCATTGAGGGCTTCCCGATCCGTGCGGCGTTCCTCAGCGAGCCGGGCCGAGTTCTCCCGGATGCGCTCGGCACGCCGCGCCAGCGCCTCCTGGGCCGCGGGGTCGTTGGCGAGGTCCGCGTAGTGCCGGTCCTCGTCCATGTCGATCCACTCGGCCAACGCCTGACTCACCAAAGCCGAGACCGACATGTTCCGGGCGGCGGCGATGCTGCGGATGTCGTAAAGGACACCTTGGTCGAGGCTGAGGGCGGTCTTTTCCGTAGCCATACCCCTTAGATTATCCGACCGATTCCCTCCGACCGTGGAGGTATTGCCGATTGTGTAGATATGTCCTCAGGAGACCGCGGCGGTGAGGCGCTTGCGGAAGACCCAGTAGGTCCAGGCCTGGTAGGCGATGACGCCCGGCAGGGCGAGCAGGCCGATCCAGGTGAGGACGGTCAGCGTGTACGGCGCCGAGGCCGCCTCGGCCAGCGTGAGCCCGGGCAGCGGGGCCGACCACAGCACGCCGAAGACGGTGGCCGTCGTCGCGGCGATCGAGGTGGCGGTCGCGGTGAAGGCCCAGCCCTCCCGGCGGCCCCACACCAGTGTCACCCCGGCCGCCAGCGCCGACGCGGCGAGCAGGGCCGTCCCCAGCGTCCACATCGGCCCCTTGCCGGGCACGGACGGCAGCGTGCCGATCGCGACCGGCACCGCGCCGACGGCCGCGAGCAACGCGGCGCGGCGGGCGCGGGCGCGGACCGCGCCGGTCGTCTTGAGCGCGACGAACACCGCGCCGTGCAGCACGGCCACCGACAGCGACAGGGCCCCGCCGAGGACGGTCGCCAGCGCCGTGCCGAACAGCAGGTTGCCGAAGATCGCACCCCACAGGAACGCCGGCAGCACGCTGCCGGTGACGATCCCGGCGTCGCACAGCGCGACCTCGCGCCGGGAGTGGACCTTCCCCCGCCACTCCAGGCCCACCCCGCGGACGATCAGGCCGATGATGACGAGGAAGACCGCCAGGTAGAAGCCGCTCAGCAGGCCGGAGTACCACGCCGGGAAGGCGGCGAACATCGCCCCGATCGCGGTGATCAGCCACACCTCGTTGCCGTCCCAGACCGGCCCGATGGTGCCCAGCACCTGCTTGCGATCGGCCTCCGATCGCGACAGCAGCGGCAGCAGCGCGCCCACGCCGAAGTCGAACCCCTCCAGGACGAAGTAGCCCGTCCAGAGGAAGGCGATCACGATGAACCAGAAGGTCGTCATCTCGTGACTCCTCAGTACATGAGCGTCGGCATGAGCCGCGCCTCGTCGGACTGGGCCGGAACGGCGCCGGCGGGCGCGGTCTCGGCCGGAGGCAGCTCCGGGCCCGCCTTGACGTGCCGCACCAGCAGCACGCCCTCGGCCAGGGCCAGCACGCCGTACAGGACCGTGAAGACGGCCAAGGTGATCGCGACCTCGCCGAGCGAGACGCCGGGCGACACGCTGGCCGCCGTCATGAGCTCGCCCTGGACGGTCCACGGCTGGCGGCCGATCTCGCTGAGCAGCCAGCCGGCGACGATCGCCATGGTGGGCAGCGGGAGCGCCAGCACGCAGAGGCGGGCGAACCAGCCGGGCACCGGCTTCGCGGTGCCGCCCTGCCGGCGCCGGCGCCGCCGGGTCAGCCACAGGCCGAGCACGGACAGGCCCACCGTGGCCATGCCGAAGCCGATCATGACGCGGAACGACCAGAAGACGACCGGCACGTTCGGGGTGTAGTCGGCCGGCCCGAAGGCCTTCTCGTACCGCGCCTGGATGTCGTCGACGCCCTGGACCGTCGCGCGGGGGTCGTGCGCCGCGAGCAGGCTGAGCAGGCCGGGCACCTCGACGCCGGGCGCGATCGAGAACGGCGCGCCGGCGGTGTCGTGGCGCAGGCCCTCCGCCGCGGCGAGCTTCATCGGCTGCTGCTCGCGCAGCAGCTGGCCGGACAGGTCGCCGCTGCCGGCGACGACGGCCCCCGCGATCGCCGTCATGACGAGCGCGGCGCGCAGGCTGGTCCGCCACATGTCCGGCAGGCGGCGCACGGGCACGGTCGCGTCCTGGCCGGCCCCGGCGTTCCCGCGGCCGGGCACCAGGCCGAGGCCGCGCTCGCGCAGGATGCGGTAGCCCGCGACGGCGATGACGAACCCGCCCGCGACGACGAACGAGGCGGCGACCACGTGGGGCACCTGGGCGAGGGCCGTAGAGTTGGTCAGGACGGCCCACAGGTCGGTCATCCTGGCCCTGCCGTCCACGACCTCGTAGCCGACCGGGTGCTTCATCCAGGCGTTGGCCGCGAGGATGAAGTACGCCGACAGGTTGGACCCGATGACGGCGGCCCACAGGCAGGCGAGGTGGAGCCGCTTGGGCAGCCGGTCCCAGCCGAAGATCCACAACCCCAGGAACGTCGACTCCAGGAAGAACGCGAGCAGCGCCTCCAGCGCCAGCGGCGCGCCGAACACGTCGCCGACGAAGGTCGAGTACTCGCTCCAGTTCATCCCGAACTGGAACTCCTGGACGATGCCGGTCACGACGCCCATGGCGAAGTTGATCAAAAAGAGCTTGCCGAAGAACTTCGTCAGCCTGAGGTAGTGCTCCTTGCCCGTACGCAGCCAGGCGGTCTGGAGTCCGGCGACGTAGACGCCCAGTCCGATCGTCAGGGGTACGAAGAGAAAGTGGTACACGGTGGTCACCCCGAACTGCCACCGTGCCAGGTCAAGCGCGTCCATGTCTCCCTCACAGCGGAGCTCTACGGCCTGTAGTTCTATAACAAGTAGTACTACAAGCTGTAGAGCAATAGGGCCCCGCAGCGTGCGATCTTCGTCACAGCCGGGCGGAGTGCCGCCCGGCCCCCGGTTCGCGGGGGGCCGGACCCCGTTTCTTGCAGTACCGACGATTGCAGTCGGATGGTCCCGGCCGCCAGGGACACGGGTCCCGTCCCGCCGGGAGCGCCTCCTGGGGAGGCACGGGATCAAGAATGGACGAATGCCGACAAGTGGCGCGTCCGCCGCGCGGCTGATTCGCCCGTACGCCTCGCGGTTGAGAACCCGCGGGGAAACAGGACGCGGAACGGCGAAGACCTCCGGTTCGCCGAACCGGAGGTCTTCGCGTCCCGTGTGCCGGCTACGCCGCGGCCGGGTGGAGGGCGAGCGTCGGATAGTCGGTGTAGCCGCGGTGGTCGCCACCGAAGGCCGTGCTCAGATCCGCCTCGTTGAGCGGCGCGCCGACCCGCAGGCGCAGCGGCAGGTCGGGGTTGGCCAGGAAGGACTTGCCCAGCGCGACCAGATCGGCGCCCCAGCCCAGCAGCCGCTCCGCGGCGGACGCCGGGTCGGTGGCCGCGGGGTCGTTGACGACGAGGGCGTTCGGCCACAGGTCGCGGATCCGCGCGTTGAGCGCGTCGCCGCCGGTCGCCACCAGGTGCAGATAGACCAGGTCGAGATCGGCGAGCGCGGACACCAGGGCGGGGTAGAGCTCGTCCGCGTCGTCCTCGACCAGTCCCTGGGCGCCGTTCCGGGGGGACAGGCGGATGCCCACCCGGTCGGGGCCGATCTCCGCCGCGACGGCCCGGGCGGTCTCCACCGCGAAGCGGATGCGGCCGGACACCGTCTCTCCGTAGTGGTCGTCGCGCAGGTTGGCGTTCCGGGACAGGAACTGGTGGATGAGGTAGCCGTTTGCCCCGTGTAGCTCGACTCCGTCGAACCCGGCGTCCACGGCCCGCCGTGCGGCTGCGGCGAAGTCGCGGACCGTGGCCTCCACTTCGGCGGTGGACAACGCGACCGGCACCGGCGTGTCCTGAAGGCCCGACGGCGTGAAGATCTGCCCCCCGACCCGTACGGCCGAGGGGGCGACGGGAAGCCTGCCGGTGTTCGCGGGATGGCCGGCCCCGCCCGCGTGCATGAGCTGGGCGACGATCCTGCCGCCCGCCGCGTGGACGGCGTCGGTCACCTCGCGCCACCCCGCGACCTGCTCGTCGGTGTGCAGCCCCGGCGTGTCCATGTAGCCCTGCCCGGCGGGGCTCGGCTGGACGCCCTCGGTGACGATCAGGCCGGCCGAGGCGCGCTGGGCGTAGTAGAGCGCGGTGAGCGGAGAGGGGATTCCGGCGACGTACGAGCGTGACCTCGTCATGGGTGCCATGACGAGGCGGTTCGGCAGACGGAGGGAGCCCAGCTCGAAGGAGGAGAACGGCATGATCGTGTCCTTTCGCAACAGTATGTGGCCAGCCAACTTGGTTGGCAAAATTGGTCGGCCAATGAAAGTCATACAACTTGGCCGACCAATATGCAAGCGGTAGGCTGATAGGGGAGAGGGGGCGTGATGATGGATGCGCTGACCGGCGACGCGGGGGCGTGCGGGGTGCCGCAGGGTGAGGGCTCCGGCAGCCTGAGCTGCCTGATGGCGCAGGCGGCCCTGGGTCACCGGGTCCTGCTCGCCGCCATGCTCGCGGAGATCGGCCTCTATCCCGGGCAGGACCGGGTGCTCGGCGCGCTGTGGGAGAACGGCCCGATGTCCCAGAACAAGCTCGCCGCCGCGGTGGGCATCGACATGTCCACGATGACCAAGAGCCTGCAACGACTGGAGCGCAGCGGGCTCGTGAGCCGCGCGCCGTCACCCGCCAACCGGCGGGTCAGCGTGGTGAGCACGACGCCGAAGGGCGACGCCCTGCGCCCCGAGATCCGCCGGGTCGAGGAGGAGCTCCACCGCCGGATGTCCGACGGCCTGACGCCGGAGGAGGTGGAGACGCTCCGCTCGCTGCTGGCGGTGGTCACCCGCAACACCTGCCGCGAGGTCGCGCTGTCCCAGCCATCCAAGCCCTCCTCCAAGCCCTCCTCCGCGCTCGCCGAATCGGCCGTGGCGTCCCGGTAGACCCGCCGGCGCCGCGGCGGCATGTGAACTCTGCACGACCGCCGCGCCGTGCCGGGGCAGATCTTGCCGTTCTCGCCGGGCAGGTGGTTTTCTAGGGTGCTCGGCATCGGAGGTGGCCCATGAAGGTCTCGGGCAGCGCGCTGGTCGCGGCGGAGCGCAAGCGGGTCTGGGACGCCCTCCAGGACCCCGGCGTCCTGGTGCGGACGATCCCCGGCTGCGAGCGCCTGGAGACGACAGGCGAGAACGTGTACGCGATGACGGTGACCGCGGGGGTCGCCTCGATCAAGGGCGTCTACCAGGGCGAGGTCGCGCTGCGCGACCAGGAGGAGCCGGACCGGTTCACGCTCGGCGCGCGCGGGCAGGGCGCCCCCGGCACCGTCGAGGCGACCGTGGCCGTACGGCTCAGCGACGCCGGGGGCGGCACCCGGATCGACTACGACGCCGAGGCCGTGGTCGGCGGCATGATCGGTGGTGTGGGGCAGCGGATGCTCGCCTCGGTCGCCAAGAAGACCGCGGGCGAGTTCTTCGCCGCCGTCGAGCGGCACCTGCTGTCGGCTCCCGCCGTGCCTGCCGTTCCCGCCGAGTCCGCTGACGCCGTGACCACGCCCGTGACCACGTCCGCGACTGTGCCCGTAACTGTGCCCGCGACGGCGTCCGTGGCGGCGCCCGTGACAGGAGAGGCCGCGCCGCGGGTGTTCACCCGTGAGGCCCCGGCCGCGCCCCGTCAGGGGGTGCCGGCCTGGACGATGCTCGCGGCGTTCGGGACCGGCGCCGGGGTCGCGCTCGGCAGCGCCGTCATCGGCTGGCTTCTGGGACGCCAGAGCCGCCGCCGATAGCCCGTGGCCGGGGAATCGGCGGCCGGTGCCGCAGGTTGGGACATGTCGTGAAAGTAGAGATCTTCTCCGATGTCGTGTGTCCCTGGTGCTACATCGGCCACCACCGGCTCCGGCAGGCCGTCCGGGCCTTCGACGGGGACGTCGAGGTCGTCCACCGTCCGTTCCAGCTCGACCCGGACGGCGTCTCCGGCGGTGAGCCGCTGCTGCGCGCGCTCGAGCGCAAGTTCGGCGGCGCCGACCGGGTGGCCCAGATGACCGGTCACGTCACGGGCGTCGCGGCGCAGGACGGGCTGGAGCTCCGCTTCGACCGGGCGGTCGCGGCCGGCACGTTCGAGGCGCACCGGCTGATCTGGCTGGCCGGGCGCGCGGGACGGGACGGGGACATGGCCGACCGGCTCTTCCGCGCCCACTTCACCGACGGCCTCGACGTCGGCGACCCCGCGACGCTGGCGAAGCTGGCCGCCGAGACCGGCGTCGAGGACACCGGGGAGGGCGCCGAGCAGGTGCGCGCCGAACTGGCCCGCGCCCGCGCGCTCGGCGTTCGCGCCGTCCCGCTGTTCCTGTTCGAGGAGAAGTTCGCCGTCTCGGGCGCGCAGCCCGTCGAGACGCTCGTGGCCGCCCTGCGGGAGGTCGAGGCGCGTACGGCCCAGGAGGCGGCTGGCACGGCGGCTGGCACGGCGGCGGGCACGGCGGGCGAGGACTGCGACGACGGCACCTGCGCGGTCTGAGTCACCCGTCCGGGCAGGGTATGACGACAGGACGGCGATTCTTCGGCAGAGTGCGCCGGTTCTTCCGATCGGCGTCGGTCGGTAAACACTGAGCATGCCTAGCGTCCGCATCGGGGTCGACACGGGCGGCACCTTCACCGACGTCGTGCTCGTCGACGAGGAGTCCGGCCAGATCGTCACGACCAAGACTCCCTCGACTCCCGCCAACCCGGCCGACGGGTTCATGGCAGGCGTTCACAAGGTGCTCGAGGCCCACGCGGGGTCCCGCGCCCTCGACGCCGTGTCCGCACTCGTCCACGGCACCACCGTCGCCACCAACCAGCTGCTGGAGGACCGGCCGGACGGCACGTCCCACCTGGGTTTCGTCACCACGGAGGGCTTCGAGTTCGTCCTGGAGATCGCCCGGCAGAGCGTGCCGGACGGCTACGGCAACTCCTACTTCTGGGTCAAACCCCCACGGATCGTCCCCGTGCACCGGGTGCGCACCGTGGGGGGACGGCTCGACCACCTCGGCCGGGAGGTCCGGCCGTTCGACGAGGCGCAGGCCGTACGGGCCGCCCGGTGGTTCAGGGAGCGCGGCGTCACCGCGATCGGGGTGTGCTTCCTGCACTCCTACGCCAACCCGGAACACGAGCGGCGGATGCGCGAGGTGCTGGAACGCGAGCACCCCGAGGCGGTCGTGTCGCTGTCGAGCGACGTGCTGCGGGAGTACCGCGAGTACGAGCGGTCGGTGACCACCTTGGTGGACGCGGCGGTCAAACCGATCATGCGGCGGTACATCGACAACCTGTCGGAGCGGCTCGGCCGGCCGTTCTCGGTCATGAAGAGCAACGGCGGCGTGCTGTCGGCGGCCGAGGTGGTGCACCAGCCGATCACGACCGTGCTGTCCGGACCGGCGGCGGGGGCGCTCGGCGCGGCGCTCGTCGCGGGGACCGCCGGGCACCCGAGCGTCATCACCCTCGACGGCGGCGGCACCTCGACGGACGTGGCGGTCGTGGTGGACGGGGAGCCGTCGCTCACGACCGAGGGCAGCATCGGCCGCTACCCGTGCAAGATCCCCATGATCGACATCGTCACGGTCGGGGCGGGCGGCGGGTCGATCGCCTGGATCTCGCCCGAGGGGACGCTGAAGGTCGGCCCGAGGTCGGCGGGCGCGGATCCCGGCCCGATCTGCTACGGCAGGGGCGGCACCGAGGTGACGGTGACCGACGCGCACGTCTTCCTCGGCCGGGTGCCCGCGCATCTGCTCGGCGGCGAGATCCCCCTCGACGTCGCCGCCGCGCGGGCGGGCGTGGCGGCGCTGGCCGGCCGGCTGGGACTGACCCCGGAACGCTGCGCCACCGGCATCCTGGAGATCAGCGCGTTCAACCAGTCGAACGCGATCCGGCAGATCACCGTGCAGCGCGGCCTCGACGTGCGGGACTTCCCGATGGTCGCCTTCGGCGGCTCAGGCCCGCTGCTGGCCTGCCGCCTCATCGACATCCTCGGCCTGCCGGCCGCGATCGTCCCGCCGGACCCCGGGAACGTGTCCGCGTTCGGCCTGCTCACCGTCGACGTGAAGAACGACTACGTCCGCACGCACGTCGCCCGCGACCCCTCGCCCGAGGCGGTCGCCGAGATCCTCGGCGACCTGGAGGCCCAGGCCGCCGCCGCGCTCGACCGCGAGGGCTTCGCCGAGCACGTGTACGCGCGCAGCGCCGACCTGCGCTACTACGGCCAGGCGTACGAGGTGCGGGTGCCCGCTCCCGACGGCCCCGTGGACGAGGCGTGGCTCGGCGCGGTCGCCGAGCGGTTCCACGCCGAGCACGAGAGGCTGTACGGGTACGGCTACCGTGACGATCCCCGGCACGCCGTCGAGTGGGTCAACCTCCGGGTGTCCGGCATCGGCCCGATCGTCCGGCCGAAGATCGCGCGCAGGGTCCGGCAGGAGGACGAGCCGAGCCCGGTCGCGACCCGCGACGTGTACTACGAGCGGTGGGGCCGGACCGTGATCTACCGCCGGGGAGACCTCGGCGCGGGGGCGGTCGTGCGCGGCCCCGCCGTGATCGAGGAGTACGGCTCGACCCTGCCGGTGCACCCCGGCTTCACGGCGACCATGGACGACTACGGCAACCTCGTGGTGGTGAGCGATGACCGGTAGGACCGCCGACCCCGTGCTCGTGGAGATCGTGGAAGGCACGCTCGCCTCGGTGGAGAAGGAGGTCGAGACGGCGATCGCGCGCACGGCGAGGTCGCCCATGATCCGCGACGCCCACGACTTCCGCGCGGGCATCCACGACGTGCGGATGCGCAAGCTGACCGGGCGGTCCTACTCGGCGCTGGTGCAGCCGATCGTCCGCGACTTCCCGGTGGACACGATGCGCCCGGGCGACGTGTTCTTCCACAACGACGTCTACCTGTCCGAGGGCGGCATCGGGCACCTGCCCGACCTGTGCGTGACGGTGCCGGTCTTCCACGAGGGCGAGGTCGTCGCGTTCGTCCAGGCGTTCGGTCACCACGACGACATCGGCGGCGCCGTGCCGGGTTCCATGCCGTCGCACGCGCGCAGCGCGTTCGAGGAGGGCCTGATGGTCCCGCCGATCAAGCTGTGGGACCAGGGGGTGCCCAACCGCGCCGCGCTCACGATCATGACGCGCAACTCCCGCATGCCCGACAGCCTCGCCGGCGACCTCGACGCCGAGTGCTCGGCCTGCCTGATGGGCGCGCGGCGGCTCGGCGAGCTGTTCGGCCGGTACGGCCGTGAGGCGGTCGAGGCGTGTTTCGACGCGATCGTCGGCAAGACGACCGAGACGTTCCGCCGCGAGCTGCTCGCCAAGATCCCCGAGGGCGTGCACGTATGGGAGGACTACGCCGAACACGACGGTGTGGACGAGCCGCGCCTGCACGCCCAGCGGATCACGCTCACCGTCGACCACTCGGCGGACACGCCGCTGACCATCGACTTCACCGGCACCTCGCCGCAGGCCAAGGGCCCGATCAACCACGCGGGCGACTACGCCGACGGGGTCTTCCTGAAGAAGTGGCTGGCGCCCATCCTGCGCAACCTCGCCGACACCCCCGAGCGGATGGCCGAGCTCGACGTGAACGAGGGCGTCGTCCCGCTGATCAAGATGGTCTTCCCGGAGAAGGGCACGCTGCTCACGCCGATCTTCCCCGCGCCGACCAACGCCCGTACGTTCGTGATCCTGCGCCTGCTCGGCGTGCTCGCGGGCGTCCTGGCCAAGGCGACCGGCGGCCGCATGCCGGCCGACCAGGAGACCATCCGCTACACCGGCGTGTACGGCGAGTCGGACGACGGGCCCTACCTCATGCGCGAGGTGCTCGGCGGTGGGTCGGGCGGGCGCTGGTACGCCGACGGGGAGGACACCATCCACGTGGTGCCCGACAGCCGCAACATCCCGGTGGAGTTCGCCGAGGCGCGCTGGCCGTTCCGGGTCGAGCGGCTGGGCCTGGCCGTGGACAGCGGCGGACCGGGGGAGTTCCGCGGCGGCCTCGGCTACGACAAGCACATCCGCATGCTGCGGGACGCCTCCTTCATGTCGATCGCCGACCGCTCGATCCTGTCGTGCTGGGGCGTGAACGGCGGCCGGGCGGGCCGTCCCTT
This sequence comes from Microbispora sp. NPDC004025, assembly GCF_053604425.1. Taxonomy (NCBI): domain Bacteria; kingdom Bacillati; phylum Actinomycetota; class Actinomycetes; order Streptosporangiales; family Streptosporangiaceae; genus Microbispora; species Microbispora sp. NPDC004025. The sequence continues at coordinate 474,580 of NZ_JBSGHN010000002.1, read as the reverse complement.
CCAGGTCACCGTGGACGGTGTGGAGATGGAGGGCCTGGTCGACGACTTCCCCGTACGCGCCGGGCAGGTCATCCGCATCCGGACGACGGGCGGAGGCGGCTGGGGCTCGCCGTACGACCGGCCGGCCGAGACGGTGGCCGCCGACGTCCGCGACGGGAAGGTCTCGTTCGAGGGCGCGCGGGAGGACTACGGCGTCGTGCTGACCGGCACCCGCGACGACGTCGTCGTGGACGCGGAGGCGACCGAGCGCCTGCGGGAGCGGCTGCGCGAGACGCGTCCCGCCGCCTTCTTCGACCGCGGCCCCGGCTATCCCAAACTCTCCGGAGGCCTGCCGTACGCGGAGGTGGACACCGTCTGACCCGCGCCGCCGGCCGCGCTCCGTGCGCTTGCGCACCGTGATTGGCGGCGGTTTCCGTGGGTAGCCGTCCAGTAACGGCACAAAAGGGATGGTGAGTCAAAAATGGCTTCGATCGTTCAGCGCATCAGGGAGTACCTGCAGAGTCCCAAGGGCCGGGAGAACATCGAGAAGGCCAAGACCATGACGCGTGATCCGCAGAACCGGCAGCGGGTGCGCCGGCTGATGGACCAGTGGCGCGGTCATCGCACCCACCGCTGACGCCCCCGCGACCCCCGGCCGGGCCAGGACGACGACGCCCCGGCCCGCCGAGCGGGTGCGGCCACCGTGAACAGGCCGGACGCGGGCGCCCGATCCGCTCCGGTCGACGGCGTGGGCCGCGCCCGCGGCGGGGTCGGGAGCACGATCGCGGGCCGCCGGACGTACGGTGGCGGAGTGGATGACGGCCCGGGTCCGCGGCTACCGGTCGCCGGTCTGCCGGGAGCTCTCCTGACCGTCCGCCCGGTCAGGAGCGAGCGGCACGGGCACGCGCTCCACCCGGATCGCGTGCACCTCGTCGCGGGGCACTACCACCTCGTACGCGCCGTGGTCCACCAGCCAGTAGCCGAGCGCCTCGGCCTTCAGCCCGTTATGGCCGGTGTAGGCGATGTGCAGGCCGCCCTCCCCGCCGTCGCCGCCGTCGTCCTCGTCGAGCACGAGGCACGGCTCGCCCCCGAAGGCGCCGACCGTGCGCAGCAGGGTGAGCCGCTCCAGGGCGGACCGGTTCACCCGCAGCCGCCAGTAGCCCCCGGCGGCCGTGAACCCCTCCTGCGGGGTCTCGCTGAACAGCACCACGTCGTCGCCGCCCGGCCCGACCGCGGCGGCGTAGTCCCGGTCGCGGTAACGGGCGACGAATCCCAGGCCGACCGGCTCGATCTCGCTCATCGCGCCGGCCGCCAGGTCAGGCCGTCGTACCCGGCGAAGGGACGCTCCCCGGCCGCGGCGAGGTGCACGATCTCCGCGCCCGCCGGGATCGGCATGGGCATCGTGTGGAACTGCGGCACCACCTGCTCGCGCGAGGCGGTGAAGCCGTTCCCGGTGAAGGGCGGTGCATCGCTCCAATCACCGCCCATGTGCGGCCCGTACGGGACGACGTAGGTGTCGATGTCCCGCGCGTCCCAGCGCATGATGTACAGCTCGGGCACGTCCGGCGTCAGCTCCGATCCGTCGAAGCACAGGTCGAGGGCCTCGACGAGCGCGGCGGGGGTGATGAGGCGGTCGCAGTCCTGCACGCGGTAGACGTAGCCGGAGATGATGGTGCGACGGCCCGACAGGTACGGCACGAGCAGCCGCGGCGGAACCACCTTCTGCATCCGCGTCCTGCGTCCCGGCTCGCTCATGGGGCCAAGTTTACGATCTGCTGACTCCGAGCCGGCGGTGTTCGAGCGAGGGGAGGGTGGCGCGCGCTGTCTCGGTCCACGCCGCGTCGATCTCCGCGATCAGCACGCCGGGGCCCGTGCCCAGGTCATGCCGTGCGACGCCCATCGGGTCGACGAGCATGCTGCGGCCCACACCGAACCCGTCCGGTATGGCGGGATTGGGCGCCTGGCCGACCGCGATGGTCCAGGTGGTGTTCTCGATGGCCCTCGCCCTGACGAGGGTCGTCCAGTGGTCCTCCTTCAGGGGCCCCGAGCCCCAGGCGGCGATCACGGCGAACGTGTCCGCGCCCCGGTCGACCAGCGCGCGGGCCAGTTCGGGGAAACGGACGTCGTAACAGGTGATCAGGCCGATCCTGAGCCCGGCCAGCTCCACCACCGCCGGCTCGTCTCCCGGCGCGACCAGTTTCGACTCCTTCGCGCCGAAGGAGTCGAACAGGTGGATCTTCCGGTAGGCCGCGGCGAGCGAGCCGTCCTCGCGCAGGGCGACCGCGGTGTTCCAGACCCTGCCGTCCGCGGCGGGTTCGAAGACACCGGCGATGACCGCGGTGCCGTGCTCCCGCGCCGCCTCCGCCAGGCCGGTGACGAACGGGCCGTCGAGCGGCTGGGCCGTCTCGACGATCCGCGGGCCGAACCGGGCGAGCGCCGCTTCGGGGAACACGGCGAGATCCGCCCCCCGCGCCCGCGCGAGGGCGTCACGCATGGTCGCGAGGTTGGTCTCCGGGTCGTGGTCGACGGGGATCTGGCACAGCGCTACGCGGGTCACGGATCACAGTCTGCCCGGTCGTCTCCACACCCCACCAGGTGCCCCGCGAAGTGCCCCACCAGGTGAGCGTGCGCCACACCCACTCCAGCGGGCCGTACCGGTGCCGGGCCAGCCACCACCGGCAGAAGACCGCCTGCACGGCGACCGTGACGGCGGCGAGCAGCACGAGGGCGGCTCCCGTGTCGTCGGCCTCCAGCAGTGGCATCGCCACCACGATCACCGTCGTGCCCGTCACGTAGTTGGTCAGCGTCATCCGTCCCAGCGTCTCGAACAGGGTCGCGCGCCGGGCGAGCAACAGGAACGCCGCCGCGTACGCGACCGCCCCGCACAGCGCCGCCGCCTGGTAGACCCCGCCGCCGGGCGGCCCGTGGTTCCACCACCAGGTCAGCCAGGCCGCGAGCACGGCCGCGACCCCGCACACGACGCCGAGGAACGGCCCGCTGCCCAGGCCGTCCGCCCCGCCGAGGCGCGTCGGTCCTCTCCCCGGCTCCGTACCCGGTCCGGCGGCAAGGCCGAGCAGGAACAGCGCGGTGATCAGCACGTACGGATGGGAGTCGAGCACGGAGGCGACCAGCGCGCCGCAGCCGGCCGTGAGCACCGCCCACCGGGGCAGCAGGCTCGCCGGGAGCAGGACGAGCACCCCCAGCAGCGCGTACGGCAGCAGCACCTCGCCCGGCTCGATCAGGGTGTGCGCCGCGCCCAGCACGGCGAGCACGGCCAGGCGCCGGAGCATGACGACGCGCGGGCGCCGCGTGCGCCGCCGCGCCGAGCGTAGGAACAGCGCGAAGGACAGCCCGAACAGGAACGCGAACATCGGGTAGAAGCGGCTCTGGAACAGGTTCGTCATCACCCAGTCCAGGGAGGTCGGCGTCCGCCGCACCGTCTGCTGCCACGCGTTGACGAACATGATCCCGCACACGGCGAACCCGCGCAGCGCGTCCACCCGCCGGATCCTGTCCCGCGGTTCGCTCACCCGTCAGTCCCTTCGCGTGCCGGGGCGCACCGCGTGTTCCCGGCCTTTGCGAAATCACCATAAACGCCCGCCCGGCGTGCGGTGCCCTTCCGGCGCGGGGACCGGGGCCGGAGACGCCGGATAAGGTGGCGGCTGTGAGCGAGCCGCTGGTGCGGCGGATGCGGGAGTTCGGCACGACCGTGTTCGCCACGATGACGAAGCTGGCCGTGGAGACGGGCTCGATCAACCTGGGCCAGGGTTTCCCGGACACCGATGGGCCGGAGCGCATGCTGGAGCGGGCGGTCGAGGCCGTGCGGAGCGGCCTCAACCAGTACCCGCCCGGGCCGGGCCTCCCCGAGTTGCGCCAGGCGGTCGCCGAGCACCGCAAGCAGTGGTACGGCCTCGCCTACGACCCCGACGGGGAGGTCCTCGTCACCGTCGGCGCCACAGAGGCCATCGCCGCGGCGGTCCTCGCGCTCTGCGAACCGGGCGACGAGGTCATCGTCTTCGAGCCGTACTACGACTCCTACGCCGCGGCGATCGCGCTCGCGGGAGCCGTGCGCAAGCCGGTGACGCTGCGGGTCGACGCGGGACGTTTCACCTTCGACCCGGCCGAACTGGAGGCCGCGGTCACGGCCCGCACCAGGGTGATCCTGGTCAACTCGCCGCACAACCCGACCGGGACCGTGTTCACCCGGGACGAGCTGGAGTGCGTGGCCCGCGTGTGCCGGGAGCACGACCTGATCGCGGTCACCGACGAGGTCTACGAGCACCTCGCCTTCGACGGCGCCGAGCACGTGCCCCTCGCCACGCTGCCGGACATGCGGGAGCGCACGGTCATGATCTCCTCGGCGGGCAAGACCTTCAGCGTCACCGGCTGGAAGACCGGCTGGGTGTGCGCCCCGGCGCCGCTCACCGGCGCCGTCCAGGCGGTCAAGCAGTTCCTCACCTACACCGCGAACGCCCCCTGGCAGGTCGCGGTCGCCTACGCCCTGCGGGAGGAGATGGACTGGGTCGCGGCGCAGCGGGCGGCCCTGCAGGCCAAGCGGGACCGTCTCGTGGCGGGCTTGACCGAGGCCGGCTTCGACGTGCTCCGGCCCGCCGGCACCTACTTCGTGCAGACCGACATTCGGCCGCTCGGTTTCGACGACGGGCTGGATCTGGCGCGGCGGCTGCCCGAACTGGCCGGGGTGGTCGCCATCCCGACCCAGGTCTTCTACGACCATCCCGCTCGGGGCAGTCACTTCCTGCGGTTCGCCTTCTGCAAGCGGGACGAGGTCATCGACGAGGCGGTGACCCGCCTGCGCCGCCTCGGCGCGGGCTGAGCGGTTTGATAGCGGAGCGTTACCGGTCGTATACTCTGCGCTGGTGGTATCACGCTGATACCGCGCCGTACCATGGAGGCATGGCCATGACGCTTCGACTGAGTGACGAGCAGACCGAGGCCCTCCGGCGGCGCGCCGAGAAGGAAGGCCGGAGCATGCAGCAGATCGCCCTTCACGCGATCGACGACTACCTCGCCCGCGTCGCCGACGACGAGTACACCGACCTGCTGGCCGAGAAGGGGGCCCAGCGTTTCGCCGACCTCCTGCGCAGGCTGGGAGAGTGACCCGCTACATCACCCTTGAGCAGGCGCTGCGCATCGCCCGCCACGCGACAGGAACGCCGATCGAGGTTCGTGACATCGGGCTTCTCGAGGCGGCGCTGCTTCGTCCGCGGACGTCGTTGTTCGGGCGGGACGCCTACCCGGATCTGCTGACCAAGGCCGCGGCCATCCTGCACTCGATCGTCTCCAATCACCCGTTCGTGGACGGCAACAAGCGAGCCGGCTGGCTCACGATGTACGTCTTCTGCGCGAAGAACGGGGTGGAGATCGAGCCGCGGGACGACGACGTGGCCTACGACTTCGTGATCGCGGTGGCGTCGGGGAAGCTCAGCGAGGTCGACGAGATCGCGGACGTGCTGCGCGGCTTCACCGTCTCTTGAGCACCCGGACCGTGCCGAAGGCGCCGCCGCCCGGTGTCCGGCTTGGTGAAATGTGCCCATGGATGTGACAGGGGTGGGCGAGACTCGCCAATGAAGGCCCGGGTGGGGCTGGATAGTTTCCGGGTGTGGGCGGACGCGTACTGATCGCACTGGGCGGCAACGCCATGACGGCTCCCGACGGGAGCGCGTCCCCGGCCGACCAGCACCGGGCGATCGGCGAGGCGATGGCCCACGTGGCGGCGCTCATCAGAGCCGGGCACGAGGTGGTGCTCACGCACGGCAACGGCCCCCAGGTCGGCAACATCCTGCTGAAGAACCAGTTGAGCGCGCACGTCGTGCCGCCGGTGCCGCTCGACTGGTGCGTGGCGCAGACGCAGGGCACCATCGGCACGCTCGTCATGAACGCCCTGCAGCGCGAGCTCGGGTCCGCGCGGGTCGCGACCGTCGTCACCCGCACGCTCGTGGACCCGGCCGATCCGGCGTTCCATGACCCGGTGAAGCCGATCGGACGGTACTTCGGGGAGGACGAGGCGCGCCGCTTCGAGGGGCACGGCCAGGCCTGGCGGAGCTTCGGGCGCGGCTGGCGGCGCGTGGTCGCCTCGCCGCGGCCCGTGGAGATCCTGGACGCCGCCGCCGCGGTCGCGCTCATCGAGGCCGGATTCACCGTCGTCGCCGCCGGAGGCGGGGGAGTGCCTGTCGTGCGCGGCGCGGACGGCACGCTGACCGGGGTGGAGGCCGTGATCGACAAGGACCTCGCCGCCGCCGCGCTGGCCGCCGCCGTCGGCGCCACCGACCTCGTCATCGCGACGGACGTGCCGAACGCCATGGTGGACTTCGGCACTCCCCATGCCCGCCCGATCGGGGAGATCGAGGTCGCCGCCCTGCGCGAGCTGCAGGCCGCCGGCCATTTCGCCGGCGGCAGCATGGGACCCAAGGTCGAGGCCGCCGTGCGCTTCGCCGAGGACTTCGGGGGGCGGGCGCTGATCACCTCGCTGCACCACATCGGTGCCGCGCTGTCAGGAAATATCGGTACGAGGGTGTACAGAGGGGTGGAGGCATAGTGCCGGATCCGATCGAGGTACGGAAGGTCCCCATCGAGAGCGTCACCGACGCCTCCGGGCTGGCGAGGCTGATCGACCACGGCGTGATCGAGGCCGACCGCGTGCTTGCCGTGATCGGCAAGACCGAGGGCAACGGCGGCGTGAACGACTACACGCGGATCCTCGCCGACCGCGCCTTCCGCGAGGTGCTCCTGGCCAAGGGCACCCGCTCCGCCGAGGAGGTCGCACAGGTGCCTCTGGTGTGGTCCGGCGGCACCGACGGCGTGCTGAGCCCGCATGCGACGATCTTCGCCACGATCGACCCGGCTAAGGCCGTGCGCACCGACGAGCCGCGGGTGAGCGTCGGCGTGGCGATGAGCGAGGTGATCCTTCCCGAGGACATCGGCAGGCCCGCGATGGTCGAGAAGGTGGCCGCCGGGGTCCGCGAGGCGATGAAGATCGCCGGCATCGACGACCCGGCCGACGTCCACTACGTGCAGACCAAGACGCCGCTGCTCACCCTGTCCACGATCACCGACGCGAAGGAACGCGGCCAGACGGTCGTCACCGAGGACACGCTGAAGTCGATGGACATCTCCAACTCCACCACGGCGCTCGGCATCGCGGTCGCGCTCGGGGAGATCGAGATGCCGTCGGCCGAGCAGATCCACAAGGACCTGTCGCTCTACTCGTCGGTCGCCTCGTGCTCAAGCGGCGTCGAGCTCGACCAGGCCCAGATCGTCGTCGTGGGCAACGTGCGCGGGATCGGCGGGCGCTACCGGGCCGGCCACTCGGTGATGAAGGACGCCCTGGACACCGACGGCATCTGGGAGGCCGTCCGGAGCGCGGGCGTCGACCTGCCCGAGCGCCCGCACCCGGACGACCTCGGCGACCGGCTGGTCAACCTGTTCATCAAGTGCGAGGCCGACCCTTCGGGCCGCGTACGCGGGCGGCGCAACATCATGCTCGACGACTCCGACGTCCACTGGCACCGCCAGATCAAGGCGACCGTCGGCGGGGTGGCGGCGAGCGTGACCGGTGACCCGGCCGTGTTCGTCTCCGTGGCGGCGGTTCACCAGGGCCCGTCCGGCGGCGGTCCCGTCATCGCCATCGCGGATCTGGGCTGATCCGGCTTCCGCGCTGGGCTGATCCGGCTTCCGCGCTGGGCCAAGGAGGGCGCCGAGCGCGTGCGGCGCCGTCCGGAGCGGGCGGTAGGGTCGGGAGACGTGCCATCGATTCCGCAGCCCCTGCGCCCCGACGACGACGGCGGCACCGACGCGTCCGTCGCGGCGGCGCTGTCGGCGTTCCAGGCCGGAACGGCGACGGCGGCCGACGTCCTGGCGGTGCTCGCCGGGACCAGGCTGCTCGTCCCCGTGGTCGCGCTGCTGACCGAGTCGGAAGTGGGAGAGCACGGCCTGCGCCAGGAGAAGGAGAGCGAGATGGCCCTCCCGAAACTGGTCGGCAAGGACGGCCGTGAGGCCGTGCTGGCGTTCACCGGGACCGAGCCGATGCGCAGGTGGCGCGCGGACGCCCGGCCGGTGCAGGCCACCGCCCCGCAGGTATGCCAGGCGGCGCGGCACGAGAGCGCCGCCGCCGTGGTGGTGGATGTGGCCGGGCCGGTTCCGTTCGTGATCGAGGGCGGCATGCTGCAGGCTCTCGCCACGGTGGAGGAGGCCAGGAGGGACGCCTCCGCCGTCGACCGGCTCGCCCGCGAGGTGCCGGGCGCCACGGTGGCCCGTCTGGGGGCCGCTGACCCTTCGGGGGCCGCCGACCGTTCGGGTGCCGCCGAGGGGAAGCGCCGCGGTAGCTGGTGGAGCCGCCGCCGCGCCTGAGCGACGTCGACCGCCGCCCGGGCGCCGTCCCGGCTCCTCCCGCCTGGTCGTGCCGGCGCCGGCACCTGACCGCGTCGGCCTCTGACCGACCTCCTGGCACGCTCGATTCTTCGGCGGGCCGAGACCGGCCGCCCGGCTACGGCCGCGCCGTGCACAGGAACGCGGCCGTCCACAGGAACGCGGGCGTCCACAGGGCGGCGCACCACGGGCCACGGCGGGGGCGCGGGCGTTAGTGTCGGCCGCGTGTCCCTCGCCGTCCTCGCCGCCGCCGTCCTCGGCCTCATCGCGGGGGCCTACGCCCGGGCCCTCGCCGCCGGGTTCGGCCCCGAGCCGGACGACCGCCGCGGGGAGGCGCTGCCGGCGTTCGCCGCGGCGGCCCGCGCCGTGCCACTGCCCCGTCCGCCGTACGTGCTCGAGGGCGCGACCGCGCTGGCCGCGGCGCTGGTGGCCTGGCGCGTCCACGACGGCTGGGTGCTCGCCGCGTGGCTGTACGCGGTTCTCGCGGGAGCCGCCCTCGCGGAGATCGACCGGAGGACCTGGCGGCTGCCCGACGCGATCACGCTGCCGTCGTACCCGATCCTGCTGGTCCTGCTCGCGCCGTCGGGCCGGCTGCTGCCGGCGGTGGCGTCGGGGTGCGCGCTCGGCGCGGTCTACGCCGTGCTGTGGTTCGCCCGCCCCACGGGACTCGGGCTCGGCGACGTGAAGCTGGCCGGGCTGATCGGACTGCTCACCGGGGCGCTCGGCGTGCAGGCCACGATCGTCGCCGGGATGGCGGGCCAGGTCCTCGGCGCGCTGTACGCCGTGGGGCTGCTCCTGGCGCGCAGGGCCACCCGCACGACGGAGTTCCCGTTCGGCCCGTTCATGCTCGCGGGCGCGCTCGTGGCGCTGGCCTTTCCGGATATATAGGACGGACCGTTTTTCGGTATCGGGGCCCCCGTGGATGGTCAAGGGGGTGTCAGGGGGCGGCGCACTGGGACGCACATGGAAGACTTGTCCCCATGCTGCGCTGGTTGACCGCCGGGGAGTCACACGGCCCCGAGCTTCTCGCGATCCTGGAAGGCCTGCCCGCCGGTGTGGAGGTGACCACCGCCGACCTCGCCGAGGCGCTGCGCCGCCGCCGTCTCGGATACGGCCGGGGGGCACGGATGAAGTTCGAGCAGGACGTGGTGACGATCTCCGGGGGTGTACGGCACGGCCGCACGCTCGGCTCGCCCGTCGCGATTCGCGTCGGCAACACCGAATGGCCGAAGTGGGAGACCGTCATGGCCGCCGACCCGGTGGACCCGGCGGTGCTGGAGGGCCAGGCGCGCAACGCGCCGCGCTCACGCCCCCGCCCCGGGCACGCGGACCTCGCCGGCATGCAGAAGTACGGCTTCGACGACGCCCGGCCGGTGCTCGACCGCGCCAGCGCGCGGGAGACCGCCGCCCGGGTGGCGCTCGGGCAGGTCGCCCGCTCCTTCCTCAAGCAGGCGCTCGGCGTCGACATCGTCAGTCACGTGGTCTCCATCGGCGAGGCGAGCGCGCCCAGCGACGTGCTGCCCGGCCCCGGCGACATGGAGGCGGTGGACGCCGACCCGGTGCGCTGCGTCGACCCCGCCGCGAGCGCGGCGATGGTCGCCGAGATCGACAAGGCGCACAAGGACGGCGACACCCTCGGCGGTGTGGTCGAGGTCGTCGTCTACGGCCTGCCGCCGGGCCTCGGCAGCTACACCCACTGGGACCGGCGCCTCGACGCGCGGCTCGCCGCGGCGCTCATGGGCATCCAGGCGATCAAGGGGGTCGCGGTCGGCGACGGCTTCGAGACGGCACGCCGCCCCGGCTCGCGGGCGCACGACGAAATCGAGAACACCCCCGAGGGCGTGCGCCGGATGACCAACCGCGCCGGCGGCGTCGAGGGCGGCATGACCAACGGTGAGCCGCTGCGGGTCAGCGCCGCGATGAAGCCAATCTCCACCGTGCCCCGCGCGCTCGCCACGGTCGACGTGCTGACCGGTGAGCCGGCCAAGGCGCACCACGAGCGCTCGGACGTCTGCGCGGTCCCGGCCGCCGCGATCGTCGCCGAGGCGATGGTGGCGCTCGTGCTCGCGGACGCGGCCGTCGAGAAGTTCGGCGGCGACTCCGTGGAAGAGGTCGCGCGCAACCTGGCGGGCTACCTGTCGTCCCTGGTCATCAAGTAATAGGGTTTGTGATCATGCAATCGGCGCCACAAGGCCCCGCCGCGGTCCTCATCGGCCCGCCCGGCTCGGGCAAGTCCACGGTCGGGCGAATCCTCGCGGACCGCCTCGGCCTGCCGTTCCGCGACACCGACGCCGACGTCGAGGCCGTCGCCGGCAAGAGCGTCAGCGACGTGTTCGTCGAGGACGGCGAGGAGCGGTTCCGCGAGCTGGAGGCGCAGGCCGTGCGCGACGCGCTGGAGACCCACCCCGGCGTGCTCTCGCTGGGCGGCGGGGCGATCCTGCACGAGCACACGCAGAAGCTGCTGGCCGGCCACCGGGTCGTGTATCTCCAGGTCGGGCTCGACCAGGCGGTCAAGCGGGTCGGGCTCGCCTCGGCCCGGCCGCTGCTGGTGCTCAACCCGCGCAGCCGGCTCAGGCAGCTGATGGAGCAGCGCCGGCCGCTCTACGAGGCCCTCGCCGCGATCACCGTCGCCACCGACGGCCGCGAGCCCGAGGACGTGGTGACCGAGATCGAGGCGGCGCTGTGACCGCGACGCGCATCACCGTGCGGGGCGACAGCCCGTACGACGTGGTCGTCGGCACCGATGTGCTGCCGGAGCTGCCGGGCCTGCTGGACGCGAAGGTGCGCACGGTCGCCGTGATCCACCCCGCCGGGCTTCCCGAGATCGCCAGGCCGGTGCGCGAGACGCTCGAAGGCGCCGGGCTGGAGGTCGTCGCGCTGCCCGTGCCGGACGGCGAGGAGGCCAAGACCGTCCACGTGGCGGCCGAGCTGTGGTCGGCGTTCGGCCGGTACGGCATCACGCGTTCCGACGCGGTCGTCGGCGTCGGCGGTGGGGCGACCACCGACCTGGCCGGGTTCGCGGCCGCGACGTGGCTGCGCGGCGTCCAGGTCGTGCAGGTGCCGACCACGCTGCTGGCCATGGTGGACGCGGCGGTCGGCGGCAAGACCGGCATCAACACCCCGGAGGGCAAGAACCTGGTCGGGTCCTTCCACCCGCCCAAGGGTGTGCTGTGCGACCTCGCCACGCTGGCGAGCGTCCCGCGCGACGACTACGTCGCGGGCCTCGCCGAGATCATCAAGGGCGGGTTCATCGCCGACCCCACGATCCTCATGCTGATCGAGGACGACCCCGCCGCCGCCCGTACCCCCGAGGGCGAGCACACCCGTGAGCTGATCGAGCGCAAGATCCGGGTGAAGGCCGACATCGTCGGGGCGGACCTGCGCGAAAGCGGCCTGCGGGAGATCCTGAACTACGGCCACACGCTCGGTCACGCGATCGAGCGGGTCGAGGACTACCGCATCAGGCACGGCGAGGCCGTGGCCATCGGACTGGTCTACGCCGCCGAGCTGTCCCGGCTCGACGGCCGGGTCGGGCGCGACGTCGTGGACCGCACGCGCTCCATCCTGGAGTCGGTCGGGCTGCCCACCTCCTACCGCGCCGACGCCTGGCCGCGGCTGCGCGACCACATGCGGGTGGACAAGAAGGCCAGGGGAGCGGTGCTGCGGTTCGTCGTGCTCGACGACATCGGCAGGCCCGCCCGTCTGGAGAACCCGTCGGAGGAGCTGATCGAGGCGGCGTACCGGGAGGTCGCCCGATGAAGCAGGTGCTCGTCCTGAACGGGCCGAACCTGGGCCGTCTCGGCAGCCGGGAGCCCGACGTTTACGGCGCGCAGACCTTCGAGGACCTGGCGGCCCTGTGCCGCGAGATCGGCCGCGAGCTGAGCCTGTCGGTCGAGGTCAGGCAGACCGACGACGAGGCCGAGCTGGTGAGCTGGATCCACGAGGCGGCCGACAGCAGGACCCCCGTGGTCCTCAACCCCGCCGCCTTCACCCACTATTCGTACGCGTTGCGCGACGCGATCGCGCAGCGTACGGCCCCGCTGGTCGAGGTGCACATCTCCAACCCGAACGCGCGGGAGGAGTTCCGCCACACCTCGGTCGTGGCGGCCGTGGCCACCGGGACGATCGCGGGGTTCGGCATGCGGTCGTACGAGCTCGCGCTGCGCGCGATCGCGGACATGGGCGAGTGACGAAAGAAGGGATCATGGGCTACCGGTCGTACGTGGCGGTCGGAGACAGCTTCACCGAAGGGCTCAACGACCCCCTCCCGGACGCGCCCCCTCCGGCGCCGGGCGAGGTGGTGCGCTACCGGGGCTGGGCCGACCGGGTCGCCGAGCGGCTCGCCGCACTCGAGCCGGACTTCCGCTACGCCAATCTCGCGGTGCGGGGCAAGCTGATCGACCAGATCGTCGCAGAACAGGTGCCCGTGGCCGTCGGCCTGAAGCCGGATCTGATCAGCTTCTGCGCGGGCGGCAACGACCTCATCCGCCCCGGCAGCGACCCGGACGAGATGGCCAAGAAGCTGGCCGCCGCCGTACGGACCCTGCGGGCCACCGGCGCGGACGTCGTGTTGTTCACCGGCACCGACCCCCGGGACACCCCGATCATGCGCCGGGTGCGCGGCAGGTTCGCCATCTTCTTCATGCACGTCCGCTCGATCGCCGACCTGTACGGCTGCCACCTGGTGGACATGTGGTCGATGCAGGGGCTGCGGGACTGGCGGGCGTGGAGCGGCGACCGGTTGCACATGAACGCCGAAGGCCACCGCCTGGTCGCCGCCCGGGTCCTGCACGTGCTCGGCGTGCCCGGTGAGGACGACTGGCGCAAGACGTGGCCGCCCCGCGAGGCGGTGGACCCGAGGGCCAAGCGCCGCGAGGACGTGCAGTGGCTGAGGGAGCACTTCGGCCCGTGGATCGGGCGGCGCCTGCGCGGCACGTCGTCCGGCGACGGCCTCGCCCCCAAGCGGCCCGACCTCAGCCCGCTGCCCCCGATCTCCTCTCCCTGATCCAGCGCCCGCCGCGGCGAGCCGCTTCCGCCGGCGGCGGGCTCCTCCTGCCACGGGCGGTCATACCCCGGTCCGATGCGCGACGGGCGGAGATCGGCGAGGCTCTGCCGTACGACCACCGGCATCGAGGGGGAACCGGCCATGGTGTGGAAGCGACGGCGCGCCGGGAGGGGAGGCGGCCCGTCACGGCGTGGACGGGCGTGGCTGCTCGCCGTGCTCGCGGCGCTGCCGATCGCGGCGGCCGCCGTCGTGGCGGTGGCCTTTCCTTCGGTCGCCGCCACCACGTGCCCGGGTTGCTACGGGCTGGAGCGGCTGGCCTCCGGCGTCTACGCGGAATCGGGCCTGCCGCCGGCGCGGACACGACAGGTGCTGTCCGCCGTGGAGGAGGCGGAGCGGCGGGTCGGCGCCTTCTACGGCGGCAGGCGGACCTCTCCCCGGATCCTCGCCTGTCTCAGCGACCGCTGCTACCGCCACATCGGCGGGGGCGGGGAGAGGGGCGTAGCGGTGCTGAACCGCGCGGTCATGCTGTCGCCCGCGGGCGTGAACCCGGTCATCGCCTCCCACGAGATGTCGCACGTCGAACTGCACGCCAGGCTGGACTCGGGCGGTGCGGAGGTGCCGCAGTGGTTCGACGAGGGGCTGGCCGTGCTGGTCTCCGGCGACCCGCGCTATCTCGGCCCGGAGACGGCGGCCGACCGCTGCCTGGTGAGCCCGGGCGCGCCGCTGCCGGTGACGCTGGACGCCTGGCTGCGGGCGGCCAGCGCGGATCAGCGCGCCTACGCGGAGGCGGCCTGCCGGGTGAGCCGATGGGTCGCCGCGAACGGCGGGCCGCACGCCGTGCTCGACCTCGTACGGCGCCTCAACGCGGGCGAGACCTTCGCCGCCGTCACGAGGATGTGATCCCCGCCGCCTCCGCTCAGGAGCCGGAGGTGAGGCGGCGCAGGGCGTCGCGGACCTTCGCGGGGTCGGTGGTGCGCCAGAAGGGCGGCAGCGAGTTGAGCAGGAACCCGCTGTAACGGGCGGTGGCGAGCCGCGGGTCGAGCACGGCGACGACGCCCCGGTCGTCCATCGAGCGCAGCAGCCGGCCCGCGCCCTGCGCCAGCAGCAGCGCGGCGTGGGTGGCCGCCACCGCCATGAAGCCGTTGCCCCCCGTGGCCGCCACGTGCCGCTGCCGGGCCGAGGCGAGCGGGTCGTCGGGGCGTGGGAACGGGATCCTGTCGATGATCACCAGGGTCAGCGAGGAGCCCGGCACGTCGACCCCCTGCCACAGGGACAGCGTGCCGAACAGGCACGTCGCGGGGTCAGCCGCGAACTGCTTGACGAGCTGCGAGGTCGAATCGTCGCCCTGGCACAGCAGCGGCACGTCCAGCCGCTCGCGCAGCGCCTCCGTGGCGGCCTTGGCGGCCCGCATGGAGGAGAACAGGCCGAGCGTCCGGCCGCCGGCCGCCTCGATGAGCTCGGCGATCTCGTCGACGTAGGCCTCGGGCAGGCCGTCGCGGCCGGGCTGGGGGAGATGCGTGGCGACGTAGAGGATGCCGCGGCGCGGATGGTCGAACGGCGAGCCGACGTCGAGGCCGGTCCACTCGCCCGCGCGCAGGCCCCACTGGCGGGCCAGGCTGTCGAACGTGCCGCCGAGCGCGAGCGTGGCGCTGGTGAGGACGACGGTCCGGTCGCCGAACAGCTTGTCGCGCAGCATGCCGCCGACCGACAGCGGCGCGACCCGCAGCGTGGGGGGAACGCGCCCGCGGCCCTCCTCCAGCCAGACGACCTCCGCCCGGTGGACCTCCTCGGACCCGGCGTCGCCCGCGTGGGCGCCGTTCGCGGCGTCGTCCACGTCGTCGCCGGCCGCCGGGCCGAAGGCGTCGAGCATCCGCTGGGCGGTGTCGTGCACGTCGTCCAGCGCGGTGAAGGCGGCCTTGCGCAGCCCGGCGTTCTCCGGGTCGTCCTTGTCCTTGTTGCGCGGCCCGAGCGCGGTGATGCAGGCGAACGCGGCGTCCCTGATGAGCGCGAGCGTCATGCCGAGCGACTGCGGCAGCGTGTCGACCCGGCCGGGCGGAGCGACGGTCAGCAGGGCGCGCAGGTCCTCTCCCGCCTCCTGCAGGCGGTCGGCGATCCCCTGCTCGACGAGCCGGCCCACCCGGCGCACGGCGAGGCCGACCGTGCTCTCCGACAGCTCTCCGGTGACCACCGAGGTCACCCGGTCGACGAGCTCGTGCGCCTCGTCGACCACGACCACGTCGTGCTCGGGCAGGACCGCGAAGTCCTCCATCGCGTCGATCGCCAGCAGCGCGTGGTTGGTCACCACGACGTCGGCCTCGCCCGCGCGCTCCCGCGCGAGCTCGGCGAAGCAGTCGGCGCCGCTGGGGCACCGCTGCGCCCCCAGGCACTCCCTGGCCGTCACCGAGAACTGCCGCCAGGCCTGGTCGCTCACGCCGGGCACGATCTCGTCGCGGTCGCCGGTCTCGGTCTCGTTGGCCCACTCCTGGATGCGCTGCACCATCCGGCCGGTGGCGCTGACCTCACGCGGGTCGAAGAGCTGGTCGTCCTCGTCCTCGGGCATGCCCGCGGCCATCTTGTGGCGGCACAGGTAGTTGCGGCGGCCCTTCAAAATCGCGAACTCGGGGCGGTGCGGCAGCAGGCCCTCCAGCGCGTCGGCGAGCCGGGGCAGGTCGCGGTCCACCAACTGGCGCTGCAGCGCGATCGTGGCGGTGGACACCACCACGGCGTCGCCGCTCTCGGCCGCGTGCCTGATCGCGGGCATGAGGTAGGCCAGCGACTTGCCGGTGCCGGTGCCCGCCTGCACCGCGAGGTGCTCCTCGCTCTCGACGGCGTCGCGCACCGCCTGTGCCATCTTGACCTGGCCCGGGCGCTCGACGCCGCCCAGCGCGGTCACCGCGGTGGCGAGGAGTTCTTCGACGGGCGGGAGCTCGGAACGGTCCTTGGGCACGGAAGAACGCTACCCGGTGCCACCGACATCCGGTGCGTGTCCGTCCCACCACATCCTGGCGTTCCAGGAACTCCCTCCCGGCGCGCATGGCACACTGGGGTGTCAGTGCTCTCAAGGTCAACGGCGATCTACCCAGTGAGGTCGAAAAGGGACGAAACGGACGTTTCGCGAGGGTTCCCGAGATCGAGTGGACGGAAAAGGGCAGGTAAAGGCACTATGTCTGCCATGTCGGAAGTTGTCCCACTGCCATCGTTCGGCGAGGTGTTCTTCGACGCGCGAGGCCAGGACCGTGTGCTCCGGGTCACGTGGCACGACGGAACGCTGGTGCTGAGCCTGTGGCGGGGCGAGATGTGCACGGCGAGTTTCCGCATGCCCATGGGCGACGTGGGACGGTTGATCGACACCCTGGACGAGGGTTTCGCCGAGGCGGGCGGCCAGGAGCAGGACGCCGGGACCGGTCCATTCCCCCTTCAGGGGGCCGCCGGCCAGGACGGCTACGCCCCACAGGGGGCCTATCCCGCGCACCCTCAGGATCAGGGGCAGGACCCCTACGCGACCCAGGTCCACGACCCGTTCGCCACGCAGGTCCACGACCCGTACGCGGCCGAGCCCCAGGAGGCGTACGCGGCGCGCGCCCAGGACGCCTACGCGGGACCCGACGCGTACGCCGGACAGCCCGGTGACGGATACGTGCCGCAGGACCCCTACGGCGTGCCCCGCAACGCGCCGCAGGATGCCTATGGGCAGGCCCGGGACGGGTACGCCGCCGCCGACGGGCACGTTCCGGCGCCCGACGGCTACGGCAGGGCCCACGACGGCTACGCGCACGGCGAGAACGGATACGGGCAGGCCGAGAACGGCTACGGCCGCGGGCCGCGCGACGCGGGGTTCCCCGAGCCGCCCGCCCAGGCCGACTACGAGTACCCGGACTTGCCGGGAACCGGGCAGTACGCCCGCCCGCCGGTGCCGCCGCCCGCCCCGGCCCCCGAGGCCTATCCCGCGCCCGCCGCGCTCGGCCCCAACGACGTGCTCGTCGCCCGTGGCACGCCCACCCAGGACCGCCTCGTCGCGTCGTCCGCCACGCAGACCGGCCCTCAGGCGGCCTACCCTCCGTCCGCGCCGCTCGCGGCGCCGCAACCGGCCGGGCAGCAGCCCGCGCCGGTGGACCCGAGCGACCCCCTCGGGCTCGGCGCGGTCCGGCCGTACGTCAACAACGAGTCGTACCCGAACGAACCGCCGCTCTACACCACGGGCGAGCGCCTGCGGCCGGACCAGTGGCCGGCCGGTCAGGCCCCCGACCCGCACGCCGAGCACGAGCGACGCGGGGGGCGGCGTGCCGGACAGCCCGCCGCGGACTCCCCGATCCCGTGGTCGGACGAGAACGGGGAGAACTGGGAGGGCTCCCGGGGTTGGTGAGGGCCCCGGTCAGCAGGAGTTCCAGCTGTAAGTAACCTCGTCGTCTGATGGACACGTCAACGGCACTGCAGTTCCTCCTGCTCCCGGCCGGCGCCCTCGGCGTCGCCGCCCTGGCCAACTGGCGCGGCTGGTCGGCCCCGCTGCTCCTGGTGATGGCGGGACTGGCCGCCTCCTACGTGCCGGGGGTTCCCGACTACAGCCTCGACCCGCACATCGTCCTGCTGGTCTTCCTGCCGCCGATGCTCTACTCGGCGGCACTGGACAGCTCGTACCTGCGGCTGCGCGACGCCGCCAGGCCCGTCGGCCTCCTGGCCGTCGGTCTCGTCCTGGCGACGACGGTGGTGGTGGGCTTCGTCGCGCACGCGATCGTCCCCGATCTCCCGCTCGCCGCGGCCTTCGCGCTCGGGGCGATCATCGCGCCGCCCGACGCGGTGTCGGCGGTCGCCATCGGGCGCAGGCTCGGCCTGCCGCGACGCGCGCTGACCATCCTCGTGGGCGAGAGCCTGTTCAACGACGCCACCGCGCTGACCGCCTACCGGGTCGCGGTCGGCGCGATGACCGGCGCCGCCGCCGGCCTGCTCGACATCGGCGGGCAGTTCCTCCTGGCCGCCGGCCTCGGCATCGCGATCGGTCTCGCCATCGCGTACGTCGCGGGCGTCGCGCTGCGGCGGCTCGACGACGCGCTGATCGCCAACGGCGTCTCGCTGCTCGTGCCGTACGCCGCGTATCTCGCGGCCGAGGCCGTGCACGCCTCCGGTGTGATCGCCGTCGTGATCGTCGGCATCTACCTGGGCCACGAGCTCAGCCGGACGACGTACGGCACCCGCCTGCTGTCGGGCGCGGTCTGGAAGGTCGCCGACCTGGTGCTGGAGTCGATCGTGTTCGCCCTGATCGGGCTGCAGCTGCGCCCGATCATCGCTGGGCTGGGCGGCGAGCGGCCCGGGGAGCTGGCGACGTACGCGATCGTGCTGTTCCTGGTGGTCGTCCTCGTGCGGATCGCCTGGGTGCCGCCCAGCACCTACCTGCCGCGGATGCTGTCGAAGAGAGTGCGCGCCCGGGAGCCCAAGACGCCGTCCTGGCAGAACGTGATGCTGACGAGCTGGGCGGGCATGCGCGGGGTGGTGTCGCTGGCCGCGGCCTTCGCCCTGCCCGAGCAGTTCCCCCAGCGCAATCTGCTGCTGTTCCTGACGTTCACGATCGTCGTGGGCACGCTGATCGTCCACGGTCTCTCGTTCCCCTGGCTGATCAGGCGGCTGGGGGTGTCCACCGCGCGGGAGCGCTACGGCGACGACCTCGCGGAGGCGGGCGCCCAGCAGGCCGCCGCGGCCGCCGCCCTCGCCCGGCTCGAGGAGCTCACCGCCGACGGCGTGCTGGAGGTCCACGAAGAGGTGGTCGAGCAGCTGCGCGCCCGTGCCGAGCGCAAGGCCCTGCACGCCTGGGAGCGGCTCGGCGGCGGCACCGGCCCCGAGGGCGAGGAGACCCCCGCCTCGGTCTACCGGCGGCTGCGCCGGGAGATGCTCGCCGCCGAACGCGAGGTGTTCGTGCGGCTGCGGGACGAGCGGCGCATCGACGACGAGGTCCTCCACCGGGTCATGCAGGAGCTCGACTTCGAGGAGGCGACGCTCGAACGCGGCTGAGCGGGCTCAGGACCCGGCGCCCGGCACGCGGCACTTCAGGTACGGCACTTCAGGTACGGCACTCAGGACACGGCACTCAGGACACGGCACTCAGGACACGGCCTGGCCCAGGCGCTGGTCCACGAAGCACCACCGCCAGTCCTCGCCCGGCTCGAACGAGCGCATCACCGGGTGGCCGGTCTCCTTGTAGTGGGCGGTGGCGTGCTTGCCGGGAGAGGAGTCGCAGCAGCCGATGTGGCCGCACTCCAGGCACTTGCGCAGGTGGACCCATCGCATGCCGCGCTCCAGGCACTCCTGGCAGCCTTCCGGCGTGAGCGGCTGCGGGTCGGCCGTCACGAGCAGGTGTTCGCAGTTCCCCATGCCGCAGATGTTACGGCGCTTCATCGGGTGATCGGTGCCTCGCCCGGCCGGGGGCCTCTCGCACCGAACCTCTACGAACCGCCCCCCGGAATCTGCACATCGCCTCCGTAGGTTCGTGGGTCATGACGACGGTCGACACGGGCGGATTCACCGCCTGGTTACACGACTTCGAAGGCGCGGCGCTGCTGCGGCGCACCTGGGGCGACCCCGACTGGAGCGCGGGAGCCCGTCTGGAGCCCGCCCTCGTATGCAGTCTGCAGCGGTTCCAGGTGGGGGAGGACGGTGACGGCGCCCGCCTCCTGGACAAGGCCCGCCGGGCGGGCGACCCCGTGTACACGGAGGCGGTCCGCCTGTTCGTGGCCGAGGAGCGCGAGCACGCCCGCCTGCTGAGCCGGCTCCTGGAGTCGGCGGGCGCCGCCACGATCTCCGGCCATTGGACCGACGCCGCCTTCGTCCGGCTGCGGCGGCTCCTCGGACTGCGCACCGAGCTGATGGTCCTGATGCTCGCGGAGGTCGTCGCGCTCGGCTACTACCGGGCCGTGCGCGACGGCGTCCCGGACCTCCTGGCGGCGGAGGTCGCGGGCCGGATCCTCGCCGACGAACTGCGCCATGTGCCCTTCCATCGGGACCGGCTGCGGCGGTCCTTCCGGGAGTCGTCCCGGTTGTCGCGGGTGATCGTCTCGGCCCTGTGGTGGTCGCTGCTTGCGGGCGTGCTGACCGTGGTCGTGATCGGTCACGGGGATGCCCTGCGCGTGGCCGGGGTGTCGCGGACGGCCTTCGCCTGTGAGGTCACCGGTTATTTCCGCGGGGTCGTCGCCGAGGTCATGGCGCGGTGAGGAACGGGACCCGGCTTCGGCTCACGGCGGCCGGCGGTGCGGGCGGAGGGCCGCGGAAAGGAGCCCGACTTGATCCCGCGGCGGGCGGGCGGCGGTTGGGTAGGGTGACCGGCATGCGACTCCTCCCGTTCGCCGCCGCCTGCGCGGCCGCCGTCCTGTTGGTCACCGGCTGCGCGACGGCGGACAAGGCCCAGTCGTGCGCCGAGGCGACGCAGCTGATCAGCCGGACCGTCAGCGAGATCGGCAAGGTCGTCGACGACCCCGCCGCCATGCGCCAGAAGCTCGAGGACGGCGCCGCCGACCTGGAGGGCATGGCGAACAAGGCCGCCGACACCACGCTCAGGGACGCCCTCCAGGGGCTCGCCGACAGCCTGCAGAAGCTGAACGTCGACGACGCCAACGCGGCGGTGGACGCGGCGCAGAAGGTCGCCACCGACGGCGCGAAGTACCTGGGCCAGGTCAGCGAGGCCTGCCTGTAGACCCGGTGCCGGTACCGCGGCCGGTCGACGTGCCGGCGTCCCGCGGCCCGGTCGCCTGGGCCGCCGTACGGGCGGGCGCCGGTGAAAGGGCCAGCGCGGCCGCCACGCCGATCACGGAGATCGCGGCGGCGATCCAGACGGCCGAGCGCAGGCCCTCGGAGGTGGCGGCGCGCAGGGCCTGCCCGGTGAGGCCGGCGGTGTCGCGGCCGGCCGCGGACACCAGGACGGCGAGGCCGGCGGCGGACCCCGCCTGCAGGACGGTGGAGGACAGGCCGGAGACCACGCCCTGCTCGTGCGGGGCCACGCCGGTCGAGGCGACCATGAACATGGTGGCGAACGACAGGCCCGCGCCCAGGCCGTAGCCCGCGAGGCCGGGCAGCAGGCCGAGGTAGGACGCGCCGGGCGACAGGAGCGACGCCAGCGCGGCCGTGCCCGCCGCGCCGACGCCCAGACTGACCACGAGTGTGCCGCGCAGCCCGAGCCGCGGGATCAGCCGCTCGGCGGCCAGGTTGCCCGCCGTGATCGCGAGGGTCGGCCCCAGGAAGGCCAGACCCGACTCGACGGCGCCGTAACCGAGCACGTCCTGGAAGTGCAGCGTGAGGAAGTACGGCACGCACTGCAGCGTCAGGCCGTAGACCAGGATGGCCACGGCCCCGGCGCTCGTGTGCCGGTTGGCCAGCAGCCGCGGCGGCAGCAACGGGGTGCGGCCGCGCCTCTCGATCACGAAGAACCCGGCGAGCAGCGCCGCCCCGACGACGGCGGAGGCCAGGACGGCGGGGGAGGCCCAGCCCCGTTCGCCGGCCTGCGCGACGGTGAACACCAGCAGCGTCCCGCCGGCGGTCCCGGTGAGCGCGCCGGGAAGGTCGAATCCGCCCGCCCGCCGCCTCCCGTCGGGCGTCAGGACGACGAACGCGGCGGCGGCCGCGGCCACCGCCGGCGGCACGTTCACGAAGAAGACCGCCTGCCAGCCGAACGCGCCGGTCAGCAGCCCGCCGAGCAGCGCGCCGAGGCTCAGCCCGGCCGCACCGCTCACCGCCCACACGGTCATCGCCCGGGTACGCGCCCGGCCCTCGGCGAACATGGTGACGACCAGAGAGAGGGTCGCGGGCATCAGCACCGCGCCGCCGAGCCCCTGCAGCGCCCTGGCTCCGATCAGCGGGGCCGGGGAGGCGGCCAGCCCGCCCAGCAGCGAGGCGGCGCCGTACAGCAGCAGGCCGGAGACGAACATCCGCCGTCTGCCGAGCAGATCGGACAGGCGGCCCCCGAGCAGCAGGAAGCCGCCGAAGGGCACGGCGTAGGCGCTGACCACCCACTGCAGCGCGTGCGGGGAGAAGCCGGCCTCGCGGGCGATCTGCGGCAGCGCGACGTAGACGATGGTGAAGTCCAGGGCGGTGATCATGCTGCCCAGGCCGAGGAGGACGAGAGGGATCACGGATCGCATGGCCGGAAGCCTGGCCGCGGCCGCGGACCCCAGCCATCCCCGCGTTCTGACTACTCAATCTCTGCCTAGGCTGGCGATCGTGAACCGTGGAGCGGAGCTGAGCGAGTTCCTGAAGTCCCGCAGGGCGCGGCTGCGGCCCGAGGACGTCGGCCTGCCCTACCGCGGCAACGGGACACGGCGGGTGCGCGGGCTGCGCCGGGAGGAGCTGGCGCTGGCGGCCGGGGTGAGCGTCAGCCATTACACGCGCCTGGAGCAGGGCAACGGCCGCAACGTCTCGGCGGAGGTGCTGGACGCGGTCGCCGACGTGCTGCGGCTCACCGGGGACGAACGGGCCTACCTGCACGCGCTGGCCCGGCCGGCGCAGCGCGGCCGCGACCTCGCGCCGGCTCCCGTCAGACGGGGGCTGCAGCGGGTGCTGGACTCGCTGGTGCTGACTCCGGCCTTCGTCCTCGGCCGGCACGCGAACGTGCTCGCCTGGAACACACTGGCAGCGGCGGTCTTCGCCGACTTCGCCGCCATCCCCGCGGAACGCAGGACCATCGCGCACCTGATCTTCCTAGACGAGGAGATCAGGCGCATGCACGGCGAGGGATGGGCGCGGCTCGCGCGGGAACACGTGGCCCAGCTGCGCGTCCTGGCCGCGCGCTATCCGAAGAACGCCCAGATCATGGAGCAGGTGGACACGATCTGCCGGCAGAGCCCCGAGTTCCGCGAGCTGTGGAACGAGCACCACGTGGCCGCCGCGACGTACCGCGAGTACGTCCTCGATCACCCGGTCGTGGGCGAGCTGCGGCTGTCCGCCGAGCTCGTCGGCCTGCCGGGCGACCCGGAGCTGCAGGGCATGGACCTGTTCGCGGCGGAGGCCGGGTCGGAGTCGGAGCGGAAGCTGCGGCATCTGGCCGCCACCACCACACGCGTGCCGTCCGGTGCTTCGCCCGACGGTCGATGAAAACGGCAACCCCGACAAATCTAGGGGAAAAGGGGCGGAAATAGCGTTCTCGTATGGAAGAGAACGAACCCGACCCCCGCTTCGTCCTCGCCAACGAGCGCACGTTCCTCACCTGGATCACCACCTCGCTCGCGCTGAGCGCGGGCGGCATCGGCATCGCGGTCGTTCCCGAGGGCGTCTTCGTGCCGTGGGTGCGCACCCTGCTCGCCGTCGTGCTCGTGCTGCTGTCGGCCGTGGCCGCGGGCTCGGCCTACCCCCGCTGGCGGCACATCGACCGGGCGCTCCGGCAGGACCGCGCGCTTCCGCCGCCCGCCTTGGCCCCTCTGTTCGGGTACGGCGTGGCGGGGGTGGCCGTTCTGGCCCTCGTCCTGATCCTCCTGTCGAGGTGACCGGGCCCGTGGGCGGCGTGCCGAGGCCGGGTCTGCACAGCGAGCGGACCCGGCTCGCCTGGGTCCGTACCGCCGTGACGATGTCGGGTTCCGCCATGGTGATGGCGGGGCTCGCCGTACGGCACGACCTGCCCGGCCTCGCCGCTCCTTTCGCGGCCGCCGCGCTGGCCGGGGCGGTCCTGCTTCTGCGTACCGGGGTTCGCCATCGCCGCCTGGAACGGGCGCTGCGGTACGGTCACCCGCTCGACCATCGGCGGGACGGGCTCATCGCCTGGGCCGGCGCGCTGGCCGTCGCCGCCGCGGCGCTGGTTCTCGTGCTGATGCTGGCCATGTGAACCACCCGAGGCCGAGCGGAACCGAACGTGGGCAACCGGCCGCGTGCCGGGACCCGGAGCGGCGCGGCGGCCGAGGCCGAGCGGCACGTCACCGAGCGGATCGCGGCCGGGAACCCTCAGATCGCCGGCACGGCCTCCATGCTGTGCGGGCGCGGGCTGGTCTGCAGCCGGATGCCGCCGATGGCCGTCACCGCCGCCCTGTCCGCGTTCTCGCCCGCCCACGTCTCCGCCTTCGCGCGCAGACTCCTGCTGGGGGACAGCAGAGTGTCCGCCATCTTCGTGAAGAGACTCGTGCAGGCCTTCGCCCCGACGCCGATTTTGCAGTCGGCCTTCACGGACACCACCTTGTCGGGCCCGTCGTACCAGATGAAGACGGACATCTGCTGCCTGGCGGAGTCGCCGGGCCGGCAGATCATTCCCGTCTTGGCGCCGGTCAGCGGATCGGATGCCGCGGACTTCGCGCATGTCCAGCCATTGGCCGCCTGCAGCCACTTCACCGCGACCATGTCGACCGTCACCTTGGGCAGGTACCGCTGCTTCGCCGTGGGGAACCTCGCCGGGAAGGCAGGCGCGGAGGCGTCCGTCACCGGTTCGGTGGTCGCCAGGCCGATGGCGGCGCCGGTGGCTCCGCCCAGCGCCAGCGCCGCGATCAGCGTGCCCGCGGTGACCAGCACGAACACCGCCGTTCCACGTCGGCGGCCTTGGGGGGCCACGCCGGGAGGAGGGGGACCCCCGGCGCCGGGCGGCGCGTAGGGCGGCCCCTGCTGGGCGGCGTACGGCTGAGCCGGCTGCGGCCCGGGCGGCTGCGGCCAGGGTGAGGCGACGGACGGATGACCGGTCGTCGCGGGCCCCGGCGGCGGTGGCACGGTGACGCCCCGCCGGCCGGGAGAGCCGGGAGGCGCTGGCACGGTGCCGCCTTGCCAGGCGGCGGACCCGGGGGGCGGTGGCACGCCGAGGTCCTGCTGCGCGGAGAACCCGGGGGATGGTGGCACGCCGGGGTTCCGCTGGGCGGGGGACCCGGGAGGCGAAGGCTGCACCGGCTGCCAGGCGGCGCCGTCCCACCAGAACCTGCCGTCGGGAGAGTACGGCCGGCCGGGGGGCGCCGCCATCAATATCTCCTCTTCATCGTGAGTTCGACGGACCGGGTGTTCGCCTCGCGCTCCAGCGCGTACTCCCAGTCGAGAACGAAGGTGATGTCCCCGTCGCCCGTGATCTGCTCGGCCAGCCAGCCGTGGACCTTCTTGACCGTCGAGG
This sequence comes from Microbispora sp. NPDC004025, assembly GCF_053604425.1. Lineage (NCBI taxonomy): Bacteria > Bacillati > Actinomycetota > Actinomycetes > Streptosporangiales > Streptosporangiaceae > Microbispora > Microbispora sp. NPDC004025. The sequence continues at coordinate 449,168 of NZ_JBSGHN010000002.1, read as the reverse complement.
GATCGTCACGGTGCGGCAGGGCCGCGAACCACGACATGTAGTCCAGCCCGGCCGCCGCAGTGGTGCTGTCCGGGTTGACGATCCTGGCCTCGACCTTGCCGATGTACTCGTAGAAGTCCGCCACGTTGGGGACGCGGAAGAGATCCGCTTCGAACCGTACCTTGCCGACCTTGAGCTCACAGGACCAGAACTGCCTCTTGTCGGCGCAGGTGTGCCCCTGACCCTGCAGAGCCTCGACCACGGTGCCGATCCTGATGCCGGGGATGCAGTCGTGGCCGCAGTATCTCGTGTCCTGTTCGCGGTCGGCGCGCGCGACGGCGTACGAGCCCAGGCCGGCGATCAGGAAGAGCACCAGGCCGATCGCCCCGACCATGAGCCGGCGGGACCCGCGGCCACTCCGCGTCAACTCCAGTGTCACGAAGACGGAGTATGGCAAGGATCCCGCACGGGTGGGGACAACGGCCGCGAATCAACTGCCCGATGTGCGGCCGGGACGTGGGGATCGCCCCGGCCGCCCAGAGTGACGGTCAGTCGGCGGCGGCGATGGTGCCGGCGACCTCGTCCGCCCGCTCCTTCTCCTCGCGCGCGAAGCGCTCCGCGTCGAGCCGGTCGGCGATCTCCTCGTCCTGCCGCATCAGCGCGTCGAGGCTCTGCCCGGCCATGTCGAGCACGCCCATGTCGGCGTACGCCTGCCGCAGGCGGGGGCTCCACAGGCCGATGTCCTTCACGCACGGCACGATCCGGCTGAACAGCAGCGCGCGGAACAGCCGCAGGTACTCCGACCGGTCGACGCACTCCATGGCGTCGCCGACCTCCTGTCGCGACAGGCCGAGGTTCTCCCAGATCTCCTGGCCGCGCAGCCGGTCGCGCATGAGGTAGCACCCCTCGATCACGAAGTCCTCGCGCTCGCGCAACTCGGCGTCGGACAGGTTCCGGTAGTAGTCGCGCAGCGCCATCCGGCCGAAGGCCACGTGCCTGGCCTCGTCCTGCATCACGTACGCCAGGATCTGCTTGGGCAGGGGCTTGGTGGTGACGTCGCGCATGACTCCGAACGCGGCCAGGGCCAGGCCCTCGATCAGCACCTGCATGCCGAGGTAGGGCATGTCCCAGCGCGAGTCGCTCAGCGTGCTGTCCAGCAGCGCCTTGAGGTGCTGGTTGATGGGGTAGGCCAGGCCGACCTTCTCCTGCAGGAACCGCGCGTACGTCTCGGCGTGCCGCGCCTCGTCCATCGTCTGGGTGGCGGCGTAGAACTTGGAGTCGAGATCGGGGACCGACTCCACGATGCGGGCCGAGCAGATCATCGCGCCCTGCTCGCCGTGCAGGAACTGGGAGAACTGCCAGGCGGCGTTGTGCCTGCGCACCTCGTCGCGCTGCCGCCGGTCCATCCGCTCCCACAGCGGGGTGCCGTGGATCGCGAGGGTGGTGTCGGGGACGCCGAGCACGTCGTACGGGTCGACCTCGATGCCCCAGTCGATCCGCTTGACGGAGTCCCACTGCTTGTCCTTGCCCTTCTGGTAGAGGGCGAGCATGCGGTCCCGGCCGTCGTCGTACTCCCAGGTGAAACGGGCCGCGCCGGTCATCTCCACGTCCCAGGTGGAGAGCTCGGCGGGGATGGTGTAGAGCTCGTGGGTCGACACGGGGGACCTCCTCTGACGTACACCGTACGTTTCCCGCGAGCGTGTCACGTATGCTGTACGTACGTCAATGGAGGCCGGACGTCCGCGGTGAGGGAGGATTCGGTCATGCTCAACCGGAACCGCATCGTCACCGCAGCCGTGGAGCTCATCGAGAGGGAGGGCGCCGACGCCGTCTCCATGCGCAGGATCGCCGCCGAGCTCGGTGTCGGCGTCATGTCGCTGTACAACCACGTGCCCAGCAAGGCCGCGCTGCTCGACGCCGTCGCCGAGGACGTGCTGTCGCGGATCGGCTTCACCGACGACCCGTCCGCCCACTGGACCGAGCGGGTGCGCATCCAGGCGCGGGCCTTCCGGCGCATCGCCCACCACTACCCCCGTTCGACGATGGTCGTGGTGAGCAGGCAACTGGGGTCGACGGCGGGCCTCCTCCCGGTGGAGCGCGCCCTGGCGACCCTGCGCGACGCGGGCTTCGACGGCCGGGAGGCCGTCCGCATGCTGCGCATGTTCATCGCGTACGTCGTCGGCTCGCTGCTGCGGGAGGTGGGGGTGACCCCGACGTTCGCCCCGGTGCCGGTCGACGCGGTGCGGGCCGGCGCGGCGATCGCGGATGTGGATCCGACTCTGTTCCCCGTGGTCAGTGAGCTGCGGCCGCATCTGGACTTCTGCGATCACGACGAGGAGTTCGAGTTCGGCCTGGAGCTGCTCGTCCAGGCCATGGCCGTACGGGCGGGCGCGCCGGCCGATCGCGGCACCGGCGAGCCGACCGGCGGCGGAGGCGCCCGGCGGTAGGCCGCCGGGCGCCTCCGCCCGGGTCAGTACCAGTTGTGGGACCGGAAGTGGCCCCAGGCGCCGCACGGCGAGCCGTAGCGGCCCTTGATGTAGCGCAGACCCCACTTGATCTGGGTCTGCGGGTTGAATCTCCAGTCGTTGCCGGCGTAGCCCATCTTGTCCCCGGGCAGCGCCTGCGGGATGCCGTAGGCGCCCGAGCCCTGGTTGTAGGCCCGGTGATCCCAGTTGCTCTCCCTGGTCCACAGGCTGTCCAGGCACTGGAACTGCTGGCCGGACCAGGTGCGGCGGGTGACGAGCCGGAAGGCGTACGCCTTGCTGCGGACCTTCGCCGGCGCCCGGCGGAACCGGGGCGGCTGCGCCGCCGCCCGCGTCGTCCACACGCCCAGGTGGGTGACGGGCCGCACGCTCTCCGCGGTCCGCTCCGTAGCCTCGGTCTGCCCCGTAGCCCCGGTCTGGCCCGTTGCCTCGGACTGGTCGGTCTCCCCGGTCCGGTCCGTCTCCCCGGTCTGGTTCAGGGCGGTCCACTCGCCGGCCCACGCCACTCCGCTTCCGCCACCGGTCACGGTGGCCGCGATGAGGGCGGCGACTGTGTTGCGTAGAAGGCTTTTGCTGTCCAAATCGGTCCTTGTCGTCGGGTCGCGTGCGGAAGGCGGGCGTGCGTGACGCCCTCCGTCCGGCGGCGCCCATGGCGTGGGCGCCGCCGTCCGCTCGGCCCGCACCGGATCACCAAGAGCTTCCGGCGGGCACCGCGACGGGTCCTCACGCGGATTGAAATACGGACAGCCGCCTCGCCGACGGCATCGCGACACGCCGCGGCCGGTTCTTTGCCGTTCCGCCCCCCAACGCCGACCCTCCGGCGAGGCGCGGGTTACCGTGCGGCCGTCCGGCGCGCCCTGCGGCGAGCCCGGACGGGACCCTCGTTTAGGGTGCGGACATGAGCGTTCTCGAGATTCCGGTGACCACGATCGACGGCGAGGGCACGACCCTCGGCGGCCTGCTCGGCGGCGGGGCCGCCCTGGTGGTCAACGTGGCGTCCAGGTGCGGGCTGACCCCGCAGTACGAGGGCCTGGTCGCCCTCCAGCGGACGTACGCCGACCGGGGGTTCACCGTCGTCGGCGTGCCCTGCAACCAGTTCATGGGCCAGGAGCCCGGCACGGCCGAGGAGATCAAGGAGTTCTGTTCCACCACGTACGGCGTCGACTTCCCGCTGCTGGACAAGACCGAGGTCAACGGCCCGGGACGGCATCCTCTCTACGCCGAGCTGACCGCCGTGCCCGACGAGGAGGGCGAGGCGGGCGACATCCAGTGGAACTTCGAGAAGTTCCTGGTCGCCGCCGACGGCCAGGTGGTCGCCCGGTTCCGCCCCCGCGTCGTCCCCGAGGCCCCCGAGATCGCCGAGGCGATCGAGAAGGTCATCTCCTAGGGCTCGCGACCCTGGGCCCGCAACTCGCCCGTACGACGAGCTGGGTGGGCAGTGTGACGGTCGGAGGCCGCCTGCCCTGCCGCAGCACGAGCTCGGCGGCGCGGTAGCCGATGTCCTGGGCCGGCTGGGCGATCACCGTCAGCGGCGGGGAGCACAGCTCGGCCCACGGCACGTCGTCGAACATGATGAGCGACACGTCCCGGGGAATCCGCACGTCCAGCTCCCGGGCGGCCAGCACGGCCGCCTCGCCGAGCACGTTGCCGCCCGCGATAACCGCCGTGACGTCCGGCCGGTGCTGCAGCAGCCCCGCGGCGGCCGCGTAGGCGGAGTCGCGGCTCGACCGGGCGTGTACGACGAGGTCCCGGTCGGCGGGCAGCCCCAGCGAGGCGAGCGCGGCGGTGAAGGCGCTCACCCGCTGCGACTGCGCGTGCCGGCCGAGGTAGGCGATCTTCCGGTGGCCCAGCCCGGCCAGGTACTCCACCGCCGTCAGCACCCCCGCCCGGTCGTCGGGCACCACGCTGGGCACGTCCGCCCGCACCCGCCGGTCGGCGAACACCACGTTCAGCCCCGCGCGCAGCGCGGGCGCCCACATGTCCCCGTCCCCGGACGGCACCGCGATCAGCCGGTCCATGCTCTGCTCGATGAGCGTGCCGATCAGCTCGGCCTCCCGTTCGGGGTCGTCGCCGGTGACTCCCACCGTGACCGGCTCGCCGTACGAGCGGGCGCACGACAGCACGCCGTCGGCCAGCCGGGCGTAGAAGCTGTCGGTGATGTCGGGGACCAGCAGGCCGATGCCGCCCGTCCGCTGGCGCCTCAGGTTGCGGCCCAGCGCGCTCGGCCGGTAGTCGAGGCGCGCCGCCGCGGCGAGCACCTTCTCGCGGGTCCCGGCGCTCGCCGAGCCGCCCGACAGGACCCGGGACACGGTGGCCACCCCGACCCCCGCCGCCTCCGCCACTTCCTTGATGGTTATCCGCCGCTGCGCTGGACCGTTCATGGAAACGATTCCATCATCATTCCATGCCCTGTGTCATCGAAATCTTGACAATAGACGGCATTTCACGGGACAGTCTTGAAAACGTATCCACATCATCATGTCTCGGACACGCGAAGGACTGGGGATGGCTTCAATCGTTCTGAACAGCGTCGACAAGATCTACGCGGGCGGGGTGAAGGCCGTGAACGGCCTCAACCTCGAGATCAGGGACGGCGAGTTCATGGTGCTGGTCGGCCCGTCGGGCTGTGGCAAGTCCACGGCCCTGCGGATGATCGCCGGCCTGGAGGACATCAGCGGCGGCGAGATCGTCATCGGCGACCGCGTCGTGAACCACCTTCCCCCGAAGGACCGCGACATCGCGATGGTCTTCCAGAACTACGCGCTGTACCCGCACATGACGGTCGAGGAGAACCTCGCCTTCGGCCTCAAGCTGCGCAAGATGTCGAAGCCGGAGATCCAGAAGCGCGTCAACGACGCCGCCCGCATGCTCGGCCTGGAGCAGTACCTCAAGCGCAAGCCGGCCGCCCTGTCCGGTGGTCAGCGGCAGCGTGTCGCGATGGGCCGCGCCATCGTCCGCGAGCCCCAGGCCTTCCTCATGGACGAGCCGCTGTCCAACCTGGACGCCAAGCTCCGCGTCTCGATGCGCGCCTCGCTGAACCAGCTCCACGAGCGCCTCGGCGTCACCACCGTGTACGTCACCCACGACCAGGTCGAGGCCATGACCCTCGGCGACCGCGTCTGCGTCCTGCGCGACGGCGTCCTCCAGCAGGTGGACACCCCGCAGAACCTGTTCGACGACCCGGTCAACCTGTTCGTCGCCGGCTTCATGGGCTCCCCGGCCATGAACTTCACCTACGCCGAGCTGATCCGTGACAACGGCGGCGCGGCCGTGGCGTTCGCCGGCTACCGCCTCCCCGTCCCGGACTCGACCTTCGCGGAGAAGCCGGGCCTCGACCGCTACATCGGCCGCAAGATCATCCTCGGCATCCGGCCCTCCGACTTCGAGGACGCCGGTTCGGCCAGCGGCAACGGCGCCGGGTGGGTGCGCATCCCGGTCCGCGCCAACGTCACCGAGGAGCTGGGCTCGGAGATCAACGTCCTGTTCACGATCGACGCTCCGCCGGTCGAGCACAAGGACACGGTGGCCGCCGCCCACGACGGGGACGACGAGGAGACGACGCTGCCGCTGACCGGCGACAAGTCGCTGTGGACCGCGCGTGTCAACGCCCGCAGCCACGTCCGTCCGGGCCAGGAGATCGAGCTGGTCGTCGACACGCACAACCTGCACTTCTTCGACGTCGACTCGGGCCTGTCCATCGGCCACGAGGCCAACATCGGCCGCTGATCCCGGTCACCCCCGCCGTACGTAGGGCGGCGGGGGATTTCCTGCGGAGCGCGGGCGCGGCACGCGCCCGCGCTGTCGTTCTTCACGGGACGGCGCCCGGACGGAGACTCCCACCGGCCTCCCGCGCACGACCTCGTCGCGCCGGAGGGGCGGCGCGTCGAACGGGTGGAACGCGTGGAAGCGGCCGCGCCGCAGGCACGCATGGGAGAGGTAGGCGGCGGCGGTCGCGGCGGTGACCGCGGCCGCGGCTCCGGCGGGCACCCAGCCGAGCGCGACCGCGAGCCCGGCCGTCCCGGTGCCGGCCGAGACGCCGCACAGGGTCGGCGTGGCCTTCCGGGCCTGCCCGGACCGCCGCGGCCGGCGGGCGGCGTACGCCCCCGCCCCCACGAGGGCCGCCAGCGCCGGCAGCAGCAGCCCGGCCGCGATCACGGCGGTGTCCCGTCCGGCCGTCAGCGCGGCGGCCGTGCAGGTCAGGACGAACCCGGCGAACAGCGAGCCGGACGGCCCCAGCCGGACCCTGCCCCGCGCCCTGCCGTACGGAAGGGCGCCGAGGGACGCCCCGGCCAGGGCGGCGGCGAGCACCGCGAGGAACGGGTCGCCCAGCACGAGCGCCGTCCCGGCGAGGAACGCGCCGGTGACGGCGGCGACCGCGGCCAGCGCGCCGCCGAGCCGGTCGAGCAGCCCGTACGCGTTGGTCATCGCCACGATCCACATGACGCTGACCGGCCCGTCGAGCCAGTCGCCCGTCAGCGTCACCTGCACGCCGCACAGCACGACCCCGCCCGCCGCCACCGACTCCACGATGAGCCGGGTGGCGAGCGGCAGCCTGCCGACGTCCGCGATGAGGCCGAGCAGCGCCACCGCCGCGGCGGCCAGCAGGACCGCGCCCACCCGCCGGTCGGGCAGGCCGGGGATCACCATCGCGGCGCCCGCGGTGGCCGCCGCCAGCGTCACCCCGCCCAGGTAGGGAACCGTACGGCGGACCGGGCGCAGCCCCACGGCGGCGAGCAGGCAGGCGGCGGCTCCCGCGAGCACGGGCGCCAGGGCCGGAACGGATTCCAGTGCTGGAAGGGATGCCAGTGCCGGAACGGACGCCGGCATGGGAAGGGGCGTCAACGGCTCCCCACCTCCGACCGCGTCGCGCCGCGCAGCGCGCGGTAGAGGGCCTCGGTGTCGGCCACCAGCCGGTCCACGCAGAAGGCGCGCCCGGTCCACGTGCGGGCCGACTCGCCCATCCGCCGCGCCAGGCCGGGATCCACGAGCAGCCGTACGACGTGGTCGGCCATCTCGTCCGCGTCAGGTTCGGTCAGGAACCCGGTGCGGTGGTCCATGACGACCTCGGGGACGCTGCCGACCCGGGTGGCCACCACCGGCAGGCCCGCCAGGCCGGCCTCCACGAGCGCGAGCGGGGTGCCTTCGCTGTCGGAGGTGAGCAGCACCACGTCGGCCGCGGCGTACACGGTCTCGACGTCCCGGCGCCAGCCGAGCAGCCGGAAGGAGTCCCACATCGGCATGACGGCCCGCTCCACCTCCTCCTTCAGTTCGCCGCTGCCGCAGACGAGGAACCGGGTGCCGGGCAGCCGGGCGAGAACCGCCCTGGCCACCTCCGCGAGCCGGTCGGGCCGCTTGGCCTTCTTCAGCCGCCCGACGTACGCCACTACCGGCGCGTCGAGCGGGACGCCCAGCGCGGCGCGGGCCCGGGCGCGTTCGGGAAGCGGGCCGAGCCCGGTGCCGGGCGGGATGACGACGTACTGCTCGGGCCTGCCGACACCGGCGGCGAGGAGGTCGTCGCGCACCCGGGCGCCGACCGTGACGAGGCGGTCGGTCATCCTGGCCAGCCGGCGCTCGATGCGGACGTAGACGGCCCGCCGGGGACGGGACAGCTGGCCGTCGAGGAGATGGCCGTGGTAGCTGTGCACCCGCGCCGCCCCGACGCCGGACAGCCGCACCGCGAGGCGGCCGAGCGTGCCCGCCTTGGTGGTCCTGGTGTGCACGATGTGCGGCCTGAACTCGCGCATCGCGTTCGCCAGCCGGAACAGAGCCCGGTAGTCGTCGGCCGGCTTGATCGCGCGGCCGAGGCCCGGCACCCGGTGGACCGGGATCGTCGCGTCGCGAAGCTGCAGATGGTCGCCTTCGCCGCCGTCGACGTAGCCGGTGTACAGACGGTGGTCGAACTCCACCGCGCTGAGCCGCTCGCACAGCCCGGTGACCTGGGTGGCGGGACCGCTCACGTTCATCCGGGCGATTATCTCCATGACACGAATCCGGTCGTCCGGTTTCATGCTGGCTCCTCCCTGATCATGTGGAGAAGCTAGCCCCTGCTCCCACCGCCGACGGGGTGCCCGGAGGCCGCCGGAAGAGACTTTTCCCTATCCGTACCCAAGCCTTAAAGCGGTCCCGTCCGTCAATTCCGCAGATGACGGCGGGGTCACTCCTACAGTCGTAGCGTGGCGGAGAAGTTGCTGGTCGTGGGCCAGGACCGCGCCGGGCTGCCCCTGGCGATGCGTGCCGTGGAGGCCGGGTTCCGCGTCGTCGGCCTCGACGAGGACGAGTGGCGGGTCAAGCGGCTGAACGCGGGGGAGCCCTGCGTCGAGGGAGTCGGCGCGGGCGCGCTGGCCGCCGCGCACGCCTCCGGGCGGTACGCGGCCAGCGCCGACGCGGCGGACGCGGCCGGTTTCGACGTCTGCGTGCTCACCACGCCCGTGCGGATGCGCAACGGCGCCCCCGACCTCGGCCCGCTCGGCACGGCCGCCGGCCGGGTGGCCCCCTCCCTGCGGCCGGGGGCGACGGTCGTGCTGGAGAGCGTCGCCTACCCCGGCACCACGGAGGAGTTCGTACGGCCCCTGCTGGAACACGGATCGGGGCTGTGCGCGGGGGACGACTTCCACCTCGGCCACAGCCCGCATCGGGCGGCGCCGGGCAACCCGCGCTGGCGGCTCGGCAACACGCCCAAGGTCGTCTCGGGCATCGACGCCGCCTCGCTGCGGGCGGTGACGGAGTTCTACGGCCGGCTGGTGCGGGAGACCGTCCCGGTCTCCTCACCCCGGGTGTCCGAACTGTGCGCCCTGCTGGAGAGCGCCCGCGCGCACGTCGACGCGGCACTGGCGAACGAGCTGTCGATCTTCGCCGCGCACCTCGGCGTCGACGTGTGGGAGGCGGTCGAGGCCGCCGCCACCACGCCCTTCGGGCATGCCGCCGTGACGCCCGGCCCCGGGATCGAGGACCCCTGCCTGCCGCTCGACGTGGCGTACCTGCCGTGGGGGATCCGGCGCGGGGTGGGACCGGCCTTCCGCCTGGTGGGGACGGCCAACGACGTCAACGCGCACATGCCCGCCCAGGTCGTGGACCGGCTGTGTCTCGCGCTCAACCGCAGGTGCCGCTCGATCAGGGGCAGCCGGATCCTGCTGCTCGGGCTGTCGCCGGTCGAGGTCGCCAAGACGCTGTGCCGGCTCGGCGCCCGGGTGCGGGCCGCCGACCCCCGCACCGCGGGCTGGGGCGCCCACGACCTCGTCGTACCGGCCGGGGTCGAGGTCGTCGAGCCGGACGCGGCCGAGCTGGCGCGGGCGGACGCGGTCGTCGTGCTCGGCGGGCAGGACTGCTACGACTACGACATGGTCCAGCGGGCGAGCCGGTTCGTCTTCGACACCCGGGGCCGCTGCCGTGGGCCGAACGTCGAACGTCTGTGAGTCAGCGGTAGCGCACCTTCGCCACGCGGCCGACCAGGTTGAGCGGCAGGAGCCTGGCCAGCGCCGCGACCGTCTTGTACCGGGCCGAGGGGACGCTCACCCAGGCCCCGCGGGCCAGGTCGCGCATCGCGGCGGCGGCGACGCGGTCGGCCGACAGCCACGCGAAGCGCGGCAGGCCGGACATGTCGAGTTCGGCCCGGTCGTGGAACTCGGTCCGCACGAATCCCGGGCACAGCGCCATCACCCGCACGCCGTGCCGGTTGACCGTGTTGGCCGCAGAGGAGCTGTAGTTCACCACCCACGCCTTGGAAGCGCTGTAGGTGCCGCCGGGCAGGAACGCCGCGACCGAGGCCACGTTGATCACTCCGCCCCGCCCCTTGGAGATCATGTACGGCAGGGCGGCCCGGGTCAGCCGCAGCACCGCCTCGCAGTGCAGCCGCAGCATCCGGACCTCGTCCTCCACCGGGGTGTCCAGGAAGCCGCCGTGGTGCCCGAACCCGGCGTTGTTGACCAGCAGGTCCACCCCGGAGCGCAGCCGCTCCTCGGCCGCCGCCATGCCCTCCTCGGTGGTCAGGTCGGCGCGCAGCGGCTCCACCGGCACGCCGTACCGCTTGTGCAGGGTCTCGGCGGAGGCGGCGAGCCGTTCCTCGTCGCGGGCCAGCAGGATCAGGGAGAATCCGTCGGCGGCCAGACGGCGCGCGAAGGCGGCGCCGATGCCGGCGGTCGCGCCGGTGATGAGTGCGGTGGGCATGACGGCAGCGTACCCACCGCACCGGCCGGTCCGTCCGGCTCCGTAGCGGGGTCACACCTCGGCGATGCGGCTGATCAGCTCCTCGACCTTCGCGCTCAGGCGGGCGGCGCGGGGCCATCCGGCGTACAGGGTGAGGAACACGACCGTCTCGCGCAGCTCGGCCGGGCTCAGCTCGCCCGAGCGCAGGGCGGTGTCGAGATGCAGTGCGAGCATGTCGTCCATGTCCTGGCCGACGAGCAGGCCGAGCAGCAGCAACCGCCGTTCCCTCACCGTGAGGACCTGCCGGGACCACACCTCGGAGAACATGCGCTCCGCCGTCGATCCGAAGAAGCCGTCCGGCCCCTCGCCGGTGCCGTCCTCTTCGTAGACCTGCTTCATGTCCTCCAGCCCCTCCCACGGCGATTCCTGACGTCATGCATCAAGTTGTCGTGTTCGATGCAGTCAGGCGTTACATCATCGGCCCATCCGGCTCGGCTGTTCGACATGCCGCGTGCGCTTCCGGTGGTCGTCCACTGGGTATCGCCAGGAAGGAGCAGTACGGCGCCGCGGGCGTTCTGGTGCCGCGGCCGGCCGGAAGTCGAACAACCTCCGTGTAACGAGAGGAATCAGAATCCGGCAAAGATTCGGTCTAGTTTTCTGGCGCATCGCCGACTTACCGTGAGATGGACAGGTGGAAAACGGGCACTACTACCTCGTAGACCCGCAAAGCGGAGGTTTGGCCCTGGTGGAAAAACCGCGGGTAAGGGCCGGGGCGGTGGGCACGGTCGTGGGGGCGGCGATGGCCGCCTCCTTGCTGTCCGGCTGTGCCGGCCCCGAATACACGTACGTCCGCGACGACTCGGGCGGCACCTATTTCAAGGTCCCGGCGTCGTGGCGGCAGATCGACGAGAAGACGCTCGACGAGGCGGTCTACGGCGAGACGGAGTCGGCCACCGCGCAGGTGCAGAAACAGCTGGTGTGGACGAGGGCGTTCGACGCCCACGCGCAGCCGTCCGCGGGGCATCTGCTGCAGGGGTCGCCCGGAGGCGACGACCAGCCGTTCGTCTTCGTCAAGGTGGAGAAGCTCACGGAGGACGCGCAGAACGCGGTGTCGCTCAACGAGCTCCGCAACTCCAGCGGACTCTACGTGGCCGTGCCGCAGGAGACGCGCAAGAAGATGGAGGAGGCCACGGCCTTCAAGGGCTTCGAGCTGCTGGCCGACGAGGTGCTGCCCATATCGGACGGCGTGCGCGGGGTGCGCAGCGTGTTCAACTACCGGCTGCTGGGCGGCCCGGTGCAGACCTTCGACGAGACCGCCTACCTGTCCGCCGACGGGACGACGGTCTCCACTCTCCTGATCCGCTGCTCGCCCGCCTGCTTCCGCCAGCGGGCCGCGGAGATCGAGACCGTCGTCAAGTCCTTCAAGGTCAAGCGCGTCATCAACCCGTGAAGGAGCCCTTCACATGAGCACGGCCCTCCCTCCGAAGCACCACGAGGGGCTTCGCGAACCGGGGTCGGGTCCGGTGGACCGCGACCCCCGCACCAGGAAACGCCTCCCGATGTGGGACCGGACCAAGTTCCTGATCCTGCTCGCCGTCGCGTTCGGCGTGCTGGTGTGGAACGAGATCGTGACGTACCCCGGGATCATCCCGCTGTACGACGCGGTCGCCAAGACGGTGGTGAACGCTCCCTGGGTCCTGTGGCTGGCGGGCGTCGAGGTGCTCCGGCAGATCCACTTCCTGATCAGCGAGCGGTCGGCCGGCTACCACGGGTTCTGGACCCGGAAGGTCTTCGGCGGCTGGAACCGCTGGACCCACCGCAGGTTCAACGACTGGAACCGCTACCGCATCGCCCGCGCGATCAAGTGGGTCGTCTGGATCGCGGTCATCGCGCTGGTGCTGGGCAAGGTGCAGCAGGTCTCTCCGCTCGAGGCGCTGTACAGCGTGCCGGCCACCGTGTGGGGCTTCCTCCCCATGGTCCTGCAGCTCATGCTGATCATGGTGGTCGCCGTGGGGCAGTTCGTGGCGATCTTCTGGTTCCTGTCGCGGGGCGGCGTCGACGTCTACTACCCCGACGACATCAAGACGCGTTTCTCGGACGTCTGGGGCCAGGACCACGTCGTCGAGCGGGTCAAGGAGAACATCGTCTTCCTGGAGAAACCGGACGAGATCGAGGCCAGGGGCGGCTACGTGCCCAGCGGCATCCTGCTGTGGGGCCCGCCCGGCACCGGCAAGACGCTGATGGCCGAGGCCGTCGCGGGCTCCACCGGCAAGCCGTACGTGTTCGTCGACCCGGGCGCGTTCATCAACATGTTCTTCGGCGTCGGCGTCCTCAAGGTGAAGTCGCTGTTCCGCAAGCTGCGCAAACTGGCCCTGCGGTACGGCGGCGTCATCGTCTTCTTCGACGAGGCCGACTCGCTCGGCAACCGCGGCGCGCTCGCGCAGGGCGGCCCGGGCGGCTGGGGCCGGTCCGTGCCCGCGCCGTTCGAGCACTCGGGGTGCAACGGCTTCGCCTACCTCGACCCGCACACCCGGACCGTGCTCGGCCGTCAGGCCGCGGGCCCGGCTTCCGCGGCCGAGCCGGCGCGGATGCCGCGCACCGGCGCCTTCGTCAACCGCCTGATGTACGGCGGGGGCATGGGCGGCGGTGGCGGGATGGGCACGCTGGAGGCGCTGCTCACCGAGATCAGCGGCCTGAAGAAGCCGCGCGGCTTCGTCAACCGCTACGTGCGCAGGCTGCTCGGCATGCGGCCCAAGCCGCCGCCGAAGTACCGCATCCTCATCATGATGGCCACCAACCTGCCCGAGGCCCTGGACGAGGCGCTGCTGCGGCCGGGCCGCATCGACCGCATCTACAAGGTCGGCTATCCCTCGAAGGCGGGCCGGATCCGCACCTACAAGGGCTACTTCGACAAGGTCAGCCACGAGCTCGACGACGAGCAGATCGACAAGCTCGCGACGATCACGCCGTACGCCACCGGCGCGACGATCAAGGACCTGGTCAACGAGTCGCTGATCACCGCGATCCGGGACGGCCGGGAGACGATCACCTGGTCGGACGTGATGCGGGCCAAGCGGCTCAAGCAGCTCGGGCCGCCCGAGGACGTCGAGTACATCGAGCGCGAACGGCACGCGGTCGCGGTGCACGAGGCGTGCCACGCGGTCGCCGCCTACCGCACCCGCCACCACCTGGAGATCGACCTGGCGACGATCGAGAAGGGCGCCGACTATCTCGGCATGGTGGCCAGCATCAAGCCGGAGGACCAGTTCACCCGGTGGAAGTCGGAGTACGAGGCCGACATCATGGTGTCGCTCGCCTCCCTGGCGGGGGAGCGGATGTTCTTCGGAGAGGACAACTCCTCCGGCGTCTCGGGCGACCTGCAGAGCGCGACCGCGATCACCGGCCTGATGGAGGCCCATTGGGGCATGGGCATCGGGGTCGCCTCGCTGCCCGCGCTGCAGGAGCTCGGCCTGCGCGAGGGCAAGGCGGCCCAGCCGCAGCCCGGGGGCGGCGGCATCGGCTTCACCGGCACGCCGGCCGGGCGGCGCGACGAGATGGTGCCCGACATGCTCCCCGAGCGGATCGAGTTCAACCTCAGCCGGCTGCTGGAGAAGACGGCCGAGCTGCTGCGGGACAACCGCCGTGAGGTGCTGTCGGTCGCGCATGCCCTGGAACAGCACAAGACGCTCAACGGCGACGACGTGGTCGCGGTCATCGAGGGCAGGATGGGCCCGCTCATCGACGGCTCGGTCTACACCTCGGACGAGTTCTACGAGGAGATCGAGGCGTACCACACGGCGGCGGTGGCGGCCCACAAGGCGCACAGCGAGGTCCCGGCCGGGCTTCCGCTGCCGCGGACGCGGGTGATCGAGGCGTCGGTCGTGGCGGCGTCCTCCGGCGGCGCCGCGCCGGTGCTGGTCGCCCCGCCTCCGAACGGCATGGCCGGCGGCAACGGGCACGCCCCGGCGGTCCAGCCGGCGGCGGCGCAGCCGGACTTCGTGCCGTGGAACGGCACGCCGCCGCCGCTTCCCCCGGGCGCGCTGTTCGCCACGCCGCCCGCCGCGCCGGCCCGCCGGTCGCACGGCGCGCTGTGGGCGGTCGTCGGAGTCGTCGTGGCGGTGGTGCTGCTCGTGCTGCTGGGGGCGCTGCTCCTCGCCCCGCCCCGGGGAGCCGCAGGGGCGGCCGCGGTCGGCGGGGTGCCCGCCGGCACGGCCGTGCTGCTGGCCGTCGCGCTGGTGGCGGTCATCGGCGGCATCACGGTCGCGATCCTGCTGGTCCGCTCCCACCAGGCGGGGCGGCGGCGGGCCGAGGAGGCCAGGGACCGGGCGGCGGACCGGGCCCAGCTGCTCGCGGCGGCCATGGACCCGGAGGTCGCGATGCGGCTGCTCGGCTACGACGGCCGCCGAGGTCCGGAGGCGTAGGTCATCGATCCGATTCCCGGCGAGCCACCGCCCGCCGGGGATCGGCGTGTTCCGGGCCTGGTGAAACACGCCGCCCCGGCTCCGCTCGGCAAAGCCCTGATGTCATCACGACTTTGTCCTACCACAAGCGAAAGTTCTTGAAACTTGTACGTAACTTCTTCCATGCGATGACCAAAGGGGGTAATTTGGCGCCCACTTGAGGCCGTAAAGACCGTTTCGGCGGTGCGCGGCCCTGCCGGGCGTCACGGAACCGCCGGCCCACCGCCCCCCAGTGGGCCGGCCTCCATGACGCATGAGAAGGAGGACTGTCACCATGTCACGTAAGCGACTGCTCGCTCTGGCGGCACTGTCCGCGATCATCGCGCCGGCCTTCGCCGGCACCGGCGCGCTCGCGGCCCCCGCGGACGACTCCGAGGTCCGCGTGCTCGTCTTCGGCAAGACCACCGCTTTCCGGCACGACTCGATCCCCGCCGGTGAGGCGGCGATCCAGAAGCTCGGCCAGGAGAACGGCTTCGCCGTGGACGTGACGGAGGACGCGGCCCAGTTCACCGACGCGAACCTCGCCAAGTATCAGACCGTCGTCTTCATGTCCACGACCGGCGACCCGCTCGGCCAGCCCGAGCAGAAGGCGGCGTTCGAGCGCTACATCCGCAACGGGGGAGGCTTCGTCGGCGTGCACGCCGCGGGGGACTCGGGCTACAGCTGGGCCTGGTACGGCGGCCTCGTCGGCGCCTACTTCCGCAACCACCCGGCGCAGCAGAACGCCACGGTGAAGATGGTGGGCCAGGGCGCGGCGTCCAACCGCGGGCTGCCGAACCGCTGGAACCGCTGGGACGAGTGGTACAACTACCGCACCAACCCGCGCGACGCCGGCGTGCGCGTGCTCGCCGAGCTCGACGAGAAGTCCTACAACCCCGGCTCCGGCGCCATGGGCGACCACCCCATCGCCTGGTGCCACAACTACGACGGCGGGCGTTCCTGGTACACCGGCATGGGCCACACGAAGGAGTCCTTCAGCGACCCGCTGTTCCTCAAGCACCTGCTGGGCGGAATCCAGATGACCGCCGGTGTGACCAACTTCCCCTGCGACCCCCACGGCGACTGAGGGTGAGCGGGGAACGTCCGGCCACGTGACGCGGCCCCCGCTGCCGGAGCCGGTCCTCCGGTGACCAAGGCACGCCGTCCGGTGCGTTCACCGGGACGGCGTGCCTGCGCGTGCCGGGACCACGGGCCGTCGGAGGCCGGGAGGAGGTCCTCAGGGGATCAGAGCCGGAAGCCCAGGTCCGGCGTGATCTCCGCGACGTCCATCTGGGCCTTCTGCAGGCGGCCCGAGTAGTCCCAGTTCATGGCCTGCCAGCGGGTGAACTGGTCGAGCACCCACATGCCGCTCTGCCTGCTGCCGTTGCCCGACTTGCCGTTCCCGCCGAACGGTAGATGGGCCTCCGCGCCGGAGGTGGAGTTGTTGACGCTGACCATCCCGGCCGACACGCCCTCGCGGAAGCGGAACACCGCCTTCGGGTCGCTTGTGTAGATGGACGACGACAGGCCGTATCCCGGCCGGTTGGCCAGGTCGATCGCCTGGTCGAGGGTGGAGAACGTCGTCACGCCCACGATCGGGCCGAACGTCTCCTCCAGGAACAGCCGGTCGTCCGGGCGGACGCCGTCCACGACCACGGGGTGGTAGTAGAGGCCGTCGCCGTCCATCCGCCCGACCGGGCCGGGCAGCACGGTGTGGTGCGGCTGGATCCAGTCCAGGTATTCCTCGTACCGCTCGGCGAACCTGTGGTCGAGCAGCGGGCCGTACAGGACGTCGCCGTTCGGGTCGCCGACCTTCGCGTCGCGTACGGCGGCGGTGAACCGGCGCAGGAACTCGTCGTGCACGTCCTCGTGGACGATGACCGTGCCGAGGGAGGTGCACCGCTGCCCGGCGGTGCCGAACCCGGAGAACAGGGCGCCCTCCGCCGCGAGGTCGAGGTCGGCGTCCGGCATCACGACCATCGGGTTCTTGCCGCCGAGCTCCAGGCAGGGCGACTGCAGATGCCGGCCGCACAGCTCGCCGACGGCCCGGCCGACCGCGCTCGACCCGGTGAAGCCGACCTTCTGCACGGTGCCCTCGCCGAGCGCGCGGTCGAGCCCCGCGTACGTCTGGTCGCCTGCGGCGAACACGAGGTTGAGCACGCCGTCGGGGAGGCCGGCCGCCGCGAACAGCCGGTAGAGCGCGTGCGCGGACGCCGCGGCGTACTCCGCGGGCTTCCACACGACCGCGTTGCCGCACAGCAGCGCCGGAACCAGGTACCACGAGGGCACGGCCACCGGGAAGTTGCCGGCCGTCACGACCGCCGCCACGCCGACGGGCACCCGGAACGTGAACAGGCTCTTGTCGGGCATCTCCGACGGCACGGTCTGCCCGTAGAGACGGCGGCCCTCGCCGAGGAAGAAGTCACAGGTGTCGACGATCTCGCGGACCTCGCCCAGCGCCTCGGCGTAAGGCTTGCCGATCTCCTCGGTCACCAGCCGGGCCAGCGTCTCGGTGTTGGCCTCGACGAGGCGGCCGATCGAGGCGATCACCCGTCCGCGCACGGGGGCGGGGACGCGGGCCCACTCCCGCTGGGCCGCCGCCGCGGCGCGGCACGCGCCGGCGAAGCCGTCCGCGTCCGCGAGCAGGACGGTCGCCACGGTCTCCGCGGGCCGCGCCGGGTTCACCGACTCGTAGGGCGTGCCCGAAGAGAGCTCCTCACCCGCGACGACGGAAACGATCTGCCGAGCCACCGCTGACCTCCGGAAGTGTTGCTGGTGCCGAGCCTCGATTACACAGTATTTCCACGCGCGGTGCCCGGCGACAGGCCCTCTTGCAGGGCGACCGCCGCGGCCTGGGTGCGGCTGGTCACGCCGAGCTTGGCCAGGATGTTGGAGACGTGCACGCTGACCGTCTTCTGGGAGATGAACAGCCGCTCGCCGATCTCCCGGTTGGCCAGGCCGTCCGCGACGTGGGCCAGCACCTCACGTTCGCGTGCGGTGAGCGCGGCCAGCCGTCCCGATTCCCCGCCCGCGGTGGCGGCCGGGGCGGAGGTCCCGTCGTCCGCGGCGGGGACGCCCGGCGCGGGCACGGCCGGGCCGCCCGTCGTGCCGCCCGTCGTGCCGTCCGTCGTGCCGGTCGCGGTCGGGTCCGGGAACCCCGCCCGCGTGCCGACGGACCTGAGCGTCTCCAGGAAGGGCCGGGCTCCGAGCGTGGCGGCGACGCGCACCGCGTGCTCCCACTCGGCGCGGGCCGCCGCTCGATCGCCCGCCCGCAGCAGGCTCTCGGCCAGCCGCCACCGCGACCGTGCCTCCTCGTACACGAAGCCGAAGCCGAATGCGTCGACGGCGCGCCGCCAGACCTCCGGGTCCGCCGTGCCGTGGGCGCGGTGCCACTCGGCCTCCGCCCGTGCCAGCCAGGCGCCGCCCTCCGGTCCCAGCCGGGCGCGCGGGCCGTTCGGCCCGTTCTCCGCCGCCCACCGCGCCCGGCGCAGCAGGTCGTCGCAGGGCTCGCCGGTCCGGCCGAGGTCGGCCAGCGCCCACAGGCCGGTGGCCGCGATGCGGATCACCCCGGGGTCGAACGGCTCGAGCGTGGCGATGACCGCGCCGGCGTGGTCGAGCGCGGCCTGGGGGTCGCCGCGCCACAGGGCCTGCTCGGCCGCCATGCCGCGCGCCATGTAGCCGACCAGTTCGTCGGACCAGAACCGGGTCAGCCACCGCAGCCTCTCGTCGGCGCCCGGGCGTCCGCGGCCCACCTCCACGAAGAGGGCGAACGACGACAGCCGGGCCTCCGCCAGGGTGCCGACCCGGACGCCGAATCCTCCGGCCAGCCGTTCGGCGGTGTCCCAGTCGCCGTCCGCGTAGTGCACGAGGTAGTGCAGGAAGCTCAGGTCCGTGCCGTAGGTGCTCCAGGTGAGCCCGGTCTCCCCGGCCAGCCGTACACCCTCCTCGGTGATGCGGGCGGCCACCGCGAGGGCGCCGTTCTCGTAGTGGATGCGGGCGAGGTTGAAGTGCGCCCGCAGGTCGATCGACAGGTCGCCCGAGGGCCGGCGGGTGGCGCGGGTCAGCAGGTCGACGGCGTGCTCGACGCCGCTCGCCGCCTCCTCCTCGACCAGGGCGAGTGAGACGAGGGCGCTGGCCTCCGCGTCGCGGGCGCCGGTGGCCTGCGCGACCTCCAGCGCCCTGGACGCGGTCGCGGCCGCCTCGTCGAAGCGGTACTCCCGATAGAGCGCGCGGGCGTAGGTGGCCAGGGCCCTGGCCGGCAGCGGGCCGTGCGGCGCGACGTCGACCGCCTCCCGGGCGACGGCGATCGCCTCGGCCTCGTCGCCGCCCGCGTCAGCGAGGTAGTAGGACAGGCGCTCGCCGGCCTCGGCGATCAGGACCGGGTCGCTCGCCTCCCGCCGCAGCCGCCGCAACTGCTCGGCCGCCCGGTGGTAGTCGCCGCCCGCGGCCGCCGCCGCGGCGCTGGCCAGCGCGATCCTCGCCCGGCTCTCCCCGGCCAGCCGTTCGGCCTCCGGCACCTGGTCCCAGATCTCAAGCGCCCGTTCGAAGTGCCGGTGCGCCTCGGCCGGCGCGCCGAGCCCGGCGGCAAGCCGGCCCGCCTCCACCGACGCCCGCAGCGCGCCCGGCAGGTCGTGCCCGGCGAGATGGTGATGGGCCAGCTCGGCGGGGGAACCGCCACGCTCGGCGAGCAGCGCGGCGAACGTGGTGTGCAGCCGGGTCCGCTCGCCCGGCAGCAGGTCGTCGTAGACGGCCTCCTGCAGGAGCGCGTGCCGGAACGCGTACCCGTCGCTGCCCGCCGTCAGCAGCCGCCGCGAGACGATCTCGCGCAGCGCCTCCTCCAGCGGCAGGTCGCCCAGCCCGGTCGCGTCGCGCAGCAGGTCGTGGCCCACGCGGCGACCGGCCACCGCGGCGACGCGCAGCACCTGGCGGGCGGTGTCCGACAGGGTCTCCACCCGGGCCAGGAGCAGGTCGGCGAGCGTCCCGGGCAGCCGGGCCCGTTCCGCGCCCGCCGCCAGCAGTTCCTCCGCGAAGAACGGGTTGCCCCCGGCGCGCTCGATCACGGTCGTCAGGCCGTGTGCCGCCATCGGTTCCGCGGCGGCCTCGCCGTACCGGTCGAGGACGGCGAGATACTCCGCCATGTCGTCGTCGCCCAGCGGCGGCAGCTCGACGGAGGTGACCAGCGGCAGCCGGCGCAGCTCGGCCAGGACCGGGCGCAGCGGGTGACGCCGGTGCAGGTCGTCCGTACGGTAGGTGCCGACGAGGCAGACCCGCTCGCGCTGCAGCATGCGGGTGAGGAAGACGAGCAGGTCGCGGGTGGAGCGATCGGCCCAGTGCAGGTCCTCGAACACGAACAGGACCGGCTGCCGCCCGGCCACCTCCGACAGCATGTCGAGCACCGATCCGAACAGGCGCTGCTGGGCGAGCCCCCCGGTGGTGGCCTCCGCCGGTTCCGCCTCGTCGCCGGGCAGCAGCCGCCGCAACGCGGGACGGGCCGTGACGGCCGGAGCGACCGGCCCGCCGGGATCGGCCGCGGCGCCGCGCAGGGCGTCCGCCAGCGGCAGGTACGGCAGGGCGTCGCCGAGCTCGGCGCACTGGCCGACGAGCGTCACGAACCCCTGCCGTTGCGCGAGGTCGCACAGCTCGGTGACGATCCGGGTCTTGCCGATCCCCGCGTCGCCGCCCACCAGGGCGACCCCCGCGAGCCCGGCCGCGGCGGCGCCGAGCACGCCCGCGAGCTGATCGAGCTCGACAGAACGCCCGATCAGCACCTTTCGCGGCGTACGTGCAACCACGCAGGTGAGTATGGCACGCAGCCCCGACAGAACCACGACGGCGGCATCGGCACCCCGCCGGTTACACCAGGTGCGACGACGTGAGCTCCCGTTCCATCGAGGGCGAGAACCCGTTGCACCGTCCGAGCGCGACGGGCACCGGACGCAGCGGTCGCGCACCGGCGTCACGCACGCCGGGGGAGCGGGCCGGGACCCGTCCGGCTCGTGTCCTCATTGGCCGGTGGCGCCGTCGATCCGCTCGCGGAGCAGGTCGGCGTGCCCGTTGTGGCGCGCGTACTCGGCGATCATGGCGACCAGGATCCGGCGCAGCGAAACGGGCTGCCCGGTGGCGCGGTGCACGCCGGTCTGGTCCAGCGAGCGGGCGGCGGCCACGATCTCGCGGGAGCGCTCGCACTCCGCCTGCCACACGGCGAACGCCTCGTCGACGTCCCCGTCCAGATCCCCGAAGTCCTGGTCGGGGTCGTCGTCGGAGTAGTAGAGGAGAGGGACGTCCTCACCGGCGAACTGGATGCGGAACCACCACCGCTCGACACCCCCGAGGTGCCGGAGGATTCCGTGGAGGCTGAGCCCCGACGGCGGCACCCCCTTCTCCGACAGACGCTCCTTGGGGATGCCCGAACACTTGAGCGCGAACGTCGCGCGGTGCCATTCGAGGAAGGCCGTCAGTATCTCCCGCTCGTCGCCGACGAGGGGAAGGACCGGCCGGGAATCGCCGTCCCACTTCTTCGAGTAGTTCGCCTCGGGAATCTCGCTCATGGCCGCGACCCTGCCACACGGCACCGACAACTCCTTCGCCCGGGTCTCCGGCCGTCCGCCGCCGGGCCCGGTGCCGCCGGACGCGTTCGCCGGCGCGCGTTTTGTAGGAGCGCGTTTTTGTCGGAGCGCGTGGCTACTGTGCGGCGGGTGACGAAACGGTGGGGCCAGGCCGCGATCCGGGGCACCGGTGACGCCGAGCCGGGGCGCGACCGTGCCATCGCCGACGCCGGTGGCCGGGCGGCGGCCAGGCGCGCGCAGGCCGAGCAGCGGGAGGGCAGGGTCGCGGCGGGCCTGTCGGAGCTGGAGCGGTGGCTGGCCGACCAGGTCGCGCAGGGGATCGCGCAGGCCCGCCAGACGGGCCGCGCGGACTGGGACGACCTCGCCAAACGGTTGATCGACGCGCAGGCGCCCGGCGTGGCGGGGACCGTCGCCCGGCTCTCCCGGGTGCTGCACGCGGAAGACTGGCCCGGCCTTCTCCTCGGGGAGTACGCACTGCTCAACCTGCTCGCGGTCGCCCACCGCCGCGCCGCCACGTTGCCCGAGCCGCTGCGGCAGACCGTGCGTGCGCGGGTCGGCTTCCCTGTCACCAGGGAGTCCGTGCTCGCCACCGCCGCCGTACGGGACCACTGGGACGTCGTCGGCGGGCGGGACGAGGAGCAGGAGCGGCTGGTCGCGCGGCGCGTATGGCTGGCCGGCCGCAGGACGGGCCGTGCGGCGATGGTGCTGTCGTTCGCGCCGGCCGGGCAGTCGCCGGACGCGTCACTCGCGCCGGGCACGACGATCGACGCCGACCTGGCGTTCTACCCGGGAGCCTCGCCGTTGCGGGCTCTCGTGGCCGAGCAGCACGGCCTCGTCGAGGCGGGACCACCGCCGGGAACGAAGCTCTTCCGGGTGCCCGCACTGATCGCTGAGGTGCTGGCGGCCGATCCCTGGACCGATTCGTGGCCGCTGGTGCTCGCCGACGTCGTCCCCTGCCTGGACGGCCTCGCCGACGAGGAGGGGAACGCGCTGCCCCTGCATCCGTCCGCGGGCGTCCCGTGGCGGCTGCTGGCCGTCTCCGGCGGGCGGCCGGTCACGGTCGCCGCCGAGTGGACGCCGCGCGGGGTGCTCCCGCTCACCGCATGGGACGAGGAGGGCGGGGTGGTGCGGTTATGACACCGGTTCCGCCCGTGCCCGTGTTCGTGCCATGCCCGGCTGTCGCCGCGCTCCGCTTGGCCACGCTTGTGTCGCGCCTGGCCGTGCCCGTGTTGTGCCCGGTCGTCGCCGTGCCGACCTTGGGCATGCTCGTGTCGTTCCTGGTTGTCGCCGTGCGGGGCTTGGGCGTGCTCGTGTCGTTCCTGGTTGTCGCCGTGCCGGGTTTGGGCGTGCTCGCGCCGCGCGCGGTTGCCACCGTGCCGCGCGCGGTCGCGGCTGCTGGTCGCCCTGCCGCGCCCACATCTTGTCGCGCGGCACCCTCCCGGCGACCGGGTCGTCCGGCGGGTCGCCCCGGCCGCTCGCGCCGCCGTCGCCCCGGTGCGGCCGGCCTCGGCGTAGGGCATCCGGCGAAGAGGGGCGCCACGCGGAGGAGGGCCGCCCGGTGACCGGTTCGTGGGAGGAGCTGGTGTCCACCGCGCTGGTGGGGGCGGACCGCCGTGCCGTCCCGCCGGAGAGCCTGCTGGAGGAGGCGGCCGAGCAGGTGGTGAGGACGCGCGCGGGGCGGCGGCCGGGCAGGGGCAGCCCGCCGCCCCCCGCGCCGGGGGAGACGTTGCCGCCCGTGTCCGGCGCCGCCGCGAAACGGCTGACCCGGATGCTCGGCGGTGAGCAGGGCAGACTGCTCACCGAGTGGCTGGAGACGGCCGCCGCGCGGCGGGTTCGGGTCCCGGCCGAGCTGATCCCCGGGCTGCTCGACCTCGGAGCGCGGGACCGGTCGATCCGCGCGTGCCTGGGGGCGGTCACCGGAGCCCGGGGCCGTTGGCTCGCCGCTCTCAACCCCGCCTGGGCGTACCTGCTGTCCGAGCCCGCGCACGTTCCTCCGGACGAGGTGTGGGAGCTCGGCACGAGCGGGGACAGGCGGGCCTTCCTGGCCGCGCTGCGCCGCCGCGACCCCGCCGCGGCCAGGGAACTGCTGGCACGGGGCTGGGGCGCGGAGACGCCCGAGGACCGGGCCGTCTTCGTGACGATCCTGGCCGACGGGCTCGGCATGGCCGACGAGCCGTTCCTGGAGGCGGTGCTGGACGACCGGCGCCGCGAGGTGCGGCAGGCCGCCGCCGACCTCCTCACCCGCCTGCCGCAGTCGCGGATGGCCCGCCGCATGACCGCGCGGGCGCGCCGGTTCGTGACCGGGCAGGGCGCCCGGCTGCGGGCGGAGGCGCCGGCGGCCTGTGACGCCGCGATGGAGCGCGACGGCGTCCGGGTGCGGCCGCCCGCCGGCATGGAGACGCGGGGCTGGTGGCTCCAGCAGGTGGTGGCGCACACGCCGCTGTCGTTCTGGCCGGTTCATCTCGGCATGGCGCCGGACGAGATCGCCGGGGCCCGGATCGGCGAGTGGGAGCGGGAGGTCCGCATGGGCTGGACCCGGGCCGCCATCCTGCAGCGGGACACGACGTGGGCCCGCGCCCTGTTCGAGGCCGAGCCGCTGACCGACCTGCTGGCCGTGCTCCCGCCGGAGGAGCGGTCCCAGCGGGCGGCCGACCTGGTGGCGGGCCATCCCGTGGACGGCCAGATGGTCATGATGCTGGGCGGCGTGCCGCGACCGTGGGGGCCCCGGCTGGCGACGGCCGTGCTCAAGAAGATCGTCGAGACCACGCGGACGCAGCCGTGGAACGCCGGCGAGCTGATCCGGCTGGCCGGCGAGCGGTTCGACCCCGCGATGCACACGCGGGCGGCGGAGGTCCCCGAACTGGCCGCGATCCTGCGGTTCCGCTTCGACATGCTGGAGGAGCTCGCATGACCAGCGTTCTGCGTCCGCACGCGGAGGATCAGTTCGCCGACGAACTGGCCGTTCTCGCGAAGACCGACGACCGGCCGCGCCCGCCGGGCTGGCGGCTGTCGCCCTGGGCGGTGACGGCCTACGTGCTGGGGGACGGCGGTCAGATCACGCCCAAGTACATCGGACCACGCAGGATCGTCGAGGTCGCGGTGGCGACGCTCGCCACCGACAGGGCGCTGCTGCTGCTCGGCGTGCCGGGCACTGCCAAGACCTGGTTGTCCGAGCACCTCGCGGCGGCGATCAGCGGCGATTCGACCCTGCTGGTGCAGGGCACGGCGGGCACGGCGGAGGAGGCCGTCCGCTACGGATGGAACTACGCGCGGCTGCTGTCGGAGGGCCCGTCCCGTGAGGCGCTGACGCCGAGCCCGGTCATGCGTGCGATGGCGGAGGGACGGCTGGCGCGGGTCGAGGAGCTCACCCGCATGCCGTCCGACGTGCAGGACGCCCTGATCACCGTGTTGTCGGAGAAGACGCTGCCGATCCCGGAGCTGGGTGAGGAGGTGCAGGCGGCCAAGGGCTTCAACGTCATCGCCACCGCCAACGACCGCGACCGCGGGGTCAACGACCTGTCGAGCGCGCTGCGCAGGCGGTTCAACACCGTCGTGCTGCCGGTCCCGGCCACGACCGAGGAGGAGGTCGACATCGTGGCCCGGCGCGTGGCGCAGCTCGGCCGTTCCCTGGAGCTGCCGGAGACCGTGACCGGGCTGGAGGAGATCCGCCGGGTGGTGACGGTCTTCCGGGAGCTGCGGGCGGGGGTGACCGCCGACGGGCGGACCAAGGTCAAGTCGCCCAGCGGCACGCTCAGCACGGCGGAGGCGATCTCGGTCGTCACCAGCGGGATCGTGCTCGCCGCCCACTTCG
Source organism: Microbispora sp. NPDC004025 (assembly GCF_053604425.1). Taxonomy (NCBI): domain Bacteria; kingdom Bacillati; phylum Actinomycetota; class Actinomycetes; order Streptosporangiales; family Streptosporangiaceae; genus Microbispora; species Microbispora sp. NPDC004025. The sequence continues at coordinate 423,748 of NZ_JBSGHN010000002.1, read as the reverse complement.
GGGACGGCGTGCTGCGCCCGGCCGACGTCGCCGGCGGCATCGTCGGTGCGGTGGTCCAGGACCCGGTGTCCGATCGCGTGGTGTGGCAGGAGTACCTGGAGACCGTCGTCCGCGGCCGCGACGACTGGCACGACTTCTACCGGGCCTGCCGCGATGCCGGCTGAGATCGCCGCCGGCGCCTCGTCCGGCCCGCGAGACGGGGGCGACCGCGACGGCACCGCGAGCGGCGGTGGTCCGGGTGACCTGGGGAGTGGTGCGGGCCTCGGTCCGGCATCCGCCGGGCGCCACGGGACCCGCCGAGGCCGTGGGGGCGCGAGCGGGGACCGGGGCGTGCCGGAGGTGTGGATCCTGGGGGTGCGGCACCACGGGCCGGGATCGGCCAGGGCGGTGCGGGACGAGCTGCACCGGATCCGGCCCGATCTGGTGCTCGTCGAGGGCCCGCCCGAGGCCGACGACCTCGTCGGGCTCGCCGCCGACCCGGGCATGCGCCCGCCGGTCGCGCTCCTGGCGTACGTGCCGGGGGAGCCTGCGCGGGCCGCGTTCTGGCCGTTCGCGCAGTTCTCACCGGAATGGCAGGCGCTCGCCTACGCGGCCGGGGCGGGCGTCGAGGCTCGGTTCTGCGACCTGCCCGCCGCCCACGCTCTCGCGCTGGACGCCGACCCCGTACGCCGCGACCCCGTCGGCGAACTGGCCCGCGCAGCGGGGTACGACGACCCGGAGCGGTGGTGGGAGGACCTGATCGAGCACCGGGGTGAGGCCGGGACGCTGGACGTGGTCGCCGAGGCGATGCGGGCCGTGCGCGACGGGCACGTCGCGGAGGGCGTCGAGGCCCGGCGCGAGGCGTACATGCGCAGGACGCTGCGGAAGGCGGCGCGGGAGGGTTACGCCCGCATCGCGGTGGTCTGCGGGGCCTGGCACCTGCCCGCGCTCACCCCGTCCGCGCAGACCCCCTCTGCGCAGACCCCCTCCGCGCAGACTCCGCCCGTGCTCACCTCGCCCGCGCAGCCCCCGCCCGCGCAGACCCCGCCCGTGCTCACCGCGACGGGCCGCCGCGCCCGGGGGCCCGGCACGACGGCGCCCGAGGGGGCGCCGGGCGGGTCCGGCCGCCCGCCCTCCGCCGCCGAGGACGAGCGGCTGCTGCGCGGCCTGCCCAAGGTCAGGGTCGAGATGACGTGGGTGCCGTGGACCCACGGACGGCTCGCCGCGGGCGCGGGCTACGGCGCGGGTGTCGCCGCACCCGGGTGGTACGAGCACCTGTTCACGGCGCCCGACCGGCCGGTGGAGCGCTGGCTCGCCCGGGCCGCCGCGATCCTGCGCGAGGAGGACCTGCCCGTCTCCTCCGCGCACGTCATCGAGGCCGTACGGCTGGCCGAGGGGCTGGCGGCGCTGCGCGGCAGGCCGCTCGCCGGGCTGTCGGAGGTCACCGAGGCGGTCAGGGCGGTCCTGTGCGACGGCGACGAGCCGAAGGTCGAGCTGGTCCAGCGGCGGATGGTCGTGGGGGAGCGGCTCGGGCGGGTGCCGGAGGCCACGCCGATGGTGCCGTTGCGGCGCGACCTGCGCGACGAGCAACGGCGGCTGCGCATGAAGCCGGAGACCCTCACCGGGGAGCACGACCTGGACCTGCGCAGGCCGCTCGACCTCGGCCGCAGCCGGCTGCTGCACCGGCTCGCCCTGCTCGACGTGCCCTGGGGGACGCCCCGGCGGGCCCGGAGCAAGGGGACGTTCAAGGAGTCCTGGTCGCTGGAGTGGCGGCCGGAGCTCGACGTCGCGCTCATCGAGGCCGCCGTGTGGGGGATCACGGTCGAGGCGGCGGCGACGGCCCGCGTCCGCGACCTCGCGGACGGCGCCGGTCTGCCCGAACTGGCCGCGCTGGTCGAGCGCTGCCTGCCGGCCCACCTCCCCGGCGCGCTGCCGTACGTCCTGGCGCGGATCGAGGACCGGGCGGCGCTCGACGGCGAGGTGCGCCACCTCATGGCGGCGCTCCCCGCGCTCGTGCGGGCCCGCCGGTACGGCGACGTGCGCGGCACCGAGGGCCTCGCGGACGTCACCGAGTCGATGCTCGCCCGGATCTGCGCCGGGCTGTCCCCAGCCCTGACGGGGCTGGACGAGGACGCGGCTCGTGCGATGGCGGCGCTCGTCGACGGGGTGCACGCGGCCAGCGGGTTGATGGGCGACGCCGGGCCGACGGGGGCGGCCGGGCCGGCAGGGGGCGGGCGGTGGCTCACGACGCTGGCCGCGGTCGCCCGCCGCGACGACCTGCCGGGGCTGCTCGACGGACGCGTCGTGCGGATCCTGTTCGACGCCGACGCACTGGAGGACGACGTGGCCGCGCGCATGGCCCGGTCGATGTCGCCGGGCAACCCTCCGGCACGCTCGGCGGCGTGGATCGAGGGCTTCCTGTCCGGGGGCGGCCTGCTGCTCGTCCACGATCCGCGCCTGCTCGCCACCGTGGACGCCTGGCTGACCGGCCTGTCCTCCCAGGAGTTCGCGGACGCGCTGCCGTTGCTGCGGCGCACGTTCGGGGCGTTTCCGGCGCCCGAGCGGCGGATGATCGGCCGGCGGGTCCGCTCCGGCTCCGCGCTCCGCTCCCCGGAACCGGGTGGCGAGGCGGGGGCGGACGTGGACGAGGGGCTGGCGGCGGGAGCCGTACGGACCGTGCGGGAGATCCTGGGGCGCGAGACGGGAGGGAGGCCCTGATGGACGGCGAGGACGAGCGGCTGCGCCGCTGGCGGCTGGTGCTCGGCGGCGCGGCGGAGGGGACGCTCGAAGGAGCGGACGCCCGCATGGACGCCGCCCTCGCGGCCCTCTACGACGAGCAGGATCGGCGCGGCGCCGGCCTCGGGGTGTCGGCGCCGAGGGTGGCCCGATGGCTGGGGGACATCAGGGAGTACTTCCCCGCCAGCGTCGTGCGGGTCATGCAGAAGGACGCCATCGAGCGGCTCGACCTGACCCGGCTGCTGCTGGAGCCCGAGATGCTGGAGGCCGTCGAGCCCGACGTGCACCTGGTGGGCACGCTGCTGTCACTGGGCCGGCTCATGCCGGAGCGGGCCCGCGAGTCGGCCAGAGCGGTCGTCCGCACGGTCGTGCGGGAGCTGGAGGAACGGCTGACGCGGCGCACGCTGGCGGCCGTCGGGGGCGCGCTCGACCGCTCGGCCAGGACCCGCCGGCCGAGGAGGGCGGCCGACGTCGACTGGGACCGGACGATCCGGGCCAACCTGCGCAACTACCTGCCCGAACGGAAGACCGTCGTGCCGTCCCGGCTGGTCGGGTACGCCCGGGGGCAGCGGGCCGTGCAGCGGGAGGTCGTGCTGGCCGTCGACCAGAGCGGCTCGATGGCCGCCTCGGTGGTGTACGCGGGGGTCTTCGCCGCGGTGCTCGCCTCGATGCGTTCGCTGAAGACCTCGCTCGTGGCCTTCGACACGGCCGTGGCAGACCTCACCGACCGGCTGCGCGATCCCGTCGAGGTGCTGTTCGGCACCCAGCTCGGCGGCGGCACCGACATCAACCGGGCTGTGGCCTACTGCCAGCAGCTGATCACCCGGCCGACGGACACCATATTCCTGCTGGTCAGCGACTTGTACGAGGGCGGGTCGCGGGAGGAGATGCTGCGCAGGATCGGCGCGCTGACCGCCGCCGGAGTCCAGGTGATCGTGCTGCTCGCGCTGTCGGACGAGGGGGCGCCGCAGTACGACCACGACAACGCGGCGGCGCTGGCCGCGATGGGCGTGCCGGCCTTCGCCTGCACACCGGACGCCTTTCCCGGTCTCATGGCCGCCGCGATCGAGCGCCGGTCCTACGACCATGGTCGCATTTCCGTGCCCGGACGGTGATTTGTAATGTCCGTATCATGACTTCGGTAATGACCGCCCCGGCCGTCTTCAGCCAGCGATACCGGGCCCTGAGCGTCGGAATCGTGGCCCTGGTGATGCTTGTGGCGTTCGAGTATCTCGCGGTGGCCACCGCGATGCCGCTGATCGGCCGCGAGCTGAACGGCTACCACCTGTACGGCCTCGCGTTCAGCGGCGGCATGGCCGCCACCGTGATCGCCACCGTGCTCGGCGGACGCTGGGGTGACGCGCGGGGGCCGTTCCCGGCCCTCTGGACGGGAGTGGCGGGTTTCGTCGCCGGGCTGGCGGTCTCCGGGTTCGCGCCCACCATGGAGGTCTTCCTCGTCGGCCGGTTCCTCCAGGGGCTCGGGGGCGGCCTGTTCAACGTGGCGCTGTACGTCCTCGTCGCCCAGGCGTATCCCTCCGCCATGCACCCGCGGGTGTTCTCGGCGCTGGCGGCGGCCTGGGTGCTGCCGTCCGTGGTCGGCCCGGCGGTCACCGGGTTCGTGGCGGAGACCTGGACCTGGCGCTGGATCTTCCTGGGCGTCGCGGTGCTGTCGGTCCCCGCCGCGCTGATCATGTGGCGCGGCCTGCCCGCGACGGGCGGGCAGCCGAGGGAGGCGATGGGCCGGGCCTTCCTGCCCCGCTTCGCCTGGGGCGTGTGCGCCGCGGTCGGCGCGGCCCTGCTGCAGTACGGCAGCGGCGCGGCCGGTGCGGGCATCCCCCTGGTCGTGGCCGGGCTGGCGGTGCTCGCGCTGACGCTGCCGAGGCTGCTGCCCCCGGGGACGCTGCGCGCCGCCCGGGGCCTGCCCACCGTGGTCGCGCTGCGCGGCCTGGCCGCCGGGTCGTTCTTCGCCGCCGAGGTGTTCGTGCCGCTGATGCTGGTGCAGGAGCGGGGGCTGAACGCGGCCGAGGCCGGTCTCGCGCTCACCGGCGGGGCGCTCGCCTGGTCCCTCGGTTCATGGATTCAGGGTCGCCGGCCGCACGCGCGGGCGCTGACCATCCGTCTCGGCGCGACGCTGATCGCCGCCGGGATCTGCGTCACCGCGTCCGCCGTCATCCCCACTGTGCCCGTCCCCGTCGTGTTCGCGGGCTGGGTGGTGGCCGGGCTGGGCATCGGCATGGTCTTCCCGACGCTGTCGGTGCTGGTCCTGGAGCTGTCGGCGCCGGGGGAGGAGGGCCGCAACAGCGCGTCGCTGAGCGTCGGCGAGTCGGTCTTCTCGGTCGTCGCCGTCTCGCTGACCGGCGCGCTGCTCGCCGCGTACGGAGGCCTGCCGTGGGTCTACCTGACGTGCCTGGGCCTGCTCGTCGTCATGGCGGGCACGGCCGGACTCGTCGGCGGCCGTTTCGAGCACCGCCGCGAAGCGGGCACCATGGAGGTCTAGGGAATCCCGGAAATTTCGCGGGCGCCGTGTCCGGCCCGGCCGCAGGCGGGGATCCCGGGGAAAGAATTGAGGGGATCCGAGTGCCGCGTGTCCGGGAACTGGAGGTCTTCAGGATGACCCTGCCGTACGGCAGGCGTCCGGAGACCCTTCTGGTAAAGATCACGGACTACGGCGGCATGGTCGGCTGGGGCGAGGCCGTCGATCCCGGCGAGGCCGGCCCGCTGGAGCGGGCCCTGCCCGCGCTCGTGGGCCTCGACTGGGAGCACCCCTCGGAGCTGGGGGACAACCCCGGCGGCGCGGCCGGCGACATGGCCTGCTGGGACCTGTGGGGGCGCATGAACGGCGTCCCGCTCGCCCACGCGCTAGGCGGCAGCCGTACGTCGTTGATCGCGACCGTCAGGCTGACGGCGGACCGCTCGCTGGAGAGCATGGTCGCGCGGGTGAACCGGCACGTGTGCGCCGGCTACGGGCACGTGACGCTGGACGTCCACCCCGGCTGGGACGTGGAGCCGCTGCGCGCTGTGCGCGCCGCCTACCCCGGCCTCGCCATCGCGGTGGACGGGCGCGGCGCCTACACCGAGATCGCCCAGCTGGAGGCGCTGGACGCCTACGGGGTGGTGGCGATCGAGCGCCCGTTCAAGGACCTGCTGACCAGCGCCGACCTGCAGGACAGGGTGTCGGCCGCGGTCGCGGTCGAGGTGAGCTCGGTGGCCGAGTTCGACGAGGCGGTGAGCGTCAAGGCGGGCCGGGCGCTGCTGCTGCGCCCCGCGAAGATCGGCTCGCTCGGCGCCGTACGGCGCGCGCACGACCGCGCGGTGGAGGCCGGGTGGGACATCGTCTGCGCGGGCGGCCTCGGCGCGGGGCTCGCCCGGGCCGCGACGGTCGCCGTCGCCAGCCTGCCCGGCTGCTCCCTGCCCAGCGACGTGGCCGAGCCGCCGCGCAGCGCACAGGTGGTGCTCCCGCCGGTGGGCGCGTCCGGCGGGGTCGTCGCCGTGCCGCTCACCCAGCCCGGTCTCGGGCACAACGTGGACGAGGATCGCGTACGCCGCCTGGCCCGCGAGACCTTCCGCGTCTGACGGCTCAGCGGGCCATCGCCGAAGGCGGCGTCCCGCAGCCGTCGTCGATCGGGCTCGGCGTCCCGGGCGTGGGGAGCACGGGCGTCGGAGAGGCCATTGGCGAGTGCCGGTGCCGGCGCGGGGCGGCGGCGGGCGAGGAGCCGGCCGGCGCGGCGGACGGGCCGGCCTCGTCGCGGATCGAGGTGCGGATCGGGGCGCGGACCGAGGCGCGGATCGCCCTGGCCGTGAGCAACCGGATCCGGTCCCAGTCGGGATAAGCGGTGCTGATCAGGGGCGGCACGAACTGCAGGCTGTCGATCGCGGCGTGCTTGACCTTCCATGCCAGCGGCACCAGGTGCTCCAGCATGGATCGGGGCATGTCGGTGCGGAGGAGCCCGCGCGTGGCCGCCGCGATCTCGGTGAACCTCGTCAGCACCGTGGCCGGGTCGGCCTGGGAGAGCAGGGCCCCGAGGACGCACCGCTGCCGGTGCATGCGGTCGAAGTCGTCGCTGCCGGTGCGGGAGCGGGCGTACCACAGCGCCTCGGTGCCGGTCAGCCGCCGGGTGCCCGCCCTGACCACGCCCTCGTCGTACAGGCCGTACACGATGTCGCGGTCCACCGCCACCACGAGCCCGCCGAGGGCGTCGATCATCTTCGCGAAGCCCCAGATGTTGACCAGCGCGTACCAGTCGATCCGCAGGCCCAGGGTGTGACCGACCGTCTCCTTGAGCACCTCGGCGCCCATGTGCCGCCGCCCGCCGAACAGTTCGGGATGGTCGTCGGCGTACTGCCACACCGAGAACAGCAGGTCCTCGCGCCAGCCGGGACGGGACTCCGGCAGCTGGAACCCCAAGGGGAACCGGGCCGCCATGGGGCTGCCCGGGGGGAAGCGGACGTGCTCGAGGTTGCGGGGCAGCCCGAGCAGCACCGTGTTGCCGGTCCGCACGTCCACGCTGGCGACGTTGATGCTGTCGGTGCGCATCCCGATCCGGTTGTCGCCCCAGTCGCCGCCCAGCAGGAGCACGTTGACCCGGTCGCGGCCCGCCCAGGGGTCGTCCCGGCGTACGGCGCCGCCCACGTGGCCGGACCCGTCCGGCGCGGCGAAGAGCGAGTCGAGGGTCTGCTCGGACACGCGGACGTACCGCGCGGCGACCGCGAACGGCACCGCGACGGCGACCGCGAGCACCCCCGCGACCAGGCCGGTGAGGACTTGCCCGGAGCGGGGCAGCCGCCCGGGACGCAGGACGACGTAGGAGCGGACGACCAGGCAGAACCAGGCGACGGCACAGGCCGCGAACACCAGTGAGATCTGGCTCAGCCAGCCCAGGGCGTGCCCGGCGAGGCCCGCGTCGGCGCCCGCGGCCACGACCGCGACGGAGACGGCCACGGTCAGGTAGCCGCCGAGCAGGAGCAGCCCGGTGCGCCACCGGCCCGCCCGCAGGTGCGCCGCGCCGGGCAGCACCGCCGACAGCGCCACCCAGCCGATGAGCGCGGCGGCTCTCCGTGCCGGCCCGCCGCGACGCGCCGGCGGCGGCGCGGCGCCCTTCCGGGGCGCCAGATCAGGGGTGACCACGCGTCAATTGAAGCGACGCGGGCCGCGGAAAACCGGCGACCGGCCCGGGCCGGAGCAGTCCATACCGGCATTTGACCAGAACTCGACCCGGGACTCGCCCTACCAGGGGAAGGCGAACAGGCCGTAGTAGGCGGCGGTCAGCAGCAGCAGCGCGGTCCCGCCGAGCACGCCGGCGAGGACGCTCTTCTGCCAGAGCGTCGGCTCCCACCCGTCCCGCAGGCCGCCCACCACCGCCGCGAACGCCGTGACCGTCTGCACGAGCATCACGATGGCCAGCAGCCGTACGACCAGCCACCCGGCCTGCACGGCGGGCCAGGCGCCGGCCTGGTTGACGGAGAACAGCACGATGAGCGTGATGAAGGCCATGACGGCGGCCAGCTCGCCGAGCCCGGTCCACGCCATCCGGCGCAGCCGGCGCCTGAGGGCGGGCCACAGGTGGACCCTGGCCTGCAGTCGCAGGTCGCGCCCGCGCAGCCGGACGACCATCTCGGTGACCGGCGCCGCGACGTATCCGACCGCGGCCAGGCAGAGCGTGAGCCACAGGATGGTGCTGTCCCCCCACCACGGCGCGGCGGGCACGTCGCTCGCCTCGAAGCGCTGCACCGGGGTCGCCCCCGCGATCGGCACCGGGGACCTGGCCGTACGCGGCAGGTCCTTGATCCAGTTCGCCAGCGTCGGCAGGTAGTCCGCCGCGTACGGCCCGCCGCGGATCCGCATCGCGTGGTCGGCCCCCGCGAGGAAGCGGATTGTGTAGTCGGTGTTGCCGCTCCGCGTCAGGGCGCCGGTGAGCGTCTCGGTGCTCTCGACGAAGGGGATGGACGGGTCGTCGGTGCCGTACAACGCGAGGACGGGCTGGCTGATCCCGCGCAGGGCGGGCACCCCGTCGTAGCGCAGGAAGTCGAAGCCGACCCCGCCCATCACCCGCGTGAGCAGATCGCGCACGCCGGTCGGGGCGTGCAGGCGCAGCAGTTGCTCGTTCAGCGCCCAGGCGACCTGGCGCAGCGGCGAGACGTTGGGGGAGGAGACCAGGACCGCGAACGCGGCCTGCGGATCGCGGGCGGCGGCGACGGGGACGACCCAGCCGCCCTCGCTGACCCCCCACAGGCCGGCCCGCGCCGGGTCGACGTCCGGCCGCTCGCGCAGCACCCGCAGCATGCGCAGGGCGTCGTCGGCGAGCAGCCCGAAGTCGCGGCTGCGGAAGGAGTAGCCCACCGTCCGCTTGTCGTACGCCAGCGTCACGATGCCCGCCCGGGCCAGCCACTCGGCCTGCTGGGTGAACTCCCCGCCGTCGCCCGACCCCGAGCCCTGCACGAACACCATCGCCGGGTGGCGCCCCGGGGACAGGGGCGCCCTGATCGTCGCCTTCAACGTCTCGTTCTTCGCCGGAACGAGGATCGTCTCGGTACGGAACCTGTCGGTGCGGGCGACCGGGCGCACTTCGGCGGCCGGCTGCGGAGGTATCTCGCGGAACAGGGGCGAATCGGGCAGAGGTGGGGGGTCGAAGGCCGGAGGGGAGAGCAGGTGGCCGACGGCGGCGAGCATCACCATCAGCACACCGGCGATCACTCCGAGAGTGCCCCGGCCGACGTTCATGAGGCGCTCCCCCATGCGTGCGCGCGATACCGAATCCAGGCTAAGTCATTACTCGCTATTTACGATGCGCACCAGAGGGGTGGTTGGGGCCGCGTTTGTCGGCGGGACCTGTTAGCTTCCTGCGACATGCGTGTCCTGCACAGCTCCGACTGGCATCTGGGCCGGTCGTTCCACCGCGAGAGCCTGCTCGGCGCCCAGGCGGCGTTCGTCGACCACCTGGTCGAGACCGTGCGGGCCGAGCGCGTGGACGCCGTCGTGGTCTCCGGCGACGTCTACGACCGGGCCCTGCCGCCAGTCGACGCGGTCGCGCTGTGCAACGAGGCGCTGGCCAGGCTCAAGGCCCTCGGCGTGCACACCGTGCTGATCAGCGGCAACCACGACTCCGCCGTACGGCTGGGCTTCGGCGCCGACCTCATGAAGCGGGTGCATCTGCGCACCGACCCCGGCCGGGCCTGGGAGCCGATCATGATCGGCGACGTGGCGTTCTTCGGCATCCCCTATCTGGAGCCCGAGCTCGTCCGGGGGCCGTGGGAGCTGGCCGAGCGCAGCCACACCGCCGCGGTCTCGTACGCGATGGAGCGTGTCCGGGCGCATCCGGCGGCGCGCAAGGTGGTGCTCGCGCACGCCTTCGTGACCGGGGGAGAGGCGAGCGACAGCGAGCGGGACATCAGTGTCGGCGGCGTCTCCCACGTGCCGCTGAGCGCCTTCGCCGGGGTCGACTACGCGGCGCTCGGCCATCTGCACGGGCGCCAGGTGATGAGCGAGACCGTCCGCTACAGCGGATCGCCGATCGCCTATTCCTTCTCCGAGGCCGGCCACACCAAGGGTTCCTGGCTGGTCGACCTCGCCACCGGCGGGACGGAGTTCGTCCCCGCCCCCGTGCCCCGGCCGGTGAGCACGGTGCGGGGCCGCATCGAGGACCTGCTGACCGACGCCCGCTACGACCGGTACGAGGACCACTGGCTGCAGGTGACGCTGACCGATCCGGTGCGGCCGCGCGAGGCGATGGAGCGCCTGCGCCGGCGCTTCCCGCACGCGCTGGCGCTCGCCTTCGAGCCGGACGGCGTGGCGCGGGGACCGGTGGCCCGGGCGAGGATCGCCAGCAGGCCCGAGATCGAGGTGGCGCTCGACTTCGTCCGAGAGGTCCGCGGCGAGCCCGCCGACGACGACGAACGGCGTCTGCTGGAGGAGGCGGTCGAGGCGTGCCGCATCAAGGAGAGCGCATGAGGGGCCTGTCCGCGCGGGTGGCGGTGTGGGGGCGCGGGCCCGGTCCGTGGACGAGTTCGGAGGTCCGGTGAGGCTGCATCGGCTGCGCCTGGTCGCGTTCGGGTCGTTCCCCGGGACGGAGGAGGTCGACTTCGACGCGCTCGGCGAGGCGGGCCTGTTCCTGATCCACGGGCCGACCGGCGCCGGGAAGACGACCGTCCTCGACGCCGTCTGCTACGCCCTCTACGGCAAGGTGCCCGGACAGCGGGAGAGCGCCCGGAGCCTGCGCTGCGACCACGCGCCGCCCGACCGGGGGCCGTCGGTGACGCTGGAGGTGACGATCCGGGGCAGGCGCCTGCGCATCACCCGTTCGCCCGCCTGGATGCGGCCGAAGCTGAGGGGCTCGGGCCTGGTGGAGGAGAAGGCGAAAGCCCTGGTCGAGGAGCTCGTCGAGGAGCTGACCGAGCCCGGCGGGCGGTGGATCGCGCGCAGCACCCGCAGCGACGAGGCCGGCGACCTCGTGAACACGCTGACCGGCATGACCATGGCGCAGTTCTGCCAGGTCGCGATGTTGCCGCAGGGCGAGTTCGCGAAGTTCCTGCGAGCCGGCGGCGAGGAGCGGCGGGAACTGCTCGAACGGCTCTTCTCCGTGCGGGTGTTCGGCGACGTGGAGCGGTGGCTCGCCGACCACCGGACGCGCACCTGGCGGGATGCGCAGGAGCTGGGCCAGCGGGTCGAGTCGGTGCTCGACCGCATGCGCGGCGCGGCCGGAGACGACCTGCCCCTGCCCGAGGACGCCGCCGAGCCCGCCGCCTGGTCGCGGGAGGTGCTCGACCTCGCCCGCGGCGCGCTCGCCGACGCGGTCGCGGCCGGCACGGCGAGCCATGAGGCGCTGCTGTCCGCCCGCGCCCGCCTGGAGGAGGGCCGGTCCCTGGCCGACCGGCAGCGCAGGCACGCCGCCGCCCTCGCCCGGCGGCAGGAGCTCGACGCGGCGGCCGACGAGCGGTCGGACCTGGAGGCCATGCTCGACGAGGCCGCGCGGGCCGACCGAGTGGCGCCGCTGATCCGGCAGGCCGGCCAGCGGGCGGAGACCGCGGCCAAGGCGCGGCGGCTGGCCGCCGACGCCACGCTCCGCGCGCTTCCTGGCCTCGCGGCGTCACGCGCCCTCGCGGGACCGGGCGTGGACCCGGGTGAGGAGCCCGAGGGAGGCAATCCCGAGCGGCTGGCCGCGCTGGAGCGGGAACGGCGCGACGAGGTCGCCCGGGTGCGCCAGATCCTCCCGGAGGAAGCGCGCCTCCGGCGGCTTCGCGACGAGCGCGCGGACGCCGAACGCGGGCTCGCCGAGCTGACCGAGGAGGAGGCCGGGCTGACGCGACGGCTGGCGGCCCTGCCGGCCGAGCGGCTCGACGTCGAGGAACGGCTCGCCCGGGCGCGTACGGCGGCGGCGAGCCTGCCGGGCCTCACGGCCGCCAGGGACGCCGCGCAGCGGTCGTGGGAGGTCACCGAGCAGGCCGCGCTGCTGGACGCCGAACTGACGCGGCTCGCCGAGGAGGAGGCGCGGGCGGGGGCCGCGCAGGCGGAGCTGCCCGCGCTGCTGGCCGGCGCCGAGGAACGGCTCAGGGGTTTACGCGACATGGCCGCGCGCGTCCCCGCCCTGGAGGCCGCCGCCCACCTGGCGGAGGAGCGTCTGGAGGCCGCGCGGCTGCGTGACACGCTGACCGCCGAGCTGGAGGCGGCCGAGCACGACCGGCGCGCGGCCGTCGACCTGGCCCAGGAACGCAGGGACCGGCTCCAGGAGGTCCGCCAGGCCAGGATCGACGGCATGGCCGCCGAACTGGCGGCGGGGCTCGTCGCCGGGGAGCCCTGCGACGTCTGCGGCGCCACCGAACATCCGCGTCCCGCCGCGCCCGCGGCACGGGCCGCGACCGCGGACGACGAGCAGGCCGCGCAGGAGGCGTTCGAAGCCGCCCAGCGGGCTCGTGAGGAGGCGGAGGCGACCGTCGCCGCGCTCTCGTCGCGGCTCGGCGACGCGGCGGCCCGCGCCGGGGACCTGTCCCGGGACGACGCGTCCGCCGCCCTCGCGGACGCCCGCGAGGAGCTGTCGCGGCTGCGCGCGGCGGAGACGGCGGTCGCGGCCGCCGAGGCGGAGGCCGGGCGGCTCACGGCGGAGCTGGAGTCGGCCCGCGACCGGGCCGCGGAGCTGAGCGGGCTGCTGACCGAGACCAGGACCAGGAGGGACGCCCTGCTCGCGGAGGGCGAGCGGCTCGCCGCCGGCCTGGAGGGCGACCTCGCGACGGCGGAGGCGGACCTGGAACGCGCCCGGTCCCTCGCCGTGTCCGAGGCGGAGCTGGCCGCCCGCGCCACCCGGCTCGCGGCGGAGCTGGAGGAGCTGGGCACACGGGCCGCGCGCACCGGCGCGGCGGTCGCGGAGGCGCGGGCGCACCGGGACAGGCTGGTGGCCGACGAGCGCAGGCTGGCCGAGGTGATCGACGCCGCCCGCGGCGAGGACGCCTCGCTCGCCGCCCGTCTCGATCGGCTCGAGGAGGAGGCGGACCTGCTCAGGGAGGCCGCCGAGGCGGCGGTCGCGGCGGCCGCCGCCGACCGCGAGAGCCGGGCGGCGCTGGCGGAGGCGGACAGGGCCGCCGCCGAGGAGGGGTTCGCGAGCCCGGAGCACGCGGCCGCCGCCGTCCGCGCGCCGGAGGACCGGGAGGCGATGTCCGAGCGGCTGGGTCACCTGGACGCCGAGCGCGCCACGATCGAGGGGCTGCTCGCCGACCCCGAGCTGGTGACGGCGGCGGCCCAGCCTGCCGCGGACCTGCCCGAGCTGGAGGCCGGCCACGAGCGGGCCGAGCGGGACCACGCCGTCCGCACCTCGGCGCGTGACCGGGCGCGGGGCAGGCTCGACCAGCTCACGGGGCTCGCCGGCGAACTGGACGCCGCGCTGCGCGCCTACCGGCCGGCCGAGGAGCGTCACCGTCTGGCGCGCCGGCTCGCCGAGCTGGCGACCGGAACGTCCGGCGACAACCGGTGGCACATGAGGCTGTCGGCGTACGTGCTGGGGGAGCGGCTCCGCCAGGTCGTCGACGCGGCGAACGAGCGCCTCGACCGCATGTCGAGCGGCCGCTATCTGCTGCGGCACGACCTGAGCCGGTCCGCGGGCGACCGGGGGCGGTCGGGCGGCGGGCTGGGCCTGCGCGTGCTCGACGCCTGGACCGGCGTGGAACGCGACCCCGCCACGCTCTCCGGCGGCGAGAGCTTCATCACCTCGCTCGCCCTGGCGCTGGGCCTGGCCGACGTGGTCACGGCGGAGGCGGGCGGCGCGGAGATCGGCAGCCTCTTCGTGGACGAGGGCTTCGGCACGCTCGACGACGAGACGCTCGACGACGTGCTCGACATCCTCGACGGCCTGCGCGAGGGCGGCCGTGCCGTCGGTGTCGTCAGCCACGTGGCCGAACTGCGGGTGCGCATCCCCGCTCAGCTCCGCGTGCTCAAGGGCCGTTCCGGCTCCACCCTGTCGCACCGCTGACCGGGGTGAACCCGTACCTGCTCTTGGGGGCCGAAGGCCGGCGCGGGTCAGCTCGGCTGGTAGGTGCTCTCCTTGTCCGGAACGGTGAGCCGGACCTTGGTTTCCCAGGACGAGAAACGCATGTCGGTGCGGCTGCTCATCGCTTCCGTCGGATAGTCCGGATCGGCGAAGGTCGTGTAGAGCCGGGTCGGCAGGCCTTTCCGGTCCGTCCACAACCGCCAGTGGACCTTCAGCTCGGCCTCTCGCCGGGTGGGCTTCATCTCGGGCTGCGCGCGCAGGGACGGCGAGGCCTTGTACAGCGTGCCCAGGGTGACGGCACCCTGGTAGACCCCGCCGGTCCGCTTGGTCGTGGTGGCTCGCCGAACAGGCGAGTCGCCGGCCGCAGGTCACCGTTCCTGGTGCGGCCGGAGCGGTTCACCAGAGCGTGAGCGACCGGGTCAGGATGCCGGCGAGGTCCTCCTCCGCGACGGGCCTGGGCGAGGTGGTGAGCAGCCGCTGCTGCTTCATCGCCCCCTCCACCAGCGCCGGCACGTCGCTGTCCGCGTACCCGACGCCGCCGATGCCGTTCGGCATGCCGACGTCGCGCATGAGCGCGGTCAGCACGGCGGGCAGGAAGTCCGCCGGGTCGTCCGGCGTGGCCGCCGTGGGGTCGAGCAGCCCGGCCGCGCGCAGGTGCCGCGCCGGGTCCGCCTCGAAGGTGAACCGGAACGCCTCCGGCGCGGTCAGCGCCACGGCCATGCCGTGCGGGACCATCGGTTCGCCACCGGGATAGCCGGCCGGGTGGAAGTCCTTCACCCGCCCGGCGATCGGATAGGCGTTGGCGTGCGGGATGTGCACGCCCGCGTTGCCGAACCCCAGCCCCGCGAACGTCGCCGCCAGCGCCATCGCGCCCCTCGCCTCCGCGTCGTCGCCGTGCCGTACGGCCGTGCGGAACGAGCCGGCGAGCAGCCGGAGCGCCTGCTCCGACCACATGTCCGCCACCGGGTTCGACCCGCAGTACGGCACGCGCTCCTCCGGCCGCCTGCGCTCGTAGGAGGTGTACGGCCGGGCGGTGTAGCTCTCCAGGGCGTGACAGAGGATGTCCATCCCCGCCGCGGCGGTCACCTCGGGCGGCTGCGTCATCGTGAGGCCGGGATCCACGACCGCCAGCACCGGGCGGAGGCGGGCGTGGCTGATCCCCGTCTTGACCTTGAGGCCGAGCACGTCGAGCACGCAGATGGTGGTGCTCTCCGAACCGGTGCCCGTGGTCGTGGGCACCGCGACCAGCGGCTTGAGCGGCCGCGAGGGGGCGCGTCCGGCGCCGATCGGCGCGTTGACGTAGTCCATCAGCTCGCCCGGGTTGGTCGTCAGCAGGTTGACGGCCTTGGCCGTGTCGATGCTCGACCCGCCGCCGACCGCCACGAAGGCGTCCCACGGGCCGCTCGCGCGGGCGTGCCCGATCGCCGCGAGCACGCTCTCGTCGGTGGGCTCGACGTGGACGCCGTCGTACACCTCCGCGTGCATGCCGAACCCGGCGATCTGTTCCGCGATCCGCGCCGGAGCGCCCGTCGCCGCCACGCCGGCGTCGGTCATCACCAGCACGCGGCGCACGCCGTACTGCCCGAGGTCGAAGCCGATCTCGGCGGACGCGCCGGGGCCGAACTTGAGCGCGGGCGCGCCGTACGTGAAGACGGACTCGGGGTTGCTCGGGACGATCACGATCGCTGGCCTTCCATCCGGGGGCTCATGCGGGCACGCGCGATGCCGGTGCGGGGGCGTTCCCGATGGGAACCTGGCATGTAGCATGCTGCATGTCAATGCGCCGCCGGGACGCGGGCGGGCTCACGACCCTCGGAGGGGTGGTCAGACGGTGCGAGCGGTCGCGGGCACGTCCAGTCTCACCGAGCAGGTCGTCGAGGCGGTCAGGGAGGCCATCCACTCGGGCGAACTGCGGCCCGGGGAGCTGTATTCGGTCTACCGCCTGGCCGGGCAGCTCAACGTCTCCCGCACCCCCGTACGCGAGGCGATGCTCCGGCTGGCCGAGGCCGGCCTGGTGCGGTTCGAGCGGAGCCGGGGTTTCCGGGTGCTGCGCCGCGACCCCCGGGAGATCGCCGAGGTGTTCCACCTGCGGCTGCTGCTGGAGGTGCCCGCGACGAGGCGGGCGGCGCGCCACGCCGGTCCCGGCCTCGCCCGTGTCCTGCGCGAGGAACTGGACGCGATGCGCGCCGCGGCGGCCGACCACGACGAGCCGCGTTTCATGCGGCACGACCGGGCCTTCCACGACGCGATCCTCGCCGCGGGAGCCAACCGGCGGCTCGCCGGGGTCGTCGCCGGGCTCAGGGACGCCACGGTGACGCTAGGCGCCTCCACCGTCGACCGCTCCCGCTCGCTGGCGGACGTCGCCGCGGAGCACGAGCCCATCCTCGCCGCCGTCCTCGCGGGCGACGCGGACGCCGCCGCCGCGGCGATGCGCGGTCATGTGGCGCACACCGGCGAGTTGCTCGTGGCCCAGGCCGCCGCGGAGAACGGCCGGCCCGCCGAACCCGCCGACATCGCCCTCATCCACGAGGCGCTGAGCGAATCTACGACGTAAAGGACCGCACGGATCACACTTCACCCGCATGATCGGGATATGAGCGAGAACCGATCGGCAGGAGACGTCGTCATCCCTCGCCGGGACGACCTGGAGAACGCCAGGCAGGTGATCCGCGCGCACCTTCGTCCCACTCCGGTGGACCCGGGCGCGGGCACGCCCGGCGACCCCGGGCTGAAGCTGGAGAGCCTGCAGCCCACGGGGTCGTTCAAGGTCCGGGGCGCGCTGAACGCCGTGGCCGCCGCGCCGGGCACCCGCGTGGTGACGGCGTCGGCCGGCAACCACGGGCTGGGCGTCGCCTACGCGGCCGGGAGGCTCGGCCGGCGGGCGACGGTGGTGGTTCCGGAGACCGCCTCGGTCGCGAAGGTGGACGGGCTGCGCCGCCTGCACGTGGACCTGGTGCGCACGGGTGACGGTTTCGACGAGGCGGAGGAACACGCGCTCGCGCTCGCCGAGGCGCCGGGCTGCCACTACATATCGGCCTACAACGATCCGTACGTCATCGCGGGCCAAGGCACGATCGGCCACGAGCTGGACGAGCAGTTCGACGGCCCGCTGACCGTGGTGTGCGCGATCGGCGGCGGAGGGCTCGCGTCCGGGCTGGGGCTGTGGGCGGCGGGCCGCGCGGACGTGCGCGTCGTCGGAGTGGAGGCCGCGGCCTCCACCGCCGTGTCCGCGGCGGTCGCCGCGGGCCGTCGCGTGCCCGTCGAGGTCGGCCTGACCCTCGCCGACGGCCTCGCCGGGAACATCGAGCCGGGTTCGGCCACCATCGGCCTCGTCGCGCGACATGTGCACCAACTGGTCACGGTGACCGAGGACGAGATCCGAGCCGCGCTGCGCTACCTGGCCGCGGAGCGCGGACACGTGGCCGAGGGCGCCGGAGCGGTACCGGTCGCCGCCCTGCTCGCCGGGAAGGTCGCCGTGCACGGACGGGTCGTGGCGGTGGTCTCGGGCCGCAACATCACCCCCGCCGCGCTCGCCGCCGTCCTCGCCGCCGGCGAGGCGGCACCGGCCGCGTCGTGACCCCACAGGCCCGGACAGGTCAGGGGGCGGGCTCGCCCGTGGTCGTCGTGGTGAGCGCGGCGACGGCCCGGACCGCGGCCGCGGGATCGTCGGCGAAGAAGCGCACCCGCCGGACGGCCGTCGCCGGGCGTGCCGCCTGCCAGGGACGGCGCGGAGGGGACACCTCGATCGGTTCGCGCAGCTCGACCACGAGGTTGGTCTGGGACGAGACCGCGAGGGCGAGCTCGCCGTCCGTGAGGCGCAGGAGCCTCTTCTCGTCGTAGCGGCGGTCGACGCGCGCCGACGCGACGAGTCGAACGGGGACGTCCACGCTGAACAGCCGGCCGTACCGCAGGCGCAGCGCGTCCGGCGAGACGGTGTGCGGCCGGCGGGCGCAGCTCACCATGACGCCGAGGACGCCGAGGGCCGACGCCGCGTCGAGGGCCAGGATCACCAGGCACGGCGCGTCCGGCAGCCCGAACCGGCGCAGCAGCAGGTCCATGGCCACGGTCTCCAGGACCAGTACGACCAGCAGCACCGCCATCGTCGGCGTCTGCTCCCGGCTGTAGCCGATCGCGTGCCTCACGACGCCGCTCCGTCGGCGAGCAGCATCATGGCCCGCCGCGCGACCTCGGCCTGCGCGGGGGACAGATCGGCGAGGAACGCCTGGGCGAACGGGTCGCCGGCGGCGGGCATCGCGGAGGCCAGCGAGGCGGCGAGCTCGCGGGGCAGGTGGGCGGCGAGGTCGGCGGCGAGGGCGGCCACCCGCGGGTCGGCGGGGTCGGCGCCGTCCAGCTCCGCCAGCCTCCGGTGCAACGCCTCGGCCCGGGCGACCGCATCCGGTGTGGTCATGGGCCGCATCAGCTCCAGCAGGCGATCCCGGTCCTCCGGGTCGGCCGCCGCGTCGAGGAGGGCGAGCAGTTCGGCCTCGGCCGCCGCGAACGGGGAGTCGCGCACGGGTTCGAGGCACCGCAGGAACTCGGCCATCGCCGGCGAGACGGCGTCGTCCGGTGACGGCGACTCCTCGCTCAGCAGCGCGGCGAGCCGCCCGCGCCTGGCCCTGATCGCCGCCTCCTGCCGGGCGAGGTCGGCGTCCAGCTCCAGCAGGATCTCCCGTAGTTCCCGGGCGGAGTCGCCGGTCAGCACGTCGCGCACCTCGTCAAGCGACAGGCCCAGCTCGGTCAGCCGGCGGGCCCGGGCGAGCAGGAGCGCGTCGCGCAGGCCGTACTCCCGGTAGCCGTTGCGCCGCCGCGACGGTTCGGGCAGCACGCCCTGGTGGTGGTAGTGCCGCACGGTGCGGGTGGACACCCCGACGAGCGCGGCCAGTTCGCCGATCCGCATGCCCCCATTAGAGACGTTGACGTCGCGGCAAGGTCAACAGCTCACAGAGGCAGCCAGCGGGCCGTGAGCAGAAAACCGCCGTAGACGAGCGCGGCGGCGGAGACGAGCAGAAACAGCAGCACCCAGAACGTGCCGGGCACCCGGGTCAGGCGGGCGAGCTGGTCGGCGTCGGAGTCGGGCGCGCGTCCGACGCGCCGCTTGCTCTGCAGTTCGAGGATCGGCCGTACGCCACCGAGCAGCAGGAACCACGCGGCGACGTACGCGCAGGCCGACTGGACGTCGGCCGGCGCGAACCAGGACAGCGCGAAGACCGCGCCGCCCACGGCGAGCAGCGACACGGCGCCGAAGAAGTTCCTGATCATCAGCAGCATGCACGTCAGCAGCGCGAGCACGCCCCACAGCAGCATCGTGATCCGCCCGTCGGCGACGAGCCGGGCCGCCCCCAGCCCGATCAGCGAGGGCGCGACGTACCCCGCCGCGGCTGTGGCGATCATGCCGGGCCCCGTGGGCCTGCCTCTGGTGAGCGTCACGCCCGAGGTGTCCGAGTGGAGGCGGATGCCCCGCAGCTTGCGCCGGGTCAGCACCGCGACCAGCGCGTGGCCTCCCTCGTGCGCGATCGTGATCAGGCCGCGGGAGATGTGCCACGACGCCGGGTAGGCGACGACGATGAGGGCGGCGAACCCGGACAGGACGACCAGCCAGAGCGGGGGCGCGACCTGGACGGCGGTCAGGTGGTTCCACAGGGCCTTCAGGGGGGTCACCCCCGGAATCGTACGGCGGCCGCCCCCCGGCCGCGGACACGCCCACCACCCCGGCCGGCGTTGATCGGTACACTCCGGGCATGCCCATCGCCGAGCGAGCCGTCACCGTCGGTCCTGCGGAGCCGGCGGACGCGGAGTCCGTCAGGAGCATCCTCGCCGAGTCGTGGGGCGGCCCTCACGTCGCCGTTCACGGCGAGCTCATCGACGCGTCC
Source organism: Microbispora sp. NPDC004025 (assembly GCF_053604425.1). Classification (NCBI taxonomy): domain Bacteria; kingdom Bacillati; phylum Actinomycetota; class Actinomycetes; order Streptosporangiales; family Streptosporangiaceae; genus Microbispora; species Microbispora sp. NPDC004025. The sequence goes on along the minus strand of NZ_JBSGHN010000002.1, from coordinate 403,695 downwards.
GCGCAGCGAGCGCTCCTCGCCAGGGTGGAGGGACGGCCCGTGGGACTGCTGACGTACCGGGCGATTTCGGACGTCGAATGGGAGATCGTGACACTCGACGCGACCGAGGCCGGGCGGGGTGTCGGGCGGGCACTGCTGGACGGGGTGCGCGCCGAGGCGGAGCGCGCGGGCGTCCGGCGGCTCTGGCTGGTCACCACGAACGAGAACACCCGCGCCCTGCGCTTCTACCAGCGGTACGGGTTCGACCTGGTGGCGGTCCACCGCGACGCGGTCGAGGCCGCGCGCGGGCTGAAGCCCTCCATCCCCACCCGCGCCGACGGCATCCCGATCCGTCACGAACTCGAACTCGAACTGCTCCTCTAGCGTGCGGGCTGAGACGGCGCCTGGGGCGGCACCACGTTCAGCATGCGCGCGAACCCGAGAGAGCGGCGGAACGAGCCCTGGGTCTCCTGGTAGGGATCGAGCGCCTGGTCGCGCTCGCCCAGCAGGTCCTCCGGGGTGAGGCGGGCCAGCCGCGCCCCCGCCTCGCGCAGCGCGCGTTCCACGTTGGCGCGCGCGTCGGGAGTCAGTTCGCCGTCCGCGTCCGTCCAGACCAGCTCGCGCCACTCGTCGAGGTCGAGCAGGCCGCGCCGCACGGCGTGCTGGACGAGATCGAGCCAGGTGGGCTGTCCGAGCGTGATGTTGATCGAGAGCGTCGCCTCGCCCGAGGCGGTGCAGTGCCACAGGCCGCGCGGGAGGAAGAGCATCGAGCCGGGGCGCAGCACGACCTCCCGGCCGTCGGGCAGCCCTTCGGCGGGGGGCTCACCCGTCCAGACGCGCTGGACGCCCTCGGGCAGGTACGGATACTGGGCCAGGTCGTAGTGCTGGATCGGCAGTGTGGTGTTCTCGTTCTCCCGGACCCGCCACACCTTCTCGCCGGCCACCTGGAAGACGAAGTTGACGTACGCGTCGAAATGCACGGGGAAGCCGCCGCCGTGCTTGGCCGCGTAGACGATGCCCTTGGCGACCGTGCCCCCCGGCAGGCCGAAGAACTTCCGCGCGGCGGACACCAGGTGGGACATGCCGGGCAGGAAGAAGTGCGCGAAATCCATCTCCAGGGCGGCCCCCTGCTCGTACCACGCGAGTGCCTCGTCCGGAGGGACCAGGAAGCGGTCCGTGATCCCGCCGGTGGCGTCGACGACACAGGGGCCCACCACCATGACGGGGTTGTCGTACACCGCGAGCACGTCTTCCAGGCTGGTCATGGCCCGTCCGCCGGTGAGGGCGGCCAGCCGCTCGGGGGAGCCCTCCGCCGTGACGAACCTGCCCGGCCAGTACTCCTGCCGGAACTTCTCGATGCCGCCGACCGGTTCGAAGAGGAGGTCGAGCGCCTCGGTGGTGTCGTTCATGGCCTCTCAGCTTTCTGTGAGTTCGGCGAGTGCGTAGCGCAGCAGCGATTCGGCCGCCGTCTCGACCTGTTCCTGCGGAATGCCGGTCGAGCCGGCCAGTTCGGCGATCGTCCGGGGTGCGGTCAGGGCGCGCAGCACGTCGAAGAGCGCCGGGTCGGCCTCCCGCGTGACCTCGTACTCGATCGTGCCGGCCCGCGCGATCAGGAGCGTCTCCTGCCCGTCCTGTCCCGGGCCGTGGGGAGTCAGCAGGACGACGTCCCCGAGGAGGCCGACGACGGTGTCCGCGCCGATCCGCGGCCGTGACTCCCGCACCCGGGCCCGTACGGTCTCCTCGTCCACGCCGGGGGAGGCGGACAGGGACGACGCGGGGGCCTGGAGTGTGCCGCCGGCCGGCCGTGCCCGCCCTCCGGGGGACGCGAGCACCGTCTCCAGGGCGCCGAGGGAGATCAGGCGCAGGACCTGCTCCAGGCCCGCCCCCAGCGGATGGTCGAGCGCGTGCCGGATCGCCGACCGCAGCACGTCCGGGTCGAGGACCGTCCCGGAGACGGCTCCGGCCGTCGCGGCCTCGACCAGCGTGTCCCCGTGCCGGGTCAGCAGGTTGCGCAGCATGGCGAGGGCGACGGTGCGGTCGGCGGCGTAGAAGAACGGGGCCTTCCCGCGTTCGGCGATCTCGGGCGGCACGAGGCCGCGCACGGCGTCGCGGAGTATCCGCTTGTCGTCGAGGAGGACCGGGCGCAGGCGGGCCGGGAGGCGGATCGAGAACTCCACCAGGTCGACATCGAGGAAGACCGGCCTGCTCTCCGCGGCGTACGCCGAGGCCACGCGGTCCTCGTGCCAGCAGTTGAACCGCTGGAGATCGGCCGCCTTCCCCAGGATGTAGCCGTCGTAGGGATCGCCGGCCCGCCCGCCGAGCCGCCCGGCCAGCCATTCCGTGCGCAGGCAGGGGCCCACGGCCTCCTCCAGCGAGCCGTACGAGCCGGGGAGCGCGTCGAGCAGGGAACGCCGCTCGCGGGACGCGAGCGCCGCCTCGAACCCCGCCCACGAGCCGTCCCCGGCGAGGTTGACGACGGTGGAGTAGCCTCCGTTGAACTCGTCGCTGCCCTGGCCGGTGAGTATCGCCTTGAAATCCATCCCCGCGGCCCTGGCCGACGCCAGCATGAGCAGCTTGTAGAACTGCTCGGGCCCCGCGAGCGGCGTCTCGGCGCACCGGAGGACCCACAGCCAGTCCTCCGCGGTCAGGCCGCGTTCGACGTCGCAGGTGTCGACCCAGTGCAGGTCGATGCCGAGCTTGCGCGAGGTGCCCACGGCCGCGGCGAAGTCGCCGCTCTCCACGGTGCTCGGGCTGAGCACGGTCCACGCCGTGAGCTGCCGTTCCCTGGCCGCCAGCGCGGCCACGGCGACCGAGTCCACCCCACCGCTGAGGAAGACGGCCATGGGCGTCTCGGTCATGCAGGAGCGCCGTACCGCCTGCTCGAACAGCCGGCGGTACTCGCGCGTGTACGCCTCCGGCTCGCCCGTCGCGGCCGGTTCGGGGACGGCACCGACAGGGGGCCGCCAGTGCTCCCACGCGCGTTCCTCGCCCGTGCGGAGGTCGATCGTCACTCCGCCGCCGGCGGGCACCGTGCGGGCGTGCAGGAAGTACGTCTGGTCGGTCTGCGTGGAGACGCCGCCGGTGATGGTGAACGAGGAGTCGCGCAGCGCCCGGCCCCAGTCGGGGGTGGCCGGGGTGCCGCCGGCGAACAACCCCTTCAGCTCGGACGCGACGTGGATCCGGTCGCCCAGCCGCGAATAGTAGAGGGGCTTGACGCCGAAGGGGTCCCTGACCAGGTGCAGCTCGTGGCGCTCCCGGTCGAGCAGGCACGCGGCGTACATCCCCCGCAGCATCGGGAAGACCTTCTCCCGGTGCTCGGGGAACAGGTCGTGGACGACGGCGCAGTCCGACGTGCCGGTGACCGGCCGTCCGGGATGGCGCGCGCGTAGCTCGGCGTGGTTGTAGATCTCCCCGTTGACCATGGTGAGCAGCCGGCCGTCCCGGGAGGCGAACGGCTGCCGCCCGTCGGCCAGCCCGAAGACGGCCAGCCGCGCGAACCGCAGCGCGTGCCCGGCGCCGTCGGCGGCGTGGTCGCCGTCGGGTCCGCGGTGCGCCATGGCGCGGATCATCCGGTCGGCCGCCGCCCTGTCCTCGTCGTCCAGAACACTGCCGCCGATCGCGAACACGGCCGCGATGCCGCACATCACTCCACCTCCTGAACCGCCATCGGCCGTGCCGCGAGCGCCCCGGCGTGCCGCTGATCCGGCCGGCGCTCCGCGCGGCGTGCCAGCAGCAGGGCCACCAGGAGCAGCAGGGCCGAGATGACGAGCACCCATCGGTATCCCGCGGTGTCGAAGCCGCCCGTGCGGCCGTCCTCGACGAGCCGCCCGAAGGCCGCTCCCGCCAGCCCTCCGGGGAGGAACTGGGCGAGCTGGAAGAACCCGGCGAAGGTTCCCGTGTCGCCCTCGGGCATCGCCCGCATGCCGAGCTTGTTGAGGCCGGGCGTCAGGAGGACGGAGCCCACCGACGACAGGACGAGCGCGGGGACCGCCAGGTAGAGCATCGTGCCCGGCCCGCCGGGCAGGAACAGCAGGATCGCCGCGATGACCAGCACGACTCCCACGCTCAGGGACTTGGACAGGTCGGCGTCGGACCGGCGTCCGCCCCACCCGCCGAGCGACACCCGGATGATCGCCGAGGCGAGCAGCAGCGCCCCCGCCAGCCCCGCCGGAAGCTGCCCCGACTCCCGCAGGTGGCTGGGCAGGAAGAAGAAGACGGCGTTGACCGCGGTGAAGACGATGAACCCGCGCACCATCGCGACCAGGAAGTCCCGGTGCAGGAACAGGGAACGCGGGGCGAACCGCCGGTCGTCGGCCGCCCGGCTCTCCAGCAGGCGGAAACACGCCGCCGCCACCGCCAGCACCGGCAACCAGGCGTACCCGCGGCCGGACGCCCACTCGCCGGGCATCAGCAGCGCCTGCACACCGACGACCATCACGGCGAACAGCACGGCCGCGGCCAGCGGGAGCCGCACGGTGCCGCCGCCCTCCGGAGGGCTCGCGGGGATCAGGACGAGCGAGGCGATCGCCGCGAGGATCCCGACGACGCACATGAACCAGAAGATCATCGGCCAGGCGCCGAACTGGAGGATGAGCCCGCCGATCCCCGGGCCCACGACGTTGGCCGCCGCGATCACCGAGGCCATGATGCCGAAGGCCCATCCGCGCCGTTCCTCCGGCAGGACCTGCCGGATGATCACCGACTGCGCGGGGACGATGAACGCGTCCGCCAGCCCTTGCAGCGCCTGCCAGCCGAGCCACAGGCCGAAGGTGCGGGTGGTCGCACTGCCCACGGCCGAGACCAGGAACAACGCGAGTCCCGTGAGGATGAGCGTGCGGGGCCGTACGGACCGGCAGAGCCGGCCCAGGGTCGGCATGCCGACCCCCAGGGCGGTCCAGAAGACGACGTGCCGCCACTGCAGCGACTCGTATCCCACCCCGAAGGCCCGGACGAGGTCCGGCTGGGCGAGGTTCAGCATGGACGTGCTCATCACGCTCGCGATCACCGCGGCCGAGGTCGCCAGCACGATGAGACGGGCGGGGTGGGGCGTTCGCGCCCGGGCTCCCTCTCCTGCCCGCGAGCTCATCTACACCCCTTCCGTCTCGTCCGGTGTGAGTTCGGCGATCTCGTGGGCGCCGTCCGGGGTGACCACCGCGCGGATGCCCTGCAGCGAGAGCTGCCGTGTGGCCAGCAGCGCCGCGTAGGAGCGGATCTCCTCGATCGGGACGCCGAACAACGCGGCCGTCTCGATCTGCCGGTCCGCGTACCAGACGCGGCTGCGGATGCGGTATCCGGGCCTGTCCGTGAGCTCCGCCACGTCGACCTCGTCGTAGAGGAGCCGGCGGCCGGCGGCGAAGCGCTCGGCCGCGAGTTTGAGCCGTTCCGCCGCCGGGAGCCGCGCCAGCTCCGCGTACAGGCCCAGCTCCTCGTACGGCCGCTGAACCCACTGGGCCAGGTCCTCGGTGCCGCGGCCCGTGTCCCTCGCCAGCGCGATCAGCAAGGCGATGTAGTTGACCATTCCGTTCGCGCGCGAACGGGCGAGAGACTGATAGTCGACGCCGCCGGCCGTCACGGCGAGACGATTTTCACGACATTGAACTCGACGAGTTCCGAGGCGGTGCCGATCACGTCCGGAAGGCAGTCGTCGAGGCTTATCTGATATTCGCGGGTAACGGCTTCGGCCACCTGCTTGAGCGACCTTTCGCCGTCGAACTGACTGAAGATGAAAGAGGCCACCTCGTTGAGGGAGATGCCCGGGTCGATCACCATTCCCTTGAGATATCTCCGGGTTTCGACGCCGGGTGCCGGAGCGACGATCGTGTCGGCGGTGATGGCCACGGAACGGTCCTTTCGCTGTGGACGGCGATCAGCGGGGTTTTCTTATTACGAGTTCCCAGGAAACGGCTCCCAGCTCCTTCTCGCTCACCGCCGGGAGTGACCGCCCGGGCGGGAGGTCGTCGATGGCCGACATGACGTCCTCCTCCTCTAGGACGAAATCCCGCAGCGTGAATTCCGGCACTCCTGCGGATTGGACGAGTGCGGCCACGGCGGCGCGGTCGACGCTTTCCTCGAAGGCCTCGGCCACGAATCGGAAATACTCCGGTTCGACCACCGTCTCCTCGATGATCGAACCGGCGTCGCGCCGCGCTCCGTCGGTGTCGGTCAGGTAGAGGAGCCCGCCGGGCCGCAGGACGCGCAGGCACTCCTCCAGGCCGCGTACGGGGTCGGCCCAGTGGTGGAAGCAGGAGTAGGAGACCACGAGATCCGCGTGGCCGTCCGGATAGGGCAGGTCGTGTACGTCGGCGAGGTCGAAGAAGATCTTGCCGGGAGGGTCGAGCCGCTCGCAGGTGGCCCTGGCGATCTCGTGCATCGCGGGATTGATGTCGACCGCGTGGACGACCTCGGCGTGGTCCCTGGCGAGGTACGCGGTCAGGTGGCCCGGGCCGGTGCCCATGTCGATCGCCACCCCGGCCCGCGAGCCGAGGCCGTGAATCCTCGAAATGCGGGCGGAAAGGACCGGGTAGACATACCACTGGTACTTCTCGACGAACTCGGCATAGGTCTTGCACTCGGCTGCAGTGATCACTGGGGTCCTTTTGACGAGCTGGGACGGGGGATTTCACTGCGGCATATCCGGTGACGGAAGTATGCCGGGCAAAGGGCCGGATTCAGCGAATCAGTGGCCGCCGTCGACGACCATGCGGCGCAGCTCGATAACGACCGGCTTCACGTAGGACTTCATGACACACCTCCTCCCCGAGGGCGAGAGCGAATGGTGCGTACGTTTCACATCAGTGGCCGCCGTCGACCACCATGCGGCGGAGTTCGATGACGACCGGCTTCACGTAGGACTTCATGACACACCTCCTCTCGCGATACAGGAGAAGGGGTAATGCCCCGTTTTCGGCTGTCGACGTCCCCCGTCCCAGCTCTGTAAGGATGGTACGAAGCCGATCACAAATCGGTCAAGGGCCTTGTTTGGTTCGATTTTCAACGGTCTGCTTTTCTTTCCGGGCTTTCTCCGGTGGTCACCGGCGTGGCCTCGACTTTCGGCTCGCCGGAGACGGACAGCGCGCGCGGATGTTCGGAGTGTGCCCATGCCGGGTGGCGGGGGCCGGTGCTCGATGTGAGGGCGGTTACCTTCTACGTGTGGCTGAGCGGCGTATGCGTGGACTGCGCGGATTGAGTGGGCTGATGAGGGCGAAACCGGAGCAGGCTCCCGAGCACTCCATGGACCCCCGCGCGGGCGAGGAGGAGACGTTCCGGCACAGCGTGATCGACAACGCCGTGTACGTGGACGGCGAGCGCGTGGCCTCCCCGCTTTCGCTGGGCGACGCGATCGCCGCGCTGCGCGCGCGGCCGGGTGCGATGGCGTGGATCGGCCTGTACCGGCCGGAGGAGGCCGAGCTGATCAAGGCGGCCGAGGAGTTCGGCCTGCACGAGCTCGCCATCGAGGACGCCATCGTCGCCCACCAGCGGCCCAAGGCCGACCGGTACGGCGACACGCTGTTCGTGGTGCTGCGGGCCGCCCAGTATCTCGACCAGCCCGAGAAGGTCGCCTTCGGCGAGCTGCACGTCTTCGTCGGCCCCGACTTCGTGCTGACCGTACGGCACAGCGAGGCGCCCGACCTGTCCAAGGTGCGCCGGCGCATGGAGTCGGACCCCGACCTGCTGCGCCAGGGGCCGCAGGCCGTGCTGTACGCGATCCTCGACGCGGTCGTGGACGGCTACGCGCCGGTGGTCGCCGGGCTGCAGAACGACGTCGACGAGATCGAGGTGCAGGTCTTCGGCGGGGACCCGGCCGCGCCCCGGCGCATCTACGCCCTGTCGCGCGAGGTCATCGAGTTCCAGCGGGCGACCAGCCCGCTGGTCCCGATGCTCGACGGCTTCATCGCGGGCTCGCCCAAATATGGCGTGAACGAGGAGCTGCAGCGCTACCTGCGCGACGTCTCCGACCACGCCATCACGGTCACCGAGCGCGTGGCGGGCTTCCGGCAGATGCTGCAGGACATCCTCGTCGTCAACGCCACACTCGTCAGTCAGCAGCAGAACGAGGAGATGACCAAGCTCACGGCCGCGAGCATCGCCCAGGGCGACGAGGTCAAGAAGATCTCGGCGTGGGCGGCCATCCTGTTCGCCCCGACGCTGGTCGGCACGATCTACGGGATGAACTTCGATCACATGCCCGAGCTGCACTGGCTGCTCGGATACCCCATGGCGATCATGCTCATGGGCGTCGTCTGCCTCACGCTCTACCTGGTCTTCAAACGCCGCGACTGGCTCTGACGAACCGGGTCACGAGTACCTGAACTGGAAGGAGACCTCGAGCCTGCGCCCCATCGTGGTGTCGTCGGCCGTCAGGACGGTCCGTACCGTCTGGCCGTTCAGGCCGGCGACGACGATGGCGTCGTCGTCGCCGTCCCCGGTGGCCTGGCAGACGACGTGCTCGTCGCCGAACCAGGCGTAGACGTACTGACAGCCGGCGGTGAACCGCCGCAGTTCCCGGCCCGTGTCCGCGTCCCAGACGCAGTACGTCCTCGCCGGCCCGGCGCAGGCGGTGAGGAGCGACCGCCTGGAGGGCGCGAACAGGACCCCGACCTCGTCCGCGCGGACGGTGTCGGCGACGGCGCCGACCGCCATGTCGCGCACCGCCGTCCCCGCGCGGTCGAAGAAGCGTATTCCCCGGGCGCCGCCGGTGCCGGTGAGCGCGACCACGCCCTTGTCTCGGGCGTCCCACGTGAACGTCGAGTGAGCGATGGCGGGGTCCGCGACCGTGACGACCCGTGCCTTCGGCTCTCCCACCTCCACCATGACGAAGCCCTTGCTGGTGACCTCGGTGGAACCGGTGAACATGATCAGTGTCAGCAGGACCCTCCGGCCGTCCCTCGACCACTGGATGTTGGTGCCCTGGAGGGGTTGCCGCACCGTCAGCGTCCTGCGGACCTCGCCGGTCTCCAGGTCGATGACGTCGACCGAGTCGTAGCCGTCGGTGAACTCCGTCGGCAGACCCGCCGCGTACCTGCCGTCGGGGGAGACCTCGACCTGGAAGTAGCCCGTCCACTTCCGGAACTTCGCGCCGGGGGAACTCCTCGTGTACAGAGCCTGCGGGCGCCCCTTGGCGTCCGTCACCCGGTACGCGGCGACCGCCACCGGGTCATCCGGGTGTTCGTGGAGCACCGCGGAGACGCCGGGCAGTTCCCGCCCGGCGAGACCCGTCGTGGGAACGGCCTCGTCCCGTGCCGAGGGCGACCGCGGGCCGGAGCCGGGACGGGGCTCGGACTTGCGCTGGAACGTCGTCCCTCCGCCGGCCGCTCCGCCGCTCTTGCCGGAGGTGCCCTGCGGCCGGGGGTCGCTCGGACTCGTGACCGGGGTGGCATCCGTGGCCGGCGTCGGGTTCGCCTGTCCGGCGGGGACGACGGCGAGCGCGGACGCCGGCGGCGAGCCCGGCAGGGACGTGTGCGCCCTGGCCGCCCCCACACCCGGGTCCTCGCCCTGAGGCAGGACGAGAACGGCCGCGGCGACCGCCGCCACCGCGGCGCAGACCGCCGCGACGACCTTGGCGGCCGGGCGGCCCGGGTGCCCATCCGTGTCCGCGGCATCCGTGACATCCGTGAGCGCGTCCATGGCCGCATTCGTGCCCGCATCAGTGGCCGCGTCCGTGGGCGCGGCGACCACGCCCACCGGGCCCGGAGCGGGCGACGGCTCCGTGGTCGTCTCCGGGCGGTCGGCCCGGTCCGGCTCCTGCGCGGATGCCGCCGTGGACGCCGCACCGGCGGCCGCCGGAGGCGCGGACTCGGGCGCGGTTCCCCGCGCCCTCTGGACGAGTGAGGGCGCGGTACCCGGGGCGCTCTCGACGGGCTCGGGCGCGGTCTCGCGAACGCTTTCCCGGGCACTCCCGGAAGTGCTCTCCGGAGCGGGTTCGGGGGCCGACTGCTCGATCAGCGCGTCGATGACCTGCTGGGCGGACGGCCTGCGAGCCGGATCCTTGTCGAGGCAGGACGCCACCACATCCCGCAGCCTGCCCTCGATGTCCCGGATCTCGGGCTGGGCGTTCAGGATCCGGTTGATGACGGCGGGCAGCGACTGGTTCCCGAACGCTCCCGACCCGCTGGCCGCGAACACGATCGTGCCGGCCCAGGCGAACATGTCGGCCGCCGGGCCGATGTCCTGGTTGAGGAACTGCTCCGGCGCCATGTAGGCGGGCGTTCCGATCGGCACGGAGGTCAGCGACGACGTGGTGTCGAGGGCGCGGGAGATGCCGAAGTCGATCACCCGCGGACCGTCGGGACCGATGATCACGTTCGGTGGCTTGAGGTCCCGGTGGACGATCCCGGCACGATGGATCGCCGCGAGAGCGGTGGCCGTCCCGACCGCGAGGCGGGACAGCGCGTTTCCTCTGATGGGGCCCGAGGTGGCGACGCTCTGCTGGAGTGAGGGGCCGTCGATGAACTCGCTCACGATGAACGGCCGGTCGTATTCCACCCCGGTGTCCAGCACCTGGGCCGTGCAGAAGGCGGCCACCCTCTTGGCCGCGGCGACCTCTCGGAGGAACCGCTGGGCGCCGGCGATGTCGCCGGTCAGGTCGGGCCGGATCCACTTGACCGCGACGGGCTGCCCGGAGGGATCGACCGCGTGGTAAACCGTTCCCTGGCCGCCCACGCCAATACGACCGGTAAGTGTGTAACGACCGATTTGTGGCGGGTCTCCCGGCCTTAAAGGTGATATCTCCGGCACACGGTCATTGTTATGGATCGATCCAAGCGGCAGTAGATGTCAATGGGGCAATTGTTATCGGAACGGTGTGCTCACAACATGCGGGCGCGCGCCGAATTCACGCGCCATGACGGACGGCGCGAAGGTGAACGCGCGGTCCCCTGGTGGGGCTGGTCCGGCCGTCCGCGGGACCGCCGGTCGCGGCATGAACCGGCCCGGGGCGTGCGCACGCCCCGGGCCGGCTCACAGATCCCTTAGCGCTTCACGCGCACCCAGTCGCTCCGGCTGGAGGACGGGCCGGCCTCACCGTTGCCGGCGAAGACGACCTTCCAGTAGCCGGACGCCGACGCCGTGGTCTTGCCCCAGAGCTTGCCGGAGCCGTTCGTCCACAGCGTCTTGACGTAGTGCCAGGAGCCGCCGGCCTTCTTGAACCAGACGGTCACCTTCTGGTGGCCGTAGCCCTCCCAGCCGTGGTCCCAGACCTGCAGCTTGCCGCGGAAGGTGAGGTACCTGTGGTACTTCACCGGCTCCGGGGCCGCGTTGAACAGGATCACCCGGGTGCCGGCCCTGGGCGGAGGCACCGGCCGGGGCACGCGGACCGTCACGTAGTCGGTCGCGCTCGCCGAGTACGCCGCTCCGGCGGTCGCCTCGAACTCGGCCCGCCACCATCCGGAGGTCCTGGCCGTGACGTCCGCCGCGAAGCGGCCGCGGGAGTCGGTCCGGTCGGAGGTGACGTACTGCCAGCGGTAGCCGCCGGCCGGCTTGAACAGGATCTTCACGCTCCGCCCGGGGTAGCCGCTCCACCCGGCGAAGCCGGAGATCTCCAAGCGGCCGCGCAGGCGCAGCGTGTCACCGGCGTCGACGGGCTCGGGGGAGGCGTCGAATCCGGTGATGCGGGTACGGCTGGCCGCGGCCCTGACGTCGACGCGGTCGCTGTCGCTCGTCGCGGGCTCGGCGTCGGTGGCGCCGGCGAACTCGGCCCGCCACCAGCCGGTGCTGTCGGCCCTCTCGTCGACGGAGAACCGGCCGTTCCGGTCGGTCGTCACCGAGCCGACCCGGCTGTAGGAGCCGCCGACCGGCTTGAAGGCGATGTCCACCCTCTGGCCGTCGTACGCCTGCCGGCCGGCGCCGTCCAGGTACGTCAGCGCGCCGGTCAGCCTGATCCGGCCGCCCCGCTCGACGACGTCAGGGGAGGCGTCGAAGTCGAGGTCGGTGGTCCAGTGGACCTGGAACTCCTTGCTCGCGGTGCCGCCGTCGGCCCGCACCTGGAGCTTCCAGACGCCCGGCTCGTCCTTGAAGGTGAAGCCGTACTTCGCCGCGTAGACGCCGGGGCCCGCGGGCGCGGGGTCCAGCGGGACGGCGCGGCCGTCGCGGTCGACGAGCCTCGCCGCGCCCTTCTGCGACGCCTTGAAGGTGAAGGTCGCCGTCGTGCCCGAACCGCCGGCGACGACCACGGGATTGGGGGAGACGGTCAGGTCGCTCGGACCCGCTGCCGTCGCCGCGCCGGCGGTGGCCGGGAGCGCGACGAGGACCGCCCCTCCCAGGACCACTGCCGCGATCGCGGCTTGAATGCGTTTCAACATTCCGGTGAACCATCCTTCCCGGTGGTTGAACGCGGCCTGAGGGTGCCACGTCATTCATAACGAGTAGACGGGCGAATACCGGCGACGGTTGAGCGCACTGACCTATCGTCATCGATTTGTGTCAAACGGGAAGATCCATAACCGCTGGCGCACCAAGTTGTCGCTGTGCGGGACGGAGCGTGCATCGTGCGACATAATCGGCCGTGTGGTGCGGGACGTTGTGGAGACGCATTTCGCCGAGGCCGTCGGGGCGCTGACCCCCGGACCCGCCCGGGATCCGGACCTGCCGGTACGGCCGGGCACGGGCCTGACGGGCACGCGGTGCCGTGAACTGTTCGCCGTTCAGCTCGGCAGCCGGCTCCTCGACGTCGCCGCCCGTCACATGCGTGAGCGCGACGAGGGCTTCTACACGATCGGGTCGTCGGGGCACGAGGGGAACGCCGCCGTCGCCGCGGCGCTCCGCGTGGACGACCCCGCGCTGCTGCACTACCGGTCCGGCGCCTTCTACCTGGCCCGTTCCGCCCAGGCCGGCCGGCTGGCGGAGGAGGGGCTGCGCGACGTCCTGCTGGGCATCACGGCGTCGGCCGAGGAGCCGATCGCGGGCGGCCGGCACAAGGTGTTCGGCCACCCCGGCCTCGCCGTCATCCCGCAGACCTCCACGATCGCCAGTCACCTGCCGCGCGCCGTCGGCGTCGGCTTCGCCATCGAGCGGGCGCGCACGCTGGGCCTGCACTCCCCCTGGCCCGGGGACGCCATCGCCGTGTGCGGCTTCGGCGACGCGTCGATGAACCACGCCACCGCGCTGACCGGGCTGAACACCGCCGCGTACGGCCGCCACCGCGGGCTGCAGATCCCGGTCCTTTTCGTGTGCGAGGACAACGGCCTCGGCATCAGCGTGAAGACGCCGCCGGAGTGGATCGAGCGGGCCAGGCACCCCCTGCTGGAGTATTTCCAGGCGGACGGCTGCGACCTGGCCGACGTCTACGACGCGGCGCTGCGCGCCGTCGAGCACGTGCGCGCCAACCGTGCCCCGGCGTTCCTGCACCTGAAGACGGTGCGCCTGATGGGCCATGCCGGTTCCGACGTGGAGATCGGCTACCGCACCCGCCGGGAGATCGCCGCCGACCTGGATCGCGACCCCCTCGTCCGTACGGCGCGGCTGCTGGTGGAGGCGGGCCTGGCCGAGCCCGACGAACTGCTGGCGCGCTACGAGGCCGAGCGCGACCACGTGCTGAAGCTCGCGCTGGAGTGCGCGCGCCGGCCCCGGCTCGCCACGGCCGAGGAGGTGACGGCCCCGCTCGCGCCGCGTCGTCCCGACGCGGTGGCCGCCGAGGCCGTCCGGTCCGCGCCCGCCGAGGCGCGCGAGCGCGCCTTCGCCACCCTGCCGGAGCAGGAGGGCGGGCTGACCGTCGCCCAGGCGGTCAACCGCACGCTGGCCGACGCGATGGCGCTGGACCCCGGGGTCCTCGTGTTCGGCGAGGACGTGGCCCGCAAGGGCGGGGTGTACGGCGTGACCCGCGGGCTGCTGCGCAGGTTCGGGGCGGAGCGGGTCTTCGACATGCTCCTGGACGAGCAGGCGATCCTCGGCCTGGCGCTCGGGAGCGGGGTGTCGGGGCTGCTGCCGGTGCCGGAGATCCAGTACCTCGCCTACGTGCACAACGCCCTCGATCAGATCCGCGGCGAGGCGTCGACCATGCAGTTCTTCTCGCAGGGCGCGTATCGCAACCCGCTGGTCGTAAGAGTCGCCTCATATGCGTACCAAAAGGGCTTTGGTGGACATTTCCACAACGACAACTCAATAGCCGCATTGCGCGATATCCCCGGTGTAATCGTGGCGTCCCCCGCCCGGCCCGACGACGCCGCCGCGATGCTGCGCACCTGCCTGGCCGCCGCCCGCGCGGACGGCAGCGTCTGCGTGTTCCTCGAACCCATCGCGCTCTACCACACCCGTGACCTCTTCGATGAGGGCGACGGCGGCTGGCTCGCGCCGTACGCGCCGCCGGCGCGCTGGGCCGAGACCCACGTCCCGGTCGGTCGCGCGCGTTCCTACGGCGACGGCCGTGACCTGACCATCGTGACCTACGGCAACGGCCTGCGCATGAGCCTGCGGGCGGCGGTGAAGCTCACGGCCGAGGACATGAGCTGCCGGGTGCTCGACCTGCGGTGGCTGTCGCCGCTGCCGGTCGACGACCTCATGCGCGCGGCCGAACTGACCGGCCGCGTGCTGGTCGCCGACGAGACCCGCCGCAGCGGCGGTGTCTCCGAGAGCGTGATCACGGCGCTCGTCGACAACGGCTTCCGCGGCCCGATCAGCCGTGTGACCTCACAGGACAGCTTCGTGCCGCTCGGCCCGGCCGCCGACACCGTCCTGCTGTCGGAGTCCGACATCGAACGCGCCGCCCGGAAGATTCTCTCCTGACCCTCCTGGATCAGCGCCCGCCGGCGGGCGGTGCGGACACGACCAGGCGGTGCCAGCGGAGGAGCCCGGCGAACGTCAGGGCCGCGGTCACCACCCCGCCGGCGACCCGCACCCAGTGGCCGGCCTCGAACTCGGCGGCGACCTCGCGGAGATAGCCGGCCGGGTGGGTGCCGACCGGATCCACGAACATGATCGTGTTGCGCGGCCAGAAGAAGGCGGCGGAGAACAGGAACTCCGCGCAGACGAACACCACGGCGGCGGCCGCGACCCACCAGCGGACCGTGGGGATCCGCCAGGTGAGCAGGGTCGCCGCCACGGCGCCGGTGATGACGGTCAGCCCGAGCGGCGGGAAGAAGTCGGACGGTCCGCCCGCGACGATGAACTCGCGCGCCAGGACGAGCGAGGCGGGCGGATCGCGGAAGATGTTCGGATAGAGCATCACGGTCTCGCCGAGGATGCCTCCCAGCGAGATCATCGAGGCCCAGACGAGGACGGTCAGGACCGCGGTCGTGACCTGCCGCCTGCGAATCATACGAGTCTCCTGACGTGAGGGGTACGGATGGGACGGACTGCGCCGCCGCCTCGCCCCGCGGCAGGAGGGCGTCCCGTCCTCCGGGGGCCGGGATGTCCTCTTTCCGGCGCACAGGAGGTCGTCCTGGAACACGGAAACCGGGGTGGCGTGCCGTGCCGCACGAGGAGACGGCGCACCCGGCACGTTAGGCCGGGCGGAAGGCCCCGGTCTGCCGTGGCGGATCGTCGCGTGGTGTCGCTTCCCGGCGTACGCGCGACCCTGCGGATGTCGCCTCCGGACGAAGGCGGTGGCCGGGAGGCTCTTCCTACACTGTCCCGGTGTGGAGAACGCGAGTGCCCCCGGCCGTGCTCGACGTCGTCGCGGGGGCCGTCGTAACGGCGGTGATCGCCGTCGCGATCGGCGCCAACGTGGGCGGCACGTCGGCGCCCCCGGCAGGCGCCTATCTGGCCGCGCTGGGGTTCGGCGCGCTGCTGACGGTCCGGCGGCGGTTCCCCCTGCTCGTGCTCCTGGTCAGCGCGGCCGGGCTGTTCGGGTACTACGCCGCGGGGCTCCCGCCCATCGGGCTGGCCCTTCCGCTGGCCGCCGCGCTGTACGTCGCGGCCGAGGCGGGACGGGTGCGCTGGGCGGCCGGGACGGCGGTGGTGGTGGCAGGGGTCTCCACCCTCTTCCGCCTGCTGGAGGGAGACGACCCCGCCTTCCTGTTCGGCCTGGAGACGACATCGGCCGTCGCGCTCATGGCCGCGGTGATCGCGCTCGGCGACGGTCGGCGCAGCCGCCGCCTGCTGCGGGCCGAGATGCGCCGCAGGGAGGAGGCCGCCGCGGCCGAGCGGGAGCGGGAGGCGGCGCGCAGGACGCAGGAGGAGCGGCTGCGGATCGCGCGCGAGCTCCACGACGCCCTCGGCCACACCACCACGGTCATCTCGCTCCAGGCCGCCGTGGCGGCCGAGGCCCTCCCCGGCGACCCGTCCGCGGCGGCCTCGGCCGTCGAGGCGATCCGGCAGGCCAGCGGCGAGGCCATGAGGGAGCTGCGCGTCACACTGGGGCTGCTGCGCCGGCCCACCGGCGAGGCCGGAGGGCGGGCGCCGGTCGGCGGGCTCGCGGAACTGGACCGGTTGGTCGCCAGGGTGCGGGCCGGCGGGCTGACGGCGACGCTGCGGATCCTGGGCACGGCGGTGCCGGTTCCGCACGTCATCGACGTGACGGCCTACCGCATCGTCCAGGAGTCGCTGACCAACGTGTTGCGCCACGCCGCCGCGACCACCGCCGAGGTCGTGGTCCGCTACGGGAGGGAGCTGGAGATCACGGTGAGCGACGACGGACGGGGTGGCGCCCCCGGCGGCGGAGGCGAGGGGCTTCGCGGCATGGCGGAACGCGCGGAACTGCTCGACGGGAGCGTGTGGGCGGGCGAGGGCGAGGACGGCGGGTTCCAGGTCCGGGCCGTGCTCCCGCTGGCGGTCCCGGGCCGGGCCGCCCCGCCCGGGACCGCCCGGCTGCCGGCTCCGGCGGCGCAGTGAGCGCCGCCGGGGCGATCCGGGTGGTGATCGCCGACGATCAGCACCTCGTGCGGGGCGGCCTGCGGGCGCTGCTGGAGCGGGCGCCGGACATCGAGGTCGCCGGTGAGGCGGCCGACGGCGAGTCGGCCGTGGGGATGGCGCGGCGCGAGCGCCCCGACGTGGTCCTGATGGACGTACGCATGCCGGGCGTCGACGGCATCGAGGCCACCCGGCGGATCGCCGCCGACGATCGGCTGCGCACCGTACGGGTGGTCGTGCTCACGACGTTCGATGACGACGAGTACCTCTTCGAGGCGATTCGGGCGGGCGCGGCGGGGTTCCTCCTGAAAGACACACCGCCCGACGACCTGCGCGCCGCCGTGCGGACGGTCGCGGCCGGGGACGCGCTGCTGTCGCCCGCGGTGACCGGGCGGGTCATGAGCGCGGCGGCCCTCGCCTTCACGACTGTCGACCCGGGACGGATCGCGGGACTGACCGAGCGGGAACGCGAGGTCCTCGCCCAGGTGGCCACCGGGCTGTCGAACGCGGAGATCGGCGCCGCGCTGTTCATCAGCCCCGCGACCGCCCGGACGTACGTGAGCCGGCTGCTGACCAAGCTCGGCGCCCGCGACCGCGCCCAGCTCGTCGTCGCCGGGTACGAGAGCGGGCTGGTCCGTCCGGGCGGACTGGACCGGAGCGGGACCGCTCACCCTGGCGGGTGACGACCCCCGCCTGCCCGGGCGGCTGACACGGCGGGCCGGCGGCTCGGCGC
The DNA here is from genome assembly GCF_053604425.1 of Microbispora sp. NPDC004025. Taxonomy (NCBI): domain Bacteria; kingdom Bacillati; phylum Actinomycetota; class Actinomycetes; order Streptosporangiales; family Streptosporangiaceae; genus Microbispora; species Microbispora sp. NPDC004025. The sequence continues at coordinate 386,204 of NZ_JBSGHN010000002.1, read as the reverse complement.
TAAAGCCGGGACAGCGCGGCGCGGGCCATGGTGCGCAGGAGGTCGGCCATGGCCTCGGGGGCGAGCTCCCCGGCGCTGCGCGGGGTGGAGTTGAGCAGGCCGAAGACCGCGTGCGTGGCGGCGCGCAGCCGCGCGGGCGGGCAGGCGGGGTGCAGCTCGGACAGCACGGTCACCCACTCCTCGGCGTACAGCCGCTGTAGCCGCCGGATGGCCCGCCGGGCCTGCTCCGGCACGTTGTCCAGCTCGCGCTCGTGCACGCGGATCAGCGCGGGGTGATTCAGCGCGAACTCGATGTGCCCGGACAGCAGCGCGTCGAGCGCGGCCTCGGCGGTGTCCGGGTCGGCGGTGGTGGCCAGCCGCGCCCCCTGCTCGCGCAGCCGTTCGCTGATGTCCAGCAGCATCTCGGCGAGCAGGGCCTCCTTGCCGCTGAAGTGCCGGTACAACGCCGGCCCCGACACGCCCACGGCCGCGCCGATGTCCTCGATGGACACGCCGTGGAAGCCGCGTGTCGCGAAGAGGCCCGCGGCGGCGTCCAGGATCTCGGCCCGCCTGTTGCGGGTAGGGGTCTTCACGGTCCTCCCGGTCTTCACGGGACCATGGTAGACGGAGTCTGTTAACGATGACTAACATCGTGGCATGAGCACGAGTGACTGGCCGGCGCTGGAGAGCCGGTGCGACCCGGGCGGCGAGCCGTACAAGCGCAACGCGGAGGCGAACGAGCGCCTGGTGGCGGACCTGCGGGAACGGCTCGCGGCGGCGGCGCGCGGCGGCCCCGAGCGGGCCCGGGCCAGGCACGTTCAGCGCGGCAAACTGCTGCCCAGGGACCGCGTCGACACGCTCCTCGATCCCGGCGGGCGATTCCTGGAGCTGTCCCCGCTCGCGGCCACCGGCATGTACGACGACCAGGCCCCCGCCGCGGGGATCATCACCGGCGTGGGACGGGTCGCCGGGCGCGAGGTCGTGGTCGTGGCCAACGACGCCACCGTCAAGGGCGGCACGTACTACCCGATGACGGTCAAGAAGCACCTGCGTGCCCAGGAGGTCGCCCTCCACAACAACCTGCCGTGCGTGTACCTGGTCGACTCCGGCGGCGCCTTCCTGCCGAAGCAGGACGAGGTCTTCCCCGACCGCGAGCACTTCGGCCGCATCTTCTACAACCAGGCCACCATGTCGGCCCGGGGCATCCCGCAGATCGCGGCCGTGCTCGGCTCCTGCACCGCGGGCGGGGCGTACGTCCCGGCGATGAGCGACGAGGCCGTGATCGTGCGCGGCCAGGGCACGATCTTCCTCGGCGGGCCGCCGCTGGTGAAGGCCGCGACCGGCGAGACCGTCACCGCGGAGGAGCTGGGCGGCGGCGAGGTGCACGCCCGCGTCAGCGGCGTCACCGACCACCTCGCCGAGGATGACCCGCACGCCCTGAAGATCGTGCGGGACATCGTCGCGTCGCTCGGCCCCCGGCCGTCCCGGCCGTGGGAGGTGGCGCCGTCCGAGCCGCCGCTGTGGGACCCGCGCGACCTGTACGGCATCGTCCCCCAGGACACGCGCCAGCCGTACGACGTGCGCGAGGTGATCGCCCGGGTGGTCGACGGCAGCCGGTTCCTGGAGTTCAAGGCCGAGTACGGCCCGACCCTGGTCACCGGGTTCGCCCGGATCCACGGCCACCCCGTGGGGATCGTGGCCAACAACGGCATCCTGTTCGGGGAGTCGGCGCTCAAGGGCGCCCACTTCGTCGAGCTGTGCGACCGGCGCTCGATCCCGCTGGTGTTCCTGCAGAACATCAGCGGCTTCATGGTTGGCAAGGCGTACGAGGCCGGGGGCATCGCCAAGCACGGCGCGAAGATGGTGACGGCGGTGGCCTGCGCCCGGGTGCCGAAGTTCACAGTGATCATCGGCGGCTCGTTCGGCGCGGGCAACTACGCGATGGCCGGCCGCGCCTACTCGCCCCGGTTCCTGTGGATGTGGCCGAACGCCCGTATCTCGGTAATGGGCGGCGAGCAGGCCGCCACCGTGCTCACCATGGTCGGCGACGCCGACGCCGACGAGATCCGGGCGCAGTACGAGCACCAGGGCAATCCCTACTACTCGACGGCGCGCCTGTGGGACGACGGGGTGATCGACCCGGTGGACACCAGGACCGTCCTCGGCCTGGCGCTCGGCGCCGCCGCGAACGCCCCCCTCGAACCCGTAGGCTACGGCGTCTTCCGGATGTGAGGTCGACCTCGTGATGTTCACCAGTGTCCTGATCGCGAACCGGGGTGAGATCGCCGTCCGGATCATCCGCACGCTCCGCGCGCTGGGGATCCGCGCGATCGCGGTGCACAGCGACGCCGACCGCGACGCCCGTCACGTGCGCGAGGCCGACCTCGCCGTCCGGCTCCCGCGCGGCTACCTCGACATCGACGGGATCGTCGAGGCCGCCCGGGCGAGCGGCGCCGAGGCCGTTCACCCGGGATACGGCTTCCTCGCCGAGAACGCCGGGTTCGCCCGCCGCTGCGCGGCCGAAGGCCTGGTGTTCGTCGGTCCGCCGGCCGGGGCCATCGAGGCCATGGGCGACAAGATCCGGGCCAAGGAGACGGTCGCCCGCGCGGGCGTGCCGGTCGTGCCCGGCGGCGCGGAACCGCACGACGACCTGGCCGAGGTCGCCGCGCGCATCGGCTTCCCCGTGCTGATCAAGCCGTCGGCGGGCGGGGGCGGCAAGGGCATGCTGCGGGTCGAGTCCGCCGACGCCCTGGCCTCGGCCGTCGAGTCGGCCCGCCGTACGGCGACGGCGGCCTTCGGGGACGGCACCCTGCTGATCGAGCGGTTCGTGGACCGGCCCCGGCACATCGAGATCCAGGTCATGGCCGACGGCCACGGGAACGTCGTCCACCTGGGCGAGCGCGAGTGCAGCCTGCAGCGGCGCCACCAGAAGATCGTCGAGGAGGCGCCCTCGCCGCTGCTCGACGAGGAGACGCGGGCCCGCATGGGCGCGGCGGCGGTGGAGGCCGCCCGGTCGGTCGGCTACGTCGGCGCCGGCACGGTCGAGTTCATCGTCCCCGGCTCCCGTCCCGGCGAGTTCTTCTTCATGGAGATGAACACCCGGCTGCAGGTCGAGCACCCGGTCACCGAGATGGTCACCGGCCTCGACCTGGTCGAGCTGCAGCTGCGGATCGCCGCGGGCGAGCCGCTGCCGTTCGGACAGGACGAGGTGCGCCTGCGCGGCCACGCCGTCGAGGCCCGCGTGTACGCCGAGGACCCCGCCCGCGACTTCCTGCCGACGGGCGGCCGGATCCTTGCCCTGCGGGAGCCCGCGGGCGAGGGCGTGCGGTTCGATTCCGGGCTCACCGGCGGGATGACGGTGGGCAGCGACTACGACCCCATGCTGGCCAAGGCGGTGGCCTGGGCCCCCGACCGGGCGGGCGCGCTCGCTGCCCTCGACCGGGCGCTGGCCTCGACCGTGATCCTCGGGGTCACCACGAACATCGGGTTCCTGCGCGCGCTGCTGGCCGACCCGGAGGTCGCGGCCGGGCGGCTCGACACGGGGCTGGTCGAGCGGCGGCTCGCCGACGTCGTCGGCGGCCAGGTGCCGGACGAGGTGCTGGCGGCGGCCGCGCTCGTCTTCCACTCCGGCTTCGACCGCTCCGCCTCGGGCGACCCGTGGGACGTGGCGGACGGCTGGCGGCTGGGGGAGCCCGCCTGGACCGTGCACCGGCTCGGCGTGCCCATGCCCGTGCGGGTGCGGGGCGCCGCCGGAGACGTGGAGATCGAAGTTAACGAGCGTTCACTCGGCCGGGCGCGGCTCGAGTGGACCGGCTCCGAGGAGGCGGCGGTCACCCTCGGCGGTGTCACCCGCAGGTACGCGGTCGCCCGGAACCGCGACACGGTGTGGCTCGCCGAGGGGGGCCGCGCCTGGCCCGTCACCCGGCACGAGCCGGGCGACCCGCAGGACCGGCAGGGCGGGGCGCTCGCCGGCGACGGGGTCGTACGCAGTCCGATGCCGGGAACGGTGCTGCTGGTCAAGGCGGCCGAGGGCGACCGGGTCAGCGCGGGACAGCCGCTGGTCGTCGTGGAGGCGATGAAGATGGAACACACTCTGACGGCGCCGGCCGACGGCGTGCTCGCCGAGCTGCGGGCCCGGCCGGGCCAGGCGGTGGAGCTGGACGCGGTTTTGGCGCGGGTGACGCCGTGCGAGTGACGATCTACGAAGTGGGCCCGCGCGACGGCCTGCAGAACGAGTCGGCCGTCGTGCCGGTCGAGGTCAAGCGCGAGTTCATCGGGCGGCTGGCCGAGGCCGGGCTGACGACCATCGAGGCGACGAGCTTCGTCCACCCCAAGTGGGTGCCCCAGCTCGCGGACGCGGGCGAGCTGCTGGAGAGCCTGCCCCGGGTGCCCGGGGTCCGCTATCCGGTGCTCGTCCCCAACGAACGGGGCCTCGACCGGGCGCTGGAGCAGGGCGTCGCGGACATCGCGATCTTCGGCAGCGCCACCGAGTCGTTCGCCCAGCGCAACCTCAACCGGACCGTCGAGTCGCAGTACGAGATGTTCGCCCCTGTCGTCGAGCGGGCGCTGGCCCACGGCATGCGGGTCAGGGCGTACGTGTCGATGTGCTTCGCCGACCCCTGGGAGGGGCCGGTCGTGCCCGCGCAGGTCGCCCGCGTCGGCCGCCGGCTGCTCGACCTCGGCTGTTACGAGCTGTCGCTGGGCGACACCATCGGCGTCGGCACGCCACGGCACGTCGAGGCGCTGCTCGACGCCTTCGCCGAGGCGGGGGTCGGGCCGGACCGGCTCGCCGTCCACTTCCACGACACCTACGGCCAGGCCCTCGCCAACACGCTCACCGCGATCAGGCGGGGGATCACGGTCGTGGACTCCTCCGCCGGCGGCATCGGCGGCTGCCCGTACGCGAAGAGCGCCACCGGCAACCTCGCGACCGAGGACCTCGTCTGGATGCTCGACGGCCTCGGCGTCGAGACCGGGGTGGACGTCAGGTCGCTGGCCGCCACCAGCCTCTGGCTCGCCGGAATCCTGGGCCGGCCGAGCCCCTCCCGCGTCGTCCAGGCTCTCGCCAAGGAGATTTGAGATGCTCAACGACGAGCACGTCGAACTGCGCAAGTCGGTCGAGGAGTTCGCCCGCGAGGTGGTGGCCCCGGTCATCGGGGACTACTACGAGCGCTGCGAGTTCCCGTACGACATCGTCCGGAAGATGGGCGCGATGGGCCTGTTCGGCCTGCCGATCCCGGAGGAGTACGGCGGCATGGGCGGCGACTACTTCGCGCTGTGCCTGGCACTGGAGGAGCTGGCCAGGGTCGACTCCTCGGTGGCGATCACGCTGGAGGCGGCGGTCTCGCTGGGCGAGATGCCCATCCTCCGGTTCGGCACCGACGCGCAGAAGCAGCGGTGGCTGCCGAAGATGGCGGCGGGGGAGGTCCTGGGGGCGTTCGGCCTGACCGAGCCCGGCGGCGGGTCCGACGTGCCGGGCGGGATGCGCACCACGGCCGTCCTCGACGGCGGCGAGTGGGTGATCAACGGCTCGAAGGCGTTCATCACCAATTCGGGCACCGACATCACCGGCGTGGTAGGGGTGGCGGCGATCACCGGCCGCCGCGAGGACGGCAAGCAGGAGATCTCCACGATCCTGGTGCCGTCGGGCACGCCCGGCTTCACGGTGTCGAAGAAGTACTCCAAGGTCGGCTGGTCGGCCTCCGACACCCGGGAGCTGTCGTTCACCGACTGCCGGGTGCCGGAGGAGAACCTGCTCGGCGAGCGCGGCCGGGGCTACGCGCAGTTCCTCCGTACGCTCGACGAGGGCCGGGTGGCGATCGCCGCGCTGTCGGTGGGCCTCGCCCAGGGCTGTGTGGACGAGTCGCTGCGCTACGTGGGCGAGCGCCGGGCCTTCGGCCGGGAGATCGGCCGCTACCAGGCCATCCAGTTCAAGATCGCCGACATGGAGGCCAGGGCGCACACGGCCCGGCTGGCCTACTATCACGCCGCCGAGCGCATGCTGGCGGGCCTGCCGTTCAAGAAGGAGGCCGCGATCGCCAAGCTGGTGTCGTCCAACGCCGCCATGGACAACTCCCGCGACGCCACCCAGATCTTCGGCGGCTACGGCTTCATGAACGAGTTCCCCGTCGGCCGCTTCTACCGGGACGCGAAGATCCTGGAGATCGGCGAGGGCACCAGCGAGGTGCAGCGCATGCTCATCGCCCGCGAACTCGGCCTGCCCGCCTGAGCCCGCCCGCCTTGGCCCATCCGAGCTCGGCAACTCACCCGTTGTAGGCCGACCGCGAGCTACGCCTCGCCGAAACCGGGCTGATCTTCACTCCGACGTGATCAGGTCTGCGACGCCACGAGTTCGATCTCAGGTAGAGCGCGTCAGCTTCTCGTTCGTGCTCCGCGACATCTCCCGGGTCGCCTCCCATGAGCTGGTGCGGCACCGGGCCGGGCTCTCGGCCGCCTCCGGTGTGACGGGCCGGCCGGCAGGTAGGCACAGCGGGCAACGGATTCGGCCACCGGGTTTCCTGTCGGTCACCATCACGAAAGATGAGGCCTTCTGCCGGCGGTTGCGTTTAGCGCCTCTGTGTACTATCGCGAGTGCGGCCGGAATTCGGGGGAAAAGGGGTGCGCCGAGGCCGGGGCCGGGTCCGACCGGCTGGCCGGGCACTTCCACGACGGCGGGGATGCGCACCACGGTCGTCCTCGACGGCGGCGAGTGGGTGATCAACCACTTGAAGGCGTTCATCACCGATTCGGGCACCGACATCACCGGCGTGGTGGGGGTGGCTGCGCCGGGGCTACGCGCAGTTCCTCCGTACGCTGGACGAGGGCCGGGTGGCGAGCGCCGCGTTGTCGGTGGGCCTCGCCCAGGGCTGTGTGGACGAGTCGCTGCGCTATGTGGGCGAGCGCCGGGCCTTCGGCCGGGAGATCGGCCGCTATCGGAGCGTCGAGCACTGTGGGAGCCGCCAGGAACGGAGGGCCCATATGGCGGTCGAGATCGTGTACGAGACGCATTCGATCACAGAGGACAATGAGAACGGCATCGCCACCGGGTGGCTGCCCGGCAGGCTCTCCGAGCGCGGGCGGCGGCTCGCGGCCGAGCTCGGCGAGCGGCGCAGGAACACGGGTCTGGCGGCCGTGTTCGTCTCCGACCTGCACCGGGCGGTGGAGACAGCCCGGATCGCGTTCGCCGGCACGCCGATCCCCGTCCACGAGGACGCGCGGCTGCGCGAATGCGACTATGGCCCGCTCAACGGCGGCTCGGTCTCGTCGGTCGCCGCCAACCGGGCAGCGCACGTCGACGTGCCCTTTCCCGGCGGTCAGAGCTACCGTCAGGTGGTCGAGGCCACGGAGAGTTTCCTGCATGATCTGCTCGCCGGCTGGGATGGTGCTCGCGTGCTCGTCGTCGCTCACTCGGCCAACAGGTGGGCGCTGGACTGCCTGCTGACCGGCGCGCGCCTCGAAGACCTGGTGGACGCGCCCTTCGACTGGCGGGAGGGCTGGCACTACACGCTGCCCACCGGCTGGCGCGGATCCGGAAACTGACCGTCCTTCGCACGGCGATCCGCCTCCGGCCACCCTGCCGCTGCCGCCGTCCCGAGGCATAGGGTCCCGATCATGAGACGGATTCTCGTCTCGGGGGTGTGGGGGTCGCGGCGCTGGCCGTCGCGGGGGCCGTCGCCCAGGTCGTGACCTCCGCCACCGGGGCGCCCGCCTCCGCCTGCACGGCCGCGGAGGAGGCGCTCGCCGCCGCCCTCGCCGCGCTTCCCACCCTGGACATCCGCCCGGAGGGCGCGACGCCGCGCGGCGGGCGCGTGGCCGGGTGCGACCGCGACGACGCGCTCGTCTCGGCCGGGCAGTCCTACGAGCTGCCGGGACCCCGGACGGGAGTCCTGTCCTTCTATCGCTACGCGGCGCGACGAGAGGGCTGGACGCGATCCCCGGACGACGAGGGCGACGGGACGATCTGCCTCGTCAAGCGGACCGGCGGACGGGACGTCCACCTGTCGGTGTGGTTCATCGGCCCGGTGGCGGGACGGGACGGCGACGGATATCACGTGAGCGCCACCTCGTCCCTCGACGGCGCAGGGCGCTGCTGACGAGTCGCCTTTGAGGGACGGTCCGGGTGCGCCCGTCGAGGTCGTCGACGCCGGTTGCCGCGATCCCCCAGCGCCGGTTTCCGTGCCGCCTCCGGCGGTCCTGCCGGAGGCGGCGAGGTCGCGTCACGCGATCACGCGACGGCGGTCCCCTCGAGCTCGACCATCAGGTCGGGGATCGCCAGCCGGGTCACCCCGAGCATCGTGGTGGAGGGTGCCACCCCTGCTACGCCCAGCCGCGACGCCAGCACGCCGTAGTGCTCGAAGAGCCGATCGACGTCGGTGGTGTAGACGTTGAGCCGGACGAGGTTGGCGAGGGACATGCCGGCCTCGCCGAGCACGGCCTCCAGGTTGTCGAGGCTCAGCGTCAGCTGTGCCGCCATGTCCCCGGCGTGCCGGGGCTTGCCGTCGCCGCCCATCGCGGTCTGCCCCGCGCAGTACAGGGTCCGGGCATGCCCGGAGACGATCTCGCCCTGGTTGTATCCCAGCTCCGTCGACCACGCCCACGGATTGACCGCGGTTCGCTCCATCGCCATATCAGCTCCATTCGATTCGTCGACGACACGTACGTCGATCGGCTCGGTAGCCGCGTCGATGAGCCTCCCAGCGAATCACGACATCCTGTGTCGTATATTCCGGTAGGTTTTCGCCGTGCGTGCCGACCGGTTGGTCTCGCTGGTACTGCTGCTGCGGCAGCACGGCCGGCTGTCCGCGGCCGCGCTCGCCCGCGAGCTGGAGGTGTCCACCCGCACCGTGCTGCGCGACATCGAGGCGCTGTCCGCGGCCGGGGTCCCGGTCTACGCCGAACGCGGGCGGCACGGCGGGTTCGCGTTGTTGCCCGGTTTCCGCACCGAGCTCACCGGACTGAACCACGACGAGGCCCTTGCCCTGCTGGTCGCCGGGTCGCGGCGCGGCGCGCAGGCGTTCGGTCTCGGCTCGGCGCTCGCCTCGGCGATGCTCAAGGTGGTCGACGCGCTGCCCGAAAGCTATCGGGACACCGCGGCCGGAGCGGCCGAGCGATTGCTCGTCGACCCGGAGACCGATCTCCTGTCGCGTCGGCTGTCCGCCGAGGAGGTGCCCGACGCCATCGCGGCCGAGGTCCTGCGCGCGGTGTTCGCCGGACACAGGCTGCGCATCCACTACGCGGCCGTGGACCAGACGCCGAAGTGGCGCACGGTGGACCCGATCGGCCTGGTCACCGTACGCGGCCGGGGCTACCTGCTGGCCACGAGGTCCGGCGCGGACCGCACCTACCGCCTGTCGCGCATCCTGGCCGCCGAGGAGCTCGCCGAACCCGCACAGCGACCGGAGCGGGTCGATCTGGACCGGGCCTGGCAGGAACGCAGCACGCGGTTCCGGACCGGCGGCGACCAGGTCACCGCGCTGGTACGGGTGGACCCGGCGCGGCGGGAGGACCTGGTGAGCACCGCGCTGGCCCTCCGCGCCGAAGAGACCGACTCGGACGGCCGGCTGCGGCTGGAGGTGGACTTCCAGGACCCGAGACACGCCGAATGGGCGCTGTGGCAGCTCGGCACGGACGCGGAAGCCCTGGCGCCGCAGTGGTTGCGCGACTCTCTGCACGACCGCGCCGCCGCGATCGCCCTTCGCTACGGACCGTCATCCTGAGACCGTCCGCCGTCCGCGGGCTGTGCGCTCCTCGCGGACGCCGGACCGTCCACGAGCGATCAGTGGGCATCCGGCGGACGACCTCGGCGCCGGCGGAATGTATCCGTCGCCGGATTCCGCGTCAGGAGCCCTCGGTGATCCACATGCAGGTCTGCGACACCTTGAAGGTCGTCTCGACTCCATATTCCGGATCGCCCGGGAACCACTGGTACTTGTCCGATGCTTCCGCGTTCGTTGGGAAATGCAGGTACTTGCTGCTGCTGGTCCGTAGTACTGCGCCGCAGCCCTCCTGGTCGTCCAAAAATTGGACGGTGTTGGAGATGTCCGGATTGACCTTCTGTACGGCCTCGTTGTAGGTCGCTCCCGCCCGCACCACGGTGAACAGGTGCGTATAAGAGCAATGCGTGTAATTCCTGGTGCTCCCGATTTTGCCGCTGGTGCACACGGGCGGCGTCGGCTCGTGATTCGTGATCCCATCGACGATCGCGTTGGCCGGAGCGGCTGACGCGACGAGTGCGGCGACCGCCGCGGCAAATACCAGACCGGAGGCGCGAGTTATCTTCTTCATGAGCGGAAAGTTACGGCGCTCCGGATGCGATTTTCTTGCGTGATCCTTGCATGCGACTTACAGCCGTGTCGCGCCGGACCGTGCCCCCGGCGGCTCGCTCTGACCGGATCAGCGGGCGGGTGGTGCGAACTCGGGCTGGTCGAGCACGCGCAGCCAGCTCCCGTCGGGCTGGCGCCGTACGACCTGGGCCCGGGCGCCCGCGCCGTCCTTCGGCGGGGTCGAGGTCAGCGCGAGGTCGCCGCTGACCAGGGTTGGGAGGGGCTCCTCGGGCTCGAAGCGGGGACGGTTCGCGAGGACCTTCTCCCACAGGGCGCGGATCGCCTCCCGGCCGGCCGTCACGCTCCCCGGCGGGTAGGCCAGCACCGCGTCCTCCTCGTACAGCGCCGCCACGCCCGCGGCGTCCCCGGCGTTCGACCGCTCGACGAACAGGCGGGTGATGTCCTCCGGCCGCATGGCCTTCTCGTACTCCGGCATGGTTCCTCCCGATCTCTCGTACGGTCTCCAGCCTGCCGAGGGGCAGGTGAGAAGTCCAACAGATGGATCTGATGGAACCTAGAATCAGTGGTTATGGAACTGCGTCAGCTGGAGTATTTCGTCGCGGTCGCCGAGGAGCGCAACTTCACCCGCGCGGCCGAGCGGGTGCACATCAGCCAGTCCGGCGTGAGCGCGCAGATCCGGCAGCTCGAACGCGAACTCGGCGCCGAGCTCTTCGACCGGTCCGCACGGAGCGTCACGCTCACCGTCGCGGGAAAGGCCGCGCTCGATCATGCCCGCGCCGCGCTCGCCGCCGCCGGGGCGCTGGGACAGGCGGTGGGCGAGGTGACCGGCCTCATCCGGGGCCGGCTCACCGTCGGGATGGTCGTCGGCTGCACCGTCACGCCGCTGTTCGACGCCCTCGCCGCGTTCCACCGGGCCCATCCGGGGGTCGAGATCGCCTTGCTGGAGGACAACTCCGACCGGCTCGTCGACGGGGTGCGGTCCGGCGCCCTCGACCTGGTCCTCGCCGGGCTCGCCGCCGCCCCGGAGGACCTGGAGACGTTGACGGTCGTCAGCGAGCGGCTCGTCGCCGCCGTCCCACCGGACCACCCCCTCGCGAGCCGGGACGCCGTCACCCTGCGCGAGCTCGGCTCGCACCCGATCGTCTGCATGCCCGCCGGCACCGGTCTGCGTACGGTGTTCGATCGGGCCTGTGCGGCCCGGGACGTCCAGCCGGTGATCGCGCTGCAGGCCGGGGCGGCCGACTCCGTCGCGGATCTCGCGGCCCGCGGGCTGGGCGTCGCCGTCCTCAGCGAGTCGATGGCCGCGGCCCACCGCGACCGGCTCCTCGCGCTCACCATCGCGGACGTCGAGTCGCCGGCGCTGCTCGCCCTGGTGTGGCGCGGCGGGCACGGCCCCGCCGTACGCGAGTTCGTGCGGCAGGCCCGCCGGGCCTTCACCAGGGCGCCGGCGTGAGAACCGCCGGAGGACCCCCTGATTGGACGTATGTGCCCAGTTACTCCTGGGGTCCCTTCATGGGTGACCCGCCCCGCCTCACCGACGCGTGGTCCATCTCGCCCCGATATCAGGAAATCAGGCGGGCCGTTCCGGCACGTTCCTCAACGGCCCGCCGATCGCCTGATCAGACGATGAACGTGTACACATTCCCCGCGATGTTCATCAACTGCCCGTTGGTCGGGTACCCGTTCTGGCGCTGATCATTGTTCTGCAACGGGGCGCCGACGGCCAGGACATAGTTCTGCCCCGCCGCCAGTGCAGCTGCTCCGCCCGCGATCGTCACCGCAAACGAGTTGGCGAGCTGCTGGCCAAGCGTGCCCACCGCTAGGTGCATCGCTCCCGGTAGAGCCCCGGCCGGGTAGATGTAGACGTTCATGTCACTGTCCTTTGGATTGGGTTGCCGGACGCGTCATGTCGTGCGGCCCGACCATATAGGCGCAGGCATCCGTTCTCCTACTCCGAATTCGATCCGGGCTGGCATATTCAGGTACCTATTGCGGCCCATAATCGGTCGCAGACAACATAGTTCGCAAGTTACCGCCACAAAGCGACCGAGATATGGTCCCGCCGTGATTCAGGCTTCGGTGGGCACCGGAATCGCGGAGCCCGGCCAGTGCCTTGGTCGCGCTGCGGGGCCCCCGCGGCGAGCGTGACCATCGTTCGCCGGCAGGATCGAGCGAGCGCGCTGGTACCGACAACAGCGGCGCTCGCCACCAGCACGTCGTACGGCAGGCCGGTCGGGCCTTCACCAGCGCGCCGGCGTGAGAACCGCCGGAGGACCCCCTGATTGGACGTATGTGCCCAGGTACTCCTAGAGTCCCTTTCATGACGTCTGGTGATCTCCAGCTCCGGAGGGCCGAGAAGAGCGACGCGGACGAGATCTTCGCACTCGCCCGCGAGTTCGCGCTGACCTTCCGCCCCGAGCGCGCGCCGTTCGACGCCGCGCTGCCGCAACTCCTGGAGAACGAGGACGCCTTCCTCATCGTCGCCACCGTCGACGGGACCGTACGCGGCTACCTGCTGGGCTTCACCCACCTCACGCTGTTCGCCAACGGCAGGGTCGCGTGGGTGGAGGAGGCCATGATCGAGAGCAGCTACCGCCGTCACGGCATCGGGCGCAGGCTGCTCGAGGAGTTCGAGACGTGGGCACGCTCACGGCAGGCCGGGTACGTCGCGCTGGCGACCCGGCGGGCCGCCGAGTTCTACGGCGCCCTCGGCTACGAGATCTCGGCCACCTACTACCGCAAGATGCTCAGACCGAAGATCTGATTTCTTCCCCCGCCCGACCCGCGGCTGCCCGGCTCCTCGCGCGTCGCGCCGTACGCCACGCGCGGGCGGGGCCGGTCAGACCGAGGACGTGAGCTGGGCGTCCAGGCGGTATCCGTCCACGGTCACGTAGACGGAGTCACCGGGCCGCGCGTTCAGCCGCATCAGGACGGGCTGGAGCGAGTCGAACACCGGCTGCCGGTCGCGCCACACCAGGACGACGGCGTTGTCCCCCGGGCCGGTGACCGACAGCAGCGTCCCCGGGCGCATGCCGAGCTGCGCGGCGTATCCCTCGGGTACCGCCACCGGCTCGCCGCGCAGATGGCCGCTGGTGACGTCGATCCGCTGCCAGCGGCGCGGGTCGGAGGCCGGGCTCGAGGTGGGGCGGGGGTTCGGCACCAGATGCGGCCGGGGCACGCCCCCTGCCAGGTTCCCGTTCAGATTGCCGCCGAGGTTGCCGTTCAGGTTGCCGCCGATGTTGCCGTTCGTGAGCGCGTTGAGCGCGGCGAGCGCGGTGGCGGCGTCGGGCCCGTTGTTGGCCTGCGAGGGGACCGGGATCCCGCCGCGGCCGTGGTGGTGCCCGTTCGCGCCGGGCGTACGGCGGGGCAGCGGCGTGGGCTTGGCGGCCTGCTCGGACCCGTTCCGGGTGGGCAGGGGGCCGGCTTCGGACGGGGAGCTCGCCTTCGGCATCGAGTCCAGCCACGCCTTGGCGGAATGGGCACGGATGCCGAGCTGGCCGAGCAGCTCCACGACGTCCGCGTCCGCGGGCTTGTTCGCCAGCAGCTGGCGGGTCTTGTCGCGCAGCCCCACCAGGTCGCCGACCACGAGCCAGCCGTCCTGGAGGCGCCGGTCCGGCATCAGCGTGACCAGCACCCGCCACAGCGGCGTGCCGAGCGCCGGGACCTCGACGGGGTGGGACGGGTCCGCCGCGATGAGCTGTTCCTGGGTGGCCGCGGCGCCCAGCCACTCGGTGAGCCCGAACAGGTGGCCGGTGAGCGGCGCGGAGTCGGGGGAGCGCAGCCACAGCAGCACCCGCTCCTCGGCCGTGCGCTGGGCCTGGGAGAGCAGTTCCCGGTCAACGTTGAGGTTGTGCGCCAGCGTGCGGAGGCTCACGGGTTCGGCGGCGAACAGCCGCTCGGCCGCGACGGCCCTGGCGAGCGGGTCCCAGTCGCGGAACAGGCCCTCGATGACCGCGATCATCGGGTGCGCGCTGAGGTCGGGCGGCTGCCGATCCGGCGCCGGTTCGGCGGCGGGCTGGGCGGGAGAGGCCGCGGGCTGCGGGAGCGAGGCCCCGGCCTGCCGGGCGAAGGGCTGGGTGACGGGCTTGGCCGGCTCGGCGAGAGGCGCCGGCGCGGCGGGCGACGGGGCCGGCGCGCCCTGTACCGGTCGTCCGGGCGCCTGCCCCTGCTGTGCGGGCGCCTGGGCGGCCTGCCCGGGCGCGGGCGCGGCCGGGCGGGCGAACGGCGGCGCCGTGGCCCCGGGGGCGGCCTGGGGGAACGGTTGAGAGACCGGCCCGGGAGTGACCTGCGGGAACGGCTGGGAGGAGGTCCCGGCCTGCGGGACCGGCTGTGACGGCGCCCCGGGGGCGGCCTGGGGGAACGGCTGGGAGACCGGCCCGGGAGCGACCTGCGGAATCGGCTGGGAGACCGGTCCGGGGGTGGGCTGCGGGAACGGCTGGGAGGTGCTGCCCGGGGCCGCGGCCTGCGGGAACGGCTCGGAGGCGGGGCCGGCCGGTGCCTGCGCCTGCGCCTGCGCCGGTTTCTCGTCTCCCGCGAGCGCCTGCGCGGACTCACCGGAGGCCAGCTCGCTCTCCAGGCGTGCGAACACCTCACGGAACACCGTGGTCAGGAGGACCTCGGGCGAGGCGGGGGCGGCCGGAGCCTGGAGATCGCACGGCGTCAGGCGGCGCAGCCGGTACCACCCGCCGAGCTGGTTGACCACGGTGCGGACCGGGTCGGGCCAGCCGGGCATGGCCGGGTCCACGGTGTGCACCTGGAGCGCCGGAAGCAGGTCGGTGAGGGGCAGGTGATCCCAGCGGCCGACGGCCAGGCGGGCGAGCCGCTCGCAGAGCCAGTCAACGCCGGTCGCCCGCATCGCCCGGCCGACCCCGACGGATGCCCACCAGCCGCCGGGCAGGCGCGGGTCGGCCAGCGTCTCGGCCACCTGCTGAGGACGGCTCCACCGCAGGGCCGGGACCAGGTCGCTCAGGCAGATCGTTGACTCGGCGTCCATCGGTATGACCGCACCCTCCCGAGAGTGACGCATGTTGCTAATGGTGCAGCTTACGCCGCAAACCAGCAATTGGTGTCAATAGGGTAAAGTTCCCCGAACCGGCCGGCCGCCGACCTGGGCGACCGCCACGGCCCCCGCCTCACACCCCTTGCGCAGTGCTTCGTCGGGTGCGCACCCGGCCATCGAGGCGACCAGGAACCCCGCGGCGAACGCGTCTCCCGCGCCCGTCGAGTCGACCACCTCCGCCGGGGGCGCGGCCGCCTTGGCGACTATACGGCCATCGCGGGCCAGCACGGCACCGGCGGCCCCCAGCTTTACCACCGCGGTGCCGTAGTGGCCGCTGAGCGTGCGGGCCGCCGTCTCGGGATCCTCGGCGTCCGCGAGCAGCAGCGCCTCCTCCAGGTTGGGGATCACGACGCCCGCCGGGGCGGTCTCGCGGAGGAACCGCTCGCGGCCGAACGCGCGCAGCGGCCCGCAGGAGGCCGGATCGACGCTGATGGAGATGCCGCGCCCGGCGGCCTCGCGCATGGCCAGCCGCGCGAGCTCCAGGCCCGGCTCGGCGAACATCGTGTACGCCGACAGGTGCAGGTGCTCGACCCCGTCGAGGAGGCCGGGAGCCCAGTCGCCGACCCCGATGTGGCCGCTCGCCCCACGGTTGGTGAGCATGGACCGCTCCCCGGTGGCGTCGACCATCGCGATCACGACTGCCGAGGGCCGTTCCGGGTCGATCCGCAAGTGGGGCCGGACCCCGGCCTTGCCCAGCTCGGCCGCGTGCCACTCGCCGGTGTCGTACCCCGCCCGCGCCAGCAGGCGGGTGTCGGCGCCGAGCCGGGCGGCCCAGGAGGCGGTGTTCGCCCCCGAGCCGCCCGGCCGCAACGCGATGTCGGCGGGCGTGTCGGTGCCGGTGGCCGCGGGGCCGTCGTGCAGCGCGACGACGTCGGTGACCACGTCGCCGATCACCAGCAGAGCGCTCACCCGGCCGCCCAGGAGGCGGCGATCTCCCCGGCCAGGCGCGTGTTGCCGCGTACGGCCGCGAGGTTGGCCTCCAGCGAGGCGCCACCCGTGCCCTCGACCAGGTACTCCAGCAGGAACGGGGTGATGGCCTGACCGGTGATCCCGCGCTCCTCGGCGGCGCGCAGGCCCTCCGCGAGCACCCGGTCGTGCAGGCCGGGGTCGAGCTGCAGGTCGGCGGGGACCGGGTTGGCCACGATCAGCGCAGTCTCCAGCCCGGCCAGCGCGTCCTGGGCCCGCATGATGCCGGCGGCCTCCTGCGGCGTCTCGATGCGCCAGTCGACCGGTTCGCCCGAGCTGTGCAGGTAGAAGCCCGGGAACTCGTCGGTCCGGTAACCGACGACGGTGACCTGCTTGGTCTCCAGCCGCTGCAGGGTCGCGGGCACGTCGAGGATCGACTTCACCCCGGCGCACACGACCGTGATCCGGGTGCGGCTGAGCGTGTCGATGTCGGCCGACTCGTCCTGCACCGTGGTCCAGCCCCGGTGGACGCCGCCGAGACCCCCGGTGGCGAACACCCGCACGCCCGCACGGGCGGCCAGGAACGAGGTGCCCGAGACCGTGGTGGCGCCGCTCAGCCCGAGCGCGGCGGCCGGGGCGAGGTCCCGGAAGCCGAGCTTGCGCAGGCCCGGCTCGGTCGCGATCCGCTCCAGCCCGTCCTTGTCCAGACCCACCCGGGGAACGCCGTCCAGCACCGCCACCGTCGCCGGCACGGCCCCCGCCTGCCGGACGATGTCCTCCAGTTCGAGGGCGACCTGAAGGTTGCGGGGCTGGGGCAGTCCGTGCGAGATGATGGTGGACTCCAGGGCGACCACCGGACGGCCGGTGGCCAGCGCCTCGGCGACCTCATCGGTAACGCGCATGTCTCTCCTGTTCATAGTGGCGGAGGATTGTCCGCTTCGGCATATTCTGCCCGGGTCTTGTGGGGGAACTTGCGATAGGTTGCGGGCATCCGCCCAGGCCCGTCCCGCGACACCGAGCCACGTACGACCGGGAGAACGCTCCATGCCACGCTCGCACTACGACGTCGTCATCGCCGGGGCCGGGCACAACGGCCTCGTCGCCGCGGCCTACCTCGCCCGGGCGGGGCGCGAGGTGCTGGTCCTGGAACGCCTCGGGCACGTGGGCGGCCTCGCCGTGTCAGCCCGGGCGTTCCCCGGCGTGGACGCGCGGCTCTCGCGCTACTCCTACCTGGTCAGCCTGCTGCCCACCAAAGTCGTGAAGGACCTCGGGCTGCGCCTCGACCTGCGCCGCCGCCGCTTCGCCTCCTACACCCCGGCCGGCGACACGGGCCTGCTCGTGGACAACGAGGACGCCGGGCGCACCGCCGCGTCCTTCGAGGCCGTGACCGGGGGACGGCACGACCTCGCGGCCTGGGAGCGGTTCTACGGGATGACCGCCCACGTGGCCGGGCGCGTCGCGCCGACGCTGCTCGAACCGCTGCCCGGCCGTACGGACCTGCGCGAGGCCGTGGGGGACGACGAGGCGTGGCGCGACCTGTTCGAACGGCCGATCGGCGAGGTCGTGGACGAGCGGTTCGCCGACGACACGGTCCGCGGGGTCGTGCTCACCGACGCGCTGATCGGCACCTTCGCCGACACGGCCACCGACCTGCTGGCCAACCGGTGTTTCCTCTACCACGTGATCGGCGACGGCACGGGCGACTGGAACGTGCCGGTCGGCGGCATGGGCGCGGTGACGACCGAACTCGCCGAGGTCGCGCGGCGGCACGGCGCCGAGATCCGCACCGGGGCCGAGGTCCTGGCGATCGACCCGGACACGGGTGAGGTCACGTTCGACGACGGCGCGCAGCACGTGGTGACCGCGGGGAAGGTGCTGGCCAACCTGCCGCCCGCCGTGCTCGCCCGGCTGCTCGGCGAGACGCCCGAGCGGCCCGAGGGCGCACAGCTCAAAATCAACATGGTGCTGTCGCGGCTGCCCCGGTTGCGGGACCCCGCGGTGGACCCCGCCGAGGCGTTCAGCGGCACCTTCCACATCAACGAGAGCCGCGACCAGCTCGCCGCGGCGTACGCGCAGGCGGCCTCGGGAAAGGTGCCGGAGCTGCCGCCCGCCGAGGTCTACTGCCACTCGCTCACCGACCCCTCGATCCTCGGCCGGGATCTGCGGGAGGCGGGGGCGCACACGATGACGCTGTTCGGCCTGCACATGCCGGCGCGGCTGTTCGCCGACCCGCAGGCCAAGCGGGAGGCGCTGGCCCGGACGCTCGCCTCGATCGACTCGGTGCTCGCCGAGCCCATCGAGGACTGCCTGCTGCGCGCGCCCTCGGGCGAGCCCTGCCTGGAGGCCAAGACCCCCCTCGACCTGGAACGGGAGGCGGGCCTGCCCGGGGGCCACATCTTCCACCACGACCTGTCCTGGCCGTACGGCGAGGAGGGCGACCACGGGGCCCGGCCCGGTCAGTGGGGCGTCGAGACCGCGCACGAGCGGGTGCTGCTGTGCGGGGCGGGCGCCCGGCGCGGCGGCGGCGTCAGCGGCATCCCCGGTCACAACGCCGCCATGGCCGTTCTCGGCGGAGTCTGACGCGCCACGCCCCGCCGCGCGTGGCGCGGGCGGCGCCCCGCCTCGCCCACCCGGAGCCGCGGCCTTAAGCGGATTCTCATGACCCTCGGGTAGCTTGTGCCGGTGCGTGAGGAATCGGCGAAACTGCTGGTAGTGGACGATGAGCCGGCCCTCAGGGAGGCGTTGCGCAGCAGCCTTGAGTTCGAGGGGTACGCGGTCGAGAGCGCCGCGGACGGGCTGACCGCGCTGGACCTCCTGGAGCGGGGGGACTTCGACGCGATGCTCCTCGACGTCATGATGCCCCGGCTCGACGGGCTGACGTGCTGCCGCCGGCTGCGCGCCTCCGGCAAGCGGGTGCCGGTCCTCATGCTGACCGCGCGCGACGCCGTCGGCGACCGCGTCTCCGGCCTGGACGCCGGAGCGGACGACTACCTGGTCAAGCCGTTCGAGCTCGACGAGCTGCTCGCCCGGGTGCGGGCGCTGCTGCGGCGCGGCGGGCGGTACGCGCAGAACGAGGCCGGCGGCGACGTCCTCGCCTTCGGCGACCTGCGGATGGACACGGCGAGCTGGGAGGTCACCCGGGCCGGCCGCAGGCTCGACCTCACCCGCACCGAGCACCTGCTGCTGGAGCTGTTCCTCACCCATCCCCGGCAGGTGCTCACCCGCGAGCAGATCCTGCGCGAGGTGTGGGGCTTCGACTTCGAGCCGTCGTCCAACTCGCTCGACGTGTACGTGATGTATCTGCGGCGCAAGACCGAGGCGGCCGGGCTGCCCCGCCTCATCCACACCGTGCGCGGCGTCGGCTACGTGCTGCGGTCGTCGCCATGAGACGCCGTACGCTGCGATCCCGGCTCACGCTGCTGATCGCGGCGGCGGTCGCCCTGGCCGTCGCGGTGGCGGCGGCGGTGTGCTGGCTGCTCGTCCGCGGCGAGATGCGCGGCCAGATCGTCGACTCGATCACGGACCTGCGGCCGCCCGCGCAGCAGGTCGCCTTCGCCCTGTGGGACTGCGCGGGTCATGGGCGCAAGGAGGGCCCGCGCCCCGACTGGGACCCCTCGGGGCGCAGCTGGCAGGTCGTCATGGCGGACGGCCCGGTGTGCGTCGCGTCCGGGTCGGCCCTGGTGACGCCGACCGCGCGGGAGCGGGCGATGGCCGCCTCCGGGGGCACGCCCGTGCTGCGCGACGCGGTCACGACCGACGGGACCTCCGTGCTCGTCTACACCTTCAGGTATGAGCCGCGTCCGGGCGGCCCGCCGAAGGACGCCGCGCAGTTCGCGGAGCCGCCCCTGCCGCAGGGCCCGGTGACGGTCAGCGTGTTCCGCTCCACCGCCGAGATGGACAAGACGCTGCGCATCCTCGCCCTCGTCTTCGGCTCGGTCTGCGTGCTCGGCGTGCTCGGCGCCGCCGTGGCCGGGCTCTGGCTGGCCCGTACGGCGCTGCGCCCGGTGGAGCGGCTGACCCGCGCGGTCGAGCACGTGGCCAGGACGGAGGACCTGAGCGTGACGATCCCGGTCGAGGGGGAGGACGAGATCGCCCGCCTCAGCAGGTCGTTCAACACGATGACCGCCGCCCTGTCCAGCTCGCAGGAGCGCCAGCGGCGGCTCGTGGCCGACGCCGGGCACGAGCTGCGCACCCCGCTGACCAGCCTGCGCACCAACATCGACCTGCTGCTGCGCAGCGAGAACACCGGCCGGGCCATCGAGCCCTCGGCCAAACGGCGACTGCTGGTGAACGTCAAGGAGCAGTTCGAGGAGATGTCGAGCCTCATCGGCGACCTGCTGGAGCTGTCGAGGAAGGCGGAGAGCGGCGAGCTGTCGTCCGGGATCGACCTGCAGGAGGTGGTGGCGTCGGCGGTCGAGCGGGCCAGGCGGCGTGGTCCCGGGCTGCGCTTCGACGTCGGCCTGGAGCCGTGGCAGGTCCGGGGGGACGCCCGCGGCCTGCAGCGGGCCGCGGTGAACGTGCTCGACAACGCGGTGAAGTTCAGCCCGCCCGGGGGCCTGGTGACCGTGCGGCTCGAGGGCGGCGTGCTGACCGTGCGCGACGAGGGTCCCGGCATCCCCGAGGACGAACTGCCGCACGTCTTCGAGCGGTTCTGGCGCTCACCGTCGGCGCGCGGCCTGCCCGGCTCCGGCCTCGGCCTGGCGATCGTGGCGCAGGCCGTACGGGACGCCGGGGGACGGGTCGCCATCGAGAACGCCCCCGGCGGCGGAACGCTCGCCACGGTCGAACTCCCCGCAGCCCCGCCCGAGGCCTGACGGCCCGCGTGACGGCCCGGACGGGGCGGGGATCGCGATCGGCAGGAAATCGCAGGTGAACACCACTAGGGTGACGGGTTGACGCGACGGGAACGGCGGATGACGAGATCCCGCTCGCTCCACCAGGTGCCGAGCCCGTGCGGGAGACGCGACAGGATGACCAGCCCGAAGGCGACCGTCGACGTGGTGGTGCTCACCATGAACGACCGGCCCGAGCCGTTCGAACGGGCGATGGCGTCGCTCCTGGCCCAGCGCGACGTCGACCTGCGCGTGGTCGTCGTCGGCAACGGCGTGGAGCCCGACCACGTGCCCGCCGGGGTCCGCACGGTGGCCCTGCCCGTCAACGAGGGCATCCCCGCCGGCCGGAACATCGGCGCCGACGCCCTCGCTGGGCCGGACGCCGGGGAGTTCGTGTTCTTCCTCGACAACGACGCCGTCTTGCCCACCCCCGACACCCTCGCCCGGCTCGTCGCCGTGGCCCGCCGCCGTCCCGGGGCGGCGTACGTGCAGCCGCGGATCGCCGACCCCGACACCGGGGTCACGCTGCGCCGCTGGGTGCCGCGCCTGCGCTCCGGCACGGCCACGCGGCCGGGCACGGTCACGGTCATGGCCGAAGGGGTCGTCCTCGTCCGCCGCGCCGACTACGAAACCGCCGGGGGCTGGCCGGGGCACTTCTTCCTCTTCCACGAGGGCGTCGACCTGAGCTGGCGGCTGTGGGACCTCGGGCGCACCGGCCACTACGCGCCGGACGTCGTGGTCCACCACCCCGCCACCGACCCCGCGAGGCACGCCCCCTACTACCGCCTCGTCGCGCGCAACAGGGTGTGGCTGGCCTATCGCCGGCTGCCGGCCCCGCTCATCCCCGTCTATCTGGCCGTCTGGACCGTGGTCAGCGTCGCCCGGATCCGCTCCCGCGCGCATCTCGCCGTCTGGTTCCGCGGGCTGCGCGAGGGGCTGAAGGGCGGGCACGGGCAGCGCGGCCCCATGTCCTGGACCACCGTGGCACGGCTCACCCTCGCGGGCCGCCCTCCGATCGTCTGACCGGAGCCTCCCGGGCGTTCTCATCCGGGGTTAATGAACGCCTCAGAGCCGTCCCATCCCCGCTCGCGAGCGTGGGCGCATGAGCATGACGATGGTTTCCGGGCCGGTGGCGGGCGCGTCCCGCAGGACCCGCCTGGTCGAGGTGGTCGTTCCCGTCTACAACGAGGAACGCGTGCTGGCCGCGAGCGTGCGGCGGCTGCACGCCTATCTGAGCGGCGACTTCCCGTACGGCTTCCGCGTGACGATCGCCGACAACGCGAGCACGGACGGCACTTGGACGCTCGCCCTGCGGCTGGCCCGGGAGCTGCCGGGAGTGCGTGCCGTCCACCTCGACCAGAAGGGCCGCGGCCGGGCGCTGCGGCGGGTGTGGGAGGCCAGCGACGCCGACGTGGTCGGCTACATGGACGTGGACCTGTCGACCGGCCTGGACGCGTTCCTCCCGCTGGTCGCGCCGCTGATGACCGGCCACAGCGACCTGGCGATCGGGACCCGCCTGTCCCCGTGGTCCACCGTGGTGCGCGGACCGAAGCGCGAGGTCATCTCCAGGTCCTACAACCTGCTGCTGCGCTCGCTGATGGGGGCGCGCTTCTCCGACGCGCAGTGCGGGTTCAAGGCGGCACGCACCGAGGTCGTCCAGGCCCTGCTGCCCGCCGTGCGGGACGAGGCGTGGTTCTTCGACACCGAGCTGCTGCTGCTGGCCGAGCAGCACGGGCTGCGCATCCACGAGGTGCCGGTCGACTGGGTGGACGACCCCGACAGCCGGGTGGACATCGTCAGGACGGCGGTCGACGACCTGAAGGGCATGTGGCGGGTCGCCCGGCGCAGCCTCGCGGCCCCGGCGCCGCCGCCGTCACGGACGTCGGTGCGCACGCAGATCCCGGCGTTCGCCGTGATCGGGGCGATCAGCACGCCGGCGCACCTGGCGCTGTTCTGGATGCTGCGCTCGGTGCTGTCGCCCGTTGCGGCCAACGCGATCGCGTTGTTCGTCACGGCCGTCGCCAACACCGCGGCCAACCGCCGCTTCACCTTCGGCGTACGCGGCCGGGCGGGCGCCCTGAGGCACCACCTCGGCGGGCTCGTCGCCTTCGTCGCGGGTCTCGCGCTGACCAGCGGGGGTTTGGCCGCGCTGCCCGGCGGCGCGTCGCGGGCGGCCGAGCTCGCCGCCGTCATCGTGGCCAACGGCCTCGCCACCCTGCTGCGCTTCCTGCTCCTGCGATCCTGGGTCTTCGCACCCCGGAAGGACGTCCGGTGACCGTCCTCGCTCCCGCGACCCCGATCGGCAACCGGGCTCCGGCGGACCGCGTGACGCCGCTTCTGCGCTGGGGGAAGTGGGCCGTCCTCGCGCTCGCGGCGGTGCTCCACACCTGGGCGCTCGGCCGCAACGGGTACGCCAACGACTACTACGCCGCCGCGATCTACTCCGGCACGAAGAGCTGGAAGGCGTTCTTCTTCGGCGCGCTGGACGCCGGGTCGTACATCACGGTCGACAAGCCGCCCCTCGCGCTGTGGGTGATGGGGCTGTCGGCCCGGATCTTCGGCTTCGGCACCTGGAGCATGCTGCTGCCGCAGGCGGCGGCGGGGGTCGGGTCGGTCGCCCTGGTCCACTCCGCCGTACGGCGGGCCCTGCTCGGGCTCGGTGCCCGCGCGGCCGGGGCGGCGGCCCTGCTCGCCGGGCTCGTCATGACGCTGACCCCGATCACCGTGGCCATCGACAGGGACAACAACCCGGACACCGTCCTGGTGCTGCTGCTGGTGGCGGCCGGATGGTTCTGCCTGGAGGCGATCCGCACCGGGCGCCTGCGCACGCTGCTGGTCACCGCCGCGCTGGTGGGCCTCGCCTTCAACACCAAGATGCTCCAGGCGTACCTCGTGCTGCCGGCGTTCGCGCTGACCTATCTCCACGCCGCGCCGGGGACGGTCGTACGCCGGCTCGGGCGCCTGGCGGCCGCCGGGGCGGTCCTCGTCGTCACCAGCGCGTGGTGGATGATCGTGGTCGACCGGTGGCCCGCGTCCTCGCGGCCGTACGTCGGCGGCAGCACGGATGACACCGTCCGGGACCTGGTGATCGGGTACAACGGCCTCGGCCGGATCTTCGGCGGCGCGGGCAACGGCGGCGGCCCGGGCGGACTGCCCGCCGACGCCGCGGAAGGCGTGACGCGCGCGTTCGACGGCATTGGCGACGGCATGGGCGGCGGCTTCGGTGGTGGTGGCGGGGGTGGCGGCTTCGGCGGCGCGTCCGGCGCGGGCAGGCTGTTCAACGACGTCATGGCCGGGCAGATCTCCTGGCTGCTCCCGTTCGCCGCCGTGGCCCTGGTCTGCGGCCTCGTCCTGGCCGCGAGGCCGGGCCCCGAGCCGGCGCAGGGAACGGCAGGGAACGCGGTCCGTGCGTCGCTGCTGGTGTGGGGTGGCTGGCTGGTCGTGCACTACGCCGTGTTCAGCTTCTCCAGCGGGACCTTCCACCCGTACTACTCCACCGCGATGGCCCCCGCGATCGCCGCGCTGAGCGGCATCGGCGGCGTGCTGATGTGGCGGGCGGCCCGCGTCTCGGCCGTCTGGCGGCTGGTGCTGGCCGCCGCGGTCGCCGTGACCGGGGCCTGGTCGTTCGTCGTGCTACGCCGTACGCCCGATTTCGTACCGTGGCTCGCCTGGGCGGTGGCGGGCGCGACCGCCGTCGCGGTGCTCACCCTGGCGGTTACGGCGCGCGCCTCCACGGCACCGGAGCGCGGCGCCCCGGCAGGGCGTGGGGGTTGGCTGGCCGCGCGGGTGACGGCGGCGGCGCTGGCCGCGGCGGTCACGGCCGGGCTGGCCGGCCCGGCGGCGTACGCGCTGACGCCGCTGGGCTCGGCGGTGAACGGCACCAACCCCACGGCGGGGCCGTCTCAGGGTAGGGGAGGACCGTCCGGCCGCGGTGGCTTCGGTGGCTTCGGTGCCTTCGGTGGCCCCGGCGGGCCGGACGGACCCGGCGGCATGATCCCGCCCGGCGGGAACGCAGAGGACGGAAACGCACAGGACAGGAACGCACAGGGCGGCGACCGGCAGGGCGGACGGGGCACGGGCGGGCCCGGCGGCCGGGTGGACGCGGCGATGGCGGCGTACCTGAAGCGGAACAAGGGGAGCGCCACCTGGCTGGTGGCGGTGGACAGCGCGCAGAGCGCGTCGTCGCTCATCCTGTCCACGGGCGAGCCGGTCATCGCGATGGGCGGGTTCACCGGCTCCGACCCGGCGATGACGGTGGAGAAGCTGCAGCGGTACGTGTCCGAGGGCAGGTTGCGGTACATCCTCCTCGGCGAGGGCGCTTTCGGACCCTCGCGCGGGGCGAGCGCGGACGTCACCGAGTGGGTGAAGGCGCACGGCACACGGGTCGAGGCCGCGGAGTACGGGGGCGTGGACGCCGGCACTGTTGGCGGCACTGATGGCGGCACTGGTGGCGGCACTGTTGGCGGCACGGACGCCGGCATGGTCGGCGGTGGCTCGGCGCTCTACAAGCTGGGCTGACGGCGTTCGGCGGCCTCCTCAGCGGGTACGTGATGGGCCTTTGGAGCGACGAAAGGAGTCCCATGGACACCGAGGGCTTCATCGCCCTGCTGAACGAGGATCTGGAGAGCGAGTACCGCTCGATCGTGCAGTACGTGCAGCACGCGGCCACCATCAAGGGCGCGGAGTACCTGTCGATCATCGAGGAGCTCAAGGAGCACCTCGGTCAGGAACTCAACCACGCGAGCACGCTGGCCGAGCAGATCGACTTTCTCGGCGGCGTACCGAGCGTCCGCGTCCCCGAGGTGCCGGTGGCGACCGACGGCGCGGACGCGCTCCGGCTCGATCTCGAGTTGGAGCAGGAGCAGCTTCGCCGCTACCGCGAGCGCGTGGAGCAGGCCCAGGAGCTCGGCCTGAGCGACGTGGCCGAGGCGCTGCGCCCGCTGCTGCAGCAGACGCAGGACCACGTCATGGACCTGCAGACCGCCCTCGGCAAGTGACCTGACGGGCGGGGCGAGCCGGGGTACGGCGCGTGCCCCGGCGGCGCGGCCTCGGCGCGGTGGGCCGTATGAGGGCCGGCGCGATGCACGGCGGAATGGCCGGCGGCGATGGCTCGGAGCGACAAGTCGGTGCGGAGGGTCGCGTGGTTCGTCGGCGCGATCGGCCGCGATGGGTCGGTGTGGTGGGTAGTCGTGATACTCGGCCGCGCTTGGTCGGCGCGCTTTGTCAGCGCGGCCGGGCGTAGTCGTCGAGGGCGCGCACGATCAGCGCTCTCGCGTCGTCGCGGAAGGCCGCGACCTCGCAGAACTCCTCGAACGCCTGGGCGTAGAAGGCGACGTCCGCGGCGTCGCGCAGCAGCAGGTCCCTGGTCCTGGTCGCCACCCCGACCATGCAGTCGTCGTAGAGCCAGAACGAGTTCATCAGGGCGGACGGCAACTGCGCCTCGAACGGCAGCAGCCCGAACTCCACGTTCGGCAGCGTGGTCACCGCGATCAGCCGGTCGAGCTGGCCGCGCATCACGTCCGGGGGCGCGAGCCGGTAACGCAGCACCGCTTCCGGCATGACGAACCGGAACCGCCGCGCCGGGTCGTACAAGATCTCCTGGCGGCGCATGCGGATCCGGATCGCGTCGTCCACGTCGTCGGTGGACTCGTGCACCCGCCTGACCTTGCCGAAGATGTGCCTGGCGTATTCGGTGGTCTGCAGCAGGCCGATCACCACGCCCGGCTCGAACGCCCGGAACAGCCGGGTGCGCGTCTCCAGCTCGCGGATGTCCTCCTGCAGCGCGGCGAGGCCGTTCCTGTGCCGCTGCCGCCAGGAGTCGTGCCGCTCGAGCAGGCCGGCCGCCTGCCGGATCAGGTCGTCGATCACATGCGGGTCGGCGTCCACCGCCTTCCCCCAGGCGGTCACGTCGTCCTCGGTGGCGGTCTGGCGCGCGTTCTCGATGCGCGAGACCTTCGACGGCTGCCAGCGCAGCCGCTCGGCGAGGTCCTTCCCGGACAGCCGGGCGTTCTCCCGCAACTGGCGTAGCTGGGCTCCCAGGTCCATGCGGGCCTGATGGAAACCGCTCACTTCCACCTCCGGCCGTGGTGCGGTCCAAGGTAGACCCGGCGCGCCGGATCATGCCAGACGGCGGCCCTCAATCGTGATCGGACAGGACCCGCCGGGCGATCTCGACGAGCAGTTCCCTCGGCACCTCGACCGCGGTCTCCCCGTCGAGCACGTGGCGCAGGTCGGCGCGGGCCTCACGGTCCACGACCTCCAGGCCCTGTACGACGATCGTGCCGCGGTCGGTCTCGTAGAGGGAGGGGCAGGCCCCCGCCTCGGACGTGGAGCCGAGAAAGCGCAAACGCATGTCCTTTTCTCCCGATTCGCGGCAATCGCGGGCAATCCTAGTCACGATGGGATGGGCACGCACACGGCGCGAAGACGCTCACCGAGCGCCTTGGCCTGGGCGTCGAGAAGCGGGCTGGCGGCCACGCCTCTGCCCAGCAGCCCGTGGACGACGAAGTTCAGCGCGTGCAGGTTCGGCAGCGCGAACCGGTCGATCGGCAGGCCGCCGACCTCCGGCAGCAGTTCCCTGAGCCGGTCCACGGTCAGGAACGCCGCGAGCCACGGGTATCGGGCGGGGTCGCGCACCCAGACGCCGAGGTTGGCGTCGCCGCCCTTGTCGCCCGAGCGGGCGCCGGCGACCGTGCCGAGCGGCCTGACCACCCCGGCCGACAGATCCCCGGCGTACGGCGGCACGACGGCGTCGCCGGGCGGTCCTCCCGCCTGCTCGCCCAGCACCGGACCGGGCGGAGCGTACGGCACCTCGACGCGGAGCCCGTCCACGGTCACCACAGGGAGCACGGCCCGCGCCTCGATCGACGAGGGCCAGTAGACGCCGTAGGGAGAGGCGTCGCCGGGCGGCGTCAGGCCGTAGAAGCCGGGGTAGCTCGCCAGGCCGGTCTCCACCACCGCGGAGGAGAACGTTCGCCCGGCCGTGCGCGGATCGGGGTCCATGACCGTGATCCGCAGCAGCGCCGTCCCGGCCGTGCCCACGCCGCCTGTGCCTGTGCTGTCCGTGCCCGTGCTGTCCGTGCCTGTGCTGTCTGTGCCTGTGCCGCTCGCTTCGGGGCCGCTCGGGGTGCCGGGGCCGTCACCCGCGCCGAGGGGGGTCAGTTCCACGTGGACCTGTTCGAACGACTCGCGCGGGACGCGGGCCCAGATCGCCTCCTGCGCGACCCGGGCCTTGGCGGCGAGGTCGAGGCCGGTGAGCACGAGCGTCATCGTGTTGCGGTGGCCGCCCAGGTAGGTGACGGCGACCTTCAGGGTGTCCGGCGGGGGTTCGCCGCGCACGCCCGTGATCCTGACCCGGTCGGGCCCCTCCTGCTCCAGCCGGATGGTGTCGAACCGGGCGGTCACGTCCGGCCCGAGATAGCGCGGCGAGGCGATCTCGTAGAGCAGCTGCGCTGTCACGGTCCCGATCGAGACCAGCCCGCCGGTGCCCGGGTGCTTCGTGATCACGCTCGACCCGTCGGCGTACAGCTCGGCGATGGGGAAACCGCAGCGGGCGAGGTCGGGCACCTCCTCGAAGAAGGCGTAGTTGCCGCCGGTCGCCTGGCAGCCGCACTCGATCACGTGCCCGGCGACGACGGAACCGGCCAGTGGGTCGAGGTCGCCGGGGTCCCAGCCGAACCACCACATGCCGGGCCCGGTGACCAGGGCTGCGTCGGTGACCCGCCCGGTGACGACGACGTCCGCGCCGTGCTCCAGCGCCACCGCGATCGGCCGGCCGCCCAGGTAGGCGTTGGCGGTCAGCGGAGTGGCCCGCAGGGTCTCGCCGGTGTCCGCGTGGACCGGCGGCGCGGCGAGCGGCATGAGGTCGTCGCCGGTGACGTGGGCGACGGCCGCGCGCAGCCCGAGCCGGTCGGCCAGGGCCGACACCGCCTCCGCGCAGCCGGCGGGGTCGAGGCCGCCCGCGTTGGCGACGACCCTGATCCCCCGGTCGAGACAGGTGCCGAGAACCTGCTCCATCTGCGTGAGGAAGGTGCGGGCGTAGCCGGGACGGCCCTTCAGCCGGTTGCCGGCGAGGATCGACATGGTGAGCTCGGCCAGCCAGTCGCCGGTGAGCACGTCGATCGGCCCGCCCTCGACCATCTCCCGGGCGGCCGACAGCCGGTCGCCGTAGAAACCGCCGCAGTTCGCGACCCGCATCGGTCCCGGCCGCCCGGCCTCCGCCGTCATCGCCCGGCGTCTCCGGCCGTGACCTCCGACGTGACCTCCGACGGAACCCAGGCGGCGGGCCGTTTCTCCGCGAACGCCCGGATGCCCTCCTGCCCCTCCGCGGAGGTGAAGCGCTCGGCCGACAGCGCGGCCATCGCGCGAAACCCCTCCTCGACCGGCAGCAGCGGCACCTCCCGCACGAGCCGCTTGGTGATCGCAAGTGCCTCGGGGCCGCCGCGCAGCAGCATGCCGGTGTAGTGCGCGACGGTCGCGTCCAGGTCCTCCTCCGGGACGGCCCGTGTCAGCAGGCCGATCTCCACGGCGCGCGCGGCGCCGAAGACCTCGCCGGTGAGGAGGTATTCGGCCGCGGCCCTGGGGTCCAGACGGCGCAGGCAGGTGACCGCGATCATGGCGGGGACCACCCCGAGCCGCACCTCGGTGAAGGCGAACGACGCGGTCGCCGGGGCGACGGCGAAGTCACATGCCGCCACCAGGCCGAGGCCGCCCGCCCGGGCCGTGCCGTTCAGGCGGCACACGACCGGCTTCGGGCTCTCCCAGATCCGCAGCATGATGTCGGGGAACGACGCGGTGACCGGCGCCCCTCCGCCGCGCTGTTCCTTCAGGTCGGCGCCGGCGCAGAACACCGGTCCCGTGCCCGTCAGCACGATCACCCGTACGGCGGGGTCGTCCAGCGCCCAGGACAGGGCGTCGTCGAGTTGCCGCAGCAGGCGGGACGACAGGGCGTTGCGGTTGTGCGGAGAGTCGAGCGTGATCGTGGCCACGCCGCCCGCCTGCTCCCGGCGTACCAGGACCTCCTGCGGTTCGCTCATGGCTGCGCCGCCTCCCTGCCCGGATTCGCACCGATGTCCGTGCCCCGCGCGCCCGTCTCCGTGCCGATCTCGGCGCCGATCTCCGTGCTCCCGGAAGGGGCCGCCTCCGAGGCCGCCGCAGGCACCGCCTCCGAGGCCGGCGGAGAGCCCGCCTCCGGGCGCGACGGGAGGCCAGTCTCCGGTGGCGACGGGAGGCCCGTTTCCGGGGTGGGCGACAGGCCCGTTTCCGGGGCCTGCGGGAGATCGGCTTCCGGGCCTGCGGGGGAGCCGGTCTCCGCGCCGCCCTCCGCGCCCGGGCCCTGGTCATCCGCCGCACCGGTCGCCGCACCGGTCGCCGCACCGGTCGCCGTGCCGGTCGTGCCGTGCTCAGGGCGGATCTCCGGGCGGTTCTCAGTGCCGTTGTCCGGGCCGTTGTCCGGGCCGTTGTCCGGGCCGATGTCCGGGCCGCTCCGCGCGCCCGGCTCTTCCGGGTGCGGGCCGCCGCCGGGTTCTCCCGGGGCCGACGGCTCGATGACGGCGAGCGGCACGCCCGCCTCGACCTGCGCGCCCGGCGTCACGTGCAGGGCCGTCACCGTGCCCGAGGCGGGGGACACGACCAGATGCTCCATCTTCATCGCCTCCAGCACGACCACCGGCTGCCCGGCCTCGACCACGTCGCCGGGCTTGACCTCGACACGCAGGACCGTACCCGGCATCGGGGCGGGCAGTGCCCCCGGCGTGACGTGCGCGGCCGGTTCGGGCAGCCGCTCGACCGGGGCGAGCCGGACCGGCCCCAGCGCCGAATCGACATGCACCACACCCGGATAGGCGGCCACCTCGAAGGTGTGCCGCAGGCCCGCCGTCTCCAGCACCACCCGTCCCGGGTCCGCCGCCACCAGCATGACGTCCTCGAAGCCCTCGGCCCGCAGCCCGTCCCTGGTCAGCCGGTAGGCGATCTCCAGGCGTCCGCCGTCCTTGGTGCCGAACGCGGTGCGTTGCGGCTGGGAGGGGACGTTGCGCCAGCCGCTCGGCAGCCCGCCCAGCACCCCGTCACGCCGGGCGGCCGCGCGGCCCGCCTCCGCCCCGGCGAGCGCCGCCGCGAGCGCGGACAGCCGTACGGCCTCGGGACCGGCGAGCGACGCCGGAACGGGGTGCCGCTCGAGAAACCCGGTGTCGAGCGCCCCGGACAGGAAGTCCGGATGCCGCAGCACTCCCACGAGCAGGTCGCGGTTGGTCGCCGGCCCGTGGATCCGCGCGCGGGCGAGCGTGTTCGCCAGCCGCCTGGCCGCCTCCGCCCGGTCCCGGCCGTACGAGACGACCTTGGCCAGCATCGGGTCGTAGTGGACGCCCACCTCGGTGCCGGAGACCACCCCGGAGTCGAGTCGCAGCCGCGCCCCGAGACCGAACTCGCCGTCCACGCCGGGGATCTCGAAGCGGTGCAGCACGCCGCTCCGCGGGCGGCCCTCGGAGTCCTCCGCGTACAGCCGGGCCTCGATGGCGTGCCCGACCGGGCTCGGCGGCAGCGCGGCGAGGTGGGCGCCCTCGGCCACCTCGATCTGCAGCCGGACCAGGTCGACTCCGTAGACGCATTCGGTGACCGGGTGCTCCACCTGAAGGCGGGTGTTCATCTCCAGGAAGAAGAACCCCTCGCCGGACAGCAGGAACTCGACCGTGCCCGCGCCCCGGTAGCCGATCGCGCGGGCGGCCCGGATCGCCGCCTCGCTCAGTTCGCGCCGCAGCTCGGGACCGACCGCGGGGGAGGGGGCCTCCTCGATCACCTTCTGATGGCGGCGCTGGATCGAGCACTCGCGCTCGCCGAGCGCCCAGACCGTGCCGTGGGCGTCGGCGAGGATCTGCACCTCGATGTGGCGGGCGCCTTCCACCAGGGGCTCGGCGAACAGCGTCCCGTCGCCGAACGCCGACAGCGCCTCCCGCCGGGCGGACTCGACGGCCCCGGCCAGGTCGGCCGGGTCGCGCACCACCCGCATGCCGCGCCCGCCGCCGCCCGCCGACGCCTTGACCAGCACGGGAGCCGTCATCTCCACCGGGCCGTCCGGGGACAGCGGGATGGTCGGCAGGACCGGCACGCCGGCCTCCGCCATCAGCGCCTTGGCCTCGATCTTCTTGCCCATCGCGGCGACGGCCTCGGGGGAGGGGCCGATCCAGGTCAGCCCGGCGTCCAGCACGGCACGGGCGAAGCCGGCGTTCTCCGACAGGAAGCCGTACCCGGGGTGGACCGCGTCGGCTCCCGCCCTGCGGGCCGCCTCGACGACGCGCTCCGGGTCGAGGTACGCCGACGGGCCGCCCAGCCGCACGGCCCGGTCCGCCTCGGCGACGTGCGGGGCGGACGCGTCGGCGTCGGTGAAGACGGCGACGGTCTCGATGCCCAGTTCCCGGCAGGTGCGGAAGACCCGCCGGGCGATCTCCCCGCGGTTCGCGACCAGCAGCCGCCCGATCATGACCCCTCACCCCCGCCGATCCGCATGAGCCCGGTGCCGGTAAGAACGGTGTCGATGCGCATGCCGTTCACATCCGGAAGACGCCGTAGCCGGCCCGGCCTGCGTCGGGCGCCCCCGCGACCGCCGACAGGCACAACCCGAGCACCGTACGGGTGTCGCGGGGGTCGATGACCCCGTCGTCGTACAGCCGCCCCGACAGGAAGAACGCCGCCGACTCCGACTCGATCTGCGCCTCGACCGCCGCGCGCATCGCCGCGTCGGCCTCCTCGTCGTAGACCTGCCCCCGCGCCTGCGCGGCGGCCCGTCCCACGATCGACATCACACCCGCGAGCTGGGCCGGCCCCATGACGGCCGACTTCGCGCTCGGCCAGCTGAACAGGAAGCGGGGGTCGTAGGCCCGCCCGCACATGCCGTAGTTGCCCGCGCCGTAGGAGGCGCCCATGACGATCGTGATGTGCGGCACGGTCGAGTTGGCCACCGCGTTGATCATCAGTGCGCCGTGCTTGATGATGCCGCTCTGCTCGTACTCCCTGCCGACCATGTACCCCGTGGTGTTCTGCAGGAAGACGAGCGGCGTACGCGACTGGTTCGCGAGCTGGATGAACTGGGCGGCCTTCTGGGACTCCTCCCCGAAGAGCACACCCCGGGCGTTGGCGAGGACCCCGAGCGGATGGCCGTGGACGCTCGCCCATCCGGTGACCAGGCTCGGCCCGTAGAGCGGCTTGAACTCGTCGAAGTCGCTGCCGTCCACCACCCGGGCCAGGACCTCGCGCGGGTCGAAGGGGACCTTCAGGTCCTCCGGCACGATCCCCAGCAGCTCGTCCTCGTCGTGCAGCGGGGCCGCGTAGCCGGCCGCCGGAACGTTCCCCGCCTTGCGCCAGTTGAGCCTCCGCACGATGCGGCGGCCGATCCGCAGCGCGTCGTACTCGTCGGCGGCGAGGTGATCGGCCAGTCCGGAGGCCCGCGCGTGCATCTCCGCCCCGCCCAGCGACTCGTCGTCGGACTCCTCGCCGGTCGCCATCCTCACCAGGGGCGGGCCGCCGAGGAACACCTTGGCGCGCTCCCGCACCATCACGACGTGGTCGCTCAGGCCCGGCACGTACGCGCCGCCAGCGGTGGCGTTGCCGAAGACCAGCGCGATCGTCGGGACGCCGGCGGCCGACAGCCGGGTCAGGTCGCGGAACACCTGGCCGCCGGGGATGAAGATGTCCTTCTGCGAGGGCAGGTCGGCGCCGCCCGACTCCACCAGGTTCACGTACGGCATGCGGTTGCGCAGCGCGATCTCGGCGGCGCGCAAGGTCTTGCGCAGCGTCCAGGGGTTGGACGCGCCGCCGCGCACGGTCGGGTCGCTGGCCGTGACGACGCACTCGACGCCCTCGATCACCCCGATGCCGGTCACGACGCTCGCGCCGACGGGATACTCGGTGCCCCAGGCCGCCAGCGGGGACAGCTCCAGGAACGGCGAGTCGGGGTCGATGAGCAGTTCGATCCGCTCGCGGGGGAGCAGCTTGCCGCGCTCCCGGTGCCGTTCGACGTACTTCGGCCCGCCTCCGGCGACGGCCTTGGCGTGCTCGGCCTCGAGCTCGGCGAGCTTCGCCAGCATGGCCTCGCGCCGCGCGCCGTACTCGCCGCTGGAGGCGTCCAGCCGACTCACGAGCACCGTCATGGCATCACCGAACCCAGTTCTGTCACGTGATGATCCTCCTGATGAGCCGCCGCCGCGTCAACGAGCCGGGCCCGGCCTCCGCCGTCCCGGCCGCTCGTGAATCGGCCGTTCGTCGATCAACCGCCGTCGTCAGCCGCCGTCGTCAGCCGCCGTCGTTAGCCACAGTGCGACCATGAACTGCTCCAGGCGGCGGTGCCGTAGCCGCCGCCCCAGATCACGCACTTGCCCTTGGCGGGCAGCCGGATCGGCCCGGCGTAGACCGTGTAGCTGCCGGAGTCGGTCTTCGACGACCCGTTCTGGACCTTCAGCACCGCGCTCATCTTGATCTTGCTCGACATGACGTACTTCGACAAGGTGATCACGCAGTTGTAGCCGTTCGAGGCGTTGTAGAGCAGGTATGTCGTGGCCTGGCCGTAGGAGTGCGAGTCGACGACGCCGTATCCACTGCCGCACACGCCCTTGGCGGTGTAGGTGTTCAGCTTGGGCGCGGCGGTTTTCGTCGGGGTGGCCTTGGCCGTCGCGCTGGGTTTGGGCGCAGTGGTGGTCTTCGTCGGCGCCGGGGTCGCCTTGGTCGGCGCGGGGGTGGCCTTCGCGGGCGGAGGAGTGGGCTCGGCGGCGCCGGTGGGCTTGACGGTGGGCTTGGCGGCGGCGGTGGGCTTGGCCTGGGCCGGCCCCTTGGAAGGCGACGGCTGCGCCGGACGGGTGCGCGTGGGGGAGACGGCCGGTTTCGCGCTCGGCTGGAGCCGTCGTGCCGAGGGGCTCGGCGAGGGCTTGCCGGGTTTGCGCCCGGTGGGAGTGACCAGCTCGGACGGCTGCGGGATGGGCATCTCCACGTCCTGGGACGGCGTCACCGCGGGCGACGCGGCGGGGCCGAG
Source organism: Microbispora sp. NPDC004025 (assembly GCF_053604425.1). Taxonomy (NCBI): domain Bacteria; kingdom Bacillati; phylum Actinomycetota; class Actinomycetes; order Streptosporangiales; family Streptosporangiaceae; genus Microbispora; species Microbispora sp. NPDC004025. The sequence goes on along the minus strand of NZ_JBSGHN010000002.1, from coordinate 351,131 downwards.
GGCGTCCTCGGAGGAGATCTGCCGGGCGGAGACCAACGTCGGCACGAGGAAGGCCGCGGCCGCGAGGGCCGACACGCCGACCCCGGCCACCGCCCATGTCAGCACCGGCCGCCGCGGCCTCGTCCCGCCGGCGCCGGACCGGCGCGGTACGGGCGGGACCGGCGCCCCCGCACCTCCCGGCCCGGACGGGGGCACGTGCGATCCCGGTGCCTGAGGTCCCGGCGCCGGTGCGGGGCCGTGCGGTCCTCCTGCGGGTGCCTGCGGGCCGGGTGCCTGCGCCGGGCCGTGCGATCCCGGTGCCTGGGGTCCCGGTGCGTGGGGTCCCGGTGCCTGGGATCCCGGTGCCTGGGGTCCCTGTGTCTGGGATCCCGGCGCCGCCGCCTGTGGTGGGGGCGGCGCGGCGGCGGGCCGTACGGGCGCGGTGGGCTGTCCGGTGAGCCGCGCGACGACGTCCTCGGCCGAGGGACGCAGGGCGGGGTCCTTCGACAGGCAGGCGGCGACGATGTCCCGCAGGGGCATCGCGAGATCGCCCAGGTCGGGCTGCGCGTGCAGGATCCGGGTGATGACCGAGGGGATCGTGTCCGCGCCGAAGGCGGGCTTGCCGGTGGCGGCGAACACCATCGTGACGCCCCAGGCGAACATGTCGGCCGCGGCGCCCGCGGTGCCGCCCGACAGCACCTCGGGAGCCAGGTAGGCGGGCGTTCCGATGGACGCGCCGGTCGCGGTGGCCTGCGGCGAGTCGGGCGCCCTGGCCACGCCGAAGTCGATGACGACCGGGCCTTCCGGGCCCATCAGGACGTTGGCCGGCTTGAAGTCGCGATGGGTGATCCCCGCGCGGTGGATGGCGGCCAGGGCCGTCGCCGTGCTGATGGCGAGCCGTTCGAGCGCGGCGCCCCGGCGCGGTCCCTCGCGGTCCACGAGCTGCCGCAGCGACGGCCCGGACACGAACTCGCTGACGATGAACGGCTGGTTGCCCGCGAGGTCGGCGTACAGGACGGGGGCCGTGCAGAACGGCGCCACCCGCTGCGCGAGCGCGACCTCGCGCAGGAACCGCTCCCGAGCCTCCGGATCGGCCGTCAGCCGGGTGTGCAGCAACTTGACCGCGACCTGCTCGCCCGCCGGGCCCCGGCCGAGGAAGACGACCCCCTGGCCGCCCTCGCCGATCCGGTCGACAAGAGTGAACGGGCCCAGGCGTGCCGGATCACCAGCCTCTAACGCCACAATCGCCCCCGATTACCCCTACAACCTCACAATGGAGGCAAACGCTACCAGCGGTCAGATGGCTTTACCGGGGTTGAGGATGTTCAGTGGATCGAACACCTGCTTGATGCCCTGGTGAAGTTCGGCGGCCACCGGACCGGTCTCCAGTTCGAGCCAGCGCTTCTTCAGCAGGCCGACGCCGTGCTCGCCGGTCAGCGTGCCGCCGAGATCGAGCGCGGCGCGGAAGACCTCGTCGGCCGCGGCCCAGACCTCCGCCGGCGGCTCGGTCAGGCCGCGGTCGAACACGAACACCGGGTGGACGTTGCCGTCCCCCGCGTGCGCGACCGTCGCGATCATCACGTTGTGCCGGGCCGCGACCTCCTCGATCGTGGTGATCATCTCGGGGAGCGCCGAGCGGGGCACGCACACGTCCTCCACCAGGCACTGGCCCAGCCGCTCCTTGGCCTGGTAGGCCAGGCGCCTGATGCCGATGAGCTCGGCCGCCTCCTCAGGGGTGGACGAGACCGCGACGAACGAGGCGGCCGCGCACAGGTCCGCCATCCGGGCCGCCGTCTCGTCCGGCGGGCCCTCGGCCTGGGCGATGAGCATCGCCCTGGTGGACGGCTCGAGCCCGATGTTCTTCCAGTCGTCGATAGCCTGCAGGGTCGTGCGGTCCATCAGTTCGAGCAGCGACGGCTGGCAGCCCGCGGCGACGATCGCCGCCACGGCCGCGGCGGCGTCGCGCAGCGAGGTGAACTCGGCGGCGACCGTGGCCGTCTCGCGGGGCGCTTGCCGTAGCCGCAGCGTCGCGGCGGTGATCACGCCGAGCGTCCCCTCCGACCCCACGAACAGGCCGGTCAGGTCGTAGCCGGTCACGCCCTTCATCGTGCGGCGGCCGGTGCTGAGCACGCGGCCGTCGGCCAGCACGACCTCGAGCCCGAGCGTGGAGTCGCGGGTCACGCCGTACTTCACGCACCGCAGGCCGCCAGCGTTCGTCGCCAGGTTGCCGCCGATGGTCGAGATCTCGTACGACGAGGGGTCGGGGGCGTACATCAGGCCGTGCTCGCGGGCCGCCCGGTCGAGGTCGGCGGTGATGACGCCGGGCTCCACGACCGCGATCTCGTCCTGCGGCGACAGCTCGCGGATCGCGGTCATCCGCGCGAGCGACAGGACGACGCACCCGTCGACGGCGGTCGCCCCGCCGGCGAGCCCGGTGCCCGCGCCGCGCGGGACCACCGGCACGCGGTGCTCGCTCGCCCAGCGCATCGTGGCGACGACGTCGTCGCGCGACTCCGCCAGGACCACTCCGAGCGGCCTGCCCGGCGGCACGAAGGTGCGGTCCCCGGCGTACGAGCCGGTGACGTCGGGATCGGTGAGAACACGCCCGTCCGGCAGCGCCGCGGCGAGCGCGGAGGTCATCTCGTTCACGTCTGGACTTTACGGCACGGTTCGGTATCGGGTCTCATCCGGAATTATTAACGGTTTTCGGTACAGATCACATTTTGACAACCATACCGGCTGGCTCTTTACCCTCCCTTTACCCGCTCGTTTAAGGTCCCGCATGCGCGCTCATCCCGGCGCGCCGTGCATGGGTGTCCGGGGAACCCGGACGGGAAGGGATCTCGTTGTCCAAGAGAATCCGGCGTCTCGCCGCGATCGTGCCCGCGCTCGGGCTGGCGGCAGGAGGTCTGGCTGCGGCCGGTGCGGCTGCGGCGCCCACGGCGGGCTATCAGCCCTCCGCCAAGGACCACTACATCAACTACGCGCCGCCCCGTGTGCAGGGCGACTTCACCACCACCGAGGAGAAGGTCCCCGCCAAGGGCGCCAGACGGACGGCCGCCCTGGCGCGGGCCGTCGACCACAAGTTCGCGAGCGGCAACCCGGTCGCGGCGCGTGTGCTGGCCAAGCACGAGAAGCAGGCGATCAGAACCGGGAAGAACCCCTTCGACTTCATCTACAAGAAGGCGAAGACGACCCGCACCGCCAAGCTGCTCACGCTGCTGGTCGAGTTCAACGACCAGGCCAACGACGACTTCTCGGGCTGGTCGCACCCGAGGACGATCGACGACGTCGACGACTGCATCACCGAGCCGCCCGGCACCAAGCTGAACGGGCCGCTGCACAACACGATCCCCAACCCCGCGACCGCCGCAGGTGGGGGCAAGGACAACAACTCGATGTGGGTGGCGGACTTCAACACCGCCCACTACAACAACATGCTCTACAGCTCGACGGGGATCACGACCCGGGTCCGGCCGGACCTGAAGGACCCCCGGGACGGCAAGAAGGGCATCGACATCTCCGGCTACACCATGAAGAACATGTACGAGGAGATGTCGAAGGGCGCCTACACCGTCACCGGTGAGGCCGTCGGCTGGCTCAAGGTGCCGCACTCCGAGGCGTGGTACGGCGCGGGCAAGTGCCACACCTACCCGCAGGACATGACCGGTCACCCGGACAACCCGCGCGGCGCCGCCCAGCTCGCGGTCGACGCGGTCGACGCGCTCGTGAAGTCGAACCCGAACTTCCCGTGGGCGGACTACGACGTCGAGGACGTCTCCGACGCCGACGGCGACGGCAACTTCGACGAGCCCGACGGCGTCGTCGACCACCTCGTGCTGATCCACGCCGGTGAGGACAAGTCGGGCGGCGGCGGCAACGAGGGCACGATGGCCCTGTGGGCCCACTCCAGCGACGTCGCCGGCGGTTACACGGTCCCGGGCACCAGCATCAAGATCTCCAACTACATCCTCCAGCCCGAGGACTCCGGCGTGGGGGTGTTCGCCCACGAGTACGGTCACGACCTCGGCCTGCCGGACCTGTACGACACCACCGGCGCCGGCGACTCCGACGTCGACTTCTGGGACCTGATGTCGAGCGGCTCGCACTCCGGGCCGATCTTCCAGTCGATGCCGACCCACATGGGCCTGTGGGACAAGTGGGTGCTCGGCTGGGCCAACCCGAAGGTCATCGAGCAGGGCGGCAAGACCGAGCTCGTGGCGGTCGGCCAGACCTCGCGTACGCCGAAGGGCACCGAGGACGGCGTCCGGATCAACCTGCCGGAGAAGCTGAACATCATGTCCACCCCGCACAGCGGGTCGAACCTGTGGTGGTCCAACAGCGACCAGAACTGGGCCGACAACAAGCTGAGCAGGGCCCTCGACGTACCGGCCGGGCCGGACGCGAAGTTCTGGTGGTGGAGCGACTGGGGCATCGAGGCCGACTGGGACTTCGGCTTCTTCGAGGTCTCCGCCGACGGCGGCGCCACCTGGACCGAGCAGAAGATCTACAACGAGGACGGCAGCCTCGCCAGCACCGGCGACGACTACGCCGACCCCAACGGCCGCCTGAAGGACTACGGCGGCAAGAAGTACGGCCTCACCGGTGAGAGCGGCGGCTGGCACCACCTGTACGTCGATCTCGCGCCGTTCGCGGGCAAGTCCGTCCAGATCCGCCTGCGCTACGCCACGGACGCGGCGTCCATGCAGCGCGGCTGGTTCAACGACGACTTCTCGCTGAACAACGGCGCCACCGCGGTCTGGACCGACGACGTCGAGGGCGGCGCCAACGGCTGGACGGCCACCAAGGGCACGTTCACCGACAGCACCGGCGCCGGCTGGGTCATCCACTCCGGCCGGGAGCAGGCGGCGCAGTACTACCTGGCCGAGTGGCGCAACTTCGACGGGTTCGACAAGGGCCTGCAGTACGCCTACGACTCGACCTGGCTGCGCGACGGCGCCTGGAAGGTCGAGAAGGTCAAGTACAACGCCCCCGGCCTGCTGGTCTGGTACCGCGACACCGCCGTGGCCAACAACGACGTCTCGGGCCGCACGTTCGACCTGCCGTCGGTGGGCCCGAAGGGCGAGCTGCTCATCGTGGACTCGCACTTCGACCCGCTGCGCCGTACGGGCACGGCGGCGGAGAAGGACCCGACGGTTCTGAAGAACCTCCCGTCCCGCCCGCAGTCGTCCAACGCGGCGTTCAACTTCGTCGGCACCTACCCGTTCAAGGAGTGCATCGAGGGCGAGCCGTTCACCGAGTACTGCACCTCGTTCGGCAAGCAGGCCGCGGTGACCTCGTTCACGGACGCCAAGGGCTGGTACCCCGGCCTTGAGGTCCGTGACGGCACGCTCTACTTCCGTCAGCGTGACTCCTCGGCCGTCGTCCCGTCCAAGGGCAACCAGCCGTACACGACGAGGGTCGTCAACGCGGACGGCACCCCGGCGAAGGACCTGTACGGCACCGACCTCGGCGACGGCCTCGTTCTCGGCTCCGGCAACCCCGGCGACGAGGGCAAGCAGCTCGGCGTGCAGGTCAAGCTGATCAGCCCGCTGCCGGCCAACCTGGGGGCGCTCGTCCAGATCACTCCCGCCAAGAAGTAGCCGCCGCCGGCTGGTAAAGCCCCGCGCGGTTCCGTGCCCGGCCGCCGTCCGCCCCCCCGGACGGCCGCCGGGCACTCTCATGCGCGCCCGGGCCCGCAGGCCCCTAGCATGTGAGCGTGCGGAGCAAGGCGGATCACACGGCTGCCATCCACCGGGAGCGGCGGGCCGCCGTCGTCGTGAACACGAAATCCCGGCGAGGTCGCCGCCGCTACGCCGAGGTGGTGCGGCTGCTGCGGGACCGGGACTTCCGGCTCACCGGCGTCCACCCGGTCACCGACCCCTCCCGGCTGCGCGACGTCATCACCCGCGCGCTCGAACAGCAGCCCGACCTGCTCGTGGTCGGCGGCGGCGACGGCACGCTGAGCAGTTCGGTCAAGCACGTGGCCGGCCGCGACGTCGCCCTCGGCGTGCTGCCGCTGGGCACCACCAACAACTTCGCCCGCAGCCTCGGGCTGCCTCTCGACCTCCCCGGTGCGGTCGGCGTGTTCACCGAGGGCAAGGTGGCCGACATCGATCTCGGCATCTGCGGCGACCGGCCCTTCGCCAACCTCGCGAGCTTCGGCGTCTCGGTCGAGGTGGCGGGCACCGTCAAGCCGTGGCTCAAGCGGATGCTCGGGCGGGCGGCCTACCCGCTGACCGCGCTCACGATCCTGCCCGGGCACCGGCCGTTCCGCGCCTACATCACCGTGGACGGCAAACGCCACGAGCTGCTGACCCACCAGCTCAACATCGCCAACGGCCGCTTCCACGGCGGGTGGCAGATCGCCAGGGACGTCAGCATCGACAACCGCAAGCTGGTGGCCTACCAGCTCGGCTCGGGCAAGCGGCTGCGGCTGCTGGGGGAGACGCTCGTCCGGGCGACCACCGGCAGGTGGACCAGCCTCGCGGGCGGGCCGTTCGTCACCGGTCAGGAGATGCTGCTGGAGACCGACCCGCCCATGGCCGCCGACATCGACGGCGAGGTGCGGCTGCGCACCCCGCTCGTGCTCAGGACCATCCCGAACGGCGTCCGCGTGATGGTCCCGCAGAGCTTCGAGGACACCTGATCCCTGCCGGGGTCGTGTTCCGTGATCGCTGCGGCCGATCGCGGCCGCTACGGCAGAAGATCACGGGACGCCTCCCTCGGCCTCCTCGTTCTCCCCCGTCGCGAAGGTCCGGTACGCCGGCCGCAGCAGGTCGAGGAGCGGGATGTGCCTGGCCTTGACCTTCGGCGGGTCCAGCGCGCGCAGCAGCAGGTCGGGATGCCCTTCGGGGCCGGGCGGCGGGGCGAGGCGGGCCGCCGAGGCGCCCGGCTCGTAGAAGTCGCCGAGCCGTTCTGCGAACGGGACGTCGGCCACGTCGGGAAGCCCCGGCGGCCCGGGCTCGCTCCCGGCTCCAGCCCCGGCCTCGCCCCCGGTCGCGGTCCCGGCCTTGCCCCCGGCGGCGGTCCCGGAATCGCCAGCGGTCCGGCGCAGCGCGTCGAGCAGGGCGTCCCTGGCCATGCCCCGCCAGGCCAGCACCCGGAACGGGTCGTCGTCGAACACCTCGGCCAGCAGGTACAGCACCGCCGACAGGTGCTTGCACGGAAAGCCCCAGTCGGGACAGGAGCAGGCCATGTCCAGGCCGTGCTCGCCGGGGAACAGCGGCAGCCCGCACCCGGCGAACACGTCCTCGATCTCCGGCGGCATCTCCCCGGCGAGCAGCTTGGCCCGGTGGAGGGCCTGCGCGGCCAGCGCCTCGACCAGCCCCGCCCACTCCGGCTCGCCGTACGCCGTGATGCGCACGCTCACGTCGTACGGCTCCGGGCGCGACCCCTGCACCCTGGCCTTCGCCAGCCCGGGACCGAGGTCGAGGTCGAGCACCTGGCCGCGCCGGGCGTACGCCCGGCCCCGGCTCAGCCTGCCCGGGTCGCAGACGCGCTCCAGGATGTCGATGAACCGCCGCGACCACCACTGCTCGCCGATGGACCCGCGTTTCGAGCGCGCCCTGATGCCGCCCTCGACCCTGATGGGCCGCGCGGCCTCGAACCACCCGTCCCTGCCGACCGGCATCAGCTCACCGCCTCGGGCGACAGGCGGAACAGCTCGCGCAGCTCCGCCGTGGACAGGTCGGCGATCCAGTCCTCGCCCGTCCCCACCACGCTCTCGGCCAGGGCCTTCTTGCGCTCGATCATCTCGTCGATCCGCTCCTCCAGCGTCCCGGCGCAGACGAACTTTCTGACCTGCACGTTCCTGGTCTGCCCGATGCGGAAGGCCCGGTCGGTCGCCTGGTCCTCCACGGCCGGGTTCCACCACCGGTCCACGTGGACCACGTGGTTCGCGGCGGTCAGGTTGAGCCCGGTCCCCGCGGCCTTGAGCGACAGCAGGAACAGCATGGGCTCGTCCTCGGTCTGGAACCGCTCCACCAGCGCGTCGCGGGTCTTCTTCGGCAGGCCGCCGTGCAGCCACAGCACCGGGCGGTCGAGGTGCGCCGCCAGGTAGGGCTGCAGCATCGAGCCGAACTCGGCGTACTGCGTGAACACCAGCGCCTTGTCGCCCTCGCTGACGATCTCTTCGGCCAGCTCCTCCAGCCGGGCCAGCTTGCCGGAGCGGCCCGCCAGCCGGGAGCCGTCCTTGAGCAGGTGGGCCGGGTGGTTGCAGACCTGCTTGAGCTTGGCCATCGCGGCCAGGACGTTGCCGCGCCGCTCGATGCCCTCGCTGCCGGAGATCTTGCCGATCATGTCCTCGACCACCGCCTGGTAGAGGCTGGCCTGCTCCGGCGTGAGCGTGCACCAGACCTTCATCTCCAGCTTGTCCGGCAGGTCGGAGATGATCGTCTTGTCGGTCTTGAGCCGCCGCAGGACGAAGGGGCCGGTGGCCCGTTTGAGCGCGGCGGTCGCGGTCTCGTCGCCGTGCCGTTCGATCGGCTCCTGGTAGCGGTCGCGGAAGGCCCGGGCCGATCCGAGCAGGCCGGGGTTACAGAACTCCATGATCGACCACAGCTCGGCCAGGTGGTTCTCCACCGGAGTGCCGGTCAGCGCCAGCCTCGTCCGCGCCGGGAGCGAGCGCACCGCCTGGGCCTGCCTGGCCGCGGCGTTCTTGATCGCCTGGGCCTCGTCGCAGACGACCCTGGCCCAGGTGAACCCGGCGAGGGCGTCGCGGTCGCGCAGGGCCGTGCCGTACGTCGTGAGGACGAGGTCGGCCCCGGCGACCCGGCCGGCCAATTCCTCGCCGCGCAGGCGGCCGGTGCCGTGGTGGAGATAGACGTCCAGCGACGGCGCGAAACGGGCGGCCTCCTTCTGCCAGTTCGTGAGCAGCGACATCGGGCACACCAGCAGCGTCGCCCCCACCCGCTCGCCCGACTCCCGCTCCTTCGCGAGCAGTGATAGCGTCTGGGCCGTTTTGCCCAACCCCATGTCGTCCGCGAGGATGCCGCCGAGTCCGACTCGGGACATGAAGTCGAGCCAGGCCAGCCCGCGCTCCTGGTAGGGCCGCAGCGTGCCGTGGAAGGCGGCCGGCGTCGCGACGGGCTCGAGACGGCGGTCGGCCTCGCCGGACAGCAGATCGCCGAGCAGTCCGTCGGCGTCCACCTCGACGAGCGGCAGCTCGTCGTCCCCTCCGTGGACCACCTCCTGGATGACCTCGCCGACCGTCATCTGCCCCGACCCGCGTCGCTCCACCGCCTTCAGCGCCGCCCCGAGCTGCCGGGCGTCCAGCTCGACCCACTGCCCCCGCAGCCGGACCAGCGGCACTTTCAGCCGGGCCAGCTCGGCCAGCTCCGCCTCGCTGATCGTCTCGTCGCCGACGGCGAGCTCGGCCGTGAAGTCGACGAGCTGCGCCAGCCCGAATCCCTGGGCGGCGGCCGCGCCGGGCCCGGAGCGGGACCGGGCGGTGAGCTTCAGGCCGAGCCGGGTGCGGCCGGCCCACGCGGGCAGTTGCACGCCGAACCCGGCCGACTGCAGAAGCGGCGCCGCATGGCGGAGGAAGTGGAAGGCTCCTGCGGCGTCCAGACCCACGTGCGCCGGCCGGGCCTCCCGCAGCGCGTCATCGATCTTCGGGTACAGGCGTACCGCCCGGCCGAGACCGGCGAGCAGCGTCTCGTCCGGACGTCCGGGCAGGCCGGGCATGGTCTCGCCGGCCCAGACGAGGGGAGCGGGCAGGTACAGGCTCGGATCCTCGGCCGACTGGAGGGCGAACTCCACCCGCCAGCCTCCGGCGTCCGGCGGGGCCGTCGCCTCTGCCTGTGCGGAGGGCGCTGCGCCCGCTGCGGCCGGGCCGCGAGGTGCGGCCGCGCGGGCCGTGGCGGGATCGGCGAGTGCTCCGGCCGGGCCCCGCGGCGCGGCCGCGTGGGCAGTGGCGGGCTCGGCCGCCATCTCCCGGCCGGCGGTCGCATCCTGCCCGGGATGCTCCTCGGCCAGGAGGGGCTCGACGAGACGGAAGCACACCTTGACCGGGCCGTCGAGCTGGTGGGCGGCCCTGAACCAGTCCTCCAGCGGCCGGGCCAGCGTCTCCGCTTCCTCCTCGCGCACTCCGGGAAGGGCCGCCGTGTCACCGGTGAGCGCCACCGTCCAGCGGTCGGCCAGGGGACCGCGCCGCCCGGGATGGTGCCCGCCCAGCAGCCGCTCGGGCAGGGCCTGCCGTACGGCGGCGTCGGCCAGGCCCGCCAGCGCCTCGCTCAGGACCCGCGCCGAGGGATGCTCTGCGCCGACGGCCCGGCAGACCGGCGGCATGGCGGCGGCCAGCTCCCGGAAGCGCGCGGCGTGGGGGCCGGTCAGGACGGGCCGCCAGCGTGCGGCGTAGCCGCCGTCCTCGGTGACGAGCTGGGGCAGCACCCGGCCGCGCCGCACCAGGTCACGGGCGTGGGCGGCGACGACCGCGAGATAGCGCAGGGACGGCCCGGCGACAGGTGGCGGCTCGAACGCCTCCGTCAGCAGGCGCAGCGCGGGCCCGGGCTCGACCAGCAGCGCGGGCATCCGCCACGGACTCATCCTCGGGCGGCGCGCGGTGATCCGCAGGCCGGTCTCCGGGGAGGGGAGGGGACTCGTCGCCGAACTCGGCAGCAGCAGCACGGCTTCGCCGGACACGGCCTTGCCCGCCGCCTCGGCCGCCGCGTCCCCCCAGCGCGACAGCTCCGCGGCCAGGGTGCTCGCCGGGACGGCGAAGGGGTGGGGGCGCACCTCGGCGCGGGAGGCCACCGGCTCCGCGCCGGTCGTCTCCTCGGCCCAGAGCACGAGTCTCCCGCCATTCCAGGCGGCGTGGATCACGACCACGCCGTCTCCTTCACCCGGAGTGCGAGCCGTCCGCCGTCGCAGGCCGTGTGGATCACGAGCACACCGTCTCCTCCCGCCAATCCGGAACGCTAGCAGCGGCGACGGAGCTTCCCGGCCGCTCCCGCCGTCGCCTGTGGACAACGCTCCGCGCGCCTGGCCGGGGCGGGACGGCGTCAGGCGCCGCGGCCCCGCTCGGGCATGGTGGTGTAGTCCGTGAACCCGACCGTGTTGCCCCAGGGATCGGCGACCTCGACGGTCCAGCCGGTCGCGACCGGGAAGGGGTCGGCAAGAGCGGCGATACCTGACTCCCGCAGGGCCCGCGCGGTGGCCCGGGCGTCGGCCACCTCCAGCCACACCCGCGGCCGCCCCGCGCCGGAACCCACCGCCGCGGAGATCTCACCGCGGCGTACGAGCAGCCCCGCCGGCTCGTCGCCCAGCCGGAACAGCGCGATGCCCGGCTCGTCCATCCGGAAGGCGAGCGGAAGACCGAGCGCGGTGTAGAACTCCACGGCCTCGTCCAGGTCGCCGACGGTGAACAGGACGTTGTCGACGCCGAGCACCGTGACGCCGCTCTCAGGTGGAGTCATGGGGCGTATTCCTCCGATCCGAACAGGACGACCGCGTCGTCGGCCGCCGACCGGGGCAGCCGTCCGGCGTCCGCAGGGGCGTGGCGCAGCCGTACCGGACCGGACAGCGGCGCCTCCTCCGTGGCGCGGCGGCCTTCCGGCGTCAGGCCCACGACGCGGCGGCGCCGGTCGCCGGGATCAGCATATGCCGGAGACTCGTCATCGCCCCGGCCGTCACTCGGCGGGCGGGAGCCGTACGGCGGTGTAGTGGCGCAGGTCGTCCTCGTCGAGCGGAGTTCCGGGGAGGGGTGATTCCGCGTCGGCGCGCAGGCCGTCCAGCATGATCTCCACCACGCGTCCCATGGCCTGCTCGTTGTGCATGCCCGGCGGCGTGTACACGTTCAGGGTCATCAACAGGGCGACGTCGCCGGGGCCGATGTCGGCGCGCAGCGCGCCGTCCGCCTGTGCCCGTTCGATCATCCGCAGGACGGCGGCGATCACCCGCTGCCGCATCTCGTGCAGGTCCGGGCCGACGCGCAACCGCTGGTGCAGGTGCGGTTCGAGCTTCGCCGGCAGCACGCCCAGCCGCAGGGCCACCGAGCCGCGCAGGAAACGGCACAACGCGTGCCAGGCGTCCGGTTCCTCGCGCCAGGACGTCTCCGCCAGGTCCACAAGGCGGCGGAGGCTCTCCTCGCCCACCGCCCGCAGCAGCGCGTCCCGGTCGGGGAAGCGGCGGTAGAGCGTGCCGACGCCCACGCCCGCCCGGCGGGCGACCTCCTCCAGCGGCACGTCGACGCCCTGCTCCAGGAACAGCTCCTGCGCCGCGGCGACGATCAGGTCCCGGTTGCGGCGCGCGTCGGCGCGCAGCCCCTTCTCCACTGCCACCTCACATCTGGACGATTTTCCTCCGGTTAGGATACCGTCGTTTATGCGGAGGAAAATCTTCCGGTTAGGGGATGCGACATGACGACAGCGCTGATCTCGGGGGCCGGAATCGCGGGCCCGACGCTGGCCTACTGGCTGGCCAGGCACGGATTCCGGGTCACGGTCGTGGAACGCGGGGGAGAGCCCCGGTCCAGCGGCAATCCGGTGGACGTCCGGGGCCCCGCCGTCCCGGTCGCGGAACGGATGGGCGTCATGCCCCGGCTGCGCCGAGCCGCCACCGGCACGACGGGGGTCAGCTTCGTCGACGCGGCCGGCAGGCGGGTCGGCCGGATGGACATGCGCGCCGTGCAGCGGCCGGACGAGGTCGAGGTGCCGCGCGGCGACCTCGCGTCGATCCTGTACGAGGCGAGCCGCGACCACGCCGAGTTCCTCTTCGACGACTCCATCGCGGCGCTCGGCCAGGACGAGCACGGAGTGGACGTCGCCTTCGAGCACGCCGCCCCCCGCCGCTTCGACCTGGTGATCGGAGCCGACGGCCTGCACTCGGTGACACGGCGCCTCACGTTCGGCCAGGAGAGGGGGACACCGCAGGGCGGGCTCGTGCGCCACATGGGCCTGTACGTCGCGACGGCGCCGCTCGCCGAGGGGGCGGCCGGGGCGGGCCGGGACATCCTCATGCACAACACGCCCGGGAAGGCGATCGCCGTCAATCCGCGGCCCGCGGGCGCGTTCTTCCTCTACCGCAGCCCGGCGGCGCCGGAGTTCGACCACCGCGACACCGAGCAGCACAAGCGGATGCTGATCGACGCCTTCGCGGACGTGTCCTGGCGGGCGCCGGAGCTGCTCGAACAGGTGCGCGCCGCCGACGACCTCTACTTCGACTCCGTCAGCCAGGTGCGCCTGCCACGGTGGTGGAAGGGCCGCGTCGGGCTCCTCGGCGACGCCGCGTCCTGCGTGTCGCTGTTCGGGGACGGTTCCACCCTGGCCATGGCGGGGGCGTTCACCCTCGCCGAGGCGCTGGCCGCCCACGCCGGCGATCCCGCGGCGGCCTTCCGGCGCTACGAGGCGGCGCACCGGCGCCTGGTGGACCCCAAGCAGCGCAACGTCGCTCAGGCGTCGGCACTTCTGGTCCCCGCGACGCGAGGCGGCATCGTCGCCAGGAACCTGGCCACCCGCCTGTGGCCCGCCGTGGCCGCCACCACGCGGCTCAAGCACGCTCTCGCGCGGTGAGCGAGCGACGGCGCGATGGGCGGGGCATGGTGCCGGTGGCGTACGCGTCCGTGAGGGGGAGGTGCGGGCCGATGACCGTCACCGAGGCCGGCTCGGTCGCGGGCCGGCCGGTGTGGGGGTCGAGACCATTCATAGGATTCTCTGAGGTGGCTCACAGGGCATGCCCGGTGAGGGGGGAGGACCCTTGACCCCATCATGCGTAAGACTTCGAACGACCGGCCCGGGCTGGTCCGCCCCGATGGGAACCCCGTACGCGTCCTCGTGGTCGACGACGAACCGGACCTCGTCGAGGTCCTCGGGGCGGTGCTGAAATACGAGGGCTGGGAGGTGCGCACGGCGGGGGACGGGACGTCGGCGGTGAAGGAGGCACGGGAGTTCCGGCCCGACGCGGTGCTGCTGGACATCATGCTGCCCGGCTTGGACGGGCTGGAGGTGCTGCGCCGCCTGCGTGCCGATGCTCCGGACGTGCGCGTGCTGTTCCTGGCCGCGCACGACGCCGTGGAGGACCGCGTCGCGGGCATCACCGCGGGCGGTGACGACTACGTGACCAGGCCGTTCAGCCTGGAGGAGGTGCTCGCCCGGCTGCGCGGGCTGCTGCGCCGCGCCGGCATGGCGCGCAGCGCCGAGGGCGACCGGCTGGTGGTGGGCGGCCTGGTGATGGACGAGGACGCCCGCGAGGTGACCCGCGACGGGGAGCCGGTCGAGCTCACGCCGACCGAGTTCGAGCTGCTGCGCTTCCTCATGCGCAACCCCCGGCGGGTGCTGAGCAAGGCGCAGATCCTCGACCGCGTCTGGTCGTACGACTTCCGCGGGCAGGCGCACGTGGTCGAGCTGTACATCAGCTATCTGCGCAAGAAGATCGACGCCGGCCGGCGGCCGCTGATCCACACGGTGCGGGGCGTGGGATACGTCCTGCGGCCGTGACAGGCCATGCTGCCCCTCGCGTGACATCGTGCTGTCCTCGGCCCTCTGTTCGAGGGGGTTGCCGTGAAACAAATGTTGCATATGAGGAATACTTAGACGTTGGGGGGGCAGGGGGGTCTTTCTGAGCGGAGGTCCCTCCGCGACAAGAGAGGTGTGCAATGACCGCGACCGCTACCGAGCGCCGCACTACTGACGGGCTTCCTCACCCTTGGCCGGATGACCGCTACGAGGTCCGGTGCGACAGGGAGAGCCCGTTCACCGGTAGCCGTGACCGCTACCACTATGCCAAGAACGCCGTGGAGTCCGCGAAGGCGCTGGAACGAGCGGGACTCGCCCGCCGTGTGGTGGTCGTCAGACTGGCGGACGAGACCGTCATCTACGACCGCGTCGGCGACGTGAACATGCCTCCCGAGTCGTGGTGATTCGGCATGGCATGGTGTGACGTGTCAGGTTGCGTCATGTTCGAATAGCGGAAGACGACGATCCCCCGGGAGTTTGTCCCGGGGGATCGTCTATATCGGTATTGATCACATAATTGATCATATGGCTGGAGAAGCCTGCTCTCCTCTAGTCCTGCCGGTCCAGGGAGGCCGCCGGCCCGCCGGTCAGGCGGGCGTGCAGGTCACGTCCGGTGCCTTTCCGCCGCCCAGGCGGGCGGCGAAGCCGAAGACGGTCGAGCCGCCGACGGGGAGATTGCCGTTGTAGCTCTCGTTGCCGAACGCATGGGCGCCGACGATGCCGATCACCGGGAGGGGGACGGCCCCCCACACCTGCGTGACGACGCTGCCGTCGGTGTAGCGCCACGACACCCGCCAGCCCTTGCTGGCGGACGAACCCGTGTTGGTCACGGTGACCTGCCCGAGCGCGGTGGCGTCCCGGGTCCCGGGCCATTCGCTGGTGATCGCGTACTTCGCCCCGCAGCCGATCGAGTCCGCGGACGCCGGAACGGCCGCGATCCCGGTGGACACCAGGACCAGGGCCGCCGTGGTGATCGCTCTCTTGATCATCGATCTCCCTTCCTCGCACTGCCCGGTCGTCGCCGGGACGCCGGACCGTCCGCTCCACGCCGGTCGGTCCGCGATGGGGGTTGGTGCTCCGCCTTCCCCGGAGAGGGGTCCATCCGGGGAAGGCGGGCGACTTGGGCGAGCCCGGGAGCGCGGGCTACGCGGGGGTGCAGGTGAGGGCCGGGGTGGTGCCCGAGCCGTTGCCGGTGAAGCCGAAGCTCGTGGTGGCGCCGGGGTTCAGGCCGCCGTTCCAGGACAGGTTCTTCACCGTGACGTTCGAACCGCTCTGGCTGACGGTGCCGCTCCACAGCTGGGCGACGGTCTGGCCGTTCGGGAACGACCACCCCACCGTCCAGCCGGAGATGGCCGTGCCACCGGAGTTGAGCACGGTGACGTCCGCCTGGAAGCCGCCCTGCCACGAGTTGGTGAGCTTGTACGTGGCGGTGCACGCCTTGCCGGTGACGGGCGACGGGCTGGGCGACGGCGACGGCGACGGCGACGGCGACGGCGACGGGCTGGGCGACGGAGACGGAGACGGCGACGGGCTTGACGACGGCGACGCGGACGGGCTGGGCGACGGGGACGGGGAGACCGAGGGGCTGGGGGACGGGGACGGCTCGGTGCCCGGCGCGTTGCCCCAGATCTTGGTGGACCCCGAGTACAGCGTCATGTTCTGCACCGTCGCCGGCGTGGACGGCGTGGTGGACACCCCGGTGTACGACCAGTCGTTGGACGGGTCCCAGCTGCCCGCGCTGGCGATGCGGAACTGCACCTCACGCCGCGACTCCGACTGACCCTGCGGTGCGATGGTCTGCCCCGAGCAGTCGATCGTGACGTAGTAGACCTTGCCGGAGAACTGCGTCGGCCCGGTCGGCGGCTTGCACTGGTTGTAGTTCGCCGTCAGGGTGATCTGGCCCGGCGTGGTGTCGCCGTCGAGGGTGAAGTAGTAGCGGAACGACCCGTCGGTCAGCGCGCGGGCGGGCCAGGCCGAGTGGTTGTAGACCATGGTCTTGATCTCGGTGAAGTTCTGGCCCGTGGCGTTGACCGCCGCCTGGAGGTAGATCTCCGGGCCGTCGGGGGTCTCCGCGACCGGGAAGTTCGCCAGCGGCGTGCCGCCGTACTCCTTGTACAGCCGCACCAGCGCGCTGGTGAAGCCCGCGTTGTAGTCGGTGGCGACCTCGTTCATCACAAAGTCGGCCCGGCTGTCGGCGTAGGCGTCGTCGGCCGTCTTCGGCCCGCCGACGAGCGCGCCGTACAGGATGTGCCGGCTCTGCTCCGGCTCGCCGTTCTGGTTGTTGGTCCAGGTGCCGTGTGCGGTCCGGTGGTGCGGGTTACGTGGCGGGTTGTTCCCGAAACCGACGACGTACGACGCCTTACGCGGGTTGTCGCCGAGCGCGTAGTTGATCTGGCGGACGGCGAAGTCGTGGTAGCGGGCCTTGCGCGTGGCGTCGGTCAGCCAGTCGCTGTAGACGAGTGCCACGAAGGAGGTGTTGGCCGCGTAGCGCAGCGATCCCCACTGGTCGAGCACGGCCTGGCCGCCGGGGGAGTAGTTCACCTTCTGGCCGTTGACGCCGACCGTCCACCAGTCGAGCCAGCGGTTGGCGTCGTCGGTGTACTGCTGCTTGCCGGTCAGCTTCGCCAGCAGCGCGTAGCAGCCGTACGACTTGTCGTCCCAGGCGATCGTCCACTTGTACGACTTGGTCGTCGACTGCGACTCGGTGCCGAGGTTGGCGTAGTACGACTCGGCCTTGGCGAGGTAGGAGGCGTCCTGGGTGGCGCGGTAGAGCCAGATGGCGCCCCACACCAGCTCGTCGTTGTACCCGCTCCAGGACTTGTAGAAGTTCGACGCGTCCGTGATGCAGTCGCTGTACTTGCCGCGCACGGTGTCGGCGAAGGAGTACAGCTGCTTGGCGTGGGTGAGGAGCTTGTCGGCGTACGTGGGGTCGGTGGGGCGGAAGACGATCGAGGACGCCGCCATCGCGGCCGCCGTCTCGCCGGCCAGGTCGGACCCGCCGCACGAGGAGTCGATCTTGTACGAGGGCCTGCTCATCGGCAGCACCTCGGCCGCCCCCCACCAGGCGTGGTCGGGGTTGCCGCTGCCGACCTGCCCGTACAGCACGTTGGGGGAGGGATGCGCCTTCACGAAGTAGTCGTTGACGAAGCGCAGGTTGTTCAGCAGGTAGGTGAGCTGGCCCGAGGACGCGTAGGCGTCGCGGTACTCGACCGCGCCCCACGCGAGCATCGTGGTGCTCGCCGCCATCGGCAGGCCGAACTTGACGTGGTCGCCGGCGTCGAACCAGCCGCCGGTCAGGTCGAGCCCGACGTCCTTGCCGTCGTTCAGCGCCGAGTCGCCGCGCCAGGTGACGCGGTTGGTGGACGGCAGCTTGCCGGACTGCTGGGCCTCGTAGAAGAAGAGCGACTTCTGCAACGCCTCGCCGTAGTTGTACGCGGGGGCCGCGGAAGCCGAGGTGGGGACCGCGGCCGGGACGACCGCGGTGGAGATGATCAGCGCCGCCAGTGCCGGAAACGTACGCCGCATGGAGATGTGCCTCGCATAGGTGGGGGGTCGGGGGCGCGGCGGCGGGTCAGGCGCCGCCGCGCCCCTGCTTATTCGGTCGTGTCCCGCCGGGACACTTCCTTGGGGTGCGGTGAAGGGTCAGGCGACACCGCACCCCGGCTCACGGGGACCCGCTCAGCCGTTGGGGAAGAGCAGGCCGTACTGTCCGAGCGCGGTCGCGACGTCCGTCTGCGCCCAGAAGCGGTGGTAGCGGAAGACCGGGGCCGATCCGCCGTTCAGGTACGACTGGACCTTCGGCCAGTCCGGGTCGTTCTTGAGGAAGGACCGGATGGAGATGAAGGTCGAGTTGCTGTTGATCGTGTCGCCGTTCGGCATCTTGCCGGTCCAGCCGGACGGGACGTAGATCGGGTCGTCGATGCGGTTGTAGTCGGCCTTGGTCTCGTTGACCGACACGCCCTTGGCGTCCTGGTTGTTCTTCCAGATGCCGTCGAGCAGCGCCTTCGCCGTGCTCTTGGCCTGGGCGTGGTTCGCCTTGGCCGCGTAGAACATCAGGGTCTTGGCGTACGAACCGGCCACGCCGACGTCGTCGGTGTAGTCCTGGATGGTCACGTGCAGGCCGGTGTTGGCCGCCGGCATCCCCGGGCCGCTGAAGCTGGAGTCCGGCTGGCCGGTCCACCTCAGGGTCGAGGGCATCCGGAAGCTGCCGTCGGCGTTGATCGTGGTGCCGGACAGCGCCCAGGTGACCCACTTGTCGAGGATGGCCTTGGCGTCGCTGTTGCCCGTGGCGTAGTAGAGCTCAGCCACGCGCTCCATCGTCCAGACCTGGAAGCCGAACCACTGGTTGGACGGCGGGTCGTGGTAGACCGGCTGCCAGTCGTAGGCCATGCCGAAGAACTTCGGCAGGCCGGACGGCGGGGAGGCGTAGTGGCCCTGCCAGCTGTTGGTCGCACCGCCGGCGATGGCGCCCTCGGCCGACTGCAGCCACTTGTAGAACTGCAGCTGGCGGGTGAGGCTGGTCGACCAGTCGCTGACGGCGGTCGAACCCTTGGGCTTCAGCGAGTTGACGTTCGACAGCACCCAGGCCGCCATCGGGTTCTGGTAGCCCGAGTGGTTGTGGCTGGAGCCGATGCGCCAGGCCCATCCGGCCGACGTGTCGGTCGCGCCGCCCCAGGCGTAGTACCACGACAGCAGGTAGTTCGACGCGTTCTTGCCGGTGCCGGCCGGGCAGGAGGTGCTGGTGCAGTTCGGCTGCTTGAAGTACTTGTCGTACATCGCGTAGCGCAGGTAGTCACCCATCTTCGCCGCGTTGGCGACCGCGGTGGAGATCTGCGACTGCTTGCCCTGCTCGGTCGCCCAGGTCAGCGCCCAGTAGGCGGCCTGGACGGCGCGGGCGTCGGCGTCCGGCGCGTTGGTGTACTTCCACTGCTTCGCGTACGACGCGTCACCCGTGAACAGGTCGAGGTACCCGTTCGGGCCGCCGAACTTGAAGGTGTCGCACGACGGCTGCGGGATGGTCTCGAAGACCGACTCCTCGGGGCCGCGCTGGTAGGTGTTGATGTACGCCGGCTTGGTGGTGCCGTCGCCGCAGCGGCCGTAGCCGTAGACGTTGTCGACGTCCAGCAGCCAGTGCATGCCGTAGACGTCGGAGGTGCCGTAGGCGCTCTTCAGCTCGTTGGCGATGGGGTCGCTGCCGACGCTGACGCTGCTGTCGAGCCTCGACGGGTAGCCGCTGATGTCGTCCCACTCACCCGCGTACGTCGCCGGCTTGCTCGGGTCGTACTTGTCGTTGGTGGGCTGGTCGGCGTGCGCCGGGATGATGTACTTCTCCATCGACTGCCACGCCGTGTTGAACTTCGACCAGTCACCGGTGACCTTGCCGTACATGGCTTCCAGCCACAGGTAGTAGCTGTACGCCTCGGACGTGGTCTCGTGGCCGTGGTCCGGCGCCTCCACGAGGAACGTCTCGACCGAGTGGTACGGCACGCCCTGCGGCGAGAAGTACCCGTTGGCCGGGTCGTGGATCTTGTTGTACATCGTCAGGAAGTTCTGGACGTACTGGTTGTCCGTGCCCGGGGTGGGGCTCGCCGACGGCGACACGTCGGGCGACGGCGACACGTTGGCCGAGGGCGACACGACGGGCGACGGGGACGGCGACGGCGAGGGGGACGGCGACGGGCTCACCGGCGGGGAGGGGCTCACGACCGCCCCACAGGTCACCCCGTTGATGGAGAACGAGGCGGGCTTGTTGTTGCTGCCGGTCCACGTTCCCTGGAATCCGACGTTGGTCGTCGCACCGGTGCCCAGGTTGCCGTTCCAGGACATGTTCGTGGCCGTGACGGTGGTGCCGCTCTGGCTCCAGTTGGCCGACCAGCCGTTCGACAGTCTCTGTCCGTTGGGGAAGGTGAACCGGAGCGTCCAGTTGCTGACCGGGTCGCCCAGGTTCTTGATGTCCAGGCTGGCCGTGAAGCCGCCCGAGCCGGAACCCCAGGAGTTGAGCGCGTACTGCACGTCGCAGGACACGGCGGCGGACGCGGGAGTCTGCGCCAGCCCGACGAGAAGGCCGCCGCTCACGGTGGCGGCCGCCAGCAGTGCCAGCGGTTTCCGCGATCGTGGGAGCGCTCCCGTACTAAGAGCTCTCGTTCTCATTTTTGGAGGGTCTCCAAAGTGGTTTGGGGGTGGGAGCATCGGATGAAGAAATCCCAGGTAGCGGATTTCGCGGCCGATGCGGGCAAGGGTGAATCTGAACCGGTAGGATGGGAGCGCTCCCACAACAGGATTGTGGATTGGGCCCCCCGTATGTCAATGACAGGTTGCCGACGCCTCACCCGGTGATCCGGCCGCGCCGTGAGCCGGGGCCCCTTGCTGGTCTTTTGCCCCTCCCTGACAGATGTGGCGAGAATTCATAACTGAAACTTTCATCTGTAACGGCCCGGCCGTTCAGCCCGCCGAGGCCGGTGGTTAGGGCTCTCGGCTGCGGGTAGGCGCTTCCCAACCCTGGAAGGGAGGCAGGCCATGACCATCCAGAAGGAGTCGCTGTCCACGGGCGAACTCGTCCGACGGCTGTCCGAGGACGTCTCCCGGTTGATCCGCGACGAACTGCGGCTGGCGCGGCTCGAAATGACGCGCAAGGGCAAACGCGCGGGTATGGGCGCGGGCCTGCTCGGCGCGGCGGGTCTCATCGCGTTCTACGGCGGGGGAGCCCTCGTGGCCACGGCGATCCTGGCGCTCGCGCTGGTGCTGCCCGCCTGGGCCAGCGCCCTGATCATCGGCGCCGCGCTGCTCGCGCTCGCCGGGCTGCTCGCCCTGGTGGGCAAGGAGCAGGTGTCCCGGGCGGCGCCGCCCACTCCCGACGAGGCGATGCGCAGCCTCAAAGCAGACATCGACGTCATGAAGGAGAGTGCGCGCAGATGACCGAGACCGACCCCGGAGCGGCCCGGCCGAACGCCGGCGCCGTGGGGGTGCACAGACAGGACGTGTCCGAGCCGGTCACCGAGCCGGAGTCGCTGAACGCCGTGCGGCAGTCGCGGCCCGGTCCCGAGCCCGTCGCCGCGGCCCGGGACACCGAGACCAAGGGCGAGGACGAGAAGAAGGGCCACGACGAGATCGCCGAGGTCCGCCAGGAGATCGAACGGACCCGCGACCACCTCGGCGACACGATCGAGGCGCTGGCCGCCAAGGCCGATGTGAAGGCGCGGGCGCAGGAGCGCGTGCACGCGACCACCGCCGCCGCGCGGGCCAGGGTCGCCGAGGTCACCGGCCGGGTGCGCGACGTCACGCCGGAACCGGTGCGGGGAGCCGCCGGCAGGGTGGGTGAGCAGGCGAGGCGCCGTCCCGGCCTGGTCGCCGCCGCCGGAGCCGCGGGGACCGCGCTGCTGCTGCTGCGCCGCCTGATCGCCCGGAACCAGGGCAGTACGACGAGGCCGGGCATGTCCGGCATGTTCCAGAGGCAGGGCATGTCGTCGAGGATGCGCGGGTTCGGCGGAGGCCGCGTGGCCCGGGGGATGGGCAGGCTCGGGACCTCCGGCAAGATCGGTAAGCCGGCCGGCGGCTACCGGATGTTCGGCGCCAAGAAGAGGATCGGCGGCATGGGCCCGCTCGGCGGCAAGGGCGCGTTCAGTGGGAAGAGCGCCTTCGGCGGGCTGCGCATGCCCGGCCGTAAGCGCGGTTTCGGCGGGATGAACACGTTCGGCCGGAAGGCCATGTTCGGCGGCAGGGGAACGCGCGGCGTGTTCGGCAGGACCCGCATGTTCGGCGGCCGCCGGATGTTCCCGCAGGCACGTCACACGCTCATGCGGAGGTTCGCCCACCGATGACCGACCCCGAGGACGAGCAGGGGCCGCTCAAGAGGCTGTCGCGTCGCGACTGGATCGGAGTCGTCAAACGCACGGCCAAGGAGTTCAAGGAGGACAACGTTCCCGACTGGGCGGCCTCGCTGACGTACTACGCCGTCCTCTCGATCTTCCCCGGGCTGATCGTGCTGGTGTCGATACTCGGCCTGCTGGGCCATAGCGCCACGGAACCGCTGCTCGGG
This sequence comes from Microbispora sp. NPDC004025, assembly GCF_053604425.1. NCBI lineage: Bacteria > Bacillati > Actinomycetota > Actinomycetes > Streptosporangiales > Streptosporangiaceae > Microbispora > Microbispora sp. NPDC004025. Next base: position 328,664 of record NZ_JBSGHN010000002.1, on the reverse strand, counting down.
AACATCAAGTCGCTGACGCCGGGGCCGGTCCAGCAGATGCTCGAGACCGGCCTCGCCAACGTCCAGCAGCACCAGGGCACCGCCGGGGTGTTCGCGATCACGGGTCTGCTGCTCGCGCTGTGGGCGGCCTCCGGCTACATGGGCGCGTTCATCCGGGCGACCAACGCGATCTTCGACATCCGCGAGGGCCGTCCGTTCTGGAAGGTGACCCCGCTCCGGGTGGGGCTGACGCTCCTGCTGGTGATCCTGATGGCGGCCTCCGCGCTCGCCGTCACCTTCACCGGCCGGCTCGCCGAGATCGCGGGGGACCTGATCGGCCTCGGGCCGACGGCGGTCACGGTCTGGGGCATCGCCAAGTGGCCGGTCCTCGTGCTGCTCGCGGCGGGCATGATCACCCTGCTCTACTACGCGGCGCCCAACGTCCGCCAGCCCGGCGTGCGGTGGCTCAGCCCCGGCAGCCTGCTCGCAGTCGTGGCCTGGGTCGTGGTGTCCGCCGGCTTCGGGCTGTACGTCGCGCGGTTCGGCTCCTACAACAAGACGTACGGCACGCTCGCGGCCGTCGTCGTCTTCCTCGTCTGGCTGTGGCTGTCGAACATCGTCATCCTCTGCGGCGCCGAACTCGACGCCGAGCTCCAGCGCGGCCGCAGGATCGCGGATGGCGAGTCCCCGGCGGAGCCGTACGTCGACCCCCGCGACCCCCCGAAGAACCCCGAACCCGAGGAAGGCCTGAGCGAGGTGCCCGAGCCGCGGCGCGAAGCGCGCCAGGAGGCCGACGCGCCCTGAGGCCGCCCCGGCGCCGACGCGTCGGGAGTATCAGGAAGGCCCGGCCCGGCGCCGGGCCTTCCTGATGGCCGCAGGGGCCCCCGCCTTCTCTGCGGCACAGGAGAGGACGGGGACGGGCCCGGTCAGCAGCAGTAGTAGTCCGCGCTGGCCGGCGTGGCCGACGCCGCGGCGATCGCGGCGGTGACGCCGATGGACATGAGGGCGGTGAGAACGGCGGCGGCGATACGTCGGCGCATGACGAGCTCCTTTTTCGAGTCTCGGTTGGGGGATCTGTCGCGGGGCCCGGGCTCGGCCGCGTTCCACAGCGGTGGAGCCCGTGCGAAGCAGTCCCCACTGTTGGAGACCCGAGGCCCGTATGCCAGGTCTGTGCATGTCCGGAACTGTTCCGAACGTTGGAGAACCGGTGCCGTGGGTCCTCCTGTGGCGGGAAGATCCAGAATAGTATTCTGGTGTGACGGTCCATGAAGCCCGGATCGGGCGTTACTACGAGGACTTCGTGGTCGGCGACGTCTACCAGCACCCACTCGGCCGCACGATCAGCGAGCCCGACAACACCTGGTTCACGCTGCTGACGATGAACACCAACCAGAACCACTTCAACGCGCACTTCGCCGCCGGGTCTCCGGCCGGGAAGATCATCGTGAACTCGGGGCTCTCGGTGGCGATCGTGCTCGGGCTGTCGGTCATCGACGTCAGCCAGACGGCCATGATGAACCTCGGCTGGGACGAGATCCGGCTGACCCATCCGGTCTTCGTGGGCGACACGCTCTACGCCGAGTCGATGGTGGTGGACAAGCGCGAGTCGAATTCCCGGCCGTACGCCGGCATCGTCACCTGCCGGACCCGGGGGCTGAACCAGGACGGCGACGAGGTGATGTCCTGGCGGCGCGCGGTGATGGTCTACAAGCGTGACGCGCCACACGACAAGGGATACTTCCCGCGCGCCAAGACCGGCCCGATGGAGGCGTGATGGACTTCGAGCTGAACGAGGACCAGCGGCTGTTCCAGCGGACGCTGCGGGAGTTCGTGGACAAGGAGATCGTCCCCGTCGCGCCGGAGTGGGAGCGCACGGGCCGCTACCCGGCGGAGATCGTCGAGCGGTTCGCGCAGCTGGGGCTGTTCGGCGTCACGATCCCGGAGGAGTACGGCGGGCTCGACCTCGACCGCGTGTCGTTCGCCCTGGTCTTCGAGGAGATCGCCCGGGGCTGGATGGGCGTGGCGGGGGTGCTCGGCTCCCACTCGCTGTCCGCCTGGATGATCGCCAAGTACGGCACCGAGGAGCAGCGCCGCCACTACCTGCCCGGCCTCGCCACGGGAGCGCGCCGCACCGGGATCGCGCTCACCGAGCCGGGCGCGGGAACCGACCTGCAGGGCATCGCCACCCGGGCGGTCCGCGACGGCGACCACTACGTCGTCACCGGGACCAAGACGTGGATCACCAACGCGCGGCACGCCGATCCGCTGCCCGTCCTGGTGAAGACCTCGATCGAGACGCCCGCCCACCGCGGGATGTCGGTGCTGCTCGTGGACGCCGGCAGCGAGGGCCTGACCGTCAGCCGCGACCTGCCCAAGCTGGGCTACAAGGGCACGGAGACGTGCGAGGTGGTCCTCGACGGCGTGCGGGTGCCGGCGTCCCGGCTGCTCGGCGGCGTGGAGGGGCGCGGCATGCAGCAGGTGCTGTCGGCGCTCGAACTCGGCCGCCTCAACATCGCCGCCCGGGCTGTCGGCGTCGCCCAGTGCGCCTACGACGCGGCCCTGGGCTACGCCCGCGAGCGGCACGCGTTCGGGCAGCCGATCGCCGGCTTCCAGGCGATCCAGCTCAAGCTGGCCGACATGGCGACCGAGATCCAGGCGGCCAGGCTCATGACGTACTGGGCGGCCACGAAATCGGAGGCGGGGCCGGTGCGCAGCGAGGCCGCGATGGCGAAGTACTTCGCCTCGGAGGTGGCGCTGCGGGCGACGATGGAGGCGATGCGGGTCCACGGCGGGTACGGCTACTCGCAGGAGTTCGTGGTCGAGCGCCTCTACCGGGACGCGCCGCTCATGGCGATCGGCGAGGGCACCAACGACGTGCAGCGGCTGATCATCGCCAAGGCCCTCGTCGAGGGCGACGCCACCCTGGGCTGGTGACCGTGGACGGCTGCGTGTTCTGCGAGATCGCGGCGGGGGAGCGGCCCGCCCACGTGGTGCTGGACGACGAGGTCGCCGCGGCCTTCCTCGACGCCCGGCCGGTGTTCAAGGGGCACGTGCTCGTCGTGCCGCGCGGCCACGCCGAGACCCTGCCGGACCTTCCGCCGGAATCGGTCGGGCCGTTCTTCGGCCGGGTCCAGGCCGTCGTGCGCGCGGTCGAGACGGGCACCGGCGCGGCCGGCACGTTCGTCGCGATGAACAACCGGATCAGTCAGAGCGTGCCCCACCTGCACGTCCACGTCGTGCCCCGCAACCGCAAGGACGGCCTGCGCGGCTTCTTCTGGCCCCGGGTCAAGTACGACGGCGATGCCGAGATGGAGGACTACGCCGCCCGCATCCGCGCCGCGCTGGACGCGCCCGCGGGTTCTCACTGAAGCCCGGACCGCCCTGGCGCGGGGTCGCCCGCCCGCTCCGTGCCCCGCCGACTTTTCGTAACGAATCTACGTCGTAAAGGACTACAGCATGGATTTACTGCGCACCCCCGACGAGCGCTTCGCCGGGCTGCCCGGCTTCCCCTACGAACCCCGCTACGCAGAGGTGACCGGCGGCGCCCGGATGGCGTACGTCGAGGCGGGTCCCGCGGACGGCCCGCCGGTGCTGCTGCTGCACGGGGAGCCGAGCTGGTCGTTCCTCTATCGGCACGTCATCGCCGTGCTGGCCGAGGCGGGCTGCCGGGCCGTCGCCCCCGACCTGGTGGGCTTCGGCCGTTCCGACAAGCCGTCCCGCCCGGAGGACCACACCTACGCCCGGCACGTGGAGTGGGTGCGGTCGCTCGCCTTCGACGCGCTCGGCCTCGACGGCGTGACGCTGGTGGGCCAGGACTGGGGCGGGCTGATCGGGCTGCGGCTCGTCGCCGAGCATCCGGACCGGTTCGCCCGGGTCGTCGCCGCCAACACCGGCCTGCCGACCGGCGACATCCCGATGCCGGAGGTGTGGCACCGCTTCCGCGAGGCCGTCGAGAAGGCGCCCGTACTCGACATCGCCCGGTTCGTCCAGTCCGGCTGTGTCACCGAGCTGCCCGAGCCGGTGCGCCGGGCCTACGACGCGCCGTACCCCTCGGAGGAGTTCAAGGCGGGGCCGCGGGCGATGCCGGGTCTCGTGCCGATCACCCCCGACGACCCGGCCGCCCCCGCCAACCGCGCCGCCTGGGACACGCTCACCCGCCTCGACCTGCCGTTCCTCGTCGCGTTCTCCGACCGCGACCCCATCACCGGCGGCATGGCGCCGATCCTGAAGAAGTCCATGCGCGGCGCGGCCGGGCTCGACCACCCCGTCATCGCCGGGGCCGGCCACTTCCTGCAGGAGGACGCGGGCCGCGAGCTGGGCGAGGCGGTCGCCGCGTTCGTGCGGAAGACGGCCGCGCGGTAGGCGCCGTGTCCACCCGCCACCGCGCGCAGGCAGGGGCCCCGCCCGAGCGTCCCGGCGCGCGATCACGACCGTTCACCGCCGCGCGCGCGGGCGGGCGGCGGGCGGCGGGTAGGCTGCGGCGGCGTGGAACCGGTCGTCACCACGCTCGTCGTCGCCGTCCTCGTCGCCGTGCCGGCCGTCGTGCTGTGGCGGGTGCTGCGCGGCCGTCGCGACCTCGGCAGCAGTCCCGCCGAGCGGGCGACCTTCGAGACGCTGCACACCGCGTCGCTGGCCGCGCCGCCGCTGCGCGCGGGGCTCACCCAGGCCGGGGCGCTCAAGGCGTCGCGGCACCTGCGCGAGCTGCTCGGCTCCCCGGCCATCGCCGTCACCAGCGTGGAGGGGCTGCTGGTCTACGACGGGGTGGGCGACCACCACGCGGCCGACGCGTTCGAGCACGCCGCGGAGACGCTGAAGGACGGCCGCACCCAGGTGCTCGCGCTCGACTGCGCGCGGCCCGAGTGCCCCGTCAGGCACGCCGTCGTCGTCCCGCTCACCACCGACGACCGCGTCGTCGGCTCGCTCGCGGCGTACGGCGACCACGCCTCGGCCGGGCTCGTGCGGGCGGCGCAGGAGGTCGCTCGGTGGGTGGACTCCCAATTGGAGCTGGCCGAGCTCGACCGTTCCCGGACCATGCTGATGGAGGCGGAGGTCCGGGCGCTGCGGGCGCAGATCTCGCCCCACTTCATCTACAACTCGCTGACCACCATCGCGTCGTTCGTCCGCACCGACCCCGAGCAGGCCAGGGAACTGCTGCTGGAGTTCGCCGACTTCACCCGCTACTCCTTCCGGCGGCACGGCGACTTCACCACCCTGGCCGAGGAGCTGCGCTCGATCGACCGCTACCTCACGCTCGAGCGGGCCAGGTTCGGCGACCAGCTCCAGGTCACGCTGCGCATCGCGCCGGAGGTGCTGCCCGTGGCCGTGCCGTTCCTGTGCCTGCAGCCGCTCGTGGAGAACGCCGTACGGCACGGCCTGGAGGCCAAGCCGGGGGTGGGCCGGATCACGCTCGTCGCCGAGGACGCGGGCGCGGAGTGCGTCATCACCGTCGAGGACGACGGCGTCGGCATGGACCCCGAACGGCTGCGGCGGGTGCTGGCGGGGGAGGACCGCTCGGGCGCGGGCGGCATCGGCGTGGCCAACGTCGACGAGCGGCTGCGCCAGGTCTACGGCGACGAGTACGGCCTCGTGGTGGAGACCGGCGAGGGCGCCGGCACCAAGGTCGCCGTACGGGTGCCCAAGTATCACCCCGGCGTCCAGGCCTGAGCCGAGGCTCGTTCCCCTCGCGACCGCGATCCGAGCCGTGATGCGGTCGTGATGAGGAGGCGTTGACTTCCGCACGTTCCGGTCATCACTCTCTTATGGATCGGTCGGTGAGAGGGGTGATCGTGAGCGGTCTGCGGGTTCTGGCGGTGGACGACGAGCAGCCCGCGCTGGAGGACGTCGCCTACCTGCTGCGCGCGGACCCCCGCATCGGCGACGTGCTCACGGCCCGCGACGGAGCCGCCGCGCTGCGGCTGCTCGACCGCGCCATCGCGGACGGCAAGCCGGTGGACGCGGTCTTCCTCGACATCCGCATGCGCGGGCTCGACGGGGTGGTGCTGGGGCGGCTGCTGACCCAGTTCAGCCGGCCCCCGAAGATCGTCTTCGTGACGGCGTACGAGGCCCACGCCGTCGACGCGTTCGAGCTGAAGGCCGAGGACTACCTGCTCAAGCCCGTACGGCCGGAGCGGCTGGCCGAGGCGATCCGCCGGGTGTGCGGCAGCCGGGGCGAGCCGGGGGAGGGGCCGCAGGCGGACACGATCCCGGTCGAGCTGGGCGGCGTCACCCGGTTCGTGGCCAGCACCGAGGTGCGCTACGTCGAGGCGCAGGGCGACTACGCGCGGCTGCACACGGCGACCGGCAGCCACCTGGTCCGCATCCCGCTGGCCACGCTGGAGGAACGCTGGGCGTCGGCCGGGTTCCTGCGCGTCCACCGCAGTCACCTCGTCGCGGTCAAGCACATCGACGAGCTGCACATCGACTCGGGCAAGTGCGTGGTGCGGGTGGGCGACACCGAGATCCCGGTGAGCCGCCGCCACACCCGCGAGCTGCGCGACCTGCTCGTCCGCCGGGCCAGGAAGGGCCAGGCCCGGTGAGCGCCGCGGAGCCTGGGCGGTGACCGGCAAGCCCCGCAGGGCGGCGACGGGCGCGCGCGGGCAGGGCGAGGGGACGGCGCCGGGAGGCAAGCCCCGCAGGGTGACGGTGACCAGCCCTCGCACGGCGGCGGCCCGCAGGCCGCGGCATCCGCTCACCCGGGAGATCGACGAGCAGACCCGCCTGGGCGAGGTCTACATGGGCTCGCTGGTGCGGACCCAGTTCCGCCTGGCGTTGTTCGTGTGCACCGTGCTGGCCTGCGTCGTGGGCGGCCTGCCGCTGCTGTTCCTGCTGGCCCCCGAGTTGCGCGCGGTCCAGCTGCTCGGGCTGCCGCTGCCGTGGGTCGTGCTCGCGGGGCTGGTCTACCCGGCGCTCGTCGCGGGCGCCTGGCTGTACGTGCGGCAGGCCGAGCGCAACGAGCGGGACTTCGCCGACCTCGTGGAGCGCCGGTGAGGACGGCACGCCGGTGAGCCAGATCGCCGCGGTCGTCCTGGTGATGCTGGCGACCGTGCTCATCGGCGCGTTCGGCATCCGGATGTCCCGCACCACGTCGGACTTCTACGTCGCCTCGCGCACGGTCTCGCCGCTGTGGAACGCCTCGGCGATCGGGGGCGAGTACCTGTCGGCGGCCTCCTTCCTCGGCATCGCGGGCCTGATCCTCACCTTCGGCGCGGACATGCTGTGGCTGCCGGTCGGCTGGACCGGCGGTTATCTCGTGCTGCTCGTGCTGGTGTCGGCGCCGCTGCGGCGGTCGGGGGCCTACACCCTGCCCGACTTCGCCGAGGCGCGTCTGGAGTCGATGGCGGTGCGGCGGCTGTCGAGCGTGCTCGTCGTGCTCATCGGCTGGCTGTATCTCATGCCGCAGTTCCAGAGCGCCGGGCTGGTCTTCCGTACGATCACCGGGGCGCCGCCGTGGGCGGGCAGCCTGCTGGTGGCGGTGGTGGTCGCCACCAACGTGCTGTCGGGCGGCATGCGGTCGATCACCTTCGTCCAGGCGTTCCAGTACTGGCTGAAGCTGACCGCTCTGGCGGTGCCGCTGGCGTTCATGCTCGTGGCCTGGTGGTCCGACGGCACGCCGGGGCTCGCCCCGGGGGACGAGTGGGCGCTGCCGCTGCACGGGCGCGAGCATCCGGTCTACGAGACGTACTCGCTGATCCTCGCGACGTTCCTCGGGACGATGGGGCTGCCGCACGTGCTCGTCCGCTTCTACACCAACCCCGACGGCCGGGCCGCCCGCCGCACCACGCTTCTCGTGCTGACGCTGCTCGGCGCCTTCTACCTGATGCCCGCCGTGTACGGCTACCTCGGCCACGTCTACGGCATGCCGGAGAGCGACACGGTGGTCATCGCGCTGCCCGGCCGGCTGGTCGGCGGGCCGGTGGGCGAGTTCCTGACCGCGCTGGTGACCGCGGGGGCGTTCGCGGCGTTCCTGTCGACGTCGTCGGGGCTGACGGTGTCGGTCGCCGGGGTGATCGCGCAGGACATCCTGCGCGGCGGGGTGCGCGCGTTCCGCGTCGCGACCGTGCTCGCGGTGCTCGTGCCGCTCGCGCTGGCCGGGGCGGCCCGGTCGCTGCCGGTGGCGACGGTCGTGGGGCTGGCGTTCGCCGTGGCCGCCTCGTCGTTCTGCCCGCTGCTCGTGCTGGGCATCTGGTGGCGCAGGCTGACGACGGCGGGCGCGATGGCGGGGCTGCTGGCCGGCGGAGGGCTGGCCTGCGCGGCGGTCGTGGTCACCATCACCGGCGGACCGCACACCGGCTGGGCTGGGTCGCTGCTGGCCCAGCCGGCGGCCTGGACGGTGCCCGTGTCGTTCACGGTCATGGTGGTGGTGTCGCTGCTGACGCCGTCGCGGGTGCCGCGCGGCGTCGCGCGCACCATGGTCCGCCTGCACACCCCGGAGACGCTGAACGTCGACCGCGGGGACTGGCACCCGCGGTACATGTAGGTCGTCCGCCGGTGTCCGCCGGACCGCTCGGCGCGTGCAAACGACCATTCGTCGCACGGACGCGCCATGTGAACGAGCGGGCGGTACGGCTGGGCGACGCGGCGGGCATCGGGACTCGTCGGCGCACGCGTCGCACTCCTACGTTGAAGTGATTCAGATCACTATGCCGGAGGAGATCTTGTGACCGTCCAGCACGATCCATCGGTTTATGAACGTATACAGGCGGGTGAGCCGTTCCAGGAGCTGCGCCGTCGCTACCGTTCCTGGGCCTTCCCCATGACCGTCGCCTTCCTGGCGTGGTATCTGCTCTATGTGGTGCTCTCCGGGTTCGCCCGCGACTTCATGGGCACCAAGCTGTTCGGCAACATCAACGTCGCCCTCGTCTTCGGCGTGCTGCAGTTCGTGTCGACGTTCCTGATCGCCTGGGCGTACTCGCGGCACGCTGCGGCCAAGCTCGACCCGATCGCCGACGAGCTGCGCGCCGAGGCCGAGAGCCGCGACGAGGTCGGGGAGGGCACCAAGTGAGTCACGAGACGCTGTCCACGATCCTCTTCGTCGTCTTCGTCGCCGGCACGCTCGGGATCACGTTCTGGGCCAGCCGCAACACCAAGAGCGCGTCCGACTTCTACGCCGGCGGCCGGTCGTTCAGCGGCCTGCAGAACGGCCTGGCGATCGGCGGCGACTACATGTCGGCCGCGTCGTTCCTCGGCATCGCCGGCATCATCGCGCTGTCGGGCTACGACGGCTTCCTCTACTCCATCGGCTTCCTCGTGGCCTGGCTGGTGGCGCTGCTGCTCGTCGCCGAGCTCATGCGCAACTCCGGCAAGTACACGATGGCCGACGTGCTGGCGTTCCGGATGTCGCCGCGCCCTGTCCGTACGGCGGCCGGCGTGTCCACGATCGTCGTGAGCATCTTCTACCTGCTCGCGCAGATGGTCGGCGCGGGCGCGCTCGTCGGCCTGCTGCTCGGCGTCCACTCCGCGGCCGGCAAGATCTGGACGATCATCGCGGTCGGCCTGCTGATGATCATCTATGTCGTGTTCGGCGGCATGAAGGGCACCACCTGGGTGCAGATCGTCAAGGCCGTCATGCTGATGGTCGGCGCGGCGCTGATCACCCTGCTCGTGCTCGGCAAGTTCGGCTTCAACCTGTCCGGGCTGCTCGGCGACGCCGCGAGCGCGAGCGGCAAGGGCGAGGCGTTCCTCAAGCCCGGTCTCAAGTACGGCACGGACGCCCAGGGCGTCTGGGGCAAGATCGACCTGATCAGCCTCGGCCTGGCCCTGGTGCTCGGCACCGCCGGCCTGCCGCACGTCCTCATCCGCTTCTACACCGTGCCGACCGCCAGGGACGCCCGCAAGTCGGTCATGTGGGGCATCGGCATCATCGGCGTGTTCTACCTGCTGACGCTGGTGCTCGGCTTCGGCGCCGCGGCCGTGGTGGGCTCGAAGACGATCGCCGAGGCCGACAAGGCCGGCAACACGGCGGCCCCGCTGCTCGCCCAGCAGGTGGGCCAGGACCTCTTCGGCGACGTCGGCGGCACGGTCCTGCTGGCGGTCATCGCGGCGGTCGCGTTCGCGACGATCCTCGCGGTCGTCGCGGGTCTGACCCTCGCGTCCTCCTCCAGCTTCGCCCACGACCTGTACGCGCACGTCTTCAAGCGGGGCACCGCCACCGAGCGCCAGGAGGTCGTGGTCGCCCGCGTCGCCGCATTCGTGATCGGCGCGGTCGCGATCGCGCTGAGCATCTTCGCCCAGTCGCTCAACGTGGCCTTCCTCGTCTCGCTGGCCTTCGCGGTGGCCGCGTCGGGCAACCTGCCGGCGATCCTCTACAGCCTCTTCTGGAAGAGGTTCAACACGGCGGGCGCGGTCTCGGCCATCTACGGCGGCCTGATCTCCGCCGTGGTGCTGGTGATCTTCTCGCCGGTCGTCTCCGGCGCGCCGACGGCGATGTTCCCCGACGCCGACTTCCACCTGATCCCGCTGTCGAACCCGGGCATCTTCTCGATCCCGATCGGCTTCCTGTGCGGCTACCTCGGCACGATCCTGAGCAAGGAGTACAACGCTCCGAAGTACGCCGAGATCGAGGTCCGCTCGCTGACCGGCCTCGGAGCCGAGAAGGCCACGAGCCACTGACACCGGTTCCCGGCCGTACGTCGCCGGCCTTCCGGCGGTGCCACCCACCGCCGCCGGGGGCCGGCACCCCCATACGCCCGGCCGCGCCTCGCTGCGCCACCCACCGCAGCCCGGCGCGGCCGGGCGTATGCGTGCCCTGTCCCTCGCGTCATGGTGTTGGGGCACCCGCTCTGGTTATGGTTCGGTCCGTGGACAGCCCTCTCCAGACGGCCAAGGCCTGGTCGCGTTCGCGCTCGCGGAGAGGGACGCTGCCGCCCGACGGCGACGCCCGCACCCGCATCCTCGACGCCGCCGAGGAACTGTTCGCGGGCGGCGGCTACGAGGCCACGCCGACCGCGCGCATCGCCGAACTGGCAGGCGTGCCCAAGGGCCTGGTCTTCCACTACTTCCCGCGCAAGATCGACGTACTGATCTCGCTGGTGGACGAGCGCACCGTGGTGGTCGAGGAGGAGGTCGAGGCGGTCCCCGGCGACGCGGCGGGCGCGCTGTCGCGGCTCGCCCGCAGGCTGCCGCTGCGCGCGTCCCCCGCGATGCGGCGCATCCTGTTCCGGGAGGCCGACACCCACCTGTCCGTACGGGAGCGGCTCGGCCGTCTCAACGCCGAGATCATCCGCCGGGCCAGGTTCGCCCTGGAGCTCGCCCTGCCGGGCGGGCGCGGTGACGCCGCACGGCTGGAGGCCGCCGCCGCGACCTTCGCCGCGGTCCTGCTCTACCAGGAGAGCATCTGCCTGCTCACCGGTCACCACATCGACCCCGACGCGGTCGCGGAGCTGATCGCGGGCGCCCTGCGCTGACGAGGGCCACACCGTCGCCCGGTGGTCAGGCGGGCACCATCTCCTGCGACTCCTCCCGCTGGTCGCGGGGCCGTGCGGGCGCGGCGTCCTCGCCGTGGGCCGTGTCCTCGCCGTGGGCCGCGTCGTGCGGGGAGTCGTCGAGCAGGGCCAGGAGCTCGTCCATCGCCTCGCGCAGGTGGCCGACGACGCTCCAGACGTCGGGCAGCCGGGTGGGACAGGCGACGACGCCGATGTCCAGGCGGCCGTCGTAGGACGCGCAGGTGACGCTGAGCCCTCCGGTGGCGTCGGTGACCACCGACAGCGGGTGGTAGGACAGCATCCGGGCGCCGCAGAGATACAACGGCACGCGGGGACCGGGCACGTTCGACACGATGAGGTTGACTCCCGCCCCCGCGACGCCCGCGAGGCGGAACACCACCGGCGTGGCCAGCGCCGCGAAGGCGTTCGGCAGCATCGCGCACACGTCGTCCAGCCACGTGCGGTGGGACACGGCGAAGCGCCGCTTGGCGGCGGCCAGCGCGGCGCGTACGGCCGTCAGCCGCTCACGCGGGCAGGCGACGTCTGTGGCCAGCGGCGTGACCATCGCCGAGATGCGGTTGCCGACCCGCCCCTGCGCCGCCTCGCCGGACGACCCGCCGGAGTGAGGGCGCAACGCCACCGGCACGGCGGCCACCAGCGGCCGGTCGGGCAGCGCGTCGTGGGCGATCAGCCATCGCCGCAGCGCCGAGGCGCACAGCGTCATCACCACGTCGTTCGGGCCCATGCCGAAGGCCCTGGCCACCCGCCTGACCTCCGCCAGCGGCACGGAGCCGAAGGCGACCTCCCGCGTGCCGGAGATCGGGCCGTTGAAGGGCGTGCGCGGCGCGACCAGCGGCCGCGTCTCGGGCAGCGGGCGCGAATCGCCCGCGAGCGCGCGGGCGGCCTGGGCCACGAGCCGGGCGTCGGGCAGCGCCGCGACCACCGGGATCGCGTCCAGGTCCGCGGCGGCACGGGCGAGCGAGCACAGCGTCTCAACCGGCTGGACGATCGATCGGGCGACCGCCCCGGCGAGCATCGTGAGCAGGCTGGGCGGCACCGGCGGCGCCGGGGCGGGAGGCGCGTCCACCCTGCGCGGCAGCGGCGACGGATCGAGCAGTGCGGTCAGGATCTCCGAACCCGACACGCCGTCGATCGCGCAGTGGTGCACCTTGATGTAGAGGGCGCAGCGGCCGCCGGCCAGGCCGTGGACGAGGTGCGCCTCCCACAGCGGCCGGCCGCGGTCGAGCCGCCGCGCGTGGACGCCCGCCACGTACGCCGCCAGCTCCCGCTCCCCGCCCGGCGCCGGAAGGGTGGCCTCGTGCACGTGCGCGTCGAGGTCCACGTCCGGGTCGTCGAGCCAGTACGGCCGGTCGAGCCCGAAGGGCACGTCGGCCAGCCGCATCCGCAGCGGCGGGGCGAGATGCAGCCGCTCGCGCAGCAGGGCGAGCAGCGCCTCCCTGGTCAGCGTGCCGGACGGCGAGGTCGACGGGTCGAGCACGGCGACACCCGCCACATGGGCCGCGGTCGTCGCCGACTCCACGCTCAGGAACTGCGCGTCGAGTGCCGTCAACTGGCGCATCTCGTCATCCTTCCGCTCACGCCGCCCGGTCCACCGCCGCCCCGCCGCCGGTCGTCGCGCGGTTCCGGTCCGCCCGGTCGTCGCCGGCCGGCGGTCCTCGCACCCTCGGCGAGCCCCCCGGCGCAGGGCGATCACCGTCCCCGCACCGCGACCATCATCGCCGCGCGGAGTTACCGGCGCATTTCTCCCACGTGCCGCCCGGGGATGTTCAGGCGCGCCCGTGACCTGCGCGAGGAAATCGGGCTCCGCGAGCGGGCGGCCGGGGCGCCGGGGAGGCGGTGGGGCGCCGGTCAGGCCCTGCGTAGGTGGGCCAGCAGGCGGTCGACGGGCCAGGTGTTGACCACGTCGTCCGGGGTGAGCCAGGCCCGCTGTGCGATGCCCACGCCGAACCGCTGGTGGGCCAGGTGCGGGATGGCGTGGGAGTCGCTGTCGATCGAGAACTTCACGCCGTGGTGGCGCGCGAGCCGCACGAGATCGGAGGGCAGGTCGGCGCGGTCGGGGTAGGAGTCGATCTCCATGATCGTGCCGGTCCTGGCGGCGGCGCGGAACACCGCCTCCCAGTCCGCGTCCACCGCCGGCCGCTTGCCGATCTTCCGGGTCGTGGGGTGACCGATGACGTGGACGTGGGGGTTCTCGCACGCCGCGATGAAGCGGCGGGTCATCTCCTCCCGCGACTGGGTGAAGTGCGAGTGCACCGACGCGACGCAGACGTCGAACCCGGCCAGCACCTCGGCCGGCCAGTCGACCGAGCCGTCCGGGGCGATGTTCAGCTCGCTGCCGTGCAGCAGCCGCATGTCCGGATAGCTCTTCTGCAGCTCGGCGATGCGGGCGCGCTGGGCGAGTGCCTTGTCGAGGGTCATCCGCTGCATGACCAGGTCGGGCGCGTGGTCGGTCACCGCGTAGTAGGAGTAGCCGCGCACCGCGGCGGCGGCGACCATGTCCTCCAGCGAGGCGATCCCGTCGGTCAGGTCGGTGTGCGTGTGCAGGTCGCCCCGCAGGTCGTGCAGCTCGACCAGGCGCGGCAGCTCGCCGCGCAGCGCGGCCTCCACCTCGCCGCCGTCCTCGCGCAGCGCGGGAGGCACCCACCGCATGCCGAGCGCCTGGTAGATCTCCTCCTCGGTCTCGGAGGCGATGAGGCGGTCGCCGTCGAACAGGCCGTACTCCGACAGCTTCCAGCCTTTCTTGACCGCCATCTCCCGGATGCGGACGTTGTGCTCCTTGCTGCCGGTGAAGTAGACCATCGCGGCGCCCCACGACTCGGCGGGGATCAGCCGCAGGTCGACCTGGAGGCCGCGGTCGGTCCTGACCGAGGTCTTCCGCTCGCCCCTCGCGATGACTTCGGTGACGTACGGCTGCCGCGCGAACAGCTCCATCAGGGCGGGGTCGCCCACAGCGAGGATGTCGATGTCGCCGATCGTCTCGCTCATCCGGCGCAGTGACCCGGCGAAGGCGATCCGGTCGGCGGGCAGCGAGGCGATGACCCGCTCGGCCAGATCGGTGGCGACGCCGAGGTGGACCCGGTCACCCGAGCGCTCCATGTGCTCGATGCCCTTGAGCAGGTTCTCCTCGGTCTTGGCGCCGAAGCCGCGCAGGCCGTTCAGGCGGCCGGCCCGGATCGCCTCGGCCAGCGCGGCGGGGGAGTCGATGCCGAGCTCCTGGAACAGGAACAGCGCCTTCTTCGGGCCGAGCGAGGGGATCCGGGTCAGTGCGCGCACCCCCTCGGGCACCCGGCCGCGCAGGTCGTCGAGCTGGCGGAAGCTGCCACGCTCGAGGAACTCCTCCATCTTCTTGGCGATCGCCTCGCCCACGCCGGGGATCGACCGCAGAGTCTCCTTGGTGAGATCCTCGGGAAACCCCGCGATGGACTTGGCCGCCCTCTGGTAGCTGCGCACGCGGAAGGCGTCCCCGCCGTTCAGTGCGAAGAGCTCGGCATACTCCTGCAGCGCGGCAGCCGCCTCGTCATTGGCCCGTCCCATGCGTCTCAGGGTAGAAGAAGCGGGAGCGCGCGTTCGAACGAACGCATCCAGTACGGCCAGGTGTGGGTGCCGTTTCCGTAGAAATCCGTCGTCACCTTCACCCCGGCCTTCCGCGCGGCCCTGGCGAAGTTCAGGTTCTGCCGCATGATCGAGGCCTCGGTGCGATCGGTCGATGCGCCGTCCTGACGGCCTGGGTCCAGCGGGCCGGGCTCGCCGTCGCCGGAGGACGCGTAGAGGCGCACGCCCTTCAGCCGCCCGGCGAGGTCGGCGGGATTGTGCTCCGGCCAGGCGCTCGGGTCGCCCCACAGGTCCTCGGTGTCCACGCCGTTGTCCGCCATGAACGACCGGTATCCGGGGACGTCGTCGCGAATGTCGAGCACCCCGGAGAACGACGCCGCGGCCTCGAACACACCCGGATGCCGGGCGGCGTAGACGAACGCGCCGTATCCGCCCATGGAGAAGCCGGCCACCGCGCGGCGCGTGCCGGCGCCGTACCGCGGCTCGACCAGGCGGGGCACCTCGGTCATGTGGAACGTCTCCCAGCCGGGGCCGTCGCGCCAGTCGGCGTACCAGCCCATCGAACCGCCCTCGGGAACGATGACGACGGCGTCGAGGCGGGCGGTCAGCCGGGCCGTCTCACCCGTCCTGAGCCAGTCCCAGGCGCCGCCGGCGCAGCAGCCGTGCAGCAGGTACAGCACGCGCCAGCCGGTGGAACCCGGCTTCCAGCCGGCGGGCTTCAGCACCCACACCGAGCGCAGCCCGCCCGTGGCCGGAGACTCGATCACGAGCTTGTCCGTCCGCCCGTCCACGGCCTCCTGCGAGACGACCTTGGCCTCCTGGGGGACGACCTTGGCCGAAGCCGCGGCCGGGGACCGGACGGGCGGCGCGGCGGACCCGGCGGCGCCCTGGCAGCCGGTCACCAGGACGACGAGCGCGAGCCACGACAGGATCTTCTTCACGGTGAGCTGCATCTCACACCGATCACCCGCCGTCAACCCGGGAGAAGGGTTCCGCGTACGCGAAGCGCCCGCGCGGCGGCGGGACCGGCCCGTCGAACACCCGGACCTGGAAGAACTTCCCCCACTCCGGCTCGGGGGCCGTCACACCGTGCGTCTGCGAGTGCTCGAAGCCGAAGCGCGAGTAGTAGGCGGGGTCGCCGAGCAGCGCGACCAGCGGCTCGCCGAGCGCCTCGGCCGCGCCGAGCACGGCGTGCACGAGCGCCGAGCCCACGCCCCGCCGCTGATGGGCGGGGTGCACGGCCAGCGGGCCGAGCCCGAGCACGGGCACGGCCCCCACGCGGGCCCTCGTGCACACGACGTGACCCGCGATCCCGCCGTCCGGCGCCGGCGCGACGAGCGACAGCTCCGGCAGCCAGCCGGGATCGGCGCGCAGCTCGTCGAGCAACGTCGCCTCGACCGGCAGCCCGTCCGGCCGGCCCGGGTCCCGGGCCGCCTGGTAAGGGGCGAAGGCGGCGGCGACCACCGCGCGGACGGCCTCGACGTCGCCGGGGTTCTCCCGTCGGATCAGCATCCGGCCAGCCTGCCGCCCGGCCTCCCCGGCGGGCAACGGATTAAGGAGGGTGTCCCGCCCCCGGGGCCGTTCCCTCCCTGGGGGTGCGCGGGAGTGCCGGAACGGGACATCCCCGGCCGATCCCGCGCGGTGCGGGGGGAGGCGGGCGATGGCATTACCCTGCCTGGGGTGAGCCTCGATGTGTCCGTGGTGGTCCGCTACCGCAAGGCCGTGACGTACGGCGTGAACGCGCTGCTCGGCGCGCTGGAGACCGCGAAGGCGGAGTGCGATCTGCGGCTCGGGACCACTCCCGAGGAGACCGCGGCGCACATCGCGGGCAGCTCCGCGGAGCGGGTCCTGGTCCTCTGGTCGTTCTACTCGCCGGACGCCGAGGCGATGGCCGCCGAACTGGCCGCCGTGCGCGCCCTCGCCGACGATCCCAGGGTCCTGCACATCGCCGGCGGAGTGCACGCCACCGCCGAGCCGCAGCAGGTCCTCGACGCCGGCTGGGACCTCGCCGCGATCGGCGAGGGCGAACCGACGATCGTCGCGCTGGTCGAGGCGCTGCGCGCGGACCGGCCGCTCACCACCGTGCCCGGGCTGGCGGTGCGCGACGCCGACGGCGTGGCGCTGCGCACGCCGCCGGCCCCGCAGCTGCCGCTGGACGCCTTCCCGTCATTCCCCGACCGGCGCCGCCATTTCGGGCCGATCGAGATCACGCGGGGCTGTGCCTACACGTGCCGCTTCTGCCAGACGCCCTTCATGTTCGGCGGCAGGTTCCGGCACCGCGGCGTGGACAGCGTGCGCGAGCACGTCCGCCGGATGGCCGCCCACGGCCTGCGCGACGTCCGCTTCATCACCCCCACCTCCCTCTCGTACGGCACGCAGGGGCCGGAGCCGGCGCTGGACGCCGTGGAGGAGCTGCTGGCGGGAGTGAAGGAGGAGCTGCCCGCGAACGGGCGGGTGTTCTTCGGCAGCTTCCCCTCCGAGATCCGCCCTGAGCACGTGACACCCGAGGCGATGCGGCTGCTCAAGCGCTACGTGGCGAACGACAACATCATCATCGGGGCGCAGTCGGGCTCCGACCGCGTGCTCGCCGCGGCCGGGCGCGGCCACGGCAGCGAGCCGGTGCGTGACGCGGTGCGCATCGCCGTGGAGCACGGCTTCCGCCCGAACGTCGACTTCATCTTCGGGCTGCCCGGCGAGACGCCGGAGGACCAGGACGCCTCCCTGCGGCTCGCCGCCGACCTCGCCGATCTCGGCGCGCGCATCCACACCCACACGTTCATGCCGCTGCCCGGCACGCCGTGGCGGGACGCCGAGCCCGCGTTCATCCCGCTGGACACGATGCGCGAGCTGGACCGGCTCGCGCAGCGCGGCGACGCCTACGGGCACTGGCGCAAGCAGGCCGAGCACGCGGCGCGGCTGGCCGAGACGGCCAAGGCCTACCCGCGCCGCGCCCGGCGACGCCGTACGACCGACGGCTGACGCGGCGGGCCGCGCGAGCCGTGGCCCGCGCGGTCAGGGCGTCAGAACTGCTGCGGCCGGGTCTGGTACGGCTCCTCCAGGTAGGCGATCTCCTTGTCGGTGAGCGCGAGGTCCACGGCGGCGAGCGCGTCGTCCACGTGGTGGCCCTTTGTGGCACCGATGATGGGGGCCACGACGGCGGGCTTGGCCAGCAGCCACGCGAGGGCGACGGTCGCGGGGGAGACGTCGCGCTCGGCGGCGGTCCGCGCCACCCGCTCGAGGATCGCCTCGTCGGCGGGCCCGCCGTACAGCTGCTCCTGCCGGGCGCCGTCGCCGACCTGCCGCGTCGTGTCGGCCGGCTTGCCCGCGCGGGCGAGCAGGCCGCGGGCGAGCGGGCTCCACGGGATCAGTCCCACACCCTGGTCGAGGCACAGCGGGATCATCTCCCGCTCCTCCTCGCGGTGCAGCAGGTTGTAGTGGTCCTGCATGCTGACGAAGCGGGTCCAGCCGTTCCTGTCCGCGGCGTGCTGGGCCTTGGCGAACTGCCACGCCCACATGCTGGAGGCGCCGATGTAGCGGGCCTTGCCGGCCCGGACGATGTCGTGGAGGGCCTCCATCGTCTCCTCGATCGGCGTCTCGTCGTCCCACCGGTGGATCTGGTACAGGTCGACGTAGTCGGTGCCGAGGCGGGCGAGCGAGGCGTCGATGGCCGACATGACGTGCTTGCGGGACAGGCCGTAGTCGTTCCTGCCCTCGCCCATGGGGAAGTAGACCTTGGTGGCCAGCACGTAGTCGTCGCGCCGGGGGAAGATCTCGCGCAGCAGCCGTCCGGTGACCTCCTCGCTGACGCCTCCCGAATACACGTCGGCGGTGTCGAAGAAGGTGACGCCACCCTCGGCCGCCTTGCGCACGATGGGCTCGGCGTGCTCCTCGTCCAGAACCCAGCCGCCCCACTTGGCCGGCTCGCCGTAGCTCATCATGCCCAGGCAGATCCTGCTGACCTTCAGACCGGTGGTGCCAAGTCGTCGATACTCCATGGCAGCACCCTATTCATGCCAAACCGCCGGCGGAGCGGCGACCTGCGGAGGTTCTACTTGTCCTCGGCGGTCTCCTTGGCCTCGGGGTGGTCGAGCACCAGGTCGTACGTCGTGGGGAACAGCTGCCGGAAGGCGGTGTCCGTGCCCTGGACACCGGACTCCAGCACGACCTTGCCCTGACGGGTCACATCCCTCACCTGGTCGACCGTGTACTCGTGCACATTCTGGGTGGGCTCGCGCGTGATCTCGGGCGACCGCACGATCTCCGGTTCCTCCGGCACGGTGCTCTCCATTCGTCGTACGTGCTCTGCGACGTTCCGCTCATTTCCGAGTATCGGGAAAATTCCCGCCGGACGCGCGGATCGGATGGGCGGCCGGGCCCGCGACTCTAGAATCTTGTTCCATGGCGATGTACGTCCCCCTCGGTCAGGGCCGGTACCAGGCGACGGAGCACACCCAGGGGCCGTGGGACCCGCGGCATCAGCACATGGGGCCGGTCACCGCGCTGCTGGTGCACGAGATCGCCCGCGTTCCCAGCCGGTTCCCCGGGCTTCCGGCGGCCCGGCTGGCGGTGGACGTGTTCGCGCCCGTCCCGGTCGCCGAGGTGGAGGTGCGCGCCGAGATGATCAGGGACGGCAGGCGCGTGCAGTGCCTCGGCGCCTCCGTCACCTCCGGCGGGCGCGAGCTGGTCAGGGCGGCCGCGTGGCGCATCAGGGAAGCCGGCAGCCCGGCGAGCGAGGCGGCGCCGCCGCCCGCGCCGGTCCCCCCGCCCACCCCCGGCGACGCGGAGTCCTGGATCGCCCGGGGTTTCGGGTACGGCAGGGCCACGGACTGGCGGTTCGTCAAGGGCTCCCCGGACGAGGCCGGGCCCGCCGTGGCGTGGGGCAGGACGCGGGTGCCGCTGGTCGAGGGCGAGCAGACCACGCCGCTGGAACGGCTCGCGATGTTCGCCGACAGCGGCAACGGCATCAGCAACGTCCTGGACTTCGACGCCTACCTGTTCGCCAACGTCGACCTCACCATCTCGCTGTTCCGCGCCCCCGAAGGAGAGTGGATCTGCCTGGACGCGGCCACGACGATCGGTCCACGGGGACGCGGGCTCACCCGCACCACGCTGTTCGACCAGGCCGGCGAGGTCGGCACGGCCACGCAGACCCTCTTCGTCGGGCCGCGCTGACCCGGCGGGCGTCAGGCGGCCGTGCAGGTGACGGGCGCCGGCGTCCCGTTGGCGCCGCCGGACCAGCTCGCGGTGAAACCGGCCGTCGTCGACGCGTTCGGCGCGAGCGTGCCGTTCCAGGACTCGTTGGTGACGGTGATCGTGGCCCCCGACTGGGTATAGCGCCCGCCCCACATCTGGGTGATGCGCTGGCCGTTGGGGAAGGTGAGGGTGACGGTCCACGACGACGTCGCCACGGTGCCCGTGTTGCGCACCGTCAACTCGCCCTGGAAGCCGCCCTGCCACTGGTTGACCACGCGGTACGCCGCGGAGCACGCGCGCGGACCGGCCGACGGCGACGCGCCTGGGGAGGGCGAGCGGGTGGGGGAGGGCGAGGGGCTCGGCGACGCCGAGGGCGACGGTGGGGGGCTGGCCGACGGTGACGGGCCGCCCGCCGGCGGCACGCGGATGATCCGGTCGTCGTCCGCGGCCGGGGTCCCCCTGCCGTCACGGTTGCTCGTCGCCACCCAGAGCCATCCGTCGGGCCCGACCGCCGCGGCACGCAGGCGGCCGTACGTCCCCTGGAACTCGGGCACCGGAGTGCCGGTCCTGCCCGCGTTCACCGGCACCGCCCACAGCCGCGTCCCGCGCAGTGCGGCGGCGAAGAGCGTCCCGTTGGCGTAGGCGAGGCCGCTGGGCGACGCCTCCGCCGTGCTCCACGTCACGAGGGGGTTGGTGTAGCGCGAGTCGCTGCATACGCCTTCGCAGACCGGCCAGCCGTAGTTGCGGCCCGGCTGGATGTGGTTGATCTCGTCCCAGGTGTTCTGGCCGAACTCCGTGGCGTACAGCCGGCCGCTCTCGTCCCAGGCGAGCCCCTGCACGTTGCGATGGCCGTAGCTGTAGACGCGGGAGCCGGCGATCGGATTGTCCTGCGGGACCGCGCCGTCGGGCGTCATACGCAGGATCTTGCCGCCTGGGCTGTTCAGGTCCTGCGCGTTGGCGGAGTTCCCCGCGTCTCCCGTGGCGACGTACAGCATGCCGTCGGGGCCGAACGCTATGCGCCCGCCGTTGTGGAACTGGGCGCGGGGGATACCGGTGAGGATCGGCTGCTGGGTCTGCGGCGCGTTCAGCCGGAACCGGACCACCCGGTTGTCGGAGGCGGAGCTGAAGTACGCGTAGACCCACCGGTCCGCGGCGTACGCCGGGGAGACCGCGATGCCGAGCAGGCCGGCCTCGCCCCCCGGCGAGACGTTCGGGACGGTGGCCACCCGTACGGGCGCGGACCCGGGACGCACCTGCGCGATGGTCGCGGTGTCGCGTTCGGAGACGAGCGCGCTGCCGTCGGGAAGGAAGGCCATTCCCCAGGGCACCCGCAGGCCCGTCGTGGCGGCCTGTGCCCGGGTGAAGTCGAACCCGCCGGTCGCCGCGCCCGCCGCGGTGGGCCGGGCGGCGACGAGCGCGGTGGAGGCGAGCACCGCGCTGAGGGTGGTCGCGAGTGCCACGGCGAGACGCTTGGACATCGAAGGCTCCAGGTCGAGATGTGGGTGTGCGGCTCATACCCCGTCGAACGCGTCCGCCGCGCCCGGTCCCGGCCGTACGCGCGGTCGGGGCCGGGGGCGGCGGGACGGACAGGAGTCATCTGGCCGTGCAGGTGATGGGCGACGGCGTCTCCACAGCGCTGCCGGACCAGCCGATCGCGAACGTCACCGTCACCGAGGCGCCCGGCGGCAGCAGGCCGTTCTGGGTGATGGTCACCGTGGAGCCCGGGGGGTTGGAGCCGTTCCACTGCACGTAGTTCAGACCGTTGGGGACCTTGAAGGTGACCGTCCACGAGGTGATGGGCACCGTTCCCGTGTTTCGCACCGTCAGTTCGCCCCAGGGAGCTGCCGCCATCGAGAGGTGGAACCGGATCGTCGCTTCGCAGGAGCGCGTGACCACGAAGGACGGGCTGGGCGACGGTGACGGGCTCGGTGACGGGCTCGGTGACGGGCTCGGTGACGGCGACGGGCTGGGGGACGGAGACGGTGAGGGGCTCGGCGTCGGAGAGGGGCACGGTGATGCGCTGGGGGAGGGCGAGGGGCTGGGGGACGGTGAAGGGCTGGGGGAGGGCGGCAGGGAGGGACTGAGCGAAGGGGAGGGGTCGGCGGAGGCCGACGGGCTGGGGGACGCCGAAGGGCTGGGAGACGGCGACGGGCTCGGCGACGGGCTCGGTGAAGGACTGGACGCGGGGGAGGGGCACGGTGCGGAGCCGCCCGGTGAGGAGCCTCCCGGCGACGAGGGCGACGGGCCGGCCGACGGCGAGGTTCCCGGGCCGGACGGTCCGATGGGCGGGATCCGGACGATGAGGTCGTCGCCGGGGCCCACCGTCCCCCTGCCGTCGCGGTTGCTCGTCGCCGCCCAGAGCCAGCCGTCCGGGCCGACCGCCACGGTGCGCAGCCGGCCCAGCCTTTCCTGCAGCTCGGCCACCGGAGCGCCGGTCCTGTTGCCACCGCTGACCGGCACCGTCCACAGGCGCTTGCCGCCGAGGGCCGCGGCGAAGAGCGTGCTGTTGGCGTACGCCAGGCCGCTGGGCGACGCCTCGGCCGAGCTCCAGGTCACCAGGGGGTTGGCGACGTTCGAACTGCCGCACATGCCCTCGCAGGCGGGCCAGCCGTAGTTGAGACCCGGCCGAATGTGGTTGATCTCGTCCGTGGAGTTCTGGCCGAACTCCGTGGCGTACAGCCGGCCGGCCTCGTCCCAGGCGAGCCCCTGGACGTTGCTGTGGCCGTAGCTGTAGACCGGAGAGCCGGCGAACGGGTTGGTCACGGGGACCGCGCCGTCGCGTGTGATGCGCAGGATCTTGCCGCCGAGAGGCGAGCTCTGGGCGATGGAGGGGTAGCCGGCGTCGCCCGTGGCGACGTACAGCATGCCGTCGGGGCCGAACGCGATGCGCCCGCCGTTGCGGGACTGGCCCCGGGGGATTCCGGTGAGGATCGGCTGCTGGGTCTGCGGGGCGCCTAGCCGGAACCGGACCACCCGGTTGTCGGAGGCGGTGCTGATGTACGCGTAGACCACCTGGTCCTGCGTGAACGTGGGAGACAGCGCGATGCCGAGCAGGCCGCCCTCGCCCCCCGGCGTGACGTTCGGGACGGTGGCCACCCGTACGGGCGGAGAGCCGGGACGCACCTGGGCGATGGTCGCGGTGTCGCGTTCGGAGACGAGGGCGCTGCCGTCGGGGAGGAAGGCCATTCCCCAGGGCACCCGCAGGCCCGTCGTGGCGACCTGCACCCGGGTGAAGTCGAACCCGCCGGTCAGCGCGTCCGCGGCGCCGGGCCGGGTCACGACGAGCGCCACGGCGGCGATCACGGCGCAAAGGACGATGGACAGTGCCTCGGACAATCGCGTGCGCATCACATGCTCCCGGGGCGGGACGGTGGCTACCGGCTCACCGCCATCGAAAGCGCCCGCCGTGCCCGAAGCAATCGACCGGCCGACACCCGCTCATCGACCTGCGCGTACATCCGCCGGCCGGGTCCGGCGCGGGAAACTTTCACGGCCCCGCGGCCAGCCGGCCGCCCGGCGGCGGGTCAGCGGGCGTGGCGGGTCAGCGGGCGTGGCGGGTCAGCGGGCGTGGCGGGTCACTGCGTACACGACAAGGGCGAGGCCCGCGAGGATCTGGCCGCCCAGGATGACCCGGTTGAGGTCCAAGGCCGGTCGCCAATGCACGTCGTCGTCCTTGAGGACGAACATCCCGACCGGCCTGTTGACGACGCCGCCGCCTCCTCCGCGGGCCTCGCCGCCCTTCTCCGGGCTGCGGCCGAAGCCGCCCCCCGCGCGCACCGCCACCACGGGGATGAACGTCACGCCGTCCTTCTCGTACGGCTCGCCGAAGACACGCTGGCCGGTCAGCTTCCTGAGTAGTTGTTCCATGCGGCCGATTCTTCAGGATCTGCGCGAAGTACGCTCAGCCGAGCCTCCACCACGGCCGGGGACGCGTGTCATCCCCTCATCGCCTATCGCGGCGTGCTCGACGGACCTGGAGCGGGCGCGGAGACGCCGCCAACTCCTCGGCAAGCCGCCCACAAGTCGTGATGCGTACAAACAGTGGCATGAACGACTACGACATCCGGCGGCCGGCGCCCGCCGACGCGGCGGCGATTCACGAGGTGGTCGCCGAGCACGACATCGAAGTGACCGGCAAGCCCGACTGGACGCTCGACGACGTCGCCGACACCCTCGGAGAGCTGGACCTGGAGCGCGACAGCTGGGTGGTCCGCTCGGGCGGGCGGCTCGTCGGCTGGGGCTATGCCAGGCGCAAGGGTGACAGCGACAACGTGGACATCGACGTGCAGGCGCGGGAGCCCGGCGCGGCCGCGCTGCTGTGGGATCTGGCGCTCGGCCGCGCCGGCGACCTCGCCCGCGAGGCCGGGCACGACCACGCGGTGGTGGACGTCAGCGTCTACGAGCAGGACTCGGTCATGCGCGAGGCCGCCAAGGAGCGCGGCTTCGCGCCCGCGACCAGCTTCCACCGCATGCGGACCGACCACGCCGGCGTACGGCCCGCCTTCCTGCCCGGGGTCACGGTCGAGGCGGGCTCGCCCGAGGGCGAGGAGGTGCTGCGCGCGGCGCACGCCGTCCAGCAGGAGGGCTTCGCCGAGCACTTCGGGTTCGTGCCGAGGACGTTCGAGGAGTGGGCCGAGGAGATGGAGGCGTCCAGCGCGAACGACTGGACGCAACTGCTGCTGGCCCGCGTCCACGGCGAGCCCGCGGCGATGCTGCTCGGCACCAACCACTTCGTGCCCGACGAGAACTGCGGCTACGTCCGCACGCTCGCGGTGCGGCCCGCCTTCCGCGGGCGCGGCCTCGGCCGGCTGCTGCTCACGCGGGCCTTCGAGGCCGACGAGCGGCGCGGGCGGGTGGGCACGATCCTGCACGTGGACAGCAACAACACGACTCCGGCGCTCGGCCTGTACCGGTCGGTCGGCATGCGCCCCGTGCTCGTCATCGACGTCTGGCGGGCCCTCGTCCGTCCCGGATCTTGAGACCGCGTTGCTCACAACCCGGATGCCTCTACTGTGAGATAGGGAGAAAACAGACAGCAAGGAGAGTTGATGCTGCACGAGAGGCTCGAGGCGGTCTACGACAACGTCCTGCGCCGCAATGCGGGTGAGACGGAGTTCCACCAGGCCGTACGCGAGGTGCTGGAGAGCATCGGCCCCGTCCTCGGCAAGCACCCCGAGTACGCGGAGCAGAAGATCATCGAGCGGATCTTCGAGCCGGAACGGCAGATCATCTTCCGGGTGCCCTGGGAGGACGACCAGGGCGAGGTGCACATCAACCGTGGTTTCCGGGTCGAGTTCAACAGCGCGCTCGGGCCGTACAAGGGCGGGCTGCGCTTCCACCCCTCGGTCTACCTCGGCATCATCAAGTTCCTTGCCGTCGAGCAGATCTTCAAGAACAGCCTGACCGGCCTGCCGATCGGCGCGGGCAAGGGCGGCGCGGACTTCGACCCGAAGGGCCGCTCCGACCGGGAGATCATGCGCTTCTGCCAGAGCTTCATGACCGAGCTGTACCGGCACATCGGCGAGTACACCGACGTGCCCGCGGGAGACATCGGCGTCGGCGGCCGGGAGATCGGCTACCTGTTCGGCCAGTACAAGCGCATCACGAACCGGTACGAGTCCGGCGTGATCACCGGCAAGGGGCTGGCCTACGGCGGCGCCCAGGTCCGCACCGAGGCCACCGGCTACGGCTGCGCGTTCTTCGTGGAGGAGATGCTCAAGGCGCGGGGCACGTCGTTCGACGGCAAGCGGACGGTCGTCTCGGGCTCGGGCAACGTCGCCATCTACGCCATCGAGAAGGTGAACGAGCTGGGCGGCGTCGTCGTGGCCTGCTCCGACTCCTCCGGCTACGTGGTGGACGAGAAGGGCATCGACCTCGACCTCCTCAAGCAGATCAAGGAGGTCGAGCGACGCCGCCTCAGCGCGTACGCCGAGCGCCGGGGCTCCGGGGCGGCGTACGTGGCCGGGCGCAGCGTGTGGGAGGTGCCCTGCGAGGTGGCGCTGCCGTCGGCGACGCAGAACGAGATCACCGGCAAGGACGCCGAGGCGCTGGTGCGGGGCGGGTGCGTCGCGGTCGGCGAGGGCGCCAACATGCCCACCATGCCCGAGGGCATCCGGGTGTTCCGCGAGGCCGGGGTGGCCTTCGGCCCCGGCAAGGCCGCCAACGCGGGCGGCGTGGCCACCAGCGCCCTGGAGATGCAGCAGAACGCCAGCCGAGACTCGTGGACGTTCGAGTTCTCCGAGCGGCGGCTCCAGGAGATCATGAGCGACATCCACGCCCGCTGCCTGGAGACCGCCGACGCGTACGGCATGCCGGGCGACTACGTGGCCGGCGCCAACATCGACGGCTTCCGGCGGGTGGCGGACGCCATGCTCGCCCTCGGCCTCATCTGAGCGCCCACGTAACGCTCATCGGCCGCCCCGGCGGGTGCGAAGGAGAGGCAGCGCGCACCCGCCCGCGGCCAGCGAGACCGCGGCGAGCGCCAGCGACGTCACCGCTGCGGCGTGCGCGGACGGGGCGAGGCCGAGGAACAGCGTGCCGAAGACGGCCACGCCGACCACCTGGCCGAGCTGGAGCATCATCGCCAGCAGGCCGCTGGCGTCGGCCGCGTCGGCGGGCGCGACCCGGGCCAGCGCCACCGCCATGAGCGGGCTGAACGTGCCCGCCATGCCGGCCCCGATGGCCGCGAAAGCGACCTCCAGCAGCGGCTCGCCGTGGCCCCCGCCGGCCAGCGCCGCCGCCAGGGCGAGCTCGCCCGCGGCGGTGACGACGGCGGATGTGACGATCATCGGCCGGTGCAGGCGGGCCGGCAGCCGCTTCCAGTTCAGGCTGGTGAGCCCGAAAGCGGCGGCCGCGGGGATGAACAGGCAGCCCGCCCGCAGGGCGCTGTCGCCGAGGCCGCCCTGCAGGTGGAGGGCCATGGCGAACAGCCAGCCGCCGTACGCCGCCATGACGAGGAAGACGCCCGACGCGGCGGCGGCCACCCCGGGGGCGCGCAGCAGGCGGCCGGGGACGAGCGGATGGGCCGCGCGCCGCTCCACGAGCAGGAACGCGCAGAACGCGAGCACCGCCGATCCCATGGAGATCCACCCCCACAGCGGCCAGTTCTCCTCGTGGCCGAGCACGAGCGGCACGACCAGCAGGCAGACGGACAGCGACAGCGTGACCAGGCCGGGCACGTCGAGCCGCTGCTCGCGCCGCACGTGGGCGGCGGGCAGCGTACGGGCGCCGGCGACCAGGAGCACGAGGCCGACAGGCACGTTGACCAGGAAGACCGGCCGCCAGGCCGTGCCGAACAGGTCGGCGGTCACCAGCAGCCCGCCGAGCACCTGCCCGACGACCGCGCCGACCGAGATGACCGTGGCGTAGACGCCGAGCGCGCGTCCCCGGGCCGCGCCGTCGAAGGTGACCTGGATCAGGCTGAGCACCTGGGGCACCATCAGGGCGGCTCCCGCGCCCTGCACCAGCCGGAAGGCGATCAGCACGCCGATCGAGGGGGCGAGCCCGCACATCAGCGACGCGGCCGTGAACACCACGAGCCCGGTGAGGAACAGCCGCCGGTAGCCGAGCAGCCCTCCGAGGCGTGCCCCGGTGATCAGCAGTATCGCGTACGCCACGGTGTAGCCGGAGACGACGAGCTGCAGCCCGGAGCCGGTGGCTCCGAGGTCGGCGCGCATCGTGGGCGCGGCGACGTTGACGATGGTGGCGTCGAGGACGGCCATGAACTGCCCCGCCAGGATGACGGTGAGCAGCAGGGCCGGCGAGGTCCGCCGCGCGACCGGCGCGCGGGTGGTGACAGTGGTCATGGCGGCAACGATGCGGCCGCCGCGATACCGGTGCCGAGAGCCTGCGGATACTGGTAGCGACACCACCTGGCAACGCGCGGGCGCACCCGCCAGGATGGAGAGGTGACGACGGGGACCCGCACCAGGCACACCAGGCGTGAGGAGCTCGCCGCCTTCCTGCGCAGCAGGCGCGAGCGGATCCGGCCCGAGGACGTCGGGCTGCCGCCCGGGCTGCGCCGCCGTACGCCGGGGCTGCGGCGGGAGGAGGTCGCCCAGCTCGCCGGCGTGGGCGTGACCTGGTACACCTGGCTGGAGCAGGGCCGTCCCATCAACGCGTCGGTGCAGGTGCTGGACGCGATCGCCCGCACGCTGCGGCTGGACGCGGCCGAGCGGGAGCATCTCTACCGGCTGGCCGATCTGCCGGAGGTCGCCGGTCCCGGCGACTCCGGGGACGGGCTCGACGCCGAGGTGCACACGATCCTGCGCCGGCTCGATCCGCTGCCCGCCTGCGTCTACAACGGCCGCTACGACCTGCTCGCCTGGAACGCCGCGTACGGCACGATCTTCGCGTCCGTGGTCGGCCGGCCCAGGCTCGAACGCAACGTCCTGTGGCGGGTGTTCACGATGCCGGGCTGCTGCTGCCCGCTGGTGAACAAGGAGGAGGAGCTTTCCCAGATGGTCGCCACCCTGCGGGCCGCCTTCGGCAGGCACGTGGGGGAGCCGGTGTGGACGAACTTCGTCACCCGGCTGTCGGCGGCCAGCCCCGACTTCGCCCGGATGTGGGCGACGCACGACGTGGCCAGGCCGGGGGCGCGGATGAAGCTGTTCCAGCACTCCTCGGTGGGGCTGATCAGGATGACGTCCACCAGCTTGGCGCTGGCGGCGCCGCCGGAGACCCGCATCGTGGTCTACACGCCGACGGACGACGAGAGCCGCGGCCGCATCGAATGGCTGCTGGCCCACCCGGAGGCCGCCCACTGCCCGGTGCATGGCGACCCCGTCCACGGGTAAAGGCGCGGTCATGGCCTGTCGTATCAGTGAACTCGTCGTCGACTGCCACGACCCCGAGCGGCTCGCCGCCTTCTGGAGCGAGGTGCTGGGTTTCGAGGTGATCGAGCGCAAGGACGACTGGGTGGAGATCGGCCCGCCGGGCATCGGTTTCGGCGGTCTCCAGCCGACGCTCATCTTCCAGTCGGTGCCCGAGCCCAAGCGGGACAAGCTGCGCCTGCATATCGACGTCAACCCCACCGACCGTGACCAGGAGGCCGAGCTGGAGCGCCTGCTGAAGCTCGGCGCCGTGCCGGCCGACGTGGGCCAGACCGGTGAGGAGGACTGGCACGTGCTGGCCGACCCGGAGGGCAACGAGTTCTGCCTGCTGCGCCGCCGCCTGTGAGCCTCGCGGGGGCCGATGCGGTAGCGTCCGGAGAGTGGCGAGGATCTTCACGGTCGACGAGGCCGAATCGCTGATGCCGGTGGTGCTCCAGCACGCCCGGGAGTTCATCGCCGTACGTGCCGACCTGGCCGAGCTCACCCACGACCTGCGGCACGCGGGCGCCTCACCCCTCGGCGGCCTGCCGGAGGCCAAGGGCCTGGAGGCGCGGATGGACGAGATCCTGAGCTGGTTCGACGCCGAGGAGATCGAGATCAAGGGCGTCGCCCCGCTGCTCGTCGACTTCCCCGCCGTGCTCGGCGGCGTGTCCGTACGGCTGTGCTGGCTGGAGGGGGAGACCGCACTGGGCTGGTATCACCGCAGTGACCTCGGTTTCCCCGGCCGCCGCCCGCTGTCCTGATCTCGCGGCCGCCGCCGCCACTGCCCTGACGACCTGGTCCGTCCGCGGCGGACAGGAGCGGGCGCGGGCCGGTACGGAGGGGGAGAAACGGCTGGACTCTCCCACACTGGGAGACCTCATGCTGGGGGCGTGAACGAGGAACCGCCGCCGATCGGGCGGTTCGCCAGGCTCGATCGAGCATCGGACAGCGGCGGCACTACGCCGAGCTCGGCCTGCCGGTGTCCGGGTACGTGGACGAGCACACCGGATGTCGGTGGTCACTACCGGCGCGAGGCGCTGCCGGCCGGGCTGCCGCGCTCGCTCGACGTCCCACACTGGAGGAGCTTATGACACCGCAATTGGTCCACTACGGCCCCGTCACCTGCCTCAACGTCACAGGCATGGGCGAACCCGGCGGTGCCGAGCATGTCTCGGCCATCGGCGCCCTCCACGCTGTGGCCTCCGTCATGGGCGGCCCCGCAGGGCCGCTGGAGGGTCGCTGGTGGGTGGAGGATGTCTCCAGGCCGCCACTGGAGGTGCCGCGCGATCAGTGGCGATGGCATCTGCTGTTGCCGCTGCCCGACGTACCCGAATCGGGGGTGGTCGAGGCGGCACGCGAGCGGGCACGTGCGTCCGGCGCGGCCGTCGATCGCGTCCAGGTGGTCACCTTCACGGAGGGCGAGTGTGTCGAGTTGCTCCACGAGGGGCCCTACAGCGAGGAGAAGGCGTCGCTCGACGTGCTGGAGGCCTTCATGTCCGAGCACGGTCTGCTGCGCAACGGGCTGCACCATGAGATCTACCTGACCGATTTCACCGATCCTCAGCCCAAGACGATGCTCAGGCAGCCGGTGACGCGCGCCGCCGGCTGATCGGCGGCCGGCCCCCGTCGAGCGGGAGGACGCCCCGCCGCCGGTCGCAAGCCCGCACGCGTACCGGGACGGGGCGTCGCGGGTGCGGGGCGCGGTGCTGTGCGGCCGACGCGTCGCCCACTTCGAGTTCACGTCGTCACGGTGGCATGCGATAACCCGCGTCGAGCCTGGGACTGGCTGCGTTGAAATATCTGTTCTCGACGATGTGAGCGGCGAACGCCGCGAATTCGTCCGGAGTCCCGAGCCGGCGAGGATTGAGGAACTGTTTGATCCCCTCCGCCTTTGTCTCCTCGTCGGCGTAGTCGTCGACCATCGGGGTGTCGAAGCCGCCGGGGACGATGGTGTTGACGCGTATTCCCCGCCCGGCGAACTCCCGGGCGGCGGGCAGGGTCATGCCTTCGACGGCGGCCTTCGTCGCGGCGTATCCCACCAATCCGATGGTTCCTTCGTGGGCGGCGACGGAGGAGGTGTTGATGATGACTCCCCGCTCGCCGTCCTCGTCGGGCGCGTTGCCCAGCATCACGGCCGCCGCGTGGCTCATGACGGTGAAGGTGCCGATGAGGTTCGTGCTCACGAGCCGGGTCAGCACGGTCGTGTCGCTGGGCCGTCCGGTGTCGGTGACGAGGATGACGGGCGCGAGGATGCCGGCGGTGTTGACGTTTATGTCGATCGTTCCGAACCTGTCCAGGGTGGCGGCCACTACGGCGGCGACCGCTTCGGCATCGCCTATGTCGGCGCCGATCCCGAGGGCGTTCTCGCCGAGGTCGCCGGCGATCTGGGCGGCGAGCGCGCCGCGCCGGCCGACGATGACGACGTTCGCGCCCCGAGCGGAGAAATGTCGTGCGACTCCCGCACCGAGCCCTGAGGTGCCACCGGCGACGAGGACTGTCTTGCCGCGAATGTCCATGAACTACCTTCCGGAGCAGGTCGATGGCACGTTTCACGGCTGTGCGCCGTCTCAGGCATCCCCCACAGTTTGTGCGTAGCCGGGGGCTCCGGATATGCATGCAGTGGTCTTCTTCGGTCGACCCCCGGGAAGCAATTCCTTTCCCGCCGGGAAGGCTCTTAATTTTTTTGGGGTAACCGTTAAGGCCGCCGCGCCGAATTCACTATGGTCGAAACGGCGATTTCGTCGTCGGTGAATCGCCCCGCACGCGCGGCGGGGCTTGGCATGCCGGACACGACCTTCAGTCGGACAGGTCGTCGAAGCCCTCGATCTCGCCGAAGGCGGCGCCGTACCGGACACACACCATGCGGGCCACCGACTCGTGCGCGCCGAGCGGCTCGGCGCACCCGGCGCCGATCGACTCGGCGGCCGTCGTGATCCGGTCAGGGTCGGCCTCGGGCCCGATGACGTACGGCACCATGGCCAGCCGGTTGGCGCCGATGTTGCGCAGGCGCTCGGCGGCGTCGCGCACGCTCGGCTGGCCGTCCAGCGCGGCGGGGACGACCGGGAGCGTCAGGCGGGCGGCCAGCAGGACGGCCGTCGCGTCGGCCCCGCGGGCGGCCTCGTCGCCCCCGGCGGTCGCGACGATGATCCCGTCGACGGGGGAGGAGACGTTGAACAGGCGCATCCGGTCGGCGCGGGCCAGGCCCGCCTCGGCCAGGCGCACGTGCAGGGCCTCGGCCAGCAGCGGGTGCGGGCCGAGCGGATCGGTGATCTTCACCGCGGCCTCGCTCTGCGTCACGGCCTCCCGGACGGCGCGCAGCACGCGCGGATGAGGCCCGGTGACGAGCGGGACGACGACCGCGGCCGGTCCGTCGGAGGGCCGCTGCGCGGCGATGGAGGCGAACTCCTTGGTGAGGTCGCCGCCGCCGTCGGCCAGCGAGACGATGCGAAGGTCGATCTGCGGGTTGTCGATCCTGACGATGGAGGCGACCTCCATGGCCACGTCCCCGTTCGGGCCCACCGGGTCACCGGCCCTGCCCGGCACCGCGAGGACCAGGGCGGGCGCGTCGGGCGGCAGGTCGGCGGGGAGCGGTCGGCGGTGGCGGCCGGTCCCGGGCCGAGGAGAGCGCTCCCTGATGGGGAGCTTCGGGGGGTCCTCGTGACCTTCGTTCACATCGGCGGATTCTAGGGCGAATCTGGCCGAAGAGCAGAACCAACGCGCGGCTTGTTGCGTCTTGGTGATCTAGGCGGTTTACATCTTCGTTACTTGACGCTCCCCGCGGGGGCGGGTTTGATATGGACTCATCCGGCCGTAAACGTTTACCGATGGCTCACGTTACTGGCTGGTAAACGATTACAGGACACTCTCTTCCAAGTGAGGTGGCCGGTGACCGAGGGTCCCACGATCACCACGATCGCGCAACGCGCCGGTGTGTCGATCGCCTCGGTGTCCCGGGTGCTCAACGGGCTTCCGACGCGTGAGGACACCGTGCGGCGCGTCATGCGCGCGGCCGACGAGCTCGGCTACGTGCCCAACTCGGTCGCCCGCTCGCTCCGCAACCGCCGCACCGACCAGGTCGCCTTCGCGATGGCCGACATCGGCAACCCGGTCTACGTGGCGATGGTGCGCGAGATCCAGCCGGTGCTGAAGGATGCCGGCTACCGGCTCCTCATCCACTCCACCGACGGTGACGCCGAGGACGAGCTCGGCGTGCTGCGCGGGCTGCGCGAGCGCTACGTGGACGGCCTCATCATCAGCCCGCTGCGGGGCGTGACCGAGGAGCACGTGCGGGCCATCGTCGCCGCGCGCGCCCCCGTCGTCGTCATCGGCGCGTTACCGGAAGGCATGCCGGAGGGCGCGCCGGTCGACAACGTGCGGACCGACTCCAGGACGGGCGTCCGGCTCGCGCTCGACCACCTGTACGCCATCGGCAGGAGACGTGTCGGCTTCCTCAACGGCCCGCTCGACACCGTCCCCGGCGCCGCCCGCGCCGCCGCCTACCGGGAGGCCCTGGAGGCGCTGGGCCTGCCGTACGACGAGGACCTGGTCGAGGTGGGCGACTTCTACCGCGACAGCGGCGCCCGCGCCGCGCGGGCGCTGCTGGCGCGCGCGCCCGGCCTGGACGCGCTGATGTGCGCCAACGACCTCATCGCGCTCGGCGCCCTCGACGTGCTGCGCGAGCACGGCCGGGACGTCCCCGGCGACGTGGCGGTGGTGGGGATGGACGACACCGACCTCGCCTCGGTGACCTGGCCGACGCTCACCAGCGTCTCGCTCGGCTCGGCCGAGCGCGGCAGGGCGGCGGCCACGCTGCTGCTCGACCGGCTGCAGAACGGCCCCCGCGAGCCGCAGGTGACGGTCGTGCGGCCGAGTCTCACCATCCGCGGCTCGACCGCTGTTCCCGGTCCGCCCGGCACCGCCGGGGACGGCCGGTGACCGCGCTCGCCGAGCGGCCGCACGGCGGGTCCCAGGGCCGGTCTCGGGGCGGCTCACAGGGCGGCCCACAGGGCGGCCGGCGGTCCCGGGGGGCGCTGGCGCTGATGCTGCCCGCGCTGGTGCCGGTGCTGGTGTTCAGCGTGGGCCCGCTGGTCTACGGCATCCTGCTGGCCTTCACCGACGCGCGGTCCGGCCGCAACACCGAGACCTCGTTCGTCGGCCTGGAGAACTTCGCCGAGCTGCTGTCGGACGGCGACTTCTGGGAGTCGTTCCGCATCGGCCTGGTCTGGGGCCTGTCGGTGACCGTGCTGCAGTTCCTCGCCTCACTGGGGCTCGCGCTGCTGCTCAACCAGGATCTGCGTCTGCGCGGCGTCGCCCGGGTGCTGGCGGTCGTGCCGTGGGCCATGCCGCCGGTGGTGATCGGTCTGATGTGGCGGCTGGTGTACCACCCGGACGCGGGCCTGCTCAACGGCCTGTTCGGCACGCGCGTCGACTGGCTGCACGACTTCTCCCTCGCGCTGCCCGCCGTGATCGTGGTCGGGGTCTGGACCGGCATGCCGCAGACCACGGTCGTGCTGCTCGCCGGCCTGCAGAACGTGCCCAGGGAGCTGTACGAGGCGGTCAGCGTGGACGGCGCGGGCGCCTGGCGGCGCTTCTGGAACGTCACGCTGCCGCAGCTGCGGCCGGTGATCGTGGCCATCACCTCGCTCGACTTCGTGTGGAACATCAACCAGTTCAGCCTGGTCTACGTGCTCACCCAGGGCGGGCCCGGCGGGCGGACGAGGCTGCCCATGCTGTTCGCGTACGAGGAGGCGTTCCGGTACGGCTTCTTCGGCTACGCCGCGACGCTCGGCGTGGCGATCACGATCGTCGTGCTGGCGGTGCTGGGCCTCTATCTGTGGCGGCAGGCGCGGGAGGCGGCCTGAGATGCGCACTGACCTGACCCGCGCGCTGAGATATCTCGCCCTGCTGGGATACGTCGTGTTCCTGGCGTTCCCGCTGCTGTGGCTGCTGTCCACGGCCCTGAAGACGCCGCAGGAGATGGCCGCCCTCGATCCCACGTGGATCCCGCGCCGGCCGACCCTGGCGAACTTCGCCGACGCCTTCGGCGAGCAGGACCTGGTCGGCGCCGCCCTGCGCAGCCTCGTCGTCGCGGTCGCCACCGCCCTGATCACGGTGGCGCTCGCGCTGCCCGCGGCGTACGCGCTGGCCCGCTACCGGGGCGCGGCCGGGCGGATCGCGATCGGGTGGGTGCTGGTCAGCCAGGTCTTCCCGGTCGTCCTGGTCATCATTCCGCTGTTCATGGTGCTGCGGCGGCTGGAACTGGTGAACACGCTCGCCGGGCTCACGGTCGTGCACGTCACGTTCGTCATGCCGTTCGCGCTGTGGATGCTGCGCGGGTACGTGCGGGCGGTGCCGCGCGAGCTGGAGGAGGCGGCGGCCGTGGACGGCGCGGGGCGGCTGCGGGCGCTGGCCGCCGTCGTCGCCCCGCTGCTCGCGCCCGGCGTGGTCGCGACGCTGCTGTTCGGCTTCATCTCGTCCTGGAACGAGTTCCTGTTCGCCCTCGTGATCCTCAAGGATCCCGAGGTGGAGACCCTTCCGCTGACGCTGGTGCGCTTCGTCGGCCCGGAGGGGGTCGCCCGGCTCGGCCCGCTGGCGGCGGCGTCGCTGCTCGCGACCGTGCCGAGCCTCGTCTTCTTCGCGATCATCCAGCGGCGCCTGCGGTCCGGCCTGATGGCCGGCGCCGTCAAGGGCTGACCCGCATGGCGACCATCGATTGGAGGTCTCAATGAAGAGATTGAGTGCCGTGCTGGCCGTGGCGGCGGTCGCGCTCGCCGCCGGATGCGGAGGCGGCGGCGGCGACGCCGGGTCCGGGCAGGACGGGCAGCCGGTGAAGCTGCGCTTCCTCAGCCTGGCCTGGCAGAAGGAGTCGATCGAGGCCAACAAACAGATCGTCGCCGAGTGGAACACGGCCAACCCGAAGATCCAGGTCGAGTACGTCCAGGGGAGCTGGGACAACGTCAACGACCAGCTCGTGACCTCGTTCGAGGCCGGCGACCCGCCGGACGTCATCCACGACGACTCCCCGGCGCTGTCGAGCTTCGCCTCGCGGGGCTTCCTGCTGGACCTCACCGGCAAGGTCCCCGACGAGCTGAAGAACGACATCCCGCAGGCCGCGTGGGACACCGTCACCTTCTCCGACGGCAAGAGCGGCCAGGGCGTGTACGGCGTGCCGTTCCTGCAGGAGTCGCAGGTGCTCATCGCCAACAAGAAGCTGCTCGACGGCGCCGGTGTGCGCGTGCCCACTCCGGACGCGCCGTGGACGTGGGACGAGTTCGCCGACGTGGCGAAGAAGCTCACCAAGAAGGGCGCGTACGGCGTGGCCTGGCCGATGAAGTCGCCGGTCAACAAGGTGCTGAACCTGGCGCTGAACTTCGGCGGCACCTTCTTCGACACCCGGGACGGCAAGACCACGGTGAAGGCCGGGCCGCAGGAGCGGGAGGTGCTCCAGCGCATCCACGACCAGCTCTACACGGACAAGTCGGCCGACCCGTCCGCGCTCGGCATGGGCACCGCCGACCCGCTGCCCGGTTTCTTCGCCGGGAAGTACGCGATCCTCCCCGTCGGGGTGTACCTGCGCCAGCAGGTCGCCGAGCAGGCGCCGAGCGGGTTCGAGTGGGTCACGCTGCCGCCGCTGAAGGGCGTCACCTCGCAGCAGGGCGCGGTGTCCCAGACGCTGTCGGTGGCCGCCGACAGCGAGCACCCCGACGAGGCGCTGAAGTTCATCGCCTACTTCCTCAACGGCCCGAACCAGGCGAAACTGGCCAAGGGTGACTGGCTGCTGCCCACCAGCACGACCGCGGCGAAGGACCCCGCGCTCACGACGGAGGAGAACGGCTGGGACGTCGCCACCGCCTCGGCGAAGGACCTCGTCGTCGCGCCGTTCCTCAAGGTGAACGGGTACGACGAGTGGAAGAGCAAGGTGGCCACGCCGGCGATGCAGGAGTACTTCGCCGACAAGATCAGCCTGGACGAGCTCGCCACGCGGCTCGTCGAGGAAGGGAACAAGGTGCTGGAGCGGTACAGCCGATGATCTCCGTCCGCGACCGCGCCCGGGGCTGCCTGCTCGGCCTCGCCGCCGGCGACGCCCTGGGCGCGCCCGCGGAGAACCTCGGGCCGGAGGAGATCGCCGCCCGGTGGGGCGTGCTCACGGACATCGAGGGCGGCGGCACCGACGACACCGAATACACGATCTTCGCCGCCACCGTGCTCCTGCGCCACGGTCACGGGCTCACCTCAGAGGACGTGGCGCGGGCCTGGCGCGAGGAGGTCGTGGCGCGGCTCGACGGGCCGATGCGCGGCGCCGGGTTCTCCGAGCTCGGCACCGTGGAGGCCCTGCGGCGCGGCCTGGAGCCGCCGCTGACCGGCCGGTGGCACGCCCACGGCTGGTCGGACGGGCTGGCCATGCGGGCGGCGCCGTACGGGATCTTCGCGGCGGGCGACCCGGACGAGGCGGCGCGGCTGGTGGAGGCCGACGGGCGGGTGAGCCACACCGGCGAGGGGATACTCGGCGGCCGGGCGGTGGCCGCGGCGGTCGCGGTGGCGATGACCGGGGCCCCGCCGGGCGAGGTGGCCGAGGCGGCCCTGCGGGCGGTGCCGGAGGACTCCTGGACGGCCCGCAACCTCCGGGCCGCGCTCGACGTCGCCGCCCGCACGCCCCGTCCCCTCCTGGGACCCGCCCCGCACGGTTCCTCCGGGCGTGCTTCGCACGGTTCCTCGGGTCGTGCTTCGCATGACTCCGGGCGTGCTCTGCACGAGTCCTTTGGGCGTGCTTTGCACGATTCCTTCGGGCGTGCTCTGCACGACGCCGTCGTGATGGCGCACTACCCGTGGACGGACCTGGCGCCCGAGGCGGTCGCCCTCGCGTTCGCCGCCTACATGGCGGGCGGCGGGGAGGTGGAGGCGTCGGTCGTCACCGCGGCCAACCTCGGCAGGGACGCCGACACCACCGCCGCCGTCGCCGGGGCCCTCGCGGGGGCGGGCCGCGGCGAGGCGGCGGTGCCGGAGCGCTGGGCGGCGCGGATCGGCCCGGTGGCCGGGCGCTGCCTGCCCGTGGTCGCCGGACGGGACATCCGCGACGTGGCCGACGAGCTCGTGAAAGGAATGTAGGACCAGATGGCATCGGGGGAGAGGCTCGACCGGGTGCGGGGGGCCTTCGCCGGCCTCGCCGCCGGCGACGCGGCCGGCTGGCCCGCGGCCCGGCACCGGTCGGCGCTGCTGGCCGGCTGGAGCAGGCGGCTGCACCGGGAGCTCGACGCGTTCGCCGAGGAACACCAGGTCACCACGCTGCCGGTGCCGTTCGCGCTGAACCAGCCGGTGGCGCCGCTGGCACTCGGCCCGTCCGACGACGCCGAGTGGCTGGCCTGGACGGCCCTGACCATCGGGGAGGACAGGGCGGAGGCGTTCGGCCGCCTCGCGGGCCGCGGCGACGTCCGGGCGCGCGTCTCGGTGTGGGCCGCGCTCGACAACCTGGCGGCCGGCAAGCGCCCGCCCGCCAGCGGGCACGACAACCCCCACCACTTCGACGACGCGGCGGCCGTGCGGGCCGTCGCCTTCGGCGCCGCGGGCCTGGACCCGGTGGAGGACGCGCGCGTCACCAACGCGGAGGACGGCGTGCTCGGGGCGGTGGCGACGGCCAAGGCCGTCGCCGCGCTGACGCGGGGCGCCGCGATGGCCGAGGCGGTGGAGGAGGCGCTCGGCGCGCTGCCGCCCGGCACGGCCATCGGGCACGCGGCGCGCGAGGCGCTCGCGGCGGCGCGGGCGGCGGGTTCGCCCTTCGCCGCCGTCCCTGCCCTGGACGCCGCCGTGCTCGACCACGTCTACAGCTACGGCGTCGCCGCCGCGCAGACGGTGCCGATCGCGCTGGCCCTCGCGGACGCCGCCGTCTCCGCCGCCGGAGGGACGCCGGAGGGGTTCGGCGCGGGCGTCTCGGCGGCGGCCTGCCTCGCGCCGGTCGCCGACTCCGCGCCCGCGCTCACGGGCGCGCTGCTCGGCTGCGCCGTGGGCTACGACGCGCTGCCCGCCGCCTGGCGCGAGCGGGTGCGCACGCTGGCCGGGTGCTGCCTGCCGGAGCTCGCCGGAGCCGACCTGCTGGACATCGCGGGGAGGCTCGCATGAGGCCCACCCCATCACGCGTACGGACAAGGGGGAACACCGGATGACGCCGCAGGACGACCTGCTGGCCGATCGCGCCGTGGGGTGCGTGGCGGGCGCCGCGGTGGCCGACGCGCTCGGCGGGGCCACCGAGGGATGGACGCCCGAGCAGATCCAGGAGCGTTACGGCGGCCGCGTCCGCGGTGTCGTCCCTCCCTTCAACGAGAACTGGCGCGACGCCCGCCCGATCGCGCCGTACCACAAGGGGGACGGCCACGTCACCGACGACACGTTGATGACGCACGCCCTCATCCGCGTGTACGAGCGGGTCGGCGGCCACCTCGACGCCTACGCCGCGGCCGAGCACCTGGTGCCCGAGATGATCGGCGAGAGGCGGTGGATCCCCGAGCTGGAGGCCGAGGCGCTGCCCCTCCAGCGGGTGTTCCTCGCCGAGAAGTGGCTCGTGCTGCGGCTGCACTACGGCCACGCCGACCCCCGTGAGGCCGGCGTCGGCAACATCGTCAACTGCGGCGCCGCGATGTACATGGCCCCGGTCGGCGTCGTCAACGCCGGCGACCCCGACGGCGCGTACGCCGAGGCGATCGACCTGGCCGGGGCGCACCAGTCGAGCTACGGCCGGGAGGCGGCGGGGGTGCTGGCGGCGGCCGTCGCCGAGGCGATGCGGCCCGGCGCGACACCCGACTCGGTCGTGGCCGCCTGCCTGCGGCTGGCCCACGACGGCACCCGGGCCGCCATCGACGCGGTCTGCTCGGTCGCCCGGAAGCTCGGCCACTGGGAAGGCTCGTTCGAGGCGCTGCGGGCGGCGGTCCGGCCCTACGACACGGTGGCCGACACCTACCGCGACCAGGGCCTGGGGGCACGCCGGCCGAGCCGGCTGCACAGCATCGAGGAACTGCCGCTCGCGCTGGCGTTCCTGGTCATCGCGAAGGGCGACTACCGGGAGACCGTGCTCGGCGGCGTCAACTACGGACGCGACGCCGACTCGATCGCCTCGATGGGCGGGGCCCTCGCCGGGGCGCTCGGCGGACGGGCCGCCGTCCCGGCCGACTGGCTGGAACGGGTGGCCACGGCCAGCCGTACGGACCTGGTCGGGCCGGGGCTGGCGCTCGCGGCCGTGGCGCGGCGGGTCCACGCGGCCGACCGGGAGCGCCGCCGCGCGCACGAGGCCGCCTTCGACGCCCTGCTCGCGCCGCGCCGGGACGAGGACTCCCGGTGATCCGGCTGACGTGGGCGCAGCCGGAGGACCTGGTCGGCCACGAGCTGCGGCAGGCCGCCGAGGACGGGCGGGGGGCGTTCCCCGAGGTGGCGGCCGCCGCCGGCCGCTGGCACGCCGCCGGGGGACACGACGCCCCGCCCCGGGCGGGCGCCTCCGCCGGGCCCGCGCCCGAGGGGCTGCGCGCGCTGGCCGGGGAACTGCTCGACGAGCTGGCCGCGATCGGTTCGCCGCTGCCGGAGCCCTCCTCGCTGGAGGAGATCATCGCGTCCTGCCCGGACTGGCCCGGCGGGCGCGCCGCCGTCCGGCCCGAGCCCGGGCGCGTCCTGGCCGCCTGGTGGGGGAGGGCCGCCGGATGCCTGCTGGGCAAACCGGTGGAGAAGATCCCCCGCGAGGGGATCAGGGCCGTCGCCGAGGCCACCGGCAACTGGCCGATCCGCGGCTGGTTCACGGCCAGGGGGCTGCCGCCGGAGATCGCCGAGCGCTGGCCGTGGAACCGCCGCAGCGCGGCCACCAGCCTCGCCGAGAACATCGACGGCGTGCCCGAGGACGACGACCTCAACTACGCGCTGCTCACGCTCACCGTGCTCGAACGGCACGGACCGGGCTTCACGACCGAGGACGTGGCGCGGACCTGGCTCGACGCGCTGCCCGCCGGGCGGGTCTTCACCGCCGAGCGGGCGGCCTACCGCAACCTGCTCCTGGGCCTCGAACCCCCCGCGACCGCCACGTATCGCAACCCGTTCCGCGAATGGATCGGCGCGCTGATCAGGGCCGACGTGTACGGCTGGGCCAACCCGGGCGACCCGGCGACGGCCGCGACGTGGGCGTGGCGGGACGCCCGGCTCAGCCACACGGCCAACGG
This sequence comes from Microbispora sp. NPDC004025, assembly GCF_053604425.1. Classification (NCBI taxonomy): domain Bacteria; kingdom Bacillati; phylum Actinomycetota; class Actinomycetes; order Streptosporangiales; family Streptosporangiaceae; genus Microbispora; species Microbispora sp. NPDC004025. Next base: position 287,498 of record NZ_JBSGHN010000002.1, on the reverse strand, counting down.
GATCTACGGCGCGATGTTCGCCGCCGCCATGTGCGCGCAGGCGCTCGTGGCCGGGAGCGTGGACGAGGTGATCGAGGCCGGGCTGTCGGTCGTGCCGCCCGGCTCGCGCCTGGCCGTCGCCGTACGGCAGGCCGTGGCCGACGCCGCGGCGGAGCCGGACTTCGAACGGGTCGCGGACCGGCTGTACGCGCGGCATGGACAGCTCCATTGGGTGCACACGGTCAACAACGCGGCCCTGCTGGCGGCGGCCCTCGTGCACGGCGCAGTGCACGGCGCAGTGCACGGCGCCGGGGATTTCGCCGCGACCGTCGGTTCGGCCGTGGCCGGAGGCTGGGACACCGACTCGGCCGCCGCCACGGCCGGATCGATCGCCGGGGCGCTCGCGGGCGGCGTCCCCGCACGGTGGACGACCCGGGACCGGCTGGCCAGCAGCCTGCCCGGCTTCGACGGCGTGTCCATCGAGTCGCTCGCCGCCCGCACGCTCGCGCTCATCGAAGGGAACCGGCAGTGATCTCGGTGTTCGGCAGCGCCAACATGGACCTGGTGGCGTACGTCGCCCAGGCCCCCAAACCAGGGGAGACCATCACGGGCCGGGCTTTCCGCACGATCCCGGGTGGCAAGGGGGCCAACCAGGCGATCGCCGCGGCCCGGGCGGGGGCCGAGGTGGCCTTCCTCGGGGCGGTGGGGGACGACGCGTTCGGGCCGGGCCTGCGCGCCGCGCTCACCGAGGCGGGCGTCGACACGAGCGGGCTGCGTGTCGTGCCCGGCCCCTCGGGCGTCGCCCACATCGTGGTGCAGGACGGCGGAGACAACTCGATCATCGTGGTGCCCGGGGCCAACGGCGCCGTCACCGGCCCCTCGCCGCGCGACGTGGAGACGATCGGCCGGTCCGACGCCCTGCTGCTGCAACTGGAACTGCCGATGGACGCCGTGGTCGCCGCGGCCCGGGTGCCCGGCGCGCAGGTGATCCTGACCCCGGCCCCCGCCGTGCCGCTGCCGGCCGAACTGCTGGAGGCCGTCGGCCTCATCGTGCCCAACGAGCACGAGGCGGCGGCCCTGACCGGCCGCGACGATCCCCGCGACGCGCTGGAGGCGTTGCTCGACCTCGTCCCCGAGGCCGTCGTCACCCTGGGCGCGCGGGGCGCCCTGTACGGCTCGCGCGACGGCACCCGGCTGCGCGAGCCCGCCGTACCGGTGCGGGCGGTGGACACCACGGCGGCGGGGGACACCTTCGCGGGGGCGCTGGCCGTGGCCAGGAGCGAGGGACGCGACCCGGCGCGGGCGCTGCGCTTCGCCTCGGCCGCGGCGGCGCTGTCGGTGCGGCGGGAGGGCGCCAGCACCTCGATGCCGCGCCGCCACGAGATCGACCGTCTGCTGGAGGGCCGGAACATGGAGGCGCTGTGAAGGGGCCGCTCGACGGCGTACGGGTGATCGACGCCGCGACGCTGTTCGCCGGGCCGACCGCGGCCATGCTGCTCGGCGACTACGGCGCGGACGTCGTCAAGGTCGAGCACCCCCGCAGGCCGGACCCGTCGCGGGGGCACGGGCCCGAGGGGCTGTGGTGGAAGATGCTCGGCCGCAACAAGCGCACGATGACGCTCGACCTGTCCACGCCGGAGGGCCAGGACCTGATGGTCCGGCTGATCGAGGACGCGGACGTGCTGGTCGAGAACTTCCGCCCCGGCACGCTGGAGCGCTGGAACCTGTCCTGGGACCGGCTCAGCGAGGTCAACCCGGGCCTGGTGCTCGCCCGGGTCACCGGCTTCGGCCAGTTCGGCCCGTACGCCAGGCGGCCCGGCTTCGGCACCCTCGCCGAGGCGATGAGCGGGTTCGCCGCGATGACGGGGGAGCCCGGCGGGCCGCCCACGCTGCCGCCGTTCGGGCTCGCGGACGGCATCTGCGCGCTGGCCACCGCGTTCGCCGTGATGACGGCCCTGCGGTCGGGCCGCGGGCAGGTCGTCGACCTGTCCATCGTCGAGCCGATCCTGACCGTGCTCGGCGCCCAGCCGACCGTCTACGACCGGCTCGGGGTCGTGCCCCCGCGCACGGGCAACCGCTCGGTCAACAACGCGCCGCGCAACACCTACCGGTGCCGCGACGGCTCCTGGGTCGCGGTGTCCACCTCCGCCCAGAGCATCGCCGAACGGGTGATGCGCCTGGTCGGGCGGCCCGAGCTGGCCGAGGAGCCGTGGTTCGCCACGGGCGCGGGCCGGGTGGCGCACGCCGACGAGCTCGACGCGGCCGTGGCCGCGTGGGTCGGCGAGCGGACCCGGGAGGAGGTGCTCCGGGCGTTCGAGGAGGCGGAGGCCGCGGTGGCGCCGATCTACGACGTGCGCGACGTGCTGGCCGACCCGCAGCTGCGGGCGCTCGACGCCGTGACCACGGTGGAGGACCCCGAGCTGGGCCCGCTGCGGATGCAGAACGTGATGTTCCGGCTGTCGGAGACCCCCGGACGCATCCGGTGGACCGGCCGTCCGCACGGCGCCGACACCGACGAGATCCTGCACGGCCTCGGCCTGACCGATGCGGACATCGATGCCCTGCGGACCAAGGGCGTGGTGTGACATGTCACAGCGGGGTGCGGCATGAGCGCCGATCACGCGGAAAGGGGCACGGACGATTCGCGAGGAGTTGACGTGGTGCCTACCACCGGCTTTCCTACCGGGCCTTCAGCCGGCAGCCCCCTGACATGGTTGTACGTGCCCGCCGACCGTCCGGACCGGGTCGCCAAGGCGCTCGGCGGCGAGGCCGACATGGTGATCGTGGACCTGGAGGACGCGGTCGCCCCGGAGAACAAGGGCACCGCCCGGGCCGCGACCGTCGCCCTGCTGGCCACGCCGCAGCCGCGCGTGGAGATCCGCGTCAACGACGTCCGCACGCCGTACGGCCAGGCCGACCTGCACGCGCTCGGCGCACTGCTGCACGGCAGCGGCGGCCTGCGCGTCCCGAAGGTGGAGTCGGCCGACGAGGTCCGCTGGGTCGCCGACGCGGTGCCGGGCGTGCCGCTGCGCCCCGTCGTCGAGTCGGCCCTCGGGCTGGAGCGGGCGTTCGAGATCGCCACGGCCTCCCCGGCGGTGGCCGGGATCGGCCTGGGCGAGGCCGACCTGCGCGCCGACCTCGGCGTGACCGGTGAGGCGGGCCTGACTTGGGCGCGTTCCCGCATCGTGGTCGCGGCCCGGGCGGCGGGCCTGCCGGCCCCGGCGCAGTCGGTGTTTCCGAACGTCCGCGACCTCGACGGCCTGGCCGCGTCCTGCGCCGAGGGCCGGGCCATGGGCTTTCGCGGCCGGGCGGCCATCCATCCCATCCAGCTGCCGGTGATCGCGGCGGCCTACCGCCCGACCCGGGAGGAGATCGCCGCCGCCCTGGAGATCGTCTCCGCCGCCGACCAGGGGGCGGTCGCCCTCGCCGACGGCCGTTTCGTCGACGAGGCCGTCGTCCGCCAGGCCCGCCGCATCCTCACCGACGCGGGCGACCACTGAGGCGCTCTACGTCGTCCGCCGCGCGACGAACACGAACTCGCGGCCCGGGCGGTCGGGGGCGTCGCGCACGTCCAGCACGCGGTAGCCGTTCGCGGTCAGGCTCTCCTCCACCTCGTCCCGGTCGCGGAACCGGAGAGTCGAGTCCGACGTGACGACCGCGCCGTCCGCCGGGAAGGTGTAGGTGTAGCGGAAGGACACCAGCGGCGGGCTCACATCGGTGACCTCGAGACGCCGCTCCACGACCCCGGCCTCCGGCAGGTCGAGGACGACCGGGCCGGTGTCGGAGGCCCACTCCTCCCAGGCCCGGCGTTCGGGGCGTCTGGTCTCGAACACCAGATGACCCTGCGGGCGGAGCGCGGCGTGGACGCCGCGGAGCGTGCGCGACCATTCGTCGTCGGTGAGGAACACCTGCGCGACGTTCCCCGTCATGACGGCGAGGTCGGCGCCGAACGGCGGCAGGCGGGTGGCGTCGCCGTGGACCCAGGTGACCCTTCCGGCTGGGTCTTTCGATTCGGCGACCCGCAGCGACGCCTCGGCGGGGTCGACGCCCATGACCGTGCGTCCCGCGTCGGCGAGCAGGACCGCCAGGCACCCCGTCCCGCAGCCGACGTCGAGCACCCGCCCGGCGTCCAGCTCGTCGGCGATGCGGAGGTAGGCGCCCAGGTCGTCACGGTCGCCGTCGAAGGCGTCGTAGACGGCGGCCAGGCGAGGGTGGGCGAAGATCGCGTCAGGCACTCGGCGACCATACCCCCGCACGCCGCCCATCACCCTGCGCGGCCCTGCCGCCACTGCTCCATGACCTGCCGGAAGGCCTCGCTCACGAGCAGCAGGAGTTCGGCGGAGTCCTCGAAGCGGGCGCCCGCCGGGGTCGCGGCCCCGAGGATCTCGGCTCCACGCCGCGACGCGGCCACCAGGGCGTCGTTCATCCGCAGGGATGCCTGCATGGACCGCAGCCAGATCTCGTCGTCGATGACGTAACGCTCGCGCCGCGCGCCGGGGATCCGTTCCCGCCTGAGCATCCCCTGCTGTTCGAGGAAGGCGACGGCGTGCGAGATCGACGCGGGGCTGACGCGGAGCCGCTGCACCAGGTCGGCCGCGGTGGCAGCGCCGGAGTCGGTGACGTACAGGCAGGCCAGCACCCTGGCCTCCATCCGGGGCAGCCCCTGCTGGACGAGGAGAGCGATGAAGGTCTCCGTGAAGTCCTCGACCGCCCGGGGGTCGCGTCCGTGGCCGCTGTCGGGGATCGGCGGGGCCGGAGGCTGAGCCGTTCTGCGCCGGCGCGCACGGTGCCGGGTGGCCTCGTGCGCGCGGTCCGCCCCGTAGCCGCCGGGTCCGCCGTTGCGGGTGACCTCCCGCATGATGGTCGAGGCGGGCCGCCCCAGCCGCCGGCCGATCTCCGCGTATCCGAGCCCCTCGGCCAGCCCCGCGGCGATGTGCCGGCGGTCCTCGTCGGTGAGTCTGCCTCCGGGCATCGGCGATGGTCTCCTGTCTGTCACACGCGCGGAGCCGTGCGCCCCACGCCCGCTGCACAGTATGCATTCACTCAGACCCCATTGCAAAGAGCGTCTGATCGTCCATTGCGTTCGCTCGCATTGTCATTGCAATTACATCCACTAAAGGGAGGTAGCGCAGGGCTTCGCATGCTCTTTTCTGTTGACTGATCGATGAACGCAATGTAGCGTCACAGGCGTTCAGAGATTTCCGAATGACAGTGGAGATTCACGATGGGAAACGGTCTTTCCGCGGCAGGGCTGCGCAGAGTGCGTGAGGTGCTGACCCGGCACGTCGAGTCCGGGAGGATTCCCGGCCTCGTCGCGCTGGTGGGCCGGGGTGACGAGACGTATGTCGAGGCGATCGGGACGATGCGCCACGACGGTGGCGCGCCGATGCGCCGGGACACGATCTTCCGGATGGCGTCCACGTCCAAGCCGGTCACGATCGCGGCGGCGATGGTCCTGCTCGACGAGTGCAGGCTGCGGCTGGACGACACCGTGGACGCGTGGCTGCCCGAGCTCGCCGACCGGCGGGTGCTGAGGCGGGTCGACGGCCCGGTGGACGACACCGTGCCGGCACGACGGCCGATCACCGTCCGGGACGTGCTGTCCTCCACCTTCGGGCTCGGCATGGACATGACGTCGCTGGGCACGCCGATCATGAACGCGGTCTTCGAGCGGGGGCTCACGCCGAATCTGCCGGAGCCGATGCCCGAGCCGGATGAGTGGATGCGCCGCCTGGGCGAGCTGCCGCTGATGCATCAGCCCGGGGAGCGCTGGCAGTACCAGATCAGCAGCGATCTGGTCGGTGTGCTCGTCTCCCGGGTCACGGGACAGTCGTTCGAGGAGTTCCTGCGCGAACGCGTCTTCGAGCCGCTGGGCATGAAGGACACCGGCTTTCACGTGCCCGCCGACCGGATCGACCGGCTGCCGGCCCTTTACGCCCCCGATCCGGGGACCGGCGAGTTCCTCGTCTGGGACGAGGCCGAGGGGGGACGGTGGAGCGAGCCCCCGGCGTTCCAGGGCGGTGGCGGCGGGCTGGTCTCCACCGTCGACGACTACCACGCCTACTTCCGGATGCTGCTGAACGGCGGCAGGCACGAGGGCGAGCGGATCCTGTCCCGGCCCGCCGTCGAACTGATGACCACCAACCGCCTCACGCCCGAGCAGAACGCCGCGAGGAACGCGATGGCCGTGAACAACGTCCACATCTCGCACGGCCAGGGGCAGCACGGCGGCTGGGGGTTCGGGATGGCGGTGCGCACCTACCGCGGCGACTACGCCTCCGTCGGCCAGTTCGGCTGGGACGGCGGAAGCGGCACCGCGGCCTACGCCGATCCGGCCGAGGGACTCGCCGGAATCCTGCTCACCCAGGTCGGGGCGTCCACCCCGGATTCGATGCGGCTCGTCCACGACTTCTGGACCACTCTCTACCAGGCGATCGACGACTGACACCGGGCTCGGGCCCGGTGGGCCGCAGCCCGCACCTGGAAGGGCCACGCCGAACTCGGCGTGGCCCTTCCGCATGCGCGGAGGCCGGGGCCGAGCGGGCGCGGCCGGTCGGCGATCCCGCCGGCGGCGAAGCCGGTCACGTTCCGCCCTGACGCGGCTGACCTGGGAGTCCGCCTGTGCGCGGCCATGGGCGGGCGGGGGAGGTGTGACGCCCGATTGCCATCACCCTACTTATTTGGTAGGAAATGCATGTGTATCGGGCATCATGGTTGGTGCGGCGCCGGCACGTCGACCTGTGCCGTCTGAACGGCTCGGCCTGTCGCTCCTGAACCTCGACATCCCGGTCGGCGTGGTCACCCTCGCCGGCCGTCCTCCTTCCGTTGCCGTCCGCCGTGCCCGCCTCCGAGCGGCGCGGCCCGGCGCTCTCGCCCCCGGAGCGACCACTGTGACGTCCTCCCCCTCCAGATCCCTCCCCGCCGCCCGTCCGCCGGACGCCGTGCCCCCGGTCCCGTCACCCGCCGAAGGGCCGCGCACCGGCCCGCCGCCGGCCCGGCGGGGGCGCGGAGCACGCCGGGCCGGCGTACGGGTGCTGTCGCTGCTCGCGCTGCTCGCCCTGTGGCAGCTGGCGGCGGTCGCGGCGGACAACCCGTCGTTCGTGCCCGCGCCCCGGGCCGTATGGGACCAGCTCGTCCTGCTGTCCACCACGCACGACGGCGTCCGCGGCTACGGCGGCCACCTGCTCGTCGAGCACCTGGGAATCAGCCTGCGCCGCATCCTCATCGGCTCGGCGCTCGGCGTCGCGGCGGGGCTCGTCCTCGGCGTCGTCCTGGGCACGGTGCCGTGGATCCGCCTCGTGGCCGAGCCGGTCGTGACCTTCGTACGGGCCCTGCCGCCGCTGGCGTACTTCAGCCTGCTCATCATCTGGTTCGGCATCGACGAGACGCCGAAGCTGTGGCTGCTCGCCATCGCCGCGCTCCCGCCGGTCGCCGTGGCCACCGCCGCGGCCGTCCACGGCGCGCCCACCGGCCTGGTGGAGGCGGCCCGCGCGCTGGGCGCCTCGCGGTGGGACGCCGTCAAGGACGTGGTGCTGCCCGCCGCGCTGCCGGAGATCTTCACCGGAGTCCGGCTGGCCGTCGGGGTCGCGTACTCCTCGGTCGTCGCGGCCGAGACCGTCAACGGCGTGCCCGGCATCGGCGGCATGGTCCGCGACGCACAGCGCTACCTGCAGACCGACGTCGTGGTGCTCGGGCTGCTCGCCATCGGCCTGTCCGGGCTGCTGATCGACGGTCTGCTGCGCGCCGCGGAGACCCGGCTTATCCCCTGGCGCGGCCGCGTCTGACCTCGTCCCGCCCGCCGAACCTCGTCAACCCCCCTTAAGTCCAAAAGGAACTGCCCGCCATGTCACGACCACGCCTCACGCGTCTGCTCCCCGTCGTCCTGGCCGCCACGACGGCCGCCGTACTGGCCGCGTGCGGCAACGGCACCGCCTCCGGCGGAGGCGGGGGCGGCGACGGTACGGCGGAGCGCACCATCCGCATCGCCTACCAGGCGTTCCCCAGCGGCGACCTCATCGTGAAGAACAAGGGCTGGCTGGAACAGGCGCTGCCCGGTTACACGATCAAGTGGACCAAGTTCGACTCGGGCGCCAGCGTCAACACCGCCTTCGTGGCCAAGAGCGTGGACATCGCCGCCATCGGGTCGAGCCCGGTCGCGCGCGGGCTGTCCGCGCCGCTGAACATCCCCTACCAGGTGGCGTTCGTGCTCGACGTCGCCGGAGACAACGAGGCACTGGTCGCCCGTGACGGCGCCGGCATCTCGTCCGTGGCGGACCTGCGCGGCAAGAAGGTGGCCACGCCGTTCGCCTCGACGTCCCACTACAGCCTGCTCGCCGCCCTCGACAAGGCGGGGGTGCCGGAGTCCGCGGTGACCCTGGTCGACCTGGAGCCGCAGGACATCCTGGCCTCGTGGACGCGCGGCGACATCGACGCCGCCTACGTCTGGCTGCCGACGCTGGACGAGATCAAGAAGACCGGCAGGACGCTCATCAGCAGCCGCGAGCTGGCCACGGCGGGCAAGCCGACCCTCGACCTGGGCGTGGTGTCGACCGCGTTCGTCCAGGCGCACCCCGACGCGGTCGACGCCTGGCGCAAGGTCGAGGCCAGGGCGCTCGACCTGATCGCCGGCGACCCCGACGCCGCCGCCCAGGCGGTCGGCGCCGAGCTCAACCTCGGCAAGGACGAGGCCAAGGCGCAGCTCAGTCAGGGCGTCTTCCTCAAGCCGGCCGACCTGGCCTCGCCCGAGTGGCTCGGCACGCCGGACAAGGTCGGCGGCCTGGCGCAGAACCTGGTGAGCGCGGCGCAGTTCCTCAAGGACCAGCAGAAGATCGACGCGGTGCCCGATCTCGCCACGGTGGAGCGGGCGATCTACACCAAGGGACTCCCCGATGTCCTCGCACCCTGACGCGCCCGCTGGCGCGGAAGTCGCCGCCGTGCCCACCGGTCCGGACGTCGCCGCCGTCCGCCTCGAAGAGGTCGAACACGTCTACGGCGGAGGGGGAGGGCCGGTCACCGCTCTCGGGCCGATCTCCCTGACCGTCCCTCCCGGGACCTTCCTCGTGCTCGTCGGGGCCTCCGGGTGCGGCAAGAGCACGCTGCTGCGGCTCGTCGCGGGCTTCGAGAGGCCCACCTCCGGCACCGTGCTGACCGGCGGCGCCGAGCCCGTCCCGGGCAGGGGCGCCGGGATCGTCTTCCAGCAGCCGCGGCTGTTCCCGTGGAAGACCGTGGGCGGCAACGTCGAGCTGGCCCTGCGTTACGCCGGCGTGCCCCGCGCGGAACGCGCCCGCCGGGTGCCGGAGCTGCTGGAACGGGTCGGCCTGCACGACGTGGCGGACCGCCGGATCTGGCAGATCTCCGGAGGGCAGCAGCAGCGCGTGGCGATCGCGCGGGCGCTGGCGGGCGACGACCCGCTGCTGCTGCTCGACGAGCCGTTCGCCGCGCTGGACGCGCTCACCCGCGAGCGCCTCCAGGAGGACCTGCGCCGGGTGAGCGCGCAGACCGGCCGCACGTCGGTGTTCGTCACCCACAGCGTCGAGGAGGCCGTGTTCCTCGGCAGCCGCGTCGTCGTGCTCACCCGGCGGCCGGGCCGGATCGCGCTCGACCTCGACGTCGGCCTTCCGCGCACCGGCGTGGAACCGCACGAACTGCGCGCCCTTCCCGAATACGCCGCGCTCCGCGCCGAGATCGGCCAGGCCGTGCGCGCCGCTGCGGTGTGACGCACCACACCACCAACCACGAGGAGAGTGAGATGACCACACCGACCGCCGTCCGGCTGGACCTGCGACCCCTCGGGCCCCACTTCGGCGCCGAGGTCGAGGGGCTGGACCTGGCGACCGCCACCGACGAGGACCTGGCCGCGGTGCGTGCCGCACTGGTCGACCGGAAGGTGCTGTTCTTCCGCGGGCAGAGCCTGGACGACGACGGGCAGGTGGCGCTCGGGCGCCGTCTCGGCGAGCTGACCGCGTCCCATCCGGTCGTCGGGGGCGTCGACGAGGCGCATCCCGAGATCTACGCACTCGACAGCGCGGACAACGGCTTCGCCGACGTCTGGCACACCGACGTCACGTTCATGCCGCGCCCGCCGCTCGGCTCCATCCTGCGCGCCGTGATCCTCCCGCCCACCGGCGGCGACACGAGCTGGGCCGACGCCCAGCTGGCCTACGACTCCCTGTCCGGACCGGTGAAGGAGCTGGCCGACCAGCTCACCGCGGTCCACGACGGCAACCGGGAGTTCGGCTACTACCTGGCCCAGCGCCGCGGCGGCAGGGGCAACCTCTGGGACGGCGAGGTCGTCACCCGGCTGGAGCCGGTGGAGCACCCTGTGGTCCGGGTCCACCCCGAGACCGGCCGCAAGGGGATCTTCGTCAATCCCGGGTTCACCTCCCACATCGTGGGCGTGTCCGAGGCCGAGAGCCGGGCCATCCTGGACCTGCTCTACGCCCACCTCACCAAGCCCGAGCACATCGTGCGCCACCGCTGGAGGGTCGGCGACGTCGCCATGTGGGACAACCGGAGCACCGCCCACTACGCCAACCGCGACTACGGTGACGCGCACCGCGTCATGCACCGCATCACCCTGCGCGGCGACCGTCCCTACGGCCCCGGCCGCTCCAGCCGCTCCGGCCGTACCGACGGGTGAGGGGGCGCTCCGGCGCGCCGGCGTAAGGCGGCGAGGACGACGCTCATGACGAGCCCGGCCAGGAAACAGGCCATCCCGGCCCAGAACCGCTGCCCGGGCTGGTACCACTGCGCGGGGAGCTCCACCCCGTCGGGTGTGTAGACGTCGTAGAGCGGCTTCGGCTCCACCCATGCCACGAGTGCGAGCACCCAGAAGACCGCCGCGCCCAGGAAGAGGACGACGGGGATCGCGTACCACAGAGCCCTCGGCGCGGGCCGCCGCGTGCGACGTGCGGACATGATTCACGATAGCCGGGCGGCCCCCCGGATCCACGCTTACCCCGAGGCGACGAGAGCGGGTCCGGAGGGTACGGGCGTGTCCCGTGCCGCCGGGGCCCGCGGCGGCCGGCGCCCGAACGCCGCCGTCGTCCGCCGTCGTCCGCGGGCGGTCAGCGTCCGAGGTGCCGGTCGAGGAAGTCGCGGAGGGTCTCGGCGAGCTCTAGGCGGTGGTCCGACAGGGCGTGGTCGGTGTCGAACACCCGGTGCTCCAGAAGCGGCACCGGGTGCGCGGCGTACGCCGCCACCACGGGCTCGTGGTGCTCGGCGGCGGGGGTGACGGTGTCGCGCCCGGCCGTGCCGACGAGCAGGACCGGCCGGTCCGCGAGCCGCGGGGCGAGCCCGGCGAGGCTCCACGCCTCGCCCGCGGAGGTCATCTCCTCGACCAACGCCTCGCCGCTGGTCCCCTTCAGCGGAAGCAGGTCCTCGCCGAACCCCTCGACGTACGCCGCCCGCAGCGTCTCGTCCTTCCGGCAGGCGACCCCGACCCGGCCGAAGTCGAAGGCGGAGACCGACGCGACGGCCCTGATCGACGGGTCGGCCGCCGCGGTGGTCAGCGCGGCGAAGCCGCCGAAGCTGTGCCCCGCCAGCGCAAGCCGGTCCCGGTCGAGGCGGTGCGCCGCCGCGAACTCCCGCTCGCGTACGGCCGTCGCGACGCGGGCCGCGTCCTCCAGCGCGTTCGCCCACGACCAGGTGCCGCCGACGCCCCAGGAGCCGCGGTAGTGGAAGACGAGGGAGGCGTACCCCGCCCGGCGCAGGTCCTGGGCCAGGTCGAAGTTGCGCTCGTGCCCGGGGAAGCCGTGCAGCAGCACCACGATCGGGTGCGGCCCGGGCCCGGCGGGCAGGTGGAGGACCCCCAGCAGGGTCTCGCCGCCGCTGTCGAACGTCACGGCGGCGTTGGCGGCAGGTGTGTCGAGGCTCATCCGACTCCCACTGTCGATCGGACCGGTTGACGTGATCGAGGGTAGAAGCCGGCCGGGAGCCGTCGTCGCGCGGGTCGCCGGTGGTCGCCGGCGCCCCGCGTACCGGGGGCGCCACCGCTAACCACGGCGACCCCCGGAACACCACGGCTACCCCCAGGGCCGCCACGGCCACCTTCCGGAACACCACGGCGACCTTCCGGAACACCACGGCTACCCCCCGGGGCCGCCACGGCGAATCACGGGGCACCATGGCGCTCCGCCGGGCCCGCCCGCGCCTGCGCACGAGCAGGGCCCGGCGGAGCGCCTCCCGCGTGAGGTCGCCCACCGCGCCTCCCGCGTGGTGCCGCCCACGCGCCGACGCGCCGTGTCTACCGGGCGGGGCCCGGCCGGGTGGTCGTGGCGGCACCGGTCACCCGGGCGTAGCCGGCGGGCCGGCTGGTGAAGGCGCCCCTGCCCCGGGTCCGCCCGCGCAGCGCGGTCGCGTACCCGAAGAGCTCGGCCAGCGGCACGGTCGCGGTGACCACCACGGTGCCTGCCGCGGTGCCTGTCACGGTGCCTGCCCGGGCGCCCGCCCGCGCCGCCGAGCCGGTGACCCGGCCGCGCCTGGCCGCCAGGTCGCCCAGCACCCCGCCGACGGCGTCCTCCGGCACGGTGACGGTGACCTCGGCCAACGGCTCCAGCAGAGCCATCTCACCGGCACGCAGCGCCTCCCGCAGCGCGAGCCGCCCGGCCGTCCGGAACGCCATCTCCGAGGAGTCCTTCGGGTGGGTGGCGCCGTCGGTGAGCGTGACCCGCAGGCCGGTCACCGGATGACCGCCGAGCGGTCCCTCGGCGAGGGCGTCGCGGCATCCGGCCTCCACCGCCCCCACGTATTCGCGAGGCACCCGGCCGCCGGTGACCGTGGACCGGAAGACGAAGCCGTCGGCGTCGTCCAACGGCTCCACGTCGAGCACGACGTGGGCGAACTGTCCCGCGCCGCCGTCCTGCTTGACGTGCCGGTAGAGCAGCCCGGACACCCCGCGCACGACCGTCTCCCGATAGGCGACGCGGGGCCGCCCGACGGAGACGTCGAGCCCGTGAGCCCGGCGGAGCTTCTCCACCGCGACCTCCAGGTGCAACTCGCCCATCCCCGACAGCACCGTCTGGCCGGTCTCGGGGTCGGTGCGGACCGACAGCGAGGGGTCCTCGTCGGTCAGCCGGGCCAGCGCGGTCGCCAGCCGGTCCGCGTCGCCGCTTCCGCGCGGCTCGACGGCCACGGAGACCACCGGCGAGGCCGCGACCGGCGGTTCGAGGACCAGCGGCGCGCCGGGAGCGCAGAGGGTGGCTCCGGCACGGGCCGCCTTGACCCCGGCCACCGCGACGATGTCCCCGGCCGTGGCCCGGTCCGTCTCGGTATGCCGGTCGGCCTGCACCCGCAGGATGCGGCCGATCCGCTCGATGCGCCGGGCGCCGGCGTCCAGCACGACGTCCCCCCTCCTGATCGTCCCCGCGTACACGCGCAGGTAGGTCAGCCGCCCGGTGGCGGCGGCGTGCACCTTGAACACCAGCGCGGCGAACGGCGCCGCCGGATCGGCCGGCCGCTCCTGCCCGGCTCCGTCCCACGCGCCGTGTACGGGCGGCACGTCGGGCGGTGCGGGCAGATAGGCCACGACGGCGTCCAGCAGCGGCTCGACGCCCCGGTTGCGGTAGGCCGACCCGCACAGCACCACCACGCCCTCGCCCCGCAGGGTCAGGTCGCGCAGGGCGGCGGCGAGAGTCGCCGCCGAGATCTCCGGCCGGGCGCAGAACTCCTCCAGCGCCGCCGGGTGGAGCTCGGCCACCGTCTCCTCGAGCAGGCGGCGGCGCCGGCGGGCCTCGTCCCCGAGGGCTTGCGGCACCGGTCCCTCCATGGCCGTGTCGCGGCCGGCGTCCCACGTCAGCGCCCGCATCCGCAGCAGGTCCACCACGCCGGTGAACCCGTCCTCGCGTCCGATGGGCAGCTGGACGACCAGCGGCGTGACCCGCAGCCGCGCGCGGATCGACGCGACCGCCGTGTCGAGATCGGCGCCGGCGCGGTCCATCTTGTTGACGAACGCGACGCGCGGCACGCCGTAGCGGTCGGCCTGCCGCCACACCGACTCGCTCTGCGGCTCCACGCCCGCGACGGCGTCGAACACCGCGACCGCGCCGTCGAGCACCCGCAGCGACCGCTCCACCTCGTCGGAGAAGTCCACGTGGCCCGGGGTGTCGATCAGGTTGATCCGGTGGCCGTCCCACAGGCAGCTCACGGCCGCGGCGAAGATGGTGATCCCGCGGTCGCGCTCCAAGGGGTCGAAATCGGTGACGGTGGTCCCCTCGTGCACCTCGCCGCGCCGGTGGACGGCGCCGGTGAGGTAGAGGATCCGTTCGGTGACGGTGGTCTTGCCCGCGTCGACGTGGGCGAGGATGCCCAGGTTGCGGATGCCGGTCGGCGGGACGAGGTGATCGTGTCTCAGGTCGGCGCGCATGGCCATGCCCTTCGGGAAGGTTCCTACGGCGGCGGGCGCGATTGGCCTGACGAGACGGACCGGCCGGATTCAGGCCGGACGGGACCCCTGAAAGGGACGCCATGGGGGAGCTGCCGGAGCCATGACCGGGCCTCCGGTTCGACCCCCTTCGACCAGGGGCGTGGAGTTCGTCAGGAACGTCCGGTGCGGGCCGCGCGGCGGGCACCGGGAAGCGACGTGGACACCAGGATCACCTCGTGCCGCGACCGGAGGACGACGACCGCGATGCGCTGGCGCACGGTCAACTCCTCTCACTCGGTCAGGCGCGCGCAGCGGCATGCGGCGCGCGTGATCATTGCCGAGTGTACGGAAACGGTCCCGGGCCGCAAACGCGTTTTCCGGCCGTTCCCCCGCGTAACGATCTTCACGATCACAAGAGAAGATCTGACGGACACCTTTCACGGGATCCGATGGGAGAGCGCATGCAGGTCCACGACCTGTCCGAGGGCGACGACGTCCTCACCCGCGTCGTGGGGGTCGCCCACCGCGCCACGGAGCGGTACGGCCTGTCCCCGGACGCCGCCGTGACGTTGCTCAACGTGTCGGAGAACGCCACCTTCAAGGTCGACGACGGCGGCACGACGGCGATCCTGCGGGTCCACCGGCTCGGCTACCACTCGCCGGAGGCCATCGCCAGCGAGCTCGCCTGGCTGGAGGCGCTGCGCGACGACGCGGGCGTCGTCACCCCCCGCGTGCTGCCGGCCTGCGACGGGTCGCGGGTCGTCACGGTGGAGGACCCCGGCTTCGAGCCCCGCCACTGCGTGATGTTCGAGTTCCTGCCCGGCGCCGAGCCGGCCGAGGACCGGCTGGTGGAGGAGTTCGAGCGGCTGGGCGCGCTGACCGCCCGCATGCACCGCCACGCCCGCGCCTGGGCGAGCCCTCCGTCCTTCACCCGGTTCCACTGGGACCTGGACGCCGCCTTCGGCCCGGTGCCCCGGTGGGGCAGATGGCAGGACGGCCTGGGCGTGGACAAGGAGGCGCACGCCGTGCTGGCCCGGCTGGAGGCCGAGCTGCGCCGCAGGCTGGAGCGGTTCGGCAAGGGCCCGGACCGGTACGGGCTCATCCACGCCGACCTCCGCCTGGCCAACCTGCTCGTGGACGGCGCGGCGGGGATCGGCGTCATCGACTTCGACGACTGCGGCCTCGGCTGGTACCTCTACGATCTCGGCGCCGCCCTGAGCTTCATCGAGCACCGTCCCGAGGTGCCGCACATGGCGGAGGCGTGGGTGCGCGGCTACCGGTCCGTGCTCGACCTGCCGAAGGAGGACGAGGCCGAGATCTGGACGTTCATCATGTTCCGCCGCCTCCTTCTCGTCGCGTGGATCGGCTCCCATTCGGCCGCCGGCATCGCCGGGGAACTCGGGGCCGGTTACACCCTGGGCAGCTGCGAGCTGGCCGAGCGCTATCTCAGCGGATCATGACGGCGCGGGCGGACTCCTGGGCGGTGCGGGTGGCGAGCGCGCCCGTCAACTTCGGCGTCTACCGCCCCGGCGGCACGCCGCTGAAGCCGGGCGAGATGCTCGCGACGATGCGCGAAGCCGGGTACGACGGCACCGACTCCGGGCCGATCGGCTACCTGGGCACGGCGCGGAGCCTGCCCGCCCGCCTCGCGGAGCACGGTCTCGGGCTCGCGGGCGGGTGGGTGGACCTCCGCTACGGCGACCCGGACGGCTTCCGCGAGGACCTGGCCGCGCTCGACGCCGCCCTCGACGTGTTCGCCGCCGTCCGCGACGCCGCGTACGGCGCCGGGTCCGACGGCCCGGGAGGCGAACGGGACGGGCGGGCGGCGGGGAGGACGTGGACGGCCGACCCGCGGTTCGCGCCGCGGCCCACGCTCGCGTGCCCGGACCGGCCCGAACGGTTCGCCCGGCCCGGCATGCCCCCCGACGCCCGGCTGTCCCTGCCCGACGGCGACTGGCCCGCGTACGCCGCGCGCGTCGGGCAGGCGGCGGCCCGCTGCCGCGACCGCGGCCTGGAACCCGTTTTCCATCACCACCTGGGCACCGACGTGGAGACCCCGGAGGAGATCGAGCGGCTGCTGGGCCTGACCGACGTCTCGCTGTGCCTGGACACCGGGCACCTGTGGCTGGCCGGGGGCAACCCCGTGGCGGCCATCCGCGATTGGTCCCCGCGCATCCGCCAGGTGCACGTCAAGGACGCCTCACGGGACATCCTCGCCCGGGTCCGCGCGAGGGGCGGCGACCTGTGGGATCTGGTCGCGGCGGGAGGTTTCCCGCCGCTCGGGCGGGGCGACCTGGACCTGCCCGCCGTGCTGGCCGAGCTGCGGCGGTCGGGTTACGAGGGCTGGATCGTCGTCGAGCAGGACGTCCCGGCCTTCCGCGCCGCCGACGCCGAGGCCCTCGATCGGGCCGTCGCCGACCAGCGGGCCAACCGTGCCGCCTTCGGCGAGGCCCTGCGCGCCGCCGGCCTCGCCTGACCGCCCGCCTGACCGCCCGCCCGGCCGGAGCGCGGAAGGCGGCGTGAGGCGATCATTGGGACATGACGACCAGCGAGATCTACGCCGGGTTCGCCGCTCGGGAGGCGCGCGGCGTGTCCCCGGCGTACGAGCGCCTGGCGCTCGCGGTCTCCCGCGACCGCGACCTGCTCGCTCTGCTCGGCACGCTCCCGCCGGCGAAGCGGCAGCCGAATCTGCTGTTCGGCGTCGTACGGTTCCTCGGCGGCCCGGTCGAGGACCCCGCCGCGTTCCGCGACTACACCCTGGGAAACTGGCCGGCGGTCGAAGCGGAGATGCACACCCGGGCCACCCAGACGAACGAGGCCGGGCGGTGCGCGGTGGTGCTCCCGCTGCTCGCCGCGCTGCCGCAGCCGCTCGCCCTGCTGGAGGTCGGCGCCTCGGCCGGGCTGTGTCTCTACCCCGACCGGTACGCCTACCGCTACGGCGAGCACCTGGTCGGGTCCGGCGAACCGGTCCTGGACTGTGCCGCGACCGGGGTGGCGCCGCCGGCCCGCCTGCCCCGGGTCGTGTGGCGGGCCGGGATCGATCTGAACCCGCTCGACGTGACCGACCCCGCGGACGTCGCATGGCTCGACGCCCTCATCTGGCCGGAACACGTGCACCGACGGGCCCGGCTGCGGGCCGCGGCGTCCGTCGCCGCGGCCGAGCCGCCGCTGCTCGTGCGCGGCGACCTGGTGGACGACCTGCCGGCGCTGGCCGCGCAGGTGCCGCGGGGCGCGACGCTGGTGGTGTTCCACACCTCGGTCCTGTACCAGGTGCCGGCGCCGAGGCGGCGGGCGTTCGCCGAGCTGGCCCGCGGGCTGCCGGGGCACTGGATCGCGAACGAGGCCCCGGACGTGCTTTCCTACGCCGGGCTGCCGCCCCCGCCGGGCGCGGCGCTGTTCAACGTGCTCGCGCTGGACGGGACCCCGCTCGCCTGGACCCGGTCGCACGGGCAGGCGATCGCCTGGTTCGCGTGACCAGGGACGGCGGCCGGGGTCCGCGTCCGAGGGCTCGACCGGGGGCGGACCGGCCGCGGCGGTCCTACGGCTTCGATCACTGCATGCGGCGCAGTTTGCGCAGGAACGCCCAGAGGCCGGACCTCGGGCGCCAGTCGCCGCCGTCCTCGGCCGCGGGCGACGGCTCGGCGCCGGCCTCGGGTCCCGGCCAGGGCGCGGCGCCGAAGCTCGGGTTGAGCTGGTAGCGCACGTGCAGGGAGAGCGGCGTGCGGATGAAGGGGGAGGGGCGCCAGGCGAGCTCGTCGCGCGGGACCGCGAGTTCGAGCGTGGAGAACCGGTCGAGCAGCCGGCGCACGGCGATCGTGGACATCTGGGTGGCCAGCCGCTGGCTCGGGCACCTGTGCGGGCCCGCGCCCCACGCGAGGTGGGCGCGGGTGCTGCGGACGGTGTCCCGTAGCGCCGCGGTGAGCAGCGGGTCGGTGTGGGCGCCCGCGATGGACAGCATCACCGGGTCGCCGGCCGCGATCGTGAAGCGGCCCAGTCTCAGATCCGTCCTGGCGTAGCGGAAGGTCACGTTGGCCAGCGCCGGGTTGAGCAGGGCGACGCGGTTGACGGTCTCCTCGATCGCGCCGACCGACACGGTCTCCCGCATCCGGGGGTTGGTGACCACCTCGATGATGACGTTGCAGATCAGGCTGCCGGTGAAGTCGAGGAAGCCGGACAGCATGAACAACTCGCGGGCCAGTTCCTCGTCGGTGAGGTCGGGCTTCGCCTCGAGCATGTACGACGGAAGGTCGTCGCCCCGCCGGTGCCGCTTGACCGCGGCCAGTTCGTGAAGGGCGGCGAAGAGCCGCTGGTACGCACCGGCGGAGTCGGGGCCGTCCAGCAGGCGCCACTGGTCCATCACCATGTCCTCGCCCCGCTCGATGGTGACGCCGAGCAGGTGGTTGGCGACGAGCAGCGGGAACGGCCGCCCGTACTGGGTGACGAGGTCCGCCCATCCGATGGGCCCGCCCTCCGCCATCACGCCGATGAGGTCGTCGCAGAACCGCAGCATGGCGCGTTCCAGCCGCTGCGCCTGCCCGGTTCCGGGCTCCTGGAACGGGCGGAGCCCCGCGGTCCAGGCGCCGCGCAGGCCGCGGTGCCTCTCCCCGTCGTGGAAGCCCGAGTTGTCGGCCTGCAGGAGCGCGAGCAGCGGCCAGTCGGCGGGAACGCGCCCCTCCGCGTACGCCCGCCAGTTGTCCACGCGCTTGCTCCACAGGTCGCCCGGGTTCTGCATGACGTGCAGCACCTCGTCGTAGCCGATCGCCAGCCAGACCGGCACGCCGAGGAGGTCGACCGGGGCCACCGGGCCGTACGTCGCGCGCAGGCGCTCGTGGACGAGCGCGGGATCGGTCTCGTAGTCCTTGGTGAGCAGGGGTTCCAGCGGTAACGAGATGAGACCTTCCACGGCCGACGCGGACCGTCTGTCGGAGATCATGGGCGTGCGCCTGCCTTTCGGGTCGCCGAGCCGCTCCTCAGGCGATGCGAACCTCGGTATGCGCGGCGATCTTAGAGCGTCCGCCCGCAAATGTCAGCGGCGGATCTGTCGTAGATCGCTGGTAGGAATGCGCCATCGACCGACGTACAGGAACGAGTCATCCGATGGCATCAGTGATCTTCCGCGAGGAGACCGGGGCAGGCCGCGCGCTGGCCGAGTTCTCCCTGCCGGGGCTGCCCGGACGCGTCACGGCCCGCGAGCTGGTACGGCTGCGCGTCCGTGAGGAGGTGGCCCGCCACAACGCCTCTCCCGCGCGGCCCTCGCGCGCCCCGCTGACTCCGGCCGACGCCGAGGCGGAGCGCACCCGGAGGCCGGACTGGGAGAGGCAGGCCGACGCCGCGGAGGCCGCGTTCGCGCGCAACGGCTTCCTGCTGCTGGTGGGGGACCGGCAGATCGAGGACCTGGACGCCGAGATCGACCTGACCGCCGACCCGGTGGTGTCGTTCGTCAGGCTCGTCCCCCTCGCCGGAGGCTGACATGGACGCACGTGACCACCTGGACGAGGCGGCCGAGGGCGGGATCTACCAGCTCCTCGCGGCCTACAGCCGTGGAGAGCCCGTGTCCGGAGACGACCGGCGGCCGGATCACCGGCCCGCCGAACGCCCGGCGGAACCGGTCGTGGTCGTCGGCGGCACGCGGCTGTCGGCGCAGGGGAGACGCCTGTACGACCTGTTGACCGGCGCGACGGCGGACTTCTCGGAGTGGCCCCGCGCCACCGGGCTGAGCGCGGCCGAGCTGGGCGCCCTGATCCCCGCGGCGTACCGGGTCGTCAAGCGGGGCCACGGCGGCATGGCGGCGCGCTTCGCGGTGGAGAACGAGGCGAAGGAGCGCCAGCCGCTGTTCACCCCGGCGGCGTGCGCGGACCTGTTCGACGCTCTGGTGGACGGATTGGCGACCCGGAACTGGGCGGACCTGTGCGTCGGGGCCGGCGCGCTGGTCCGGTGCCCCGAAGGCGCCCCGATCGACCGGCTGGCCGGTCCGGCCCGCACCGTGGTGGAGTTCCTGCTGGGCAACGGGCGGCGGCTGGACGCGCCCTTCCCGCTGCTGGCGGCGGCCGGTCTGGCCGGGCTGGACGCGCAGGTGGCCGGGCGGCTCACCGCGGGGCGCGGGCCGCTGGCCGCGGCCGAGATGGAGCTGCTGCTCGGGTGGGGGGTGGAACGGCGGGCGCTGTTCGCCGAGACCGTGGGGGACCGCTCCTACAACGCCTCGCCGCCGTTGCCCGACGTCTGGGAACGGCTGGCCGCCGTCGCCGATTACGTCGACTTCGCCCGCGCCACCCTGGAGGCGGCCGAGGCCCGGGTCGCCGCGATCCACGCTGGGGAACTGCCGTACCAGGCCGACAAGGCGTTCGCCGGGGGCGAGAAGGAGACGATCGGGCGGGCCGTACGGCTGGCGCTCTTCCGCGACGAGCCCTGGCTGCCCGACCTGCTGGAACGGCTGGTGCGCGGCGTGGCGGTGGCGCCCTCGAAGGCCAGGACCCTCCCCTCGCAGGGGGTGCTGTTCGAGATCGCCCGCGCGACCGAGGACCACCCGACCCCGGAGGCCGTCGCGGCCCTGCGCGCCGCCAGGCAGGAGATCCGGCACGCGGGGGCGACCAAGCGGCTGGACCGCATGCTCAAGCGCGTCGAGCCGGCGCTGGCCGACCGGGTGGAGGTCGCCTTCCGGCTGCCCGACGGGCGGCTACGGCGGACGCTGGGCGAGCACACCGCGGTCATCTCCGTCGACGGCGAGGTCGAGCTGTCCTGGTGGCAGGGGGACAGGAAGCTCAAGTCGGTCCCCGCCGCCGTCAGACGGGAGCACCCCGACGAGGTCAAACGGCTCCGTCAGCTGGCCAAGCAGGTCCGCCGGCAGCAGGCGACGCTCGTCAGGGCACTGGAGACCGGGTACACCCACGAGGTCACGCCGCACTATCGCCGGCTGGAGGGGCACCCGATCGCGGACCGGCTCATCTGGGACTTCGAGGTGTCGCCGGGGGTGTGGCGCAGCGAGCTCGGGCTGCGCGTGCCGGACGTCCCCGTGCGGCTGTGGCACCCGGCCCGCGCCACGGCGGACGAGGTGCGCTCCTGGCGGGACCACCTGATCGAGACCGGCCTGCGCCAGCCGTTCAAGCAGGCGTTCCGCGAGGTGTATCCGCTGACTCCGGCCGAGGAGGCGACCGCTGTCCACTCCGACCGCTTCGCGGGGCACGTGACCCGCTATCACACGCTGTACGCGCTGTTCCAGCAGCGCGGCTGGCAGGCCGGCTACCTCGGGCCGTGGGACGGCGGCGGCGACGGGCAGGCGCGGCGGACGCTCGCCGGGGGACGCTGGCGGGCGACGCTCTTCCACGACTACCTCTGGGAGGAGGAGGGGTACGCCGCCCTCGGCCAGGTCCGCTTCCACCGCCTGGACGGGGACGGCTGGCGGGAGGCGCCGTTGACGCGGGTGCCGCCGCTCGTGTCCAGCGAGGCCATGCGGGACGTGGACCTGTTCGTCGCGGTGGCGTCGATCGCGGCCGACCCTGAGTGGACCGGCCGGGGCGGAAACGGGCTGCGCGAGTACTGGCACAGCCACGGCTTCGGGGACCTGTCGGAGACCGCGCGGGTGCGCCGCGACGCGCTCGCCCGGCTGCTGCCGCGTCTGGCGGTCGCGGAGCGCTGCTCGCTGACCGACCGTTTCCTGGTGGTCCGGGGCGACCTGCGAACCTACAAGATCCACCTGGGTTCGGGCAACGTCCTGATGGAGCCGGACGACGCCTATCTGTGCGTCGTCCCCCGGAGCTCCGGGAAACGGCTCTTCCTCCCCTTCGAGGAGGACGGGACGCTGTCGGTCATCGTGTCCAAGGCCCTCCTGCTGGCCGCCGACACGCGGATCACCGACCCGTCCATCATCCGGCAGATCGGGCGGTGACCCGGGCCGTGATCCGGGTGGTGATCCGGGCCGGGGCCGGCGCCGCGACGTAGTGTGGCGGCATGACGCTGGAGCTCGACGGCAGGATCGTGAGAATCACGAATCCGGACCGCGTGGTCTTCCCGCGGACCGGGCACACGAAGCTCGATCTGATCTCCTACTACCGGGTGGTCGCCGAGGGAGCGGTGCGCGGCGTGGCCGACCGGCCGGTGATACTGAAGCGCTTCGTGCACGGCGTCGACAAGGAGGCGTTCTTCCAGAAGCGCGCGCCCGCCAAGCGCCCGGAGTGGGTCGAGGTCGTCGAGCTGAGCTACCCCTCCGGCCGCACTGCGGACGAGGTGGTGATCCGCGATCTCGCCTGCCTGCTGTGGACCGTGAACCTGGGCTGCGTCGACCTCAACCCCCATCCCGTACGGGCCGAGGATCTCGACCACCCGGACGAGCTGCGGATCGACCTCGACCCCGTGCCCGGCGTCGGCTGGGAGCAGATCGTCCGGGTCGCCCTGGTCGCCCGCGACGTGCTGGAGGAGCATGGTCTGACCGCCTGGCCCAAGACGTCCGGCTCGCGCGGGTTCCATGTCTACGCCCGCATCGAGCCGCAGTGGACCTTCCGCGAGGTACGGCGGGCCGCCGAGGCGGTGGCCAGGGAGGTCGAACGCCGGGAGCCGGACGTCGCCACCAGCCGGTGGTGGAAGGAGGAACGGCAGGGCGTCTTCGTGGACTACAACCAGAACGCCCGCGACCACACCGTCGCCTCCGCCTACTCCGTGCGGCCGACCGGTCTCGTCTCGGCCCCGCTGACCTGGGACGAGGTGCCCGGGTGCCGGCCGGAGGACTTCACGCTCGCGTCGATGCCCGACCGCTACGCCGAAGTGGGCGACCCGTGGGCCGGGATGGACGAGCGGGCCGGCTCCCTGGACGCGCTGCTCGATCTGGCCGAGGCCCAGGGCCCGCGACCGGACAGGCCTGCGGCCCCGTCCGGGCAGGGGCGGCGACAGCCGGTCATGCCGCTCGTCGAGATCGCCAGGGCGGCCACGCGCGAGGAGGCGATGGCCGGGCTCGAGCGGTGGAAGGCCCGCCACCCCGAGGTGGCCCGGCTCCTGCGGCCGGCCGACGTCCTGGTCGACTCCATGCGGGGGCGCAGCTCCGTGTGGACGAGGATCCGGGTCAACCTCCGGCACGTCCCGGAGCCCGACCGGCCCGGCCAGGAACCGCTGGAGGTCGACTACGACCCCTGGGGCTAGGTCATGTCTCCCTAGCGATCAGCCCGGGCCGTAGACCTCCCACAGCTCGCCGAGGAAGAACCGGCAGAAGCGGGCCACGGCCGTCGCACCGTCCGGGCCTGCCGTACGGAAGGTCGTGAGCATCCGCACGAGGTCGGACGGCAGGATGCGCAGCGTCCCGGCGGCGACCACGGCCGCCCGCTCGTCCCCGTCCTCCTCGACGTGTCCCTCCAGCAGGCGGGTGTGCAGGGTGGAGGTGTCCAGCCACAGGCGGGTCGGCGCGCCCGGCTGGATCTCCTTGCGCCCGGCCAGCGTGCGGGCGCGGCCGTCGGCGTCGTAGAAGTGCAGGCGGTAGCGCATGCACCGCTGCCCGGCCGTCTCCCCGGGGACGAACAGGTTGAACGATCCCCGGGCGAGGGGCCGCCTGCCTCCGCACAGGTCGGCCTCGATCCAGCCCTCCGCCCTGGCCTCGTGCCCGGGCTCGGCGAGGAACCGCTCGATGTCGTCGATCGTGATCGTGAGGCGGAAGGCGAACGGGAAGCCCCCGGCCGCACTTCCACGGGCCGCACTCCCACGGGCCGCGCGGCCGGGCGGGCCGGGCAGCAGGAGCCCCCGCATCTCCTCCACGAACCACAGCGAGGTGCGGCCCTCGAACACGCTCGGCTCGTCCTGCGGGCCCGCCGCGAAGGCACGCGGGCTGTCCGCGGCGGCGGCCGGCGCTTCGGGGGCAGGCGCTTCGGTGCCGTCCGCCGCCGGCCGGGCCGCCGCCCCCACCGGCACGGCCTCCGCCTCGATCGGGGACAGCTTCGTCACGGACGCGGTGACGGACGCGCGGGTCTCCAGGATCCGGGAGCACATGCGGTCGGCGAGCGCGGCGATCGTCAGCGACGGGTTGGCGCCGACCGGCCCGGGAAGGGCCGCGCCGTCCGCGACGTACAGCCCGGGGAACCCGAAGACCTCCCCGTACGCGTCGCACACCCCCTCGCCCGGATGGAGGCCCATCGGCGCGCCGCCCAGCGGATGCACGGTCATGACCCGTTTGCGCCACCACGGCGGGCTGTCGGCGTACTCCGCGCCGAGCACGTCGCCGATCCTGCGCATGATGGCACGCACCCGGTCGAAGTAGTCCTCGCTCGTCTCGGCCGTCCACTCCACGTCGAGGCGGCCGTCACGCAGGCGCAGCCTCCCGTCGGGGACGTCGCGGCCCATGCCGAGCAGCGGCAGCGAGGTGCCCGACAGCTCGCCCCGGCCGATCAGGTCGGCGATCTCCGCCGACAGGTTGGTGTCGTGGGTGACGATGTTGCGCAGCCGCCGCAGCAGGAACCGCGCGACGCGGCCGGGCCCCATGGTCGCGCCCTCGGCCAGGTAGTCGACGAACTCGGGATAGCCGCCGTCCTCGATGTAGGCGCCGC
Source organism: Microbispora sp. NPDC004025 (assembly GCF_053604425.1). Classification (NCBI taxonomy): domain Bacteria; kingdom Bacillati; phylum Actinomycetota; class Actinomycetes; order Streptosporangiales; family Streptosporangiaceae; genus Microbispora; species Microbispora sp. NPDC004025. Next base: position 262,640 of record NZ_JBSGHN010000002.1, on the reverse strand, counting down.
GCCCGTCCGCGCCGTCGTCGAGCCGGATCGCGCTGGTGATGACCGGTCCGCGGCTCGCCCGGATGGGCCGGGTCCTGGTGCGGTCGGTGGCCCGCAGCAGGAACGCCAGCATGTCCCCGTTGCCGCAGAAGCGCGTGCCGAGGGCCGCGCTCAGGCCGGGGAAGGCCGCCCGGTTCTTCAGCAGCAGATGCGACGTGCCGTACGTGCCGGCGGCCAGGACGAGCCGGTCGCAGCTGATCGTGTGCGGCCCGGTCGACCGCGGCGGGGCGTCGCCGTCCTCGGCCGTGTCGTCCCCGCGCGGCATGTGCTCGACGTACTGCACGTCGTAGCCGCCGCCCACCCGCGGCCGGACGCGCCGCACCTCGTGCAGCGCGCGCAGGTCCGCGCCGTGGTGCCGGGCGGCCGACAGGTAGGTGTGGTCGAGGCTGTTCTTCGCGCCGTCGTTGCAGCCGATGTCGCACTCGCCGCACAACCGGCACGTACGGCGCGGCACGCCGTGCAGGTTGCCGTACGCCGCGGCGGCGACCGGCACACCCTGGCAGGGCTCCGCGTCCGGCGACGGCGCGAAGCTGACGGCCAGCGGCGGAAGCCGCCAGTCGAGCCCCAGCTCGGCCGCCGCGTCCCGCATCGCGAGAGTCTTCAGCGTGCCGTCGAAGCCGGGATGGCTGAGCGGGTACGGCGCCACGCCGATCATGCGCTCGACCGCGTCGTAGTGCGGATCGAGGTCGGCCCTGGTCACCGGCCACGACTCGTAGCCGCCGTCCGGCAGGGCCTGCTCGTGGACGAACCAGTCCTCGTCCTTGCGCAGCATGACGTTGGCGTAGATGAGCGAGCCGCCGCCGAGGCCGCTCGCCACCACCGAGTCGCAGTCGGAGAAGCTCCAGATGTCGTACATCCCGTACAGGCCCTCGGCCGGATCCCAGAAGGCCCGGCCGAGCTGTGCCGGGCCGCGCGGGAAGTCTCCCGGCGCGTACGCCCTGCCACGCTCCAGGACGACCACCGACAGCCCCGCCTCGGCGAGACGGTAGGCGGCGACCGCGCCGCCGAAACCCGAACCGACCACGACCGCGTCGACGTGTTCCATGAATGAGGTCTCTCAGTGCCGCTTCAGCGACCGCTGTGTCGCTTCAGGAAGTCGAGGATGTGCGGGAAGACGTCCCGGTGCGCGTTCGCCCCGATCAGGGGGTCGATGTGCCCGTAACCGGGCAGGATCCGCAGCTCGTGCCGTCCCGGCGCCGCCTTGGACAGCACGCGGTGGCAGACGATGTTCGAGTCGGTGAAGACGTCGTTGCGGTCGCCGGTGAGGAACAGGATCGGCGTGTCGACGTCGGCCGCGTTGACCAGGTAGTCGTCGGGCAGCGCGGCGTAGCGCGGATCGCCGGTGTCGGACTTCACCGCCCGCCCGGCCGCCACCATCTTCCGCACGTGCCGGTAGTAGTGCAGGTCGCAGGCGCCGTTGAGGTCGGCGAGCCGCTCGTGCACGTGCGTTCTCCGCGCGAGGTTGCGGTGGCGGTACATCGCGGGCCTGCCGCTGCCCCACATGAAGCTCTGCATGTGGCAGGCGGCCTCCCGGCATTCGGGATGGAGGAAGGAGACGGCGCGGGCCAGCAGCCACCGCCGCGTCAGCGGAGGCGCGTCCCTGAACCGGGGGTCCAGGTACGACAGGCCCGTGCCGTACTCCAGCAGCACCGGACCGAGGGTGAGCTTGAGCCGGGCCCAGGGGTGGACCCTGGGCGTCAGTGCGACGCTGTTGGCGACCACACCGGCGATCCCGCTCACGGCCCCGGAGAACAGGCTCATATGGAAGGTCACCGACCCCAGGCAGTGGGCCACCACGTGGATCCGCCGCGCCCCCACGTGGCGGCGGATCTCGCGCAGTGCTGCCGGGTGGTCGTACTGGGCGATGTCGTCCAGCGTGTCCCTGCGGGTCTCCATGGCGTACGGAAACCTGCTGCTCATCCGGAAGTCCAGCGCCCACACGTCGCCGAACCCGCTGTCGTGCAGGAACCTGACCAGGTTCGTGTGCTCCGGCATCACGAACATGTCGCTCGACGAGGTCAGGCCGTGCACGAGCAGCACGACGTCGTCCGGCGCCCCCTGCGCCCGCGCGTCGTCCCGGCGGAACCGGGTGAGCTGTAACCCCAGTCCGTCCTCGGTGGCGAACGGATGGACCGTGACCTCGGCGTTCCCCACGCCGTCGAGCGTGAACCGGGGTATGCGGTGTCCCATGCGATCGCCTTTCTGCCGGGGATACGATCGCAGGCCGCCCCGTACCGGCGGCATCGTGGAAAACCCGTACTTGTCGGGAATCACCGTTTGAGCGCGGTCGCCACGCCGACCCGGGAGGTGACCTCCAGCTTGGCGAAGATCCGCGACAGGTGCGTCTCCACCGTACGGACGCTGAGGAAGAGCCGCTCGGCGACCTGCTGGTTGGTCAGCCCCTCGGCGACGAGCAGCGCCACCTCCAGCTCCCGGGGCGACAGCCCGAACCGGGGGGCGTCCCCGCCCGCGGCGGTGGTCGCGCCGCCGCCCACCCGTACGCCGAGGCGGCGAAGCTCCCGCTCGGTGCGCGCCTTGAGCGCGCGGGCGCCGCAGGAGTCGAAGATCTCGGCCGCCGCCCGCAGGTGCTCCCGGGCACGGGCGCGGCCGTCCGGCGTCCCGAGGCGCGCGAGCCCGGCGGTGAGCAGCGCCCGGCCCGCGTCGAGCCGCCGCTCGCCCGTGCCCAGCTGGGCGGCCGCCTCCTCGGCGGCCGCGGCCGCCGCGCCCGGGTCCCGGCGCGACAGCGCGTGCGCGCGGGCGAGCGCGGCGAAACCGCAGTACGCCGGCAGACGCGGGTCCTCCAGCCGCGCGGCGAGCGCCGCCCAGCGCGCCGCGCCCGCGGACGCGTCCGCGGGCGTCTCCGTGCCCGTCCCTGCGCCCGTCCCCGCGCCCGTTCCAGTGCTCGTTCCAGTGCTCAGGGAGGCGTCCGCGTAGGCGAGCGTCTCGCACGCCTGGAGCAGCGTCCCCGGGTCCAGGCGCGGCGACTCGAACCGGTTGCACGCGTCCAGCACCGCCTCGACGCCCTCGGCGTACCTGCCCGCGTTGACCAGGGCCTGCCCGCGCGCGTAGCGGGCCGTGGCCTCCCACGTCTCGCCCGCCCCGACACCGCGGTGCACGGCCTCCTCGCCGGCCCGCAGCGCCGCGTCGTCGTCGCCGCTCCACGACTCGACCAGGCAGACCTGGGTGAGCGCGAAGACGAGCTGCTGGCCGGAGTCGAGCAGCCGCGCGCCCTCGACGGACTCCTCGGCGGTGGCCGCGGCCTCCGCCAGGCGGCCCATCGCCACCAGCGTCTTGGCCCGGCCCGCCAGGAGGTTGGTCAGGATGTAGCTCTGGCCGGTCGACCGGGCCACGGCCGCCGCCCGGTCGAAGTGCCGCAGCGCCTCGCCGTACCGGCCGAGGTGGGACTCGGCCCAGCACAGCCAGGCGATGGCGTCCAGCCATTCGGACAGGTGCTCGTCCGGCGCGTCCGCGAGCAGCTTGCCGGCGATCTCGGCGTAGCGCAGCGCGTCGTCCGTACGGCCGGCGGCCAGGGCGGGCATCGGGCGCAGCGCCGCGACCGCGACCGCGAGACCGGGCTCCCAGTCGTCGGCGTTGTCGGGCATCAGGTCGAGCACGGCCTGCGCGGCCCGGAAGTCCACCCGCATCATGCTCTCGGCGACCAGGCGCATCCGCATCGGCACGGCGGCGGCCGCCCGCGGGTTCGGCATGCGGCTCAGCTCGTCGAGCAGCAGCGCCCGCGCCTCGTGCGGGCGGTCCAGCTGGCGCTCCATCAGCGCGCAGACGCGGGCCGCCCGGCCCCGGCGGGGATAGTCGTCCTCGGGCAGCATGCGCAGCAGCTCGCGGGCGGTGTCGCGGCCCTCGGCCAGCCTGCCGCTGATGCCCTGCGCCCAGCTCAGCTCCATCATCAGGGCGAGCCGGCCCTCCCGGGCGGCGGCGTCGTCCGGCATGAGCCGCAGCGCCGCCTGCAGCCAGTGCGCCGAGGCGGCCGGCGCGTGCGCGGTGACCGCGCGGGCCGCCGCCACCAGCACCTCCGCCGCCCGCTGGTCGCCGAACGACCCGGAGTGCTCGACGTGGTGGGCCTGCACGGTCGCGGGAGCCCCCAGCTCCGCCAGGTGGGCCGCGATCCGCGCGTGCGCGCCCAGGCGCCAGCCCGCCGCGGCGGACTCGTAGACCGCGCGGCGCACGAGGGGGTGGCGGAAGCGGAACCGCCCGCCCGCGCTGCGGACGATGTCACGCTCGACCAGCTCGTCCAGCGCGGCGAGCATGCCCTCCGGCGGCACCTCGGCGGCCACGGCGGCGATGGCGGGCTCGAACTCGTCGGCGGCCACGGCGGCCGCCTGGGCCACCAGCAGCGCCCCGGGGGACAGGTCGCCCAGCTCGACCTGGAGCGCCGCGAGCATGGTCGGCGGCAGCTCGGCGACGTCGGTGCCGCCCATCCGGGCCAGGGCCTCGAGGTAGAACGGGTTGCCGCCGCTGGCCTCGTACAGCGCCGTGCCCCGCCCCCGGCTCACGCCGGGACCGAGGAACTGCCGGACCTCGGCCGCGCTGAGCGGGCCGACCGCGACCTCGTGCCCGCGCGGCCCCGCCGCCGCGGCGAGTCTGGCGACGCGCGGGGCGGCCTGGGCCGGACGGTAGGCCACGGCCATCAGCACCGGCCCGGCGGGCGGGTGGCGCACGACGTGGTCGAGGAACTCCATCGTGCCGTCGTCGGCCCAGTGGACGTCGTCGAGGACCAGCAGCAGGCCGGAGGGCCCGGCCAGCGCGCCCACGAGGTGGCGTACGGCCCGGTAGAGCCGGTAGCGGGCCAGGCCGCTGCGGTCGTCGGACAGGGCCGGTTCGTCCCCCGCCGGGCCGCCGCCGGAGGCCAGCCCGGGGAAGACGCCGGACAGCAGAGCGGCCTGCCCGGTCCCCACGGCCCGGGTGACCTCGTCGCGGCGGGCGTCGAGGTGGTCGTCGAGCGCGTCAACCAGGGCGCTGTAGGGCAGCATCTGCTCGTATTCCGCGGCGCGTCCCCACAACGGGGTGAAGCCGTCCCGGCCCGCCATCGCCATCAGCTCGCCGAGCAGCCGCGTCTTGCCCGCGCCCGGCTCGCCGACCAGCGCGAGGAACTGGAACCCGTCCCGCCGGCTCGCGGCCATCGCGCCTCTCAGCGCGGCCAGCGCGTCCCGTCGTCCGACGAGCGGCGCGGCAGTGCCCGAGACGACCGGCCCGGCCGCGCGTCCATCCATCCGCACCCCACACGCGAATACGCGGGCCGCCCCTCACCAGCCGCGCACACAACTCCCAGTAAATGCACTTTACAGATCAACAGAGCGTACAGGGGTGGCAGCTCGGCATTAACCCCTTCTGGAAAGTATTCGAAAAGGAACCGGTCAGTTCGGGCGATTCCGGGATCAGGGGAGCATGGCACCGGGTACGGGACGCCTCGTTCACACATCGCCACCGCGGAGGTGCCAGGTGCTGGACCGGATCGCCGATCCCAGGGGGCGGCGCACGCCGTACGGACCTCCCGACGCGGTGGAGCGGCTGGCGGCGGCCCTGCCGAGCCACATGCGCGACGCGCTCCCTTCGGTCATCCGTCTCGGCAGCCCCTGGCCGGTGCGCGTGGACGTGTTCCTGGAGGACGGCCTCACCGAGCAGCAGGTCGAGCGCTGGGCCCGCGCCGTGTCGGCGGCGGGCTGGGGCGACAACGCCGTCGACCTGGCGGTGCGCGGCGGCCGGGTGGCCGGTGTACGCGGCCGGGCCGGCGACCGCGTCAACCACGGCAGGCTCGACCCCCGGGAGTGGCACGCCTGGCAGCCGCGCGCGGAACGCCTGACCCGCCCGCTGGTTCGTGAGGGCGGGGTACGCGAGGGCGGGCGGCTGGTCGAGGCCACGTGGGAGACCGCGATGGACCGCGTGGTCGCGAGGTCGAGGGAGCTGCTCGCCCGCCCCGGCGGCTGGGGCCGTCTCGCCTTCCACACGGGCACCCGGCTGTTCCTGGAGGAGCACTACACCCTCGCCGTCATCGGCAAGGCCGGGATCGGCACCCCGCACATGGACGGCGACACCCGCTGGGGTGCGGCGGCCGCCGCGGCCGCGCTCGCGGCGAGCTTCGGCGCCGACGGACAGCCCGGCTCCTACACCGACGTGGACCACTGCGACGCGCTCGCGCTGTGGGGGCACGACTGCGCCGCCTCCCATCCCGTGCTGTGGGAGCGGATGCTCGACCGGCGGCTCGGGCCCGGGCCGCCCGCCATGATCGTGGTCGGGCCCGAGGGAACGGCGGCCGCCGCGGAGGCCGACGTCCACCTCGCCGTACGTCCCGGCACCAACGTGGCGCTGCTCAACGGACTGCTGCACGAACTGATCGCGGGCGGCTGGCACGACGCGGCGTACGTCGCCGCGCACACCGTCGGCTTCGAGCACCTGTGGCGAACCGTCGAGGCCTACCCCGCGAAACGGGCGGCGGAGATCTGCGGGGTGCCGGTCGCGCTCATCGAGCAGGCAGCCGAGATCCTGGGCGCGGCCGAGCGGCTGGTGTCGACGGTGGGCCAGGACTTCCTGGGCTCCAACCAGGCGACCGCCGCGGCCTGCCAGGTCAACAACGTCCACCTGCTGCGCGGCATGCTCGGCCGCCCGGGGGCCGGGCTGTTCCAGCTCGGCGGGCCCGGGTGCGACGCGCTGGAGACGGGCTCGGCCGCGGACCTGCCCGGGCTGCGCAACTGGGCCGACACCGGGCACGTGCGCGAGCTGGCGGACCTGTGGAACGTCGATCCCGCCGTCATCCCGCACTGGGGGCCCGCGACGCACGCCGGACAGATCCTCAGGTACGCCGAGGAGGGGTCGCTCGGGCTGCTGTGGATCATCGCGTCCGATCCCGCGGCCACGATGCCCGGTCTCGACCGCGTCCTCGGTCGGGAGGACCTGTTCGTCGTCGTCCAGGATCCGTACCTGACCGAGACCGCGCGGCTTGCCGACGTGGTGCTTCCGGCGGCGGCCTGGGGCGAGAGGACCGGCACCGTCACCGGCGCCGACCGCACGGTGCACCTGTGCGAGAAGGCGGTCGAACCACCGGGGGAGGCCAGGACGGACCTCGCCATCCTGCTCGACTACGCGCGGCGGATGGACCTGCGCGACCGGGACGGCCGGCCGCTCGTGCACTGGACGGACGCCGAGTCGGCGTTCGAGGCGTGGAAGGCGTGCACCAGGGGCCGTCCGTGCGACCACACCGGGATCACCTACGAGCGGCTGCGGGCCGGCGGCATCCAGTGGCCCTGTGTGCCCTCCAGCTCCCACGGCGCCGAACGCCTGTACGCCGGAGGGCGCTTCGCCACCAGCCCGGGGCACTGCCAGACGTTCGGGGCCGACCTCGCCACGGGGGCCGAGTACGGCGAGGAGCGGTACCGCACCGGGGACCCCGGGGGACGGGCCTTCCTCCACGCCGCCGACTTCGAGCCGTCCCCCGAGGTCGCCGACGACGAGCACCCCCTGGTCCTCACCACCCGCCGGGCGCTGCGCCGCTTTCCCGCCCGCCTGGCGCGGCTCGGCGACGCCGTGCCCGAGCCGTGCCTGGAGGTCCACCCCGGCGACGCCGCGGTGCTCGGCGTCGAGGACGGCGACCTCGTCCGGGTCGAGTCGCCCCTGGGCGTGCTGGAGGCCGTCGCGCGCCTGTCGGGCGTACGCCCCGGAGCCGTGGTCCTGCTGCTCGACGGGCAGGGCGAGGCCGTGACGCGGGCGGCGGAGGAGCTCACGCAGACCGCCTGGGACGCGGTGTCCCGCCGGCCGCTGCACACGGCCGTGGCGGTCCGGCTGGTGAAGGCCGGGCGGCGCGGGGACGCCTCGCCGGAGGAGGGTCTGTGCGGCGCCGCCGCGCGCCTCGGCCGCGGTGTGACCGTGCGGCCCGAGGTGACGGCCGCAGCGGGAGGAGGGGAGGCGCCGGAACGGTACGAGGAGGTCTGACGTCCGCGTTCGCCGGAGATGAGGTGGGTCGGCCTACCGGAAGGAAGCGACGAGAGATGGTCCTTGCGCGCACACGTACCGCTGGGGGGGACGTGGCCCGCGGGTGGGGCGCTCCGTGAGCGAGCATCTGGCGCGCTACCTGGAGACGCTCTCCCGGACGCAGCACGAGCTGTCGTCGGGGTTCCGCGCCCTGCGGCGCGGCCATCCCCGTGAGCCCGACCTGTGCGGCGTCTGCGAGCGGCTGGCCGCGCAGTGCCGTGATCACGCCGAGCGGCTGAAGCCCTTCCTGCGACGATACCGTTCCGGCGGATCGCGCGATCCGCGCGCGATCGGGGCCGAGCCGAGGACGGCGGGGCTGAGACCGCCGGCCTTCGAGGCGCCGCGCCTGGAGACCGCGAGTTTCGACGCCGGGGCTCTCGACGCCGGGGGTTTCGACGCCGGGGGTTTCGACGCCGCGGCTCTGGAGACGGCCGATCTCCAGCGGGTCGTCCGCGCGGCCGCTGAACGGGAGCGGGCGGGCGTCGATGCCGCGGACCCCGGAACGGCACGTCGTGCGCGTGTGACACCGGGGCGGGGCGGCGGGGACGGCGGCGGCCTCGTGCTGCTGCGGGACCTGCACGGGCTGTATCTCCTCGCGACGGAGTGCGATCTGTCCTGGAGCGTGCTCGAACAGGCCGCCCGCGGGCTCAGGGACGACGATCTGCTCGACCTCACCCGCCACTGCGCCCCCGAGACGGCCGTCCACCTGCTGTGGCTGCGTACCCGGATGCGCGAGGCCGCACCGCAGGTGCTCGCCGTCCCGCGTTCGGAAAACGACGACAAAGTCCGTCATTTAGAAGAAATCTAGATCTGAGTCGTAAGATTTCCGAAGTAAATTGATTGTGCGCGTACGGGATAATTGGTAGAAGATTATCTCGGTGCTGGAACCGGCAGGGGAGCCGGCCGCGCCCATCGTGACACCGGTGCTCAATGGCGGGGGCCGTACCGGTGGCGGCGGAAAGGTTTCGTCCGGGAATCGGGCTGCCGTGATTTCGACGGTGGCGCCGGCCGTATGTCAGCGGCCGGCGCCGCCACAGGTGGAGGCGTCCACGGGGACGGAGAGGCGGCCGGTCCGCGGCGCCGTCTCCATCACCCGGTTTCCATCGCCCGGCCGGGCCGGATCACTTCGCGGCCTCAAGGGCCTGGAACGCCGAAGGCCGGATCCGCTGATTCCGGATCCGGCCTTCGAACCGTGGTGGACGATACTGGGATTGAACCAGTGACCTCTTCCGTGTCAGGGAAGCGCTCTCCCGCTGAGCTAATCGTCCGTGCCCGGATATGGTCCGGGCTCCGAGCGGAAGACGGGATTCGAACCCGCGACCCTCACCTTGGCAAGGTGATGCTCTACCACTGAGCCACTTCCGCAGCCATCGCTCGGGTTTCCCCGGCGACGCGTGAACAACTCTAGCGGATTCCCGGGGGTGCCGGTGCCAACCGGCCTCGATCCCGTACGCGGACGCGCGGCCGTGACCGAAGTGGGACGAGACGTTGACCTGCCGGGGAGGCCGCGCGCACGATGAGGCCGCGACCGTACGCAGGAGGGGGTTCCGCCATGGCGAAGGTGCTCATCATCACCGGTGACGCGGCCGAGGACCTGGAGGTGATGTATCCGTACCAGCGGCTCCTGGAGGAGGGCTACGAGGCGCACATCGCGGCGCCGTCCGCCAAGAAACTCCAGTTCGTGGTGCACGACTTCGTCGACGGCTTCGACACCTACACCGAGAAGCCCGGCCACACCTGGGCGGCCGACGCGGCCTTCGCCGACGTGGACCCGGACGAGTACGTCGCGCTGGTGATCCCGGGCGGGCGCGCCCCGGAGTACATCCGCGGCGACCGGGACGTCCAGGAGATCGTCCGCCACTTCGCCGACGCCGGAAAACCGATCGCCGCGCTGTGTCACGGGCCGCTGGTGCTCGCGGCGGCCGGGGTGCTCAAGGGCCGGGAGAGCAGCGCGTACCCCGCCTGCGCGCTCGACGTCGAGAACGGCGGCGGCACGTGGGTCGACAGCGAGGCCCACGTCGACCGGAACCTCGTGACCGGGCGGGCCTGGCCGGACCACCCGGCCTGGATGCGCGAGTTCATGAAGGTGCTGCGCGCCGCGGCCCCGGCGATCTGATCGCCGCACCGACCGGCCGAGGGGCGGATCAGGGCTCCTGACCGCCCCGGCCCGGCTCGCATCCCTCCGGCGCGGCCACCAGCGAGCGGTCGCCGGCGACCATCGGGGGCGAGCCGTTGATGATCCGCGGAGCGTGAGCCAAGGGACTAGAGTCGCCCGCCGTGACCGAATCCGTTTCCTACCTCACCGCGACGGCGGAGGCGTACGACGCCGTCGCCGACCTCTACGCCGAGCTCTTCCGGGACTCGCTCGGCGGCCTGCCGCTGGACCGCGCGATGCTCGCCGCGTTCGCCGAGTCCGTACGGACCACCGGTGCCGGGCCCGTGGCCGAACTCGGCTGCGGCCCCGGCTATGTGACCGCGCACCTGCGCGACCTGGGACTGGACGTCTTCGGCGTCGACCTGTCGCCCAGGATGATCGAGCTCGCCCGTGAGGCCTATCCCGATCTGCGCTTCGAGGTCGGGTCCATGGACGCGCTCGACCTCGCCGACGGCGAGCTGGGCGGCATCCTGTCCTGGTACTCGGTCATCCACACCCCGCCGCGGGAACTGCCGCCGTACTTCGCCGAGTTCCGCCGCGTACTGGCCCCCGGCGGCATCCTCCTGCTCGGCTTCTACGAAGCCGAGGGCGGTCCGGTGTCGGAGTTCGACCACAAGGCGGCGCCGGCGTATCGCTGGCCCATCGACGACCTCGCCGAACTGGCCCGCGAGGCGGGTTTCACCGAGATCGGACGGATGCTGCGCCGGCCTCTCGAAGGCGAGCGGTTCCGCCAGGGCCGTCTGCTGATGCGCCGGAAATAAAGGCCTTCGGCGCGACCGTAAATCCGAGCGTACGCGAAATGGGTTAGGGTCCCGCGGTGCCTGAGGTGTTCCGGATGGCCGGTGACGGAGGTGACCGTGCGAGTTCCAGCGATTACGGCGGCAGGAAAGGCCGCTGGGATCCCTGACCCGGCTCCTGCGCGTTTCCGGCGTTCGCGAGTGGCCGGACTGCTCGTTGTCGCGATATGCGTGGCGCTGGGCGGGGTCGCGGTGTGGTTCGTCTCGACGTCCGCCCGGCGCGCACACCGGATGCTGGCGGTCGTCGGGAACGCGACGCGTGTCGCCCATCCGGAGTATCGAGTGCGCCTGCAGCCTCCGGAGGGAATGTTCTCCCTCACCCTTCCTCTGTCCGTCGAGCGCCAGTCCTCCGGCAGTTCGAGTGGGAGGCAGGACGTGGTGGAGAACCCGCTGGGCGATCTCACGGTCGTGCCCTCGTTCCCCAGCACGGATTTGACGAGGTACCTGCGAGAATTCACCGGCGGCCAGGGGCCGGATCCGGCTGTGAAGAAGGCGGCGGAACGGGAGATCGGCGAGCTCGGGGACGCGATGTGGGCGACGGCCCTGGTGGAACTGGCGAAGCCTCTCGCGGAGCCGGACCTGATCGACGAGATGAAACCGTACGGGTTCGGCCCTCAAGGCTGGGACAAGTACTTCTTCATGTCACCGGCGGGTCCCGGGACCAAGCCGATCTTCTGGTCGACTCTGGACAGCTGTGCCGAACGCGGCCTGGACGGATGCGACGACCACTCCGCGACGAAGCAGTTTCAGCAGTGGGTCGGCCTGTTGACCGACGACGATCGCCCCAACCTGCGCAGACTCGGTCTTGATTCGGACGTCTTGCGCGAGGCCGCCGCGGACGGCCATGTGTACGGTTTCGTGGTCAACTGGATGACGAAGGAAGATCTGCTGGGTCTGCTCGCAAAGCCCGCGGTGCGCGACATCCGTGTCGTTGAGGCTGTACCGCGGTCATCGGGCCGGCGCAGCGCCGGGAATTGACAGGCAAGACGTTCACCTGCCGCGAGCTCGAATACGACCGGATTCTCCGGTCCGAGCGCGGCCGGGCCGGCTGCTCGCGGTCGAGAAGCGGCCCATATTCCCGGTCCACTGGGGAGGCGTCCACTGTGGCTGGAATGCAGCGGCGATAACCGTACTCCGGGCGCGTTCCGCATCGGCGGGTTGTGTGAGATGAATGAGCGGGTGCGAATACGAGAAAAGCGGACGCTGCTCGTCGGGCTGGCGGTGATGACGGTGATGACGGTGATGGGGGCCGGCGGATCCTCCGCGCGCTCGAATGACGGGCGCGCGGTCGCGGTCTGGAGAAACCTCCTTTCTGTGACCAATCCCGACTACCGCGTGATCCAATCCGGTGGAGCCGAGGGCTTCGGCTCTGCCGACGGTTGGACCACCATCGAACCCCGGCGGCCGTCGCCCTCCTCCGGCTCGGAATACGGGGGGTGGAGTACGCGGCTCGACGACGTCGAGGACGCCGCGCACGTCTCGATGAACCTGAGCGGGTGGAGCCTGACGGGCGCGCTCGTGAAGCTCGGCGCGGACCCGCTCCAGGATGAGGACGAAAGGCGGGAGGCGCGCCGTGTGCTGCGGTCGCTCGGCCCGTCCGTCAGGTCCGAGGTCGTCGTCGGGTTGCGCGAGCCGCTTTCCGAGCCCGAGGTGGTGAAGGTCGCCGGCAAGCCACCGGACGTGCTGCTGTTCTCCACCGGGCCGAACGGAAAGCCTCTCTCCTGGGACGGCTCCAGGTACTGCGACTCCCGGGGCTTCGACGCCTGGTGCTCGTCGGGCGCCGAGTCGTCGCTCACGAAGGAGTTCGAGACCTGGGTCTCTCTGCTCGGGCCGGGCGACGAGAAGTCGCTGACCGCCTTCGGACTGAACCTGGACGAGTTGAGAAGCCTCCCCGGCCGGGGCGCGCACGGCTTCGTCCTCAGCGGGTGGCCCACGGACCTGCTGCCCCTCGCCGACAATCCCCAAGTCATGTCGCTCAGGGTGGCCGACATCGCCGTGCGTGGGTGAGGGGAGGCCCGCAGCGCCGCGCCAAAATACTTCTGGACTGATCCTGCCCGAAAACGGGCAGGAAACTTGTTAGTCGGCGGCAGCACTGCGTTAGGGTCCTGCTCTGTGTCCACGACACGGCATCCCTTCGAGGATCTGATCGGCCACCTCACCCGGACCACGTCGCTGGGGCCGGGGGAGGCGGCCCGCGTGGTGGCCGACGTTCTGGCGTACTTCGGCGAGCCCGCGGAAGATTACGTGCGGCGCCGCCACGGCGAACTCAAGTCGAGGGGGCTGACCAACGACCAGATCTTCCCCAGAATCTCCGCCGAGCTCGCGGGAAGACGTGTCGCGGCACCGGAGCTGACCCTGCGCCAGCTCCGGCGGATCGTTTACGGATAGGAGCGGTTATGTGCGGAATCGTCGCTTATGTCGGGCCGAAGGATGCGGCGCCCATCCTGCTCGAAGGTCTCCAGCGGCTGGAGTACCGGGGCTACGACTCGGCCGGCCTCGCCGTCGTGAACGCCAAGAGCCTCAAGACGCGCAAGGTCAAGGGCCGGGTCGCCGACCTGGCGGCGGCGGTACCCGCCAAGTTCAAGGGCACGATCGGCATCGGGCACACCCGCTGGGCCACCCACGGCGCGCCGAGTGACGTGAACGCGCACCCGCACCTCGACCAGGAGCAGCGCATCGCCGTCGTGCACAACGGCATCATCGAGAACGCCGACGAGCTGCGCCGCCGCCTGGAGGGCGAGGGCGTGAAGTTCGAGAGCGAGACCGACAGCGAGGTGCTCTCGCAGCTCATCGGGCGGCTGGTCAAGGAGACCGAGTCGCTGCGTGAGGCCGTCCTGCGCGCGCTGAAGAGCGTGGTCGGCACGTACGGCATCGCCGTCATCGACGAGCAGCGCCCCGGCGAGATCGTGGTGGCCCGCAACGGCAGCCCGATCGTGCTCGGCCTCGGCGAGAAGGAGATGTTCGCCGCCTCCGACGTCGCCGCGCTCATCCGCTACACGCGCCAGGTCGTCCACCTGGAGGACGGCGAGCTGGCCGTCATCAAGGCCGACGGCTTCAACACGTTCACCAGTGACGCCAGGGAGACGGCCAAGGAGCCGTTCACCGTCGACTGGGACGCCGGGCACTACGACAACGGCGGCTACGAGCACTACCTGCTCAAGGAGATCTCCGAGCAGCCCGACACGGTCGCCCGCACGCTGCGCGGCCGCATCGACGACCGGTTCCACATCGCCCACCTCGGCGGCCTCAACATGGACGCCCGCGAGATCCGTTCCTTCCGCCGCGTGAAGATCATCGGCTGTGGGTCCGCGTACTACTCCGGGCAGATGGGCGCGCAGCTCATCGAGGAGCTGGCGCGCATCCCCGCCGACGCCGAGCCCGCCTCGGAGTTCCGCTACCGCAGCCCGGTCGTGGAGCCCGACACGCTGTACGTCGCGATCAGCCAGTCGGGTGAGACGTACGACACGCTCGTGGCGGTGCAGGAGCTCAAGCGCAAGGGCGGCCGGGTGCTCGGCATCGTCAACACCGTCGGCAGCGCCATCGCCCGGGAGACCGACGGCGGCATCTACCTGCACGCCGGCCCCGAGGTCTCGGTGGCCTCCACCAAGGCGTTCACCTCCACGGCCGTGGCGTTCGCGCTGCTCGCCCTGCACCTCGGCCGCGTACGGGACCTGTCGCCGGCCGACGGCCGCAGGATCTGCGAGGGCCTGCGCCGGCTGCCGGAGCAGATCAAGGAGATCCTCACGCTGGAGGACCGGATCAGGGAGCTGGCGAAGAAGTACGCCGACTCGCCGGGCATGATGTTCGTCGGCCGGGTGCGCGGCTACCCGGTGGCCCGCGAGGGCGCCCAGAAGCTCAAGGAGATCTCCTACGTCCACGCCGAGGCGTACCCGGCGAGCGAGCTCAAGCACGGTCCGCTCGCGCTGATCAGCCCCGAGCTGCCGACGGTCGCGATCGTCCCCGACGACGAGCTGCTGGACAAGAACCTCACCACGCTGGGCGAGATCCGGGCCCGGCACGGGCGCATCCTCATGGTCGGTCACCGCACCTCCGATGCGGCCGACGACTGCATCGTGGTGCCCAAGAACGAGGTCGAGCTCGACCCCATCCTGCTCACGATCCCGCTGCAGCTGTTCGCCTACCACGCCGCCGTCGCCCTCGGCCGAGACGTCGACCGCCCGCGCAACCTCGCCAAGAGTGTGACGGTCGAGTAGAACCCCTTCCTCCCGTACGGCTCGCGCCCGCCCGGCGCGGGCCGTACGGCGTCGGGGGCGCCCGGACCGGGGACTCGACGGTCAGGCCGGGGAAGCCACGCGCGACCGGGTGGCGGCGACGACCTCGCTCGTGTCCAGGCAGACGATGCCCATGCCGGTCATCTCGCGGTCCGCGTCGGCGGTCCAGCCGGACAGCGCGTCGCGGACGGCGACAGCGCGCAGGTCGCGTTCGGTGGCGTCGACGAGCGTGGAACGCGGGCAGTTCGGGTAGTTGCAGCCGGCGACCACCACCGTGCTCACGGCGCGTTCTGAGAGGTGTTCCAGCAGCCGGGTGCGGAAGAAAGCGCTCCAGCGGGGCTTGTACAGGATGTGCTCGTCCGGGCCGATCTCCTGCGCGTGTCCCGCCAGCAGCAGGTCCGGGTCGAGCTCGCTTCCGGGCGCCAGCCCGTCGGCGAGCTGGGAACCCGGCGAGTGCGGGTTGACCTTGCCGCGCAGCGTTCGCCGGCACAGGTCGGCGTTGCTGCCGTCGGGCAGATACAAGCGCACGATGTGCACGATGGGCCGCCCCGCCTGGCGGAACGCGTGCGCCAGGCGCCGGACCGCGGGCAGCGCCTCGGCGGTGCCCGCGATGTCGGCGACGAAGTCGCGTTGCAGGTCGATCGTGAGCAGGGCGCTGCGGGAGAACTCGGGGCTGGTGTGTTCGTTCACGCCGCAGACGTTAGGCGGGCGAGCCGTACCGGTCTTGTACGTCGTTACGCGCGAACCGGCCGGGGGTGGCCGCGAACGTGCGGCGGAAGTGGCGGTGCAGATGTGCCTGGTCGTAGAAGCCGCTCTCGGCGGCGGCGCGCGCGACGGTGTGCCCGGCGGTCAGGAGCTGCTGGGCACGGCGCAGGCGTAGCTGGAGCAGGTAGCCGTGCGGAGTGACGCCGGTTTCGCGGCGGAAGGCGCGCAGCAGCTGGAATCGGGGCAGGCCCGCCACATGAGCGAGCTCGTCCAGCGCCGGGGTGCGCAGAAGGTCGGCGGCCAGGTGCCGCTGCACCTTCGTCACGGGCGCCGGTGGCGTCGGAGCGATCCCGCGGCGTGTGTAGCGGGCGAGGATCTCGGTGCACAGCGCTTCGAATTCCTCCTGCGCGGCCAGGGAGTTCTGGTCCTGGCGGCGGTGCAGCCGGATCAGGCGGGCGGCCAGACGCGGGTCGTGCGGAGCCGGAACGGGAAAGGTGGGCCGGTGCCCGGCGAGTTCCGCCAGCAGCGCCGGCGGGAGGTAGAAGACCCGGTAGTCCCAGCCCTCGGCGACGCCGGGGCGGCCGGCGTGGATGGTGTCGGCGTCGAGTAGGAGCAGGCTGCCCGCGTGCGCGTGCTCGGTGGCGCCGCGGTAGCGCACGGCCTCCACCCCGCGCTCGATAGCCGCGACGGCGTACTCGCTGTGGCCGTGAGGGACGAAGCGATGCGTGCGGAAGGACGCTTTCACCAGCCGCATGTCGTCCCGGCCGTAACGATGCTCGACGACGTCCTCCATGACTGCCTTTGTAGCTGATCGCGCGATCGAGGGACCCGGGCGGGCCACCCGCACCGATCGCCGTAGCCCTAACGTCCGTTATGTGGTGACATGGTGTAGTTACTCATAGTCTGTGCGTGTAAGGGACTCTTCGGGTAGGAGGGTGCCGAAATGCGACGCCGTACGGTCCTCGCGCTGGGGGTTCTGGCCCTTGCGGGCGCGTGCGGCGTCCAGGCGCCGCCGCGCCGGTGGGGGGAGTTGTCCCTGACCGTCCCCCGTCCGCCGGGCGGGTGCGGGGACGGCGTCGCCGCCGGGTTCAAGGCCCTTGTCGAGGGCCGTGGCTGGGCCCGGGCCGTACGGATCAGGTGGGAGGCCGGCGGCGGGGCGGCCCTCGGCCGGCCCGCCGGGCCGCGGACCGGTCTGGTGGTCGCCGACTCCGCGCTGCTCGCCGCCTGTGCGCTGGCCCGCGACCCGCTCCTGGTCGCCAGGGCCGTCCCGCTCGCGCGGCTGGCGGGGGAGTGGGAGGTGCTCGTCGCCTCGCCCGGGTCGGGCTATCGCACGTTCGAGCAGTTCGCCGCCGCGCTGCTGCGTGACCCGGGCGGCCCCAAGGTGGCCGGCGGCGCCGACCGGGGTCCGGAGCACCTGCTGCTCGGCATGACCGCGCAGGGCCTGGGGGCCGACCCGCGGCTGCTCGACTACGTCGCGTTCGGCAGCAGGGCGCAGGCCGTCGCCGCGGTCCTCGACGGGCGGGTCGCGCTCGGGTTCGGCAGCAGACGTGAGGTCGCCCCGCACATCCGCGCCGGACGCCTGCGGCCGCTCGCCGTCTCCTCCGCCGAACGGCTGCCCGGGGTGGACGCGCCGACGCTGTCGGAGTCGGGCGTACGCGTCGTGTACGCCGACTGGACCGGGCTGGTCGCTCCGGTCGGCACGCCCGGGCAGGACGCCCTGCTCGACCTGTGCCGGGCCGTCACCGCCACCCGCGGGTGGCGGAGCCTGTGCGAACGCAACGACTGGACGCCGATGTGGCTCGACGGCGACGACTTCCGGCAATGGCTGAGCGGCGAGGCGCGCCGTGTGGCCCTGCTGCTCAATGATCTCGGACTCCGCTGAAAAGCACAACTTGTGGGGGCGGTTGCGAGAAGGGCCACAAGATGTAGGATCCATCGCGTCGCTGGTTCACCTTGGTGAGGCAAGAGGGAACCCGGTGTGAATCCGGGACTGCCCCGCAGCGGTGAGCGGGAACGACCGCCGTCACACAGCACCGCGCTGTGTACGAGCACTGGGCGCGAGCGCGCCCGGGAAGCGACGGCCAGTAGGACCGGCGGGCGCGAGCCCGGCCGGACGCCCGCGAGTCCGAAGACCTGCCGGTGACGCGCGCGCATGAGCGCGTGCCCCGCGCCGGGCCCCGAGGGAGGGCTCGCCGTCGGCCGTCACGGCACGGTGCCACCTGCTGGCCTCCCGTGCGCGTGCGCCGCGGCATGCCCCTCCTCCGGCCCGGCCGGGCCACGAGACGACGAGGAGAGGGCATCTGATGACGATCACCGACCCGGTCTCCGCGTCCGCGGACCCCGTGTCAGGGGAAGGCGGCGCGCGGGACGCGGCGGCCGTATGGCAGGCCATCGAGGAGGCGGCGGCCGGGGTCATCGCCGACCCGGAGAACTCGCGCCGGGCGGCCCGGCTGCTGAGCGGGCTGATCGCGGAGGAGGCGGCGGCCGAGGGGGTGCGGGCGTTCTCCGAGTCGGTCGCGGCCGCCCACGCCGCCGGGTTGCTGGGCGACGCCGTCGCCGCGTTCGTGGCCCGCGAGGCCGATGCGCTGGACCCGCTGGTCGACCCGGCGGCCGACGACCGGTTCGAGTACTTCGGGCTGCGCACGGTCTACGACCGCTACCTGCTGCGCCACCCGGTCACCCGGCGCGTGCTCGAACGCCCGCAGCACTTCCTGCTGCGGGTCGCCTGCGGCCTGTCGGACACGGTGGCCGAGGCGGCCGAGCTGTACGGCCTGATGTCCGCGCTGGCCTATCTGCCCAGCTCGCCGACGCTGTTCAACTCGGGCGCGCGCCGCCCGCAGTTGTCGTCGTGCTTCCTGCTCGACTCGCCCCGCGACGAGCTGGAGAGCATCTACGAGCGGTACGGCCAGGTGGCCCGGCTGTCGAAGTACTCCGGCGGCATCGGCGTCGCCTGGACGCGGGTGCGCTCGCGCGGCTCGCTGATCCGGGGCACCAACGGCCTTTCCAACGGCATCGTCCCCTGGCTGCGCACGCTCGACGCGTCGGTGGCGGCCGTCAACCAGGGCGGCAGGCGCAAGGGCGCCGCGTGCGTCTACCTGGAGACCTGGCACGCCGACATCGAGGAGTTCCTGGAGCTTCGCGACAACACGGGCGAGGAGTCGCGCCGCGCACACAACCTCAACCTGGCCAACTGGGTGCCCGACGAGTTCATGCGCCGGGTCGAGGCGGACGGCACGTGGTCGCTGTTCGACCCCAAGGAGACCCCCGAGCTGACCGACCTGTGGGGTGAGGCGTTCGACGTCCGCTACCGCGAGCTGGAGGCCGCCGGGCGATACGTCCGGCAGGTGCCGGCCCGCGCCCTGTACGCCCGGATGATGCGCACGCTCGCCCAGACCGGCAACGGCTGGATGACCTTCAAGGACGCCGCCAACCGCGCGTCCAACCAGACCGCGCTGCCCGGCAACGTCATCCACCTGTCCAACCTGTGCACCGAGATCCTGGAGGTCACCAGCGACGGCGAGACGGCCGTGTGCAACCTCGGCTCGGTCAACCTCGCGGCGCACCTGACCCCCGAGGGCGACACCGTCGACTTCGGCAGGCTGCGCGCCACGGTCCGCACCGCCGTACGGTTCCTGGACCGGACGATCGACCTCGGCTTCTACCCGACGCCGGAGGCGGAGGCGGCCAACCGGAAGTGGCGGCCGGTGGGGCTCGGCGTGATGGGCCTCGCCGACGTGTTCTTCGCGCTGCGCCTGCCGTTCGACTCGCCCGAGGCGCTCGCGCTGTCCACCCGCATCGCCGAGGAGATCGCGCTCGCGGCGTACGGCACCTCGGCCGACCTGGCCGTCGAGCGCGGGCGCCACCCGGCGTACGAGCAGACGCGGGCGGCCGGCGGCGTTCTGCACCCGGACCACTACCCGTGCTCCCCGGCGCACGCGCAGGAGTGGGCGGCGCTGCGCGACAGGATCGCGGAGACCGGGCTGCGCAACTCCCTGCTGGTCGCGATCGCGCCGACGGCCACGATCGCCTCGATCGCCGGCTGCTACGAGTGCGTCGAGCCGCAGGTGTCCAACGTCTTCAAGCGGGAGACGCTGTCGGGGGAGTTCCTCCAGGTCAACCGGTATCTCGTCCGCGACCTCCAGTCGCTGGGCCTGTGGACGCGGTCCATGCGCGACGCGATCAAGCTCAACGACGGCTCGATCCAGGACATCCCCGCCATCCCGGAGGAGCTCAGGACGCTCTACCGCACCGCGTGGGAGCTTCCCCAGAAGGCGCTGATCGACATGGCCGCCGCGCGGCAGCCGTACATCGACCAGTCGCAGTCCCTCAACCTCTTCATGGCGGCCCCCACCATCGGCAAGCTCTCCTCGATGTACGCCTACGCCTGGCGCTCGGGCCTGAAGACCACCTACTACCTGCGCTCCCGTCCGGCGACGAGGATCGCCCAGACGACCGTGCCCGCGGTCGCCCCGGCCGTGCCCGATGAAGGGGCCGTCGCCTGCTCCCTGGAAAACCCCGAGATCTGCGAGGCATGCCAATGAGAACGATGCTGCTCGACCCGGGCATGGACCTGACCCTGCGCCCGATGCGCTACCCCGGGTTTTACGAGAGGTACCGCGCGGCGATCAGGAACACCTGGACGGTCGAGGAGGTGGACCTCGGCTCCGACCTCGCCGACCTCGCGACCCTCGACGAGGGGGAGCGGCACCTGATCAACCGGCTCGTGGCGTTCTTCGCGACCGGCGACTCGATCGTGGCCAACAACCTGGTGCTGAACCTCTACCAGCACGTGAACGCCCCCGAGGCGCGGCTCTACCTGAGCCGCCAGCTGTTCGAGGAGGCGGTGCACGTCCAGTTCTACCTGACCCTGCTGGACACCTACCTGCCCGACCACGACGAGCGGGTCAAGGCGTTCGCCGCGGTCGAGCACATCCCGTCGATTCGCGACAAGGCCGAGTTCTGCTTCCGCTGGATCGACTCGATCAGCGAGCTGAGCCGGCTGGAGAGCCGGGAGGACCGGCGGGCCTTCCTGCTCAACCTCATCTGCTTCGCCGCCTGCATCGAGGGACTGTTCTTCTACGGCGCCTTCGCGTACGTCTACTGGTTCCGCTCGCGCGGCCTGCTCGGGGGCCTGGCGACCGGCACCAACTGGGTGTTCCGCGACGAGTCGATGCACATGGAGTTCGCCTTCGACGTGGTGGACACCGTACGCCGCGAGGAGCCGGACCTGTTCGACGACGAGCTGGCGGCCCGGGTGACGCGGATGCTGGAGGAGGCGGTCGCCGCCGAGCTCGCCTTCGCCCGCGACCTGTGCGGCGACGGGCACGGCGTGATGAGCGCCGCCAACATGCGGTGCTACCTGGAGTACGTCGCCGACCGCAGGCTCGCCCGGCTCGGCCTGCCCGTCCGGTACGGCACGGACAACCCCTTCCCGTTCATGGAGTTCCAGGACGTGCAGGAGCTGGCGAACTTCTTCGAGCGCCGGGTCTCGGCCTACCAGGTGGCCGTCGAGGGCGACGTCAGCTTCGACGAGGCCTTCTGATCCGCCTGTTTCTGATCTGTCTGTTTTCGGCGCTCCCATAAGGGGCAAAGGGAACCCCATGACGACGACAGGGGGCGCCGTCACAGCGGCAGCGTGGAACTGGGCGACCTTGGCGATCGCCGTGACCGCCGCGATCGTCGCGGTGGAACTGGTCCGGCGGGTGCTGAAATCACGCCTCATAGGGGAGCGATGGGCGCTCGCCGGGCCGTTCGCGCGCCGGTGCACCTGGCCGGGTTTCGCCTCGGCCGTGGTGGGGACCGTCAAGGCCGCCTACGACCCGGACATGCCCGGGTCGGACTCGCGCGGCTTCCAGCAGATCCTCTCACTGCTGCTGATCGCCTGCGTGACCTGGCTGCTGATCCAGGCGGCGTACGCGGTGACCGACGTCGTCCTCGACCGGCTCACGCGGGTCGAGGGCGAGCGCAACCGCCGCGCCCGGCGCATCCGCACCCAGATCGCGCTGGTGCGCAGGGTGTCGGCGGCGGTGGTCGTGGTGCTCGCGCTGGGGGCGATGCTGTTCACGTTCCCGCAGGTGCGAGCCCTGGGCGCGGGGCTGCTCGCCTCCGCGGGGATCGCCGGGGTGGTGGGCGGCATCGCGGCCCAGTCGACGCTCGGCAACATGCTGGCCGGGCTGCAACTGGCGTTCAGCGACGCGCTGCGGCTCGACGACGTGGTCGTGGTGGAGGACGAGTGGGGCCGCATCGAGGAGCTGACGCTCACCTACGTGGCGCTGCGCCTGTGGGACGAGCGGCGGCTCATCCTGCCCGTGTCCTACTTCACCGCCAACCCCTTCGAGAACTGGACGCGTCACGAGAGCCGCATCCTCGGCAGCGTGTACCTCCGCGTGGACTGGTCGATCCCCGTCGAGGAGATCCGCACCGAGCTCTACCGGGCACTGCGGGAGAACCCGCTGTGGGACCAGAAGGACTGGACCCTGCAGGTCACCGACATCACCCCGGAGGGGCTGGTCGAGCTGCGCGCGCTGATGAGCGCGGCCGACTCGGCGAGCGCCTTCGACCTGCGCTGCGACATCCGGGAGCACCTGGTGAAGTTCGTCCGCGAGAAGTACCCCGAGAGCCTGCCCCGCCTGCGCCTCGAGACCACGGCTCGCTGAGCGTCTCGTCCGGCCGCTCGAACCGGGCCGGCGGGGTGTCAGGGGGTGCTGGACGGGCGCAGGAGCCTGCTCGCGCCCGCGATGAGCGCGGTCGCGAGGATCCATCCGGCCGCGACCAGCCCGTTGGCCAGCCACTGGGTCCATCCGGCCGGCTCCCAGGCGCCCCGCTGCTCGAACACGCTCACCGGCACGAGCAGGTCGAGCGTGTAGACGAACGCGTTGAAGTGGCGCGACTCGTCCAGCCCGATCTGGTGCGGCGGCCACTGGCTGAAGATGGCCGTGCCCGTCGCGAGGAGCAGCGCGGCCCACAGGCCGGCGAGCCAGGGGCGGTAGCCGTACCCGACGAGCCCGTCGAGCAGGCGGCCCCACAGCCGCCCGGGCAGCCGCAGCGTCCGCCGCCGCGCCCGCTGCCGGGCCAGCAGCACCCGGCGCGCGTCCGGCTCGTGCCCGATACGGCGGCAGTAGGCCGCCAGCTGCTCGTACGGCTGGGGCAGGTAGCCTTCGGGGTCGCGCCGCAACCAGGAGAGCCGGTCCGCGAGGGTCGCGGGCCCGCGCAGCGACTCGTACGTCAGCCCGCTGAGCCGGACGTGGCCCGGATAGCTCTCCGGGTGGTCGAACAGCACCCCAAGACGGGAGTAGCCGAGGTTGACCTCGCCCTCGATCGACTCGGGCAGCAGGATGAGCTCGTCGGCCTGCATGTGGCTCAGGTGCAGCACCCGGCCCGGCGCCCGCAGTACCGCGCCGTGGAACGACAGGACCCCGCCGATGCGCGCGCCGCGCAGCCGTACGGTGCCGTCGGCGGTGAAGCCCGCGCCGAGCTCGGCCGCGGCGGCCTGCAGGTGATCGGCGTGGACGGCGGGGGTGCCGTCCACCGTGACGACGGCGCCCTGGAGGTAGAGCCCGCTGGAGAAGCGCGCGCCGATCAGCCGCAGCCCGCCGGTGGCCCGTAGGTCGCGCAGGAAGGCGCTGCCGTCCACCACGAGCCCGCCGGCCCACAGCGCGACCGACTCCCAGGTCCTCGGCTCCTCCGACCCCTCCGGCCCGTTCCAGCCGCCCAGCTCCCACGGGGCCGCCGCCGGCGCCCGGTACGGCATGGCGCCGGGGGTGCCCAGCCGGGTGCCGGAGAGGCGGAGCTGCCCGGTCACGTGGGCGTTGTCCAGGCGTACCCCCGCGTGGACGACCGATCCGTCGAGGTCGAGGAGCCCGTCGACCGTGGCCCGGCTGGCGCGGAAGTGGAGGACGTCGCAGCGCCGCAGCCGTACGCCCCTGGTCTTGGCGTCGGCGAGCGAGACCGTCCCGGCGATGTGGCAGTCGAGCAGGTGGACCTTCGTCTCGATCGTGGCGTCGGACAGGTTGAGGTCGCCGGCGATCCGGGCCCCGGCGAGCCGGACACCCGGCACCGAGGACGATCCGCCGGCGGTCCGGTCGAGCACCAGAGCGGAGATCACCTCGGCGCGGACCAGGCGGGAGCGGCCCCACGAGCCGCCGGACGAGGAGTCCGTCTCCCGGCCATGGCGGAGGTCGACCCAGGCGCCGGTGGGGTAGGCGTCCCACAGGCGTCGCTCGGCGGGGGTGAGCCGGCGGAAGGGGGGCCGTGATCTTCCCATGGGCCGACGATATCGCCGATCTTCGAAGGACCGGCCCGCGTACCCGCGGAGAGCGTGACACCGGGGAAGAGGAGCGCCATGGACAAGCATCCGAACGGGCGCGCGCGGGCGCGCTCGCTGGGCGTCGTCGTCGGCGCGTCGCCGACGGGGCCGCTGAACGCGATCACCGACGTCGACGGGGTCCTGGTGGGTCACACCACGATCGACGACGGCGCCGACCTCCACACCGGGGTCACCGCGGTCGTCCCCCACCAGCTGATCGCCGGGCGCCGGGGGCTGCCCGCGGCCGTCTACACCGGCAACGGGTACGGCAAGCTGGTCGGCTCGACCCAGGTCGACGAGCTCGGCGTGCTGGAGTCACCCGTCGTCCTGACCGCCACGTTGTCGGTGTTCCGGGCCGCCGACGCGCTGCTCACCTATCTCATGGACCGCCGCCCGGACGGGCTCTCCTTCAACCCCCTCGTGGGGGAGACCAACGACGGCCTCCTGTCCGACATCCGGCGCCGCCCGGTCACCGAACGGCACGTTCTGGACGCGCTGGAGGGAGCGTCCGGCGGGCTGCCCGGGGAGGGATGCGTGGGGGCGGGGACCGGGACGACGGCCCTGGGGTTCAAGGCCGGCATCGGCACCTCCTCCCGGCGGCAGGTGGTGGACGGGGCCGAGGTCACCGTCGGCGTGCTCGTCCAGGCCAACTTCGGCGGTGTGCTGACCGTCCGCGGTGTCCCGATGCCCGTCGGCGAACTCGTCCCGGGGGCCGTTCAGCACGTGCAGGCCGGCGGCTCCTGCATGATCGTGGTGGCCACCGACGCGCCGCTCGACGCGCGCCGGCTCGGCCGTCTCGCCCGCCGGGCGGTCTTCGCGATGGGCCGTGTGGGCGCGTCGTACTCCAACGGCAGCGGCGACTACGCGATCGCCTTCACCACGGCGCCGCCGCGGCTCCCGCCCGTGCCCGACGAGGCGCTGGACCCCGTCTTCGCCGGGGTCATGGACGCGGTCGAGGAGGCACTGCTCAACTCCCTGTTCACCGCGACCACGACCACCGGTTTCCGCGGCCGGACGAGCCACGCCGTCCCCCACGACCGGCTCCCGGGCGCGGGCGGCCGGACCACGCCCGCGTGAGCGCCGCCGTCACAGCCACGCGGAGCGGCTAGGAGCCGCAGTCGCAGCAGCAGCCGTCCCCGCAGCAGCAGCCGTCCCCGGAGCAGCAGTCGGAGCACGCCGAGCAGGCGTCGCAGCATCCCGAGCAGTCGGGGCAGCAGTCGCACCGGTCGCAGAAGCAGCGTTCGTGGCACGGCGCGTCCCGGTAGGTGCTCCACGGGGGGCGGTAGAGCCCGCAGGTCAGGAAGATCGCCGCTCCGGCGGCGGCCGTCAGCGCGATCCCCGGGGGCACGCGGGGCGGCTGCCCGGGCTGCCCGGGGGGTTCCGGCGGCCCGTCGGGCGGGGCGTCGGGCGGGGAGTGCGACGGTGCCGTGGGGGACTCGCCGGCCGGCGCGCGGCGCGTCGCGCAGGCGGAGCCGTGGGCGCGCGTCCCGAACGCCCGGTCGACGGCACGCCGGGTCTCGCCGCACAGCAGCGCCTCGACCAGGTGCCGCTCCTCCAGATCGAGGTCGCGTACGGCGAGGCGCAGCCCGTGCAGCGCCTCCTCGCACACGCGCCGCGCCTGCGCCGGGGAGGTGCCGGTCGCGTCGAGGGGGTTGTACGCCCCGCGCGCCCGGTCCTCGGCGAGGTCCTCCACCGCGTCGATCACGTGCGCGATCCGGCCGAAGAAGCGCCCGGCCTCGCGCAGGTTCTCGGCGTTGCCCGGCCGGTCCGCGAGCACGGCCGTGTGCGCGAAGGCCGCGGCCACGGCGGTCTCAGTGGGCTCGGTGACCTCCAGCAGGGCGCGTCCGGGGGACGCCTCCAGCAGTGCCTGGCGGGCGGAGACCTCGGCCAGGACGGTCGTGTCGAAGCCGATCGACTCCGCGCCGCGCCGGGCGGCGGAGGCCCAGGCGGCGGCCGTCGCGCGCATCGGGACGCCGGCCACGCGCCGGGCCGCGATCCCGTCGCCGTCGGACGCGTGGTCGCGGATCTTTCCGGCGGCGAGGGCCAGCGAGACCACGGCGGCCAGGCGGGCGCCCCCGTCGTCCGACCGCACCACCTCCGCGGAGCGGAAGCCGCGCAGCGCGCAGGGCCCGGCGGTCCGCCGGTTCGGCCCTGTCCGGGCCGGTGATCGGGCCCCTGATCGGGCCCCTGATTGAGCCTCGGTCAGCACGGAGAGGATGAGGCCGTCGTAGTTGGTCGCCATGCGGGCCAACTGCCCGTGCCGGTCCCGCAACGTCAGGCAGAGTCCGCACAGGTGCGCGCGCCAGGCTTCGTGGACGGACGGGCAGGAGTGGCGGGCACACGGCCGGAGGATCCCGAACACCCAGAGACTCCTTGGGGGTCATGCGTACGGGATCATCCCGTTGCGCGGCGATTATGCCATCAGGGGCCGGGACCCTGCCGGAGGAGCCGTGCGGGCGGCCTGCACAATCGAGGAATGGAAGTTACCGACGGGTTCGAACTGACCCTAGAGGAGCACGTCGCCACTCTCACCCTGAACCGTCCCGCCACGCGCAACGCCGTGACGGCCGCCATGTGGCGGGCCCTGCCGGGCATCCTGGCGGATCTCGCCGCGGACCCGAAGGTACGCGTCCTCGTCCTTACCGGAGCCGGGGGAACTTTCTGTTCTGGTGCCGATATTTCAGAAATTCATGAGCTTGGGGATAACGACGATGACACCGGTCTTACCGTTGTCGCGGAGCACGCGTTGGTGACCTTTCCCAAACCCGTGATCGCGATGATCGAGGGATACTGCGTCGGCGGCGGATGCCAGCTCGCGCTCGCCTGCGACCTGCGCGTCGCGGCGGCCGGGGCCCGCTTCGGCGTCACCCCGGCCAAGCTCGGGATCGTCTACCCGCTCAGCTCCACGCGGCGGCTCGCGGAGATCGCCGGGCCCGCCACGGCGAAGCTCCTGCTCTTCTCGGCCGAGCTCATCACCGCAGATCACGCCTTGCGCACCGGCCTCGTCGACGAGGTGCGCCCACCGGAGGAGCTGCGCGAGCGCGTGTACGGCCTGGCGGCCACGATGGCCGGCAGGTCGCGGCTCACGCTGACGGCCGCCAAGCAGATCATCGACGGCCGGGCCGGGGAGGCCGAGGTGCGCGCCTGGCAGCGGGAGGCACGGGAGAGCGGCGAATTGGCCGAAGGTGTCCGGGCATATCGGGAGGGGCGTTCCCCTGGATTCTCTTGGGATGCAAAATAGGCATAAACGGGACTCGCAGTGGTAATGACCCTGTGAGGTGTGAGATGTCGCAGAATCTAATCGCCAGGTTCGCCCGATGGCTGGGCCTAGACAGGAATCCGCTTCGGCGCCGGTGTGACCGGGTCGAAGCGGTGGTCCGGCTTGCCGCGGTGCTGGGAGTCGTGGTCGCGATCGTGCTCGGCGTGATGCTCGGCATCCGCGAGTACGGCAAGGGCCTGAGGACCGAGGCCCAGCAGGCGCGCGACCGGCATCAGGTCGTCGCCACGCTGACGGGCGATGTGACGGCGCCCCGGCTGTCGGTGGCCGGAGCGGCGGTCGGGCACGCCCAGGCCGCCTGGACGGCCCCCGACGGTACGGCGAAGGCCGGGGTCGTCGAGGTCCCACCCAGCAGGCGGGCGGGCGAGACGGTGCGCATCTGGACCGACGACAAAGGCGTGATCGCCCCCCGGCCACAGGACCGCGAGACCACGGTGGTCGCCGCGCTGACCGTCGGCACGGGCGTGCCGCTGGCCGCCGCCGCGATCCTCGCGCTGCTGGTCACCTGCACCCGCCTGGTCAACCAGCGCCGGGCACGCGGTGTGTGGGAGGCCCAGTGGACCGTGGTCGAGCCCATGTGGCGCATCAACGGCCGCTGAGCGCGCCCCACTTACCAGGGCCCATGACGCAGGGCCCATGACGCAGGGCCCATGACGCAGGGCCCACGAGCGACGCGACGCTTCGTGACGCCGCGGCAGGCGCACGTGATCACCGCGGGTGACGTGGATGCCGGCCGGGTCTTCGGGCCGCCTCGACGGTGCCCGAGCGGCCGCCGGCGCTCATCGCCCCGATCGTGATCACCGGTCGCATCTCCACCGCCTGCGGCGCGGTCGCGCCGGCCGCCCGCGACACCACCCGCCAGACCCCCGAAGAGACCCGTGCCGAGCCCCGGCGTTCAGCGGTTGCCGCGCAGGCGCCGACGGGCCTGGTCCACGGTCGTCGAACTCGGCCGAGGTCAGAGAGCGGGCTCGTATCCCTCCCACTCCCGCACAGGGGTCTCAGCGGCCGGGCCGGAGCCTCGCCGGATGAAAGTTTCAGCGACAACACCTGTGGCGAGCGCCGATCGTCACCGAAACCACTGCGACCACCACCATCCACGCCCGGACACGGTGCCGTGGCCGTACGGTGACGGATACCGCCTAGATCGCCAAACGGGGCCTATGTGAATAAAGCCGAAAATCACGATCGTCTCCCTGCCTGCGTGACTTGTCCGCGTGTACGCCATCGAAGGGCCGTGTCACATGTCTGTGGCTGACCTGTCAGACGCCAAGCGAGAACTGCTCCGACGCAGGTTGCGGGCCCGCTCCGCACGCGATCCCATTCCCCGGCGTCCGGAGGGCGTCGAGCCCCCGATGTCCCCGGCCCAGGAGCCGCTGTGGTTCATGGAGCAGTTCACGCCGGGCACCACCACCTACACGCTGGTACTCGCCGTACGGTTACGCGAGCCGCTGGACGAGGACCGGCTGGCGCGCGCGCTCGCCGCGCTGCCGGTCCGGCACGAGGGCCTGCGTCAGCGGTTCCCGGCGAACGAGGAGGGCAGGCCCGCCGTCCACGTCGTGGACACCACGGAAGTGCCGCTGAACCGAACCACGGCGGTCACGGACGAGGAGGCGATCGCGCTCATCGGCGCCGAGACCGCCATCCCGCTGGACCTCGACCGGGGTCCGCTGCTCAAGTGCGTCGTCGTCAGCAAGGGCGAGGACGAGCACATCGTCGCCCTGCTGGTGCACCACATCGTGGCCGACGGCCAGTCGCTGCACCTGCTCATGCGCGACCTGCTCGCGCTCTGCCGCGGCGAGGAGCCGCCCGCGCCCGCCGTACGCTTCGGCGACGTCGCCGCGTGGCAGCGTGAGCGGTCTCCCGACCGCGAGCTGGACTACTGGCGCGGGGAGCTGGCCGGGCTGCCGCGCCTCGAACTCCTCACGGACCGGCCCCGTCCGGCGCTTCAGACACTCGACGGCGCGACCCACGTACGCTCCCTCGCGCCGGATCTGATGGACGGCATCGCCGCGCTGAGCCGGGACCACGGCGCGAGCACGTTCATGACCCTGCTGGCCGCCTACCAGGTCCTGCTCTCCCGGCTGACCGGTCAGGACGACTTCGCCGTCGGCGTGCCGGTGGCCGGGCGGAACAGACCGGAGTTCGAGGACATCGTGGGCATGTTCGTCAACGTGCTGGCGATACGGGCCCGGCTGGACGGCGAGCCCACGTTCGCCGAGCTGCTCGCCCGGACCAGGGGTACGGTCCTCGCCGCGCTCGACCACGAGGAACTGCCCTTCGCCCAGCTCGTCGACGCCCTCGGCGTGCCGCGGGACACCAGCAGGCCGCCCCTGATCGACACGATCGCCACGATGCACGAGTTCGCCCCCGGCGACGGGATCGAGGTCCTCGCGCTGACCCCCACGTCGACCAGGCACGACGTGGAGCTGTACGCCGTGCCCACCGACGAGGGGGGCCTGCACTGCGCGTTCACCTACCGGCCCGAGCTGTTCCGCGAGAGCACGATCGCCCGGATGGCCGGGCAGTTCGAGGACCTGCTGCGCGCGATCGTGCGCGACCCGCACGTCCCGATCAGCCGGCTGCCGCTGACGGGCGACGAGGCGCTGATCGCCGGTTGGAACGCGACCGGCGCGGACTACCCGGACGCGGCCACCCTGCACGGCCTGATCGAGGAGCAGGTGGCCCGCACCCCCGAGGCCGTCGCGGTGACCTTCGCCGGGCAGTCGTGGACGTACCGGCAGCTCGACGAGCGGGCCAACCGGATCGCGCACCGCCTCGTGGGGCTCGGCGTGGAGCTGGGCGGTCTGGTCGCGGTCTGCGCCGAACGCTCGCTCGACCTGGTCGCCGCACTGCTCGGCGTGCTCAAGAGCGGCGCGGCGTACGTGCCGCTCGACCCCGGCTACCCCGCCGACCGGCTGGCGTTCATGCTGTCGGACTCGGGCGCGCCCGTCGTGCTGACCCAGCAGGACCTGGCCGAGCGGCTGGCCACCGGCGGCGCCGTCATCCTGCCGCTCGACCTGGACGCCGTATGGGACGGGCTGCCGGCGACCGCACCCGAGGTGAGGGGCGGGACCGGCACGGCCGCGTACATGATCTACACCTCCGGCTCCACCGGCCGGCCGAAGGGCGTGCCCAACAGCCACCGCGGCATCGTCAACCGGCTCGACTGGATGCAGAAACGCTTCCGGCTCACCGACGCCGACGTGGTGTTGCAGAAGACACCGGCCGGGTTCGACGTCTCGGTGTGGGAGTTCTTCTGGCCGCTGCTCACCGGGGCGCGGCTCGTGCTGGCCGAGCCGGGAGGCCACCGCGACCCCGCGTACCTGCGTGACCTGATCAACACCGAGCGGGTCACCGTCCTGCATTTCGTGCCGTCCATGCTCGGCGCGTTCCTCGCCGAAGAGGGTGTGGAGACCTGCACCTCGCCGCGCGTCATCGTGTGCAGCGGGGAGGAACTGCCCGTCGACCTGGCCGAGCGCTGCCTGCGCACGCTCCCGGCCGAACTGCACAACCTGTACGGCCCCACCGAGGCGGCCGTCGACGTCTCCGCCTGGCAGTGCACGCCGTCCGCGCTGGCGGGCCGGGTGAGGGTGCCGATCGGCTCGCCCATCCAGAACATCACGCTGCACGTGCTCGACCGCCACGGCGAGCCCGTGCCCGTGGGGGTGCCCGGCGAGCTGTACATCGGCGGCGTGGGCGTCGCGCTCGGCTACCACGCCCGCCCGGAGCTGACCGCCGAGCGGTTCGCCGGAGGCCGCTACCGCACCGGCGACGCGGCCCGCTGGCTGCCGGACGGCACGATCGAGTTCCTCGGCCGCCTCGACGGCCAGGTCAAGCTGCGCGGCCTGCGCATCGAGCTCGGCGAGATCGAGGCGGTGCTCCGCGAGAAGGCCGGTGTGCGGGACGCCGCGGTGATCGTGCGCGAGGACGTGCCCGGCGACCCTCGGCTGGTCGCCTACCTCACGGGCGACGCCGTGCCCGAGCCGGCACAGGTGCGCGCGGCGATCAGGGGCACGCTGCCGGAGTACATGCTGCCGTCGATGTTCGTCCTGCTCGACGCCCTTCCGCTCACGCCGAACGGCAAGCTCGACCGGGCCGCCCTGCCCGTCCCGCAAGTCCAGGCCGACGTGCCGTACGCCGAGCCGGAGACCGAGACCGAGCGGGCCGTCGCGGCCGTCTGGGCCGACGTGCTGGCGGCCGAGCGGATCGGGGCCGACGACGACTTCTTCGATCTCGGCGGCCACTCGCTGCTCGCCGTCCAGGTCGTCGCGAAGCTCCGCAGGGCGCTCCCCGCCGGGTCGGCGCAGGTGGGGCTGGTGGACATCTTCACCTACCGGACCGTGCGCGAACTGGCGGCCTACGCCGGGTCCGGCGAGGACGGCCCGCGCCCCCTGCTCCAGCGGCTCACCCCGGCTCGTACGGCGAGCGTCACCTATGTGTGCGTGCCGTACGGGTCGGGCAGCGCCGTGGTCTACCAGCCGCTGGCCGACGCACTGCCGGCCGACCAGGCACTGTACGCGCTCGCGATCCCCGGCCACGACGTGGGCCTGGACGAGGAGCCGATGGAGTTCGCCGAGCTGGCCGCCCGCGCCACCGAGGAGATCCTGGCCATCGAGGGTCCCCTGGTGATCTACGGCCACTGCGGGGTCGGCGCCGCGCTCGCGGTCGAGCTGGCCGCCAGGGCCGAGGCGGCGGGCCGTGCGGTGGACGCCGTCTACGTCGGGGCGATCTTCCCGTTCGCCCGGCCGCGCGGGCTCATGCGGGCGCTGTCGCGAATCGGGGAGTTCGACCGCCTGCGCAGCAGCCAGACCGACATCAACCGTCTCAAGGCCCGTGGGGTGGACCTCGAGGAGCTCGATCCCGGCGTGGCCGACCGCATCGTTCGTACGATGCGTCACGACTCCAAGGCCGCGGAGAAGTACTTCACCGGGCTGTTCGACGCGCCGGACCGGCCACGGTTGCGCGCTCCGATCATCTCGGTGATCGGCGAGCGCGACCCCGCCACCGACTTCTACGAGGAGCGCTACCGCGAGTGGGGCTTCCTCACCGAGGTCACGGCGCTCGTCGTGCTGGACGAGGGAGGCCACTACTTCCTGCGCTACCGCGCGGAGGAACTGGCCGCCGCCCTGCGCACCCACACCCACATGGAGGTCTCCGACCGCTCGGGCGACCCCTCGTGGTGGGTGCAGGCGGTCTCGCGCGGGTCCGCCCCGCCCGGGTCCGATAAGCAGGGGGTGCGGCCCAGCATGGGCCGCTTCCTCACGATCTCCGCCGGGCAGCAGCTCTCGATGATCGGCTCGGCGCTCACCGGGTGGGCCCTGCCGCTGACCGTCCTCATGGATTCCGGCTCGATCGGGCAGTTCTCCACGCTGGCCGTGCTCAACCTGGCCGGGCTGCTGATCTCCCCGCTGGCCGGGGCGATCGTGGACCGGGCGGACCGGCGGCGTGTGATGTTGTTCGCCGACTGCGCCTCGGCCGGGATCCAGGCCGTGCTGGCCGGGCTGCTCCTCTTCGGCGACATACGGATCTGGCAGATCTACCTGCTGATCGTCAGCCTGTCGATGGCGTCGAGCTTCCAGCGGCTGGCCTATCAGTCGGCGGTGCCGCAGCTCGTCCCCAAGCACTATCTCGGTCACGCCATCGGCGTCACCCAGATGACCAACGGTGTCGCGCAGCTCGTCGTCCCCCTCGTCGCGGCCGGGTTGCTGGCCTGGATCGGGCTCGGCGGCATCGTGGCGATCGACATGGCGAGTTACGCGTTCGCCATCGTCACGGTGCTGCTGGTCCGCTTCCCCGACACGCTGCCCTGGCGGCCGCGCGAGCCGCTGAGCACGGAGATCGCCAAGGGCTTCACGTACACGTGGCACGACCGGGGCCTGCGCTCGACGCTGGTGTTCTTCGCCGTGCTCAACGTGTTCCTGTCCCCGCTGCTCCTGCTGGTCTCGCCGCTGGTGCTCTCCTTCGCCACGCTCAAGGACGTCAGCGTGATCTCGCTGGTGTCGGGGCTCGGCGTCATGCTCGGCGGGCTGACCATGTCGCTGTGGGGCGGCCCGCGCCGCGGGCGGTTCCGCGGTGTGCTGGCCTTCGCCGTGGCCATCGCGGCAGGCGGCGTCGTCACCGGCCTCGCCCCGTCGCTTGTCGTGGTCGGCGTGGGGGCGTTCGCGCTGAGCTACTTCCTCACGCTGATGAACGGCATCTACGTCACGATCGTGCAGATCAAGGTGCCCGCGCGGTTCCATGGGCGGGTCTTCGCGCTCAACACGCTGCTCGCCTGGTCGACGCTGCCCGTCGGCATCGGCCTGGTCGCCCCGCTCGGCACCGCGCTGTTCGATCCGATGCTGGCCCCGGGAGGGGCGCTCGCCTCGACCGTGGGCGCACTGATCGGGGTGGGCCCCGGCCGTGGGATCGCCTTCCTCTATCTGGTGTGCGCGCTGGGCATGCTCCTCGTGGCGGCCGGCGCCCTGCGGGTGCGGCGGCTGGCCCGCCTCGACACCGAGATGCCGGACGCGCTGCCGGACGACCTCGTCGGGGTCGAGGCCATCCAGCATCGCGCCGCCGCCTAGGGTCGTGTCTCTCTAGAGGCGCCGGGTCAGCGCGTCGAGGTTGGCCTCGACCCAGCGGAGCCGGGCGAGCGTGCCGGTGGGCTCGTTTCGCCCGGCTCCGTCGAGGAAGGCCAGATAGCCGCGCACCCAGCCGCCGAAGACCCAGGGTTCCGCGGGGATGTCGCCGCCGGCTTTGCGGTAGCCGTACACGGCGGCGTCGAATCGGTCGACGTCGACGCTCCCGTCGAGCCGGGCCGCCCAGTCGAGGGCCATGCCCGCGGCCTCCTGCTCGGCGACGTACGGACCGGCGGTGTCCCAGTCGATGATCGCCAGGCTGCCGTCGAACCGGAGCAGGGCGTTCTTCGGGTGCAGGTCGCCGTGGGACATGGTCAGGGTGCCCACGCCGGCCGGTCGCGCGGTCGCGGCCGCGAGGCCGGCCGGTCCGGACGCCGGTTCCTCGGCCGGGTGGCCGGAAGGGTCCGCCCGCGGTGGTTCCTGCGGAGCGATGTCGCGACCGGCCATGTGAACGGCGGCCACCAGCTCGCCCATCGCGGCCGACAGCTCGGGGCTGAGATCGTCGAGGGCGGGCGCCTTCCCGTCGAGCCAGCGGTGCACCCGGACCGAGCCGTCCCCGATGGGGACCACGTACGCTCCTGTCGCGGGCGACGGGACCGGCTCGGGCACCGGGATGCCCGCCCGCCAGGCGGAGATCTCGATCTCCACGGCGGGCGCGGCCGACGGCGGCAGCCGCTTCACGGCGTACGCGCCGGTGATCGTGTCGAGCCGCCACACCTCGTTGTGGTAGTAGCCGGCCACCCGCAGTCCCTGCGTCACCGCCAGGCCGAGGCCGAACGCATCACAAACCGCGCTGATATCGAGATCCATCCACACATTTTGCCGCGCTCCGGGAGGATGCGGGAAAGGCCGGGCCGCCTGCCCGCAGCCCACGACCGGCACAGGGCGGACGACACAGGGCGGACGGCGCAGGGCGGACGGCGCAGGGCGGACGGGCCGCGGCTCAGCGGTCGATGATCTCGTTCTTCCCGATGACGACGACACCGCTGCGGGTCACCGCGAACCGCTGGCGGTCGTACTCCAGGTCGAAGCCGATCCGGGCGCCGTCGGGGATCACCACGTTCTTGTCGATGATGGCCTTGCGGACGATCGCGCCCCTGCCGACCTTGACCGAGCCCATCAGCACCGAGTCCTCGACGTGCGAGTGGGAGTGCAGCACCACGCCGGGGGACAGGATCGAGCGCAACGCCGTGCCGCCCGACACGATGACCCCGGGCGACACGAGCGACTCCAGCGCGTGCCCCACCCGGTCGCCCTCGTTGTGCACGAACTTCGCCGGCGGCAGCGGGTCGTTGCCCGTGTAGATCGGCCACCGGTCGTTGTAGAGGTTGAAGACCGGCTGCACCGAGATGAGGTCCATGTTGGCCTCGTAGTAGGCGTCGAGCGTCCCCACGTCGCGCCAGTAGCCCCGGTCGCGCTCGGTGGAGCCGGGCACCACGTTGTCCGCGAAGTCGTACACCTCGGCGCCGCCGCTCTTGACGAACATCGGGATGATGTTGCCGCCGAGGTCGTGCTTGCTGCTGGGGTCGAGGGCGTCCTCGCGCAGGGCCTCGATGAGCGCCTGGGTCTTGAAGACGTAGTTGCCCATCGAGGCGAAGATCTGGTCGGGCGCGTCGGGCAGCCCCACCGCGTCCTTCGGCTTCTCGCGGAACGCGACGATCCGGCGGCCCGAGGGGTCGGCCTCGATGACCCCGAACTGGTCGGCCAGTTCGAGGGGCTGGCGGATCGCCGCGACGGTCACGTCCGCGCCCGAGGCGACGTGCTGGTCGACCATCTGGCGGGGATCCATCCGGTAGATGTGGTCCGCGCCGAAGACGATCACGTGGTCGGGCATCTCGTCGTAGATCAGGTTCAGGTTCTGGAACAGCGCGTCTGCCGATCCGGCGAACCAGCGCGGCCCGAGCCGCTGCTGCGCGGGCACCGGGGTCACGTAGTTGCCGAGCATCGACGACAGCCGCCACGTCCGGGAGATGTGCCGGTCCAGGCTGTGGTTCTTGTACTGCGTCAGCACCACGATCTGCCAGTAGTGCGCGTTGGCCAGATTCGACAACACGAAGTCGATGAGCCGGTAGATACCCCCGAAGGGCACGGCGGGCTTGGCCCGGTCCGCGGTCAGCGGCATCAGCCGCTTGCCCTCACCACCAGCGAGCACGATCGCCAGGACCTTCATAGGCAGGACCTTAACCCGCGAAATGGCTAACAAACACCAGGGACACCGGCAAACGGTGCGGATCGGGGACTCTAAGCTCACTCGTATGCGTGTCGATCTGCTGAGCCGTGAGTATCCGCCCGAGGTGTACGGCGGCGCCGGAGTCCATGTCGAGTACCTCGCGCGGGAGCTCCGCCGGCTGGCCGACGTGCGCGTTCGCTGCTTCGGCGCCCCGCGCGACGAGCCCGGAGTGGAGGCCTACGCGGTCCCCGGAGGGTTGTCGGGCGCGAACGCCGCCCTGCAGGTGCTCGGCGTCGACGTCGAGATGGCCGCCGGCTGCGAGGGCGCCGACGTCGTGCACAGCCACACCTGGTACGCGAACTTCGCCGGCCACGTCGCCAAGATGCTGTACGGCGTGCCGCACGTCGCCACCACCCACAGCCTGGAGCCGCTGCGGCCGTGGAAGGCCGAGCAGCTCGGCGGCGGCTACACGCTGTCGTCGTGGGCGGAGCGGACCGCGCTGGAGTCGGCCGACGCGATCATCGCGGTGTCCGAGGGCATGCGCCGCGACGTGCTCACGGCCTACCCGGAGATCCCCGCCGAGCGCGTACGGGTGATCCACAACGGCATCGACACCGAGGAGTACGCGCCCTCCCGGGGCACCGATGCGCTGGTGCGGCACGGTATCGACCCGGCCGTGCCGTACGTCGTCTTCGTGGGGCGGATCACCCGGCAGAAGGGCCTGGTGCACCTGCTCCACGCGGCCCGCTCGTTCGACCCGGCGGCGCAGCTGGTGCTGTGCGCGGGCGCGCCCGACACGCCGGAGATCGCCGAGGAGGTCACCGCGCTCGTGCGCGAGCTGTCGGCCTCCCGCAAGGGCGTGGTGTGGATCTCCGAGATGCTGCCCAGGCCCGAGGTGATCCAGATCCTCACGCACGCCACCGTGTTCGTGTGCCCCTCGGTCTACGAGCCCATGGGCATCGTGAACCTGGAGGCGATGGCGTGCGAGACCGCCGTCGTGGCGACCGCGACCGGAGGCATCCCCGAGGTCGTCGCCGACGGCGAGACGGGCCTGCTCGTCCCGATCGACCAGGGCGCGGACGGCGAGCCGCACGACCCCGAGGCGTTCGCCGCGGCGCTGGCCGAGCGGGTGAACACGGTGCTCGGCGATCCGCGCCTGGCCGCCGCGATGGGCGAGGCCGGGCGGGCGCGGGCGATCGAGCACTTCTCCTGGCGGCGGATCGCCGAGCGCACCCACGAGCTCTACGCGTCGCTCACGCACCAGGGATGATCATAGTGACGCCGGCGGACGCGCCCGGCCGGGTCAGCGCGTCCGGCGCGTCGTCGAGGCCGATGGTGCGGGTGACCAGCAGGTCGGGGCGGAGCACGCCCGCCGCGATCAGCTCCAGCATCGGGGGATAGGCGTGGGCGGCCATGCCGTGGCTGCCCGCGATCTCCAGCTCGTGCGCGATCACCCGGCCCATCGGCAGGGAGGTCTCCCCGGGGAGCAGGCCCACCTGCACGTGGCGGCCCCGCCTGCGCAGGCCGCCGATCGACGCGGCGCAGGTCGCGGCGTCGCCCAGCGCGTCGAGGGAGACGTCGGCGCCGGCGCCCCCGGTGGCCGCCCTGACCCGCGCGGCCGACTCCTCGGGAGAGTCGCCCTCGCCGAGCAGAACGCACTCGGCCGCGCCGAACCGCTTGGCCAGATCCAGGGCGGCGGGGGACACGTCCACCGCGACCACCCGCGCGCCCACGGCGGCGCCGATCATCACGGCCGACAGCCCGACCCCGCCGCAGCCGTG
The DNA here is from genome assembly GCF_053604425.1 of Microbispora sp. NPDC004025. Classification (NCBI taxonomy): domain Bacteria; kingdom Bacillati; phylum Actinomycetota; class Actinomycetes; order Streptosporangiales; family Streptosporangiaceae; genus Microbispora; species Microbispora sp. NPDC004025. The sequence continues at coordinate 224,582 of NZ_JBSGHN010000002.1, read as the reverse complement.
CACGGCGAGCCACCGGCCCGCCCGGACCCGCCCCTGCTCGACGACGGCCCGGAACGCGGTGGCGAAGCGGCAGCCCAGGCTCGCCGCCGTGGCGAACGCCATGCCGTCCGGCAGCCGTACGAGGTTCACGTCGGCGTGGTCGATCGCGACTAGCTCGGCGAACGACCCCCAGTGGGTGAAGCCGGGCTGCGTCTGGCGCTCGCACACCTGCTGGTCGCCGGCGACGCACTCGCGGCAGCTCCCGCAGGCGCAGATGAACGGCACCATGACCCGGTCGCCGGGCCGCCAGCCGGAGACCCCCGGCCCGGCCGAGTGCACCACCCCCGCCAGCTCGTGCCCGGGCACGTGCGGCAGGACGGTGATGTCCGCGTCGTGGCCCATCCACCCGTGCCAGTCGCTGCGGCACATGCCGGTCGCCTCGACCCTGATCACCACACCGTCCGGCGGCGCCACCGGGTCCGCCACCTCGCGCACCTCGGGCCGCCCGCCGAACTCCTCGTACACCACCGCGCGCATGTCACGCTCCTTCCCTGGCCGTACGCTAATCGGGTGATTGCGATCGACCGGATCCGGATGGCCTTCACCGACCGGCACGGCGGCGTGAGCGCCGGACCGTACGGCACCCGCAACCTCGGCGGGGCGGTGGGGGACGACCCCGCGGCGGTCGCCGAGAACCGGGCGAAGACGGCCGCGGAGTTCGGGCTCGACCAGGTGGTGTTCATGCGCCAGGTCCACGGGACCGACGTCGCCTACGCCGCACGGCCGTTCGGGGACGACCCGCCCGCGCTGGACGGGGTGTTCACCGACCGTCCCGGGCTCGGCCTGGCGGTCCTGGTCGCCGACTGCGCGCCCGTGCTGGTGGCCGACCCGGTGGCCGGCCTGGTCGGCGGCGCGCACTCGGGACGGCCCGGCACCGAGGCGGGTGTGGTCCCCGCGCTGGTCGAGACGATGGCGGCCCGGGGGGCCGAGCCGGAGCGGATGGTGGCGGTGATCGGGCCCTCGGCGTGCGGGCGGTGCTACGAGGTGCCGGAGGACCTGCGCGAGCGCGTCGCCGCCCGCGTGCCCGAGACCTGGTCGCGGACGAGGCAGGGCACGCCCGCGCTCGACATCAGGGCGGGGATCGCGGCCCAGCTCGCCCGGGCCGGCGTGGCCGACGTCCGACACGACGACCGCTGCACGATCGAGACGGCCGATCTCTACTCCTACCGGCGGGAGCAGCGCACCGGGCGCTTCGCCGGCTACGTCTGGCTCACCGCCGGCTGAGAACGCTCCGGCGCCTGAGACCGCCCCGACCCTGAGGCCGCTCCGCGACGGCCGCCCCGGAGGCGTCTCAGGCCCGTGCCCGCGGCTCCAGCCCGGCGTACGCCTTCCTGAGCAGCGCGTGCAGGGTCGCCCGCTCGTCCTCGTCGAGCGCGGCGAGCAGGTCGTCGCGCACCTCCCCGGCCTCGCGCAGGGCCGCCTCCAGCGTGGCCCGGCCCACGGGGCTGACGGCGACGCGGTAGCGCCGCCGGTCCACCGGGTCGCGCTCGCGCTCCACGAGGCCCAGCGGCACGAGCGTGTCCATCACCGCCACGAGGTCGCTGGGGTCGATGCCGAGCCGGGCGCCGAGCTCGCGCTGGGACGCCGGGCCGAAGTCGCGGAGCGCGGCGAGCACGGCCATGTCCCACAGGCCGATGCCGTGCGCGCGGAGACGGTCGCCCATGCGGCGCCGACCGGCGATGCCCACCTTCGACAGCAGGAACGCGGTGATGCCGAGCAGGGAGGGGGGAAGTTGCGGCACCTCACTCACAGGAGCAGGATAGGGCAGGCCAATGATTGGTGCTACCCAAGGATTTCCATGGACGCTCTCTACCCCCGCGTGCTCACCGCGAGGTTCGCCGACGCCTTCCGCTTCTACGACGGCCTGCTCACCGTCGTCGCCGGGGCCCGGCTCGTCAAGGGCACCGAAGACGGGCCGTACGCCAACTGGGACCGGGATGCCGAGGCGGTGCTGGCGCTGCTCGACCGGTCGATGCTGGAACGGGTGACCGGCATCGGCCTCGACGGCTCCGGCGGCGCGACGATGCTGGTCCTGACCGTGGACGACGTCGAGCGTGCCGCGGCCGTGGCGGCGGCGTGCGGCGGCCGGGTCGTGGTGCCGCCGGGCGACCGGCCCGAATGGGGGCCGACCTGCCGCACCGCCCACCTGCGCGATCCCGACGGCAACCTCGTCGAACTCCAGTCCTACTGAGCGCGGCGCGTCCGTCGCCTGCCCGGAGGCGGATCGCGGCGTGCGGGGGGCGATGACGGGCTTGCGAGCGGCTTGCAGCGGTTGCGGAAAGCCTGCGGCAAGGGGCGTGCAGGCGAGCGGGCCTATCACTGAGGAGTACCGACCCGGCGGCGACGGCCAGACCGGGAAAGCACCCTCACCCCGCACTTCCAGGAGACAGTCATGAAGCGCACCCTGCTCGGTCTGGCCGCCGCCGCGATCTCCGGTCTGGCCGTCACGGCCCCCGTCACCCTCATGGCCGGGCCGGCCTCCGCGACCGGCGACTACGGCCCGGACACCTGCATCGAGGGCTACGTCTGGCGCGAGGCCCGCCCCAGCGACCACGTCTGCGTGACCTCCGCGACCCGCACCCGGACCCTCGCCGACAACGCCGCCAAGGCGTCCCGCTGGACCTCCGGCCCGTTCGGCCCGCACACCTGCACGACGGGCTACGTGTGGCGCGAGGCGTTCACCGGCGACGACGTGTGCGTCACCCCCGCCGTCCGCGCGCAGGCCAAGCTCGACAACGGCAAGGCGGCCGAGCGCAAGGTCTCGGCCAGGCTGTGGATCACCCGTTACACCGTTCCGCCCCTGGACAACGGCGACGGCACCTCCACCAGCACCTCCGTCGACGACATCCCGCGTCTCAAGATCAACGGCGACCACTTCAACCACGGGCAGGTCCGGCTCTACATCCGGTACACCAGCGGCAAGGTCTACTGGAGCGGCACGGTGACCGCGAGCGCGCACAGCGGATACGTCGCCGGGAGCTTCGGCAAGAAGACCGGCGTGTTCGACTGCGCCTTCGGGGGCAAGCCGGCCAACGCCTACGCCCAGGCGCAGGACGTGATCTCCGGCCGCTGGTCGGCCAAGGTCCCCGTACGCGTCGGCTGCGCCGTCCTCTGACTCCGAGGGCGGAGGTTTCCCATAACCGGCGAACACGGAGGACCGGCCCGGTCGGGCCGGTCCTCCGGCGCGTCACGGCACGACCGGGGCCGGGGTCCGACGATCTTCTGGGAGGGCCGGCGTTCCAATCCTCGTGATCGGGGTAGTCGGTGGGCCGGCGGGGACCCACCGGAGGCCGGCCCGCGACCCGGCCTCCGGCGGGTCCCCACCCCCGATCTGTGAGGGACTGACATGGGAACCGCGACCCCGGTGCCGGAGACCAGGAGCATGAGCGGCGACGAGCTGTCGGCCGACGACGCCTACGCCGCCATGCGACGGTACGGCGGCTGGCACCTCATCCGTGACGCGTACGTCCGGTTCAGATACGGCGACGGCGTGAGCAACGCCCGCGCCCTCGCCTTCCAGACCTGCCTCGCGATCATCCCGGGAGCGATCGCCGTCGTGGGCCTGAGCTCGGTGCTGCACCAGGAGCGACTCGGCCGGCTCCTGGAGCTCACCCTGCGGCGGCTCACCCCCGGCGCGGGCTCGCGGGTCATCCAGGAGACGCTCAGCCAGAGCCACCACGCCTCGGGCGCGGGGGGAAAGCTGGCCCTGTGGCTCGGTCTGCTGACCGCGCTGGTGTCGCTGACCACGGCCATGGGCCAGTTCGAACGCGGGGCCAACCGCATCTACGGCATCGAGCGCGACCGCCCCTTCGCGGCCAAGTACGGCAGGGCGCTGCTGATGGCCGTCACCGCGGGCCTCCTCATGAGCGTCGGGTTCGTCATCCTGGTCGGCGGCGGCGCCGTCGGCGAGGCCGCGGCGCACGCCTACGGCTGGAGCGAGACGACCGAGCGGCTGTGGGGCTGGCTGCGGTGGCCGATCGGCTTCCTGCTCGCCGTCCTGTCGATCTCGGTGCTCTTCCGCGCCTCGCCCCGGCGCAAGCAGCCGGGCCACACCTGGCTCGCGGTCGGGGCGACGGTCGCCGTGCTGCTGTGGACGCTGTTCACCTGGCTGCTCGCGCTCTACACGGCGGGCAGCGGCACGTTCGGCGCGACGTACGGACCGCTCACGGCGATCATGGCGTTGCTGCTGTGGTCGTTCCTCAGCTCGATGGCGCTCTTCCTCGGCCTGGCCTTCTCGGCGCAGCTGGAGGCCTGCCGCGCGGGGTGCGACGAACCGGCGGAACCCGACCCCGGCCCGGCCCCGGCTCCGGCCCTTACGCGTGAGCACCAGCCCGTGGGGAGCGGCCGATGAGCTGGTGGCGCAGGCGGTTCGACCCTCAGCACGGACTCGGTCTGCGGCTGACCGTGGCGGTGGCGGCGGTGGCGCTGATCGGGGTGCCGTTCACGGTGCTGCTGGTCTTCGTCAAGACCTCTTTCGGCCCGCTCACCGAGATCGACGAGGGCGCCGCGCGGGACCTGCACGTCTACGCGGTCGGCAACCCGGGCTTCGCCCGGCTGATGGAACTCGTCAGCGACGTCTTCGCGCCGCTGACGTGGCGGATCGCGGTCGGCGCCGCGGTCGCCTGGCTGGTCTGGCGCCGCGCCTACCACCTGGCCCTGTGGGCGGCCACCACGCTCACGGTCGGCGGCCTGCTCGGCCTCGCCCTGAAGGTCGTCGTCGCGCGGGCCCGGCCCAGCCTGCCCGACCCCGTCGCCATCGCTCCCGGCGCGTCGTTCCCCTCGGGACACGCGGTCAACGCCACGCTCGGGGCCGGGATCCTGCTGCTGCTCGTCCTGCCCCTCGTACGCGAGCGGGGGCGCGCCCTCGCCTGGGCGCTCGCCGTGCTGATCCCGCTGGCGGTCGGTTTCAGCCGGATCGCGCTCGGCGTGCACTGGTTCAGCGACGTGGCGGCGGGCCTGGTGTTCGGCGTGGCCGTGGTGGCCGCCACGGCCGCCGCGTTCGAGACCTGGCGCCGGCGGGACGTGGGCCGCCGCCCCGCCCAGCCGTTACGTGAGGGCGTCGGGCCGGAGGCGAAGACGGAAATCACCCCCCAAGGAGGACGAATTGGCCACCGTTCGTGAACGTCCGGCCCAGAGCGGACGGGGGTCGTCCTCCGCTCCCGCTCACGGAGTCGCCGCGGAAGCGGGCCGGCGGATTCTGCTCCCGCTCGTGCTCATGGCCCTGGTGACCCTCGGGCTCGGCCTGCTGATCACCAAAGTCATGGAGCACTCGACGCTCGTCGCGCAGGACGAGGCGGTCAGCCGCGAGATCGCCCAGGAGCGCACGCCGTTCTGGAACGAGGTGACCCACTACGCCTCGATGCTGTCCGACACCCCCGTGATCATCGTGGTGACGGCGATCATGGCGGTGCTCTTCCGGCTCGCCTACAAGCGCTGGCGGGAGTCGGTCTTCCTGGTGGCCGTCGTCTGCGCCCAGTCGGCGATCTTCCTGCTCGCGACCGTGTTCGCGCAGCGGGCCCGCCCGCACGTGCCGCACCTCGACCCCGCGCCGCCGACGTCCAGCTATCCGTCGGGGCACACCAGCGCCGCGGTGGCGTTCTACTGCGGCACCGCCCTCGTCCTGACGCTGCACACGCACCGCCACACGATTCTGAAGGCGCTGTGGTGGCTGCTCGGCGCGGGCGCGGCCCTGGCGGTCGGCCTTTCGAGGCTCTACCGGGGCATGCACCATCTGACGGACGTGAGCTGGGGCTACGTGCTCGGGATCTTCTGCGTGGTCGTGCTCGCCCAGGCCCTGCTGCTACGGCCGCTCATGGAGTCACGGCGCGCCGCGAGCAGACGATCCGTACGCGGCGCCGCGCGGGCCTGACCGGCTCTACCCGCCTCCGGTCCGACCGGCTCCCGCTCGTGGCCGGGAGCCGGTGGCCGGGGCGGTCAGTCCGACACGCCGGTGAGGCGGCAGGCGTCGGCCCAGCGTGCGGGATCGACCGTGGCCCGAGCCGGTCCGGGGGCGGCCCCGACGCCGGCCGTCGAGGCGGTGCCCACGGCGGTTCCGGCTGTGGTTCCGGCGGTCGTCTCGGCGGCGGTTCCGGCGGCGGGGCGCAGCAGGGCCCAGCAGTCGTCGATCGCCTCGGCCAGCAGATCCCGCAGCAGCGGATCGGGGTCGGGCACGCACGCCTGGGCGATGCCCCGGACCGCGAGCTGCACGGTGTTCGGCGCGGCGTACCGGCGGAACCCCTTCGGCGAGACCCGTACGCCGCGCCCGAAGGTGTAGGCCCAGCGGGTGGCGTCCGGCACCTGGGCCAGCGCCTGCCTGCTGCGCTCGCTCAGGTCGTGGGCCGGGCGGCCCTCCAGTTCGGCGAGCACGTGCTCGCCCGACAGGATCGAGACCGCCATCGCGAGCTGGCGCTCGTGCGCGACGACCGGCAGCGCGGCCCTGGCCGAGCACAGGGCGATCCGCGCGTCGAGACGCGGATCGTCGCCCGTCAGCCCGATCACCGACGGGATCAGCTCGGCCAGCCGGGGCCGGGCGGCGTCGGAGGTGTGGTCGTTGACGAGCCGGGCGAGCCCGGCGAGCAGCGGGTGTGTGCACGACGGGTGGTCGCTCCACCGCTCACCTGCGAGGTAGGACGCGAACTCCATGAAGCAGGCGCCCTTGCTGGGATTGCGATGCTTGCCACGAGACAGCATGGGCATCGCTGAGGGCATGTGACCGTGCACGAGCTACTCCACGCTAAATCGCCTATGGTGTCCCTTTCAGTGTGCGCCCGGCACGGGGCATTGAGAAGAACCCTTACTCCGACTTGTCCTCCGTGTGGCGGAACGCACCAGTGGCGGCCGTACGGATTCGGCGCCGGTGCGCGGCGCGGGCGTCGCGGGGTGTGCCTTCTCCTCGGGCCGGAGCCCAGGGTGACAATCGTGGAAGCAGAACAGCGGGCGTCGCATGAGTCACGACGCCCGCTCCAGAACCGAATTTCAAAAAAGAGGTGGAGACGGGATTTGAACCCGTGTACGCGGCTTTGCAGGCCGCTGCCTCGCCTCTCGGCCACTCCACCAGAGCGAGGCCCGCATTCGTGACCTCTCGGAGCGGAAGACGGGATTCGAACCCGCGACCCTCACCTTGGCAAGGTGATGCTCTACCACTGAGCCACTTCCGCGTCCGCCTCGCGGCGACGTGGCTACTGTACCGGGTTTTCGCCCCCAGTGTGTACTCAGAACGGCCGGGCGATCGGTCTGCGGAAGGCGCGGTCGGCTCCCCGCTCGATCGCGGGCAGGGTCAGGAAGATCTCCAGGATCCGGGTGAGCCGGTGCACCTCGTTGCGGTGGAAGGCCGGCCCCTCGGCCCTGGCCAGCATCAGCGCCAACGCCAGCGGCGGCAGCGGTGCGACGATCACGTGCAGGCCGGACGGCAGCGTGGTGGCCGTCGGCCTGGGCGGGGTCTCCTTCGGGAACGGGATGTCCTCGGGGGCGCGCCAGCTCGCGTACACCGTGACGCGCGGGTCCTTCTCGGTCGCCGCCGCGGCCCAGCCGGCGCTGAACAGCACCGGCATGGAGTCGATCAGCGTGCCGAGCGCGCGGTCGCCCGCCGTGGCGAGGAACTTCAGGATCTCCAGCTCCGGATAGGTGCCGGGCGCCTCCCTGGTGCTCCAGATGCCCTCGATCCGGACCCCGTCCATGTCCTCGAGGGCCCGTACGAGGTCCTCGCGGGGGGCGGAGTCGGGCCAGTAGACGGTGAAGTCGTCGAGGGCGCGGCCGTCGCCCCGGTCGAGCACCGTCACCTGGGTGATGTCGGCGCCCGCGGCCCCCAGGACCCCGGTCACGTGGCTCAGCGAGCCCGGACGATCCGGCAAGGCGATTCTCAGTCGCAACAGCATGACGACCTCCCCCACCGTTGGTCCAGGTCAGATTATCCGGGGCAAAAGCTCCACGTCCACGATCTTGTACGGCTCACAGCCGGCAGCGGGGAAAATGAACGTGTGAAAGTCGGCGCGCTCGAGGTCTGGCCCCCGGTGGTGCTCGCTCCCATGGCGGGCATCACGAACATCGGTTTCCGCACGCTCTGCCGGGAGCAGGGCGGCGGCCTGTTCGTCTCCGAGATGATCACTTCCCGGGCGCTGGTCGAGCGGGTGCCGCTGACGTTCCAGATGATCCGGTTCGGCCCGGAGGAGTCGCCCCGCAGCATCCAGCTGTACGGGGTCGACCCCGCCGTGATCGGCAAGGCCGCACGGATGATCGCCGAGGAGGACCTGGCCGACCACATCGACCTGAACTTCGGCTGCCCGGTGCCCAAGGTCACCCGCAGGGGCGGCGGGTCGGCCCTGCCGTACAAACGGAACCTGCTGCGCGCCATCCTGCGCGAGGCGGTGGCCGGCGCCGGGCCGCTGCCGGTCACGATGAAGATGCGCATGGGCATCGACGAGGACCACCTGACCTACGTCGAGGCGGGCAGGATCGCCGTCGAGGAGGGCCTCGCCGCCGTCGCCCTGCACGCGCGTACGGCCCGCCAGCACTACGGCGGCACCGCGCACTGGGACGCGATCAAGCGGCTGAAGGACGACGTGCCGGAGATTCCGGTGCTCGGCAACGGCGACATCTGGAGCGCCGACGATGCGCTGCGCATGGTCGCCGAGACCGGCTGTGACGGGGTGGTGATCGGCCGGGGCTGCCTGGGCCGGCCGTGGCTGTTCCGCGACCTCGACCTGGCATTCCGCGGCTCGGCCGAGCGCACCCGTCCCCGCCTCGGGGAGGTCGGCGCGATGATGCTGCGCCACGCCGAGCTGCTCTGCGAGGTCATCGGGAGCGAACGCCACGGTCTGGCCGACTTCCGCAAGCACGTCGGCTGGTATCTCAAGGGCTTCGTCGTCGGCGCGGAGACCCGCCGCGCCCTCACCTCGGTCACCGGGCTGTCCGAGATGGCCGAGCGGGTCGCCGAACTGGACGCGGACCAGCCCTGGCCGGACGAGGCCGACGGGCCCCGCGGCAAGAGCGGCGAGCGGTCCAAGGTGTCGCTGCCGCACGGCTGGCTCGACGACCCCGACGACATGACGATCCCCGGCGCCGGAGCCGAGGACGCCACCTCCGGCGGCTGAGGGGCGTTCACGGCGCTCGGGCGGCTCGGGCGCCCGGGGGCCTCGCGGGCCGTGGGAACCGTGCGGGAAAAGGCTTTGCGGCGCGAAGCCCGGCGATGACAGGGTGCTCGGCGTGCCGCCGCAGCACCAGGTCCGCGCCGACTACGACGCCGAGACGATCGTGGTCTATCAGGCGTACCCGGCGGGCGTGGCGGACCCGGCACTGAGCGCCGGGCGGTTCGTGCCGCCCTTCTCGTTCACCCGCATGACGTGGATCAAACCGTCGTTCCTGTGGCTGATGCACCGCAGCAACTGGGCGCGCAAGGCCGGGCAGGAACGCGTCCTGTCGGTGCGGATCACGAGGCGGGGATGGCGCGAAGCCCTCTCCCGGGCGGTGCTGACGACCGCGGACCCACTGTCGGTCGGCCGGGCGGCGGTGCACGTCCAGTGGGATCCCGAGCGTTCGTTGCGCGGGGCGCCGCTCAACCACTACAGCATCCAGGTCGGCATCGGCCGTGACCTGATCCGTACGTTCGCGGACGAGTGGGTCGTGGACCTGGCCGACCTCACCCCGCGGGTCCGCAGGATCGCGAGCCTGGTGCAGAGCGGGCAGGCGGCGAAGGCCCAGCGGCTGCTGCCGCCGGAACGGGTCTACCCGGTGCCCGAGGAGATCGGACGACGGCTGCTCATCCGCCCCTGAGAACGGACCGCACGGCCGCTCCCGTGGACCCCACCACGTGTGAGCGTCGCGCACGTAGGCTCTGGGCATGGCGAACGCGATCATCACGGCCCGCAGGGTGGGGCTGGACCTGGGCGGAGTGCCCGTGCTGCGCGGCGTCGATCTCACCGCGGCCCCGGGTGAGATCGTCGCCGTCATGGGGGAGAACGGCGTCGGGAAGTCCACGCTGCTGCGCTGCCTGGCCGGTCTGCACCCCTCGCCGCGCGGTGAGATCGACGTCCTCGGCGGGCCGCCGGCGGACCTGCCGGACTTCTGGCGGCACGTCGTGCAGGCCGGCGACGAGCCCGCCTGGTATCCGGGCCTGAGCGTCCGCGAACACCTCGAGCTGATGGACGCCGTGCACCAGGACGCCCGGCTGACGGTGGACGAGGCGCTGGACGCCTTCGAGCTGACCGCCAGGGCCGATCTCACCCCGTTGTCGCTGTCCACCGGCCAGCGGCAGCGGCTGTCGCTGGCGATGGCACTGCTCCGGCCGAGCCGCCTGCTCCTGCTCGACGAGCCGGAGCGCGGCCTCGACGCCGGGTTCAGACGGCGGCTCGCGGCGATCCTGCGCGACTACGCCGCCGGGGGAGGCACGGTCGTGATGGCCACCCACGACGCGTTGCTCGCGCAGGACGCGGGAGCCCGTGTGATCACGCTGCGGGCGGCGTCGTGATCCCGGTGGCCGCGCGGACGCATCCCGCCTTCGCCTACCTGCGCGCGCACCGTGGGCGGCCGGCGACCTGGTCGGACCGGTACACCAGCGTTTTCGGCCTGCTCGTCGCCGCCACGGTGCTCGGCCGCCCGGCCGCCGAGGCGCTCGCCGGGCTGGCCCGGCACGCCGACCCGGCGCGGCTCGGCGCCGGGTTCGCGCTGGTCGCGGCGGCCTACGCGGGTTTCCTCGCCCTGGCGCGGGCGCTCGGCCCCGTCGTGCTGCCCGCCGCCGACGCAGCATGGCTGGTGACCTCGCCGCTGCCCCGCCGGGCCGTGCTGAGCCGTACGGCGCTGCTCCTGCTGTCGGCGGCGGCGCTGGCCGGGGCGGCGCTCGGGCTCGCGGCGCTGTCGGTGTCCGGGGCTCCCGGCGAGTTCGGTGTGCGCCTCGCGGCGGCGCTGGTGCTCGGCGTGGCCGCGGGCGTGGGCGGCATGGCCGCGGCGGTGCTCGGCCAGCAGTCCCCGGCGGCGGACACCCGGCTGCAGCTCCTGATCGCCGGAATGTTCTCCGTGGCCGTGCTCGCGGCCGTGTCCGGCGCGGGCCCCGGCCGGCGGATCCTCGCCGCCGTGGCCGGGGCGCCCGCGTCCCTGGGCGCGGCGGTCGCGGGCGTCGCCTCCGTGGTGGCCGCCTTCCTGGCACAGCGGGCCTGGGCGGCGCTCGGCCGCATCCCCGCCGGCACGATCCTGGCGTCCTCGACCCGTACGGCCCGGGTGACCTCGGCCGCGACCATGCTGGATCCCGGAATGCTCACCTGGGTCGCGGAGGACGTCCACTGGCGCGGCCGGGCGCTGCGCTCCCGCCCCTGGCCGCGCCTGGTGTCGCGGCTCGGCCCGGCGCCCGCGCTGGCGTGGCAGGAGTGGCTGCGGGTGGGCAGGCGACCGGGCCGGCTGGCGGCCCTGCTCGGCGCGGCGGCGCTGCCCGCCGTCTGCGCGGACGCCGCCGGCGGCTCTGCGCCCGCCGCCGGGGCGCTGCTGTGCGGGGTGCTGCTGTGCGGGGCGCTGACCGCCGCCGCGATGTGCACCGGAGGGGTCCGGCGCGACGGCGGTGACCCCGCCCTGGCCCGGATGCTGGCCGTGGACGCCAGGGCCGCCACGGCCGCCCGGTCGGTGCTGCCCGCGCTGCTGGCCGCGGCCTGGTCGGCGCTCGCCCTGGCGGGCCTCCAGGCCACGGGCGCGCTGCCGGCCGGGGTCTGGTGGACGCTCGGGCCGGCGGCCGCGCCCGCGCTGGCGGCCGGGGCGCTGCGGATGGCCCGGCGCCGGCCCGTCGACCACTCCATGCCGGTCATCGACACCCCCGGCGGCGCGGTGCCGACCGGCCCGCTCATCTGGGCGGCGACGGGGCCGGACGTCGCGCTGCTCGGATCCCTGCCCGCGCTCGCCGCGCTGGTCACGCGGCCCGCCGACGTCGTGCCGTACGTCGCGGCGCAGGCCGTCGCCGGGGCCGCGGTGCTCGCCGCCCTCGTGCTGCGGTCCGCCCGGAGAGCCCGCGGATAGCCACCGTCGCCGGCCGGCGCGGGTGAGAACGGCGCTACGTTCCGTGATCGGACTGTGATCCGGATTGTGACCGCGCGGAGTCAGATCTCGGCGTACCTTGCGGTCAAGGGCTTGCCGCACCGCAGGGGAGACGCGTGACCGAGACCCGGCACGAGACGTCGGCGGAGGACCTCGTCGCCGAGTTCGACGCGGAGCGTCCCGCGCGGCGACTTCCGGGCCGTCCGGCGGCGCTCGTCACGATCGTCGCGCTCGCCCTGTCGCTCTACGCGCTGTACCAGACCTTCCGGCCGGGGCCGGTCCTGCCGTACCGGATGGCGTTCCTCGCCGTGGTGCTGCCGCTGGCGTTCGTCTGTTACAAGGCGCGGCGCGGAGGCCGGGACAGGCCCGGCGTGCTCGACTGGGTGCTCGCGGCGCTGTCCCTCGCGGTCTGCGCGTATCCGCTCGTGGTCTTCGACGACCTCATCCGCCGGGCGTACGCGCCGACGCCGCTCGACGTGGCGGCGGGAGCGCTGCTCACGCTGCTGCTCCTGGAGGCGTGCCGGCGGACCGTGGGCTGGATCCTGCCCGTGGTGTGCGCGGTCTTCGCGGCGTACGCCTACTACGGGGGCTACCTGCCCGCGGACTGGTCGCTGGGTCACCGGGGCTACGACCTGGACCGGATCGTGGCGGCGTTCACGATGGGCACGGAGGGCGTGTACGGCGTGCCCCTCGACGTCGCCGCGACCTACATCATCCTGTTCACGATCTACGGCGCGGTGCTCGACCATTCGGGGGCGGGACGGTTCTTCGTGGACGTCTCCTTCGCGGCGTTCCGCCGTTCGCGCGCCGCGCCGGGGCGCACCGTCACGCTCGCGGGGTTCCTGCTCGGCACGGTGAGCGGTTCCGGCGTGGCCACCACGGTGAGCGTGGGCAGCGTGGCCTGGCCGATCCTGCGCCGGGCCGGCTATCCGCGCGAGCAGGCCGGGGGAGTGCTGGCCGCGGCGGGCATCGGCGCGATCCTGTCGCCCCCGACGCTGGGCGCGGCGGCTTTCATCATCGCCGAGTACCTGCGGGTGAGCTACCTGACCGTGCTCGTCTACGCCACGATCCCGACGATCCTGTACTACCTGGGCGTCTTCCTCGCCATCGAGATGGACGCCCGCAGGTACGGCACGCACGCGGTGCCGGTGGACGCGGGCCGTCCCTGGCCGCTGATCAGGCGCTTCGGCTACCACTTCAGCTCGCTGTTCGTGATCATCGCCTTGATGGCACTCGGCCAGTCGCCGTTCCGGGCGGTGGTGTACGCCACGCTGCTGGCCTTCGCGCTGTCGTTCCTGGACCGCACCCCCGGCGGCGAGAACCGGCTCACGCCGCGCCGCGCCGTACGGGCCCTGGCGGCGGGCGCGACGGGGGTGCTGCCGGTCGCGGTCACGTGCGCGGCGGCGGGGACGATCGTCGGCGTGGTCACGCTCACCGGGCTCGGGCTCAAGGCCGGCTCGCTGATCGTCGGCCTGTCCGGGGGGAACCTCGCGGTCACCGCCGTCGCCTGCGCGCTGGCCGTGCTGCTGCTCGGGCTGGCCGTGCCGGTCACGGCGTCCTTCGTCATCGCCGCCGTGATCATCGGCCCCGCGCTGCTGAACCTCGGCGTGACGGCGGCCGAGGCGTACATGTTCATCTTCTACTACGCGGTGCTGTCCGAGGTGAGCCCGCCGACGGCGCTGTCGGCCTTCGCCGCCTCGGCGATCACGGGCGGCAACGCGCACCGCACGATGTGGGCCACCTGGAAGTACACGCTCCCGGCGTTCCTGGTGCCGTTCGCGTTCGTGCTCACCCCGCCCGGCGCGGCCCTGCTGGCGCAGGGCCCGATCGGCGAGGTCCTGCTCGCCGCGGCCGTGTCGGCGCTCGCGGTGGCCGCCCTCGCGGTGACCACCGGCGGCTGGATCGCCGGCCCCGCCGGACCGGTCGAGCGGGGCCTGTGCGCGCTCGCCGCGGTCCTGCTGCTCGTCCTTTCGCCCGGGCCCGTGCTGGCCGGGCTGGGCGCCGCGGTCCTGGCGCTCGCCGTTCACCTCGTCCGCAGACACAGGGAGGCGCGACTGTGAGGATCAGGCTCGTGACGGCGCTGGCCGTCACCGTGGCACTGCTGGCCGGTGGTTGCGGGGGCGACCGATCGGCCGGGCGGGAAAGCGGTGGCACCCGCCTGTCGATCGCCACCGGCAACACCACCGGCGTCTACTACGTGCTGGGCGGCGGGTTCGCCGAGTTGATCGACAAGCACCTGCCGGGCCACCGGGCGACCGCGGAGGCCACCGGCGCTTCGGTGGAGAACATCCAGCGCGTGGTCAGGGGACAGTCGGACATCGCCTTCACGCTCGCGGACACGGCCGCCGACGCGGTGAGGGGCACCGGCGCCTTCACCGCGCCGCAGCCGATCCGCGCGCTCGCCCGGCTCTACGGCAACTACACCCACGTGATCGCACGGACCGACGCCAAGATCAAATCCGTCGCCGGCCTGCGCGGCAAGCGGGTGTCCACGGGATCGCCGAACTCGGGCACGGAGGTGATCGCGCTGCGGCTGCTCGCCGCCGCCGGGCTCGACCCGGACAAGGACGTCGAACGTCAGGCGCTGTCGTTGCCCGAGACCGTGCAGGGGCTCAAGGACGGCACCCTCGACGCGCTGGTGTGGTCGGGCGGCCTGCCCACCTCGGGCATCACCGACCTGGTGACGAGCATGCGCGACGAGGTGACCTTCGTGCCGTTGGACGACGTGCTGCCCGCCGTGCGCGCCGCCCACGGCCCCGTCTACGCCGAGGGCACGATCCCCAAGGGCGCGTACGGCACGGCGTCCGACGTGCCGGCCATCGTCGTGCCGAACCTGCTCGTGGTGAACGCGTCGATGGACGCGAAGCTCGCGGAGGAGCTCACCCGGCTGATCTTCGACCACAAGGCAGACCTGGAGAAGGTGCACGTGTCGGCCAAGGACATCACCCTCGCCGAGGCGCCCAGGACCGACCCCGTGCCGCTCCACGAGGGCGCGAGGAGGTTCTACGGCTGAGGGCCGACCCGGATGAGGCGCTGCCCGGCCTGGACGCGCGCTAGAGGCGGGTGAGGCCGGTGACGTGGAGGACGGCGTGGCCCTCCTCGTCGGAGGCGGCCAGGTCGACCTCGGCGCTGATGCCCCAGTCGTGGTTGCCGGCCGGGTCGTCGATGATCTGACGCACCCGCCACAGCTCCTTCTCCTCCTCGATGAGCAGGAGCGCGGGACCGCGGGCGGCCGGGCCGGTGAGGACCTCGTCGTGCTCCTCGTAGTAGGCGTCCATGGCCGCGCCCCAGTCGACGTCCGGGTAGAGCTCGACCAGCTCCTCCTCCCGGTCCAGCGCGATGAGTTCCACCATGCGGAACATCGCGTTGCGGACCAGCACCCGGAAGGCGCGCGCGTTGGCGGTGACCGGACGGGTCCTGGTCTCCAGCTCCTCCCCGGCCTGCAGCGCCTCGGCGGGGTTGGCCAGCTTCTCCCACTCGTCGATGAGGCTGGAGTCGACCTGGCGCACCAGCTCGCCGAGCCATTCGATGAGGTCCACCAGGTCGTCGGTCTTCAGGTGCTCGGGCACCGTCTTCGACAGCGTGCGGTAGGCGTCGGCCAGGTAGCGCAGCACCGTCCCCTCCGAGCGTGCCAGCTCGTAGAACTGGATGTACTCGGTGAAGGTCATGGCCCGCTCGTACATGTCGCGCACGATCGCCTTGGGGCTGACGACGTGGTCGCCGACCCACGGATGCCCGCGCCGGTAGGTCTCGTACGCGCCGAAGAGCAGGTCGGCCAGCGGCATCGGGTGCGTGATCTCGGCGAGGCGCTCCATCCGCTCCTCGTACTCGATGCCGTCGGCCTTCATCTGGGCGACCGCCTCGGCCCTGGCTTTGTTGAGCTGGGCGTGCAGGATCTGGCGGGGGTCGTCCAGCGTGGACTCGACGATCGAGACCAGGTCCAGCGCGTACGTCGGCGACTCGCGGTCGAGCAGCTCGAAGGACGCCAGCGCGAACGTGGCCAGCGCCTGGTTGAGCGCGAAGTCCTCCTGCAGGTCGACGGTGAGCCGGGCCATCCGGCCGTGCTCGTCGGGCTCGGCGAGCTTCTCCACGATGCCGCCGGCCAGCAGCGAGCGGTAGATCGCGATGGCGTGGCTGATGTGGCGGCGCTGCGCCTTGCGGTCCTCGTGGTTGTCGGTGAGCAGCCGCTTCATCGCCTGGAAGCAGTCGCCGGGCCGGTTGATGATCGACAGCAGCATGGCGTTGCTGACCTTGAATCGGGAGGTCAGCGGCTCGGGCTCGGCCGTCTGGAGCTTCTCGAACGTGTCCTCGCTCCAGCCGACGAACCCCTCCGGGGGCTTCTTGCGCGCGTAGCCGCGGCGCCGCTTGGGGTCGTCGCCGATCTTCGCCAGCGCCCGTTCGTTCTCGATTACGTGGTCGGGCGCCTGGCAGACGACGTACCCGACCGTGTCGAAGCCGGCCCGGCCGGCCCGCCCGGCGATCTGGTGGAACTCCCGCGCCCGCAGGCGCCGCACCTTGGTGCCGTCGAACTTCGACAGCGCGGTGAACAGCACGGTGCGGATCGGGACGTTCACCCCCACGCCGAGCGTGTCGGTGCCGCAGATCACCTTCAGCAGGCCCGCCTGGGCCAGCCGTTCCACCAGGCGGCGGTACTTCGGCAGCATCCCGGCGTGGTGCACGCCGATGCCGTGCCGCACGAGCCGGGACAGGGCCCGGCCGAAGCGGGTGGTGAAGCGGAAGTTGCCGATGAGGGAGGCGATGGCCTCCTTCTCGGCCTTGGTGCACATGTTGATGCTCATCAGGGCCTGGGCGCGCTCCATCGCCGCGGCCTGGGTGAAGTGCACGACGTAGACCGGCGCCTGCTGGGTGGACAGCAGCTCCTCCAGCGTCTCGTGCAGGGGAGTGGTCCGGTAGGAGTAGATCAGCGGCACCGGCCGCTCGGCGTGCTTGACGACGCTCGTGGGGCGGCCCGTGCGGCGGGTGAGGTCGGTCTGGAACCGCTCGACGTCGCCGAGCGTGGCCGACATCAGCACGAACTGCGCCTGCGGCAGCTCCAGCAGCGGCACCTGCCAAGCCCAGCCGCGGTCGGGCTCGGCGTAGAAGTGGAACTCGTCCATGATCACGGTGCCGACGTCGGCGTCGGCGCCGTCGCGCAGCGCGATCTGAGCGAGGATCTCGGCGGTGCAGCAGATGACGGGCGCGTCGGCGTTCACGGTGGCGTCGCCGGTCATCATGCCGACGTTCTCCGTGCCGAACAACGCGCACAGGTCGAAGAACTTCTCCGACACCAGCGCCTTGATCGGCGCGGTGTAGAAGCTGATCTCGTCCCGCGCCAGCGCCGCGAAGTGCGCCCCGGCGGCGACGAGGCTCTTGCCCGAGCCCGTCGGCGTCGACACGATCACGTTGTTGCCGGAGACGACCTCGATCAGCGCCTCCTCCTGCGCCGGGTAGAGCGTGAGCCCCCGATCGGCGTTCCACGACACGAACGCGTCGAACAGCGCGTCGGGTTCGGAGTCGGACGGAAGACGGCGGAGGAGGCTCATGCTTTCGCTCACGCCTCTTATCCTGCCCAAGACGCATGACTGTTTCGACCGCCCCGTCGTACGGCAAGCTGTGGCACAGCTACGTCAAAGGGGTGTGGCGCTGCACGAAGCCGCAGGTCAAACCCACAAACTAGCGGTATGGGGGAGAAGTGGGCCGGGCTCGCCGCGCGCCGGGAGGCGGCGGCCGACGTGCTGCTCGCCGTCGCCGTCCTCGCTTTCGCGGTTCCGGCGGTCGTGTTCGGCCGCTCCTTCCCGGCCCTGCCGTTCCTCGCCGTGCCGTGGTGGGCGCAGGTCGCCGTGGGGGTCGCGGCGGCCGCGTCCATGCTGGTGCGGCGCAGTGTGGCCTGGCCGATGGTCGCGGCCACCGTCGCCTGCGCCCTGCTAGCGGGCCAGACGATGCCGCTGATACTGGCGGCGTACTCGATGACCTCGCGGAACACGGTGCGTTCCTGGCCGTGGGCGACCGCCGTGCTGGCGGGGGTCTACGCGCTGGCCGACTACACGAGCCCCTACACCGACAAGCTGCCCGTCGCCGTGACGGTGCGGGCGGTCACGCTGATCTTCATGCCCGCCCTGGTGGGCACCTGGGTGTGGCGCTACCGCTCGATGATCCGGGAGCTGCGGGCGGGCGTGCGGGCGCGGGAGGAGCGCGCCGCCGCCCAGGAACGCCGCCGCATCGCGGGCGAGCTGCACGACACGGTGACGCACGCGGTCACCGTGATGGTCCTCAACGCCGGTCTCATCCAGGACGCCGACGAGCTCGACGAGATCCGCAAGCTGGCCAGGAACATCGAGGACAAGGGCGTGCGGGCGCTGACCGAGCTGCGCGAGCTGCTCACGGCGCTGCGGCGCAAGGACCTGCCGCCCTCGGCGGAGAGCGTCGAGGGGATACCGCGCCTGGTCGAGGAGAGCAGGGCCACCGGCCTGCGCGTCGCCCTGCACTACGACGTGCCGGAGGAGACGCTGCCGCGGCAGGCCGGTCACGCCTGCTACCGCGTCGTCCAGGAGGGCCTCAACAACGTGCGCAAACACGCGCCCGGGACCGACGTGCAGGTGGTCTGCGAGGCCCACGGCGACGTGCTGAACGTGTCGGTGGTCAACAGCGGCAAGAGCCGGGCCGTGCCGGTCCGGGTGCCCGCCGACGCGGGGGGCGGTTACGGGCTGCCCGGCCTTCGTGAGCGCGTCGCGCTGGTGGGCGGGCGGCTCACGTACGGGCCGACCGCCGAGGGCGGGTTCGCGCTCACCGCCCGCATCCCCTTCCACCTGTCCGACCACGGCGAGCCCTGATCCCGTCTTCCGGCGGCGGCGCGGGCGCCGCGAGCACCGGCCGCGCTTGCGGGGGCAGGGCCGGGAGGCGGCGGTCACCGCCGCATCCTCGGGTCCTGGGTGGGGTCGGCATACATACGCGGACAACCACGAGCGATCGCATCGGTGCGCAGTTCGTAGTGCCAGGGTTCGTTCACGTAGATCTGGCACAAGCCGTACTCGGCACCATGGTCGGACAGCCACGCCGTCGCATCGGAATGCCCGACGTCGACCGCGTCCCCCGTCACGTGAGAGGACGTCGCCGGGGTGGCCACCCATCGCGCGGCCTCGTCTTCGGACCCGTACTTGGAGACCGCCTCGCGAAGAAGCTGATTCTGGTACTCCGGAGAGCGCCAGCCGCTGTTGACGTAGAACTCGACTCCGTCGTCCGCGGCGTCCGTCGCCGCCTGGCGGAGGGCCCTGAGCAGACCCCGGTCGAGGTTGACGACACCCGGAATCCCGTCGTCGAAGACCGTCACGCCGTCCGGGACGACACCGTCGGCTTCGCCGGGCGCACAACGGCGCTCACTGTGACGGGCATCCGGCGACGACGCCGGGGAGGTCGTGGCGGGAGGCGGGACCGGGGTGTGCTTCCGGGGCGGTGCGGCGGCAGGGGAGGACGCCGGGATCGGCGCCGGTGACGAGTGCCGCACGGGGGATCCGGCCGAGAAGAACGAGCAATGCGGCGACCGGTGGCCGAGGACGGCGATGATGGCTGCTGTGACGACTATCAGGCCGGCGACCAGGAGCCGGCGCATCCGGCGGGCCCTCGTCCGTGCCGATGGTGGGGTTTGAGCCATGCGGCCAGTCAAGGCAGTGGGCTGTTGCCGGCACGTATGAGGTTTTCGATACGCCGGCGACACGCGCCGGCTCGTAGCGTCGCCTCCGCGTGCTCCCCGCGTGCTCCCCGCGTGCTCCCCGCGGGCGAACGGCGTGGACGCCGTGGCCGTGGAATCCTCAGGACGGCGCCGGTGGCCGCGCGGGGATCAGAGGCCGAGGTCTTCGATCTCCTTGAGCAGGGCCGACCGGGAATCGGGCGGGGCCGCCTTGCCGGGGGCGGCGCTCCCGCCCGTGCCCCCGCCCGTGCCCCCGTCCGTGCCCCCGGTCGCGGCCTTGGCCCGCCGGTCGCGGAACAGGTAGCCGCCGAGGATGCCGCCCGCGAAACCGAAGACGTGGGCCTGCCAGCCGATGCCCTCGGCCGGCAGCAGCCCGGCGAACTGGTAGGCGAAGCACAGACCCATGACCAGGCCGATGACGATGTCGATCAGGTGCCGGTCGAAGGCTCCGCGCACGAGGACGTACCCGAAGTAGCCGAACACCAGCCCGCTCGCGCCCGCGCCGACCGTGGAGGAGTCGGCGGTGAACCACGAGCCGAGCCCGCTGGCGACGGCGATCAGCCCGGTCACGCCGAGGAAGCGCCGCACGCCCCGGTAGGCCGCGAGGAACCCGAAGATGAACAGCGGACCCGAGTTGCCCTCGATGTGGGCCCAGCTCCAGTGCAGGAGCGGCGCGGAGACGACCCCGGGGAGCCGCTCGAGGTCCCAGGGCCTGATGCCGTAGCTGTAGCTGAGCGAGTAGTCCGCCGCCCAGTTGGCCACCTGCACGACCCAGATAAGCCCCAGGAAGCCGACCATGACCCAGAAGGCCTTGCGGGCCTCGGCGATCATGATCTCGGCGGTGCGGCCGTCGCTCACGGGACCTCCCTGTGCCTGAAGGCCACGCGGTCGCCGAAGACGGCGCGGCTCCTGAGGATCACCCGGGAAAGATACCGCCGACGGCCGCACGAGTCACTGCGCGCCGACGCCAGGAGCGCGGCACCGCGGTGGGGCCGCGCGGCGGGAGCGGGTGCCGGGCGGCTCCTGCGCGCCGCCCGGCGCCCTCACGCGGCGCGCCGCGCTACACGCGTTCGATGACGACGACCGGGATCTCCCGGTCGGTCTTGGTGACGTACTCGTCGTACGCGGGCCATGTGGCGGTCATCGTCCGCCACATGTCCGGACGCTCCTCCGGAGTCGCCGTACGGGCCCTCGCCTTGAACCTGTCCCCCCTGATCTGGAACTCCACCTCGGGGTCCGCCTGGAGGTTGCGGTACCACAGCGGGTGCTCGTCGGCCCCGCCCTTGGACGCCACCACCAGATAGGCGTCGCCGTACGGCTGGTAGATCAGCGGAGTGCTGCGGGGCTGTCCCGACTTGCGGCCCCGGGTCGTGAGGATGGCCACGGTGGTGCCCTCCCAGTCGTGGCCCACCTCGCCGTCGGTCTCGATATAGCGCTTGACGTGTTCCTGTCCGAAAAGCATGTCGATCACCTTCCCATCAGAGGGGGATCAACCGCCTGAACCCTCGGCCAATTCCAGGGCGACCTGCAGCCCCGCCGCGGTCCGCTCCTCCTCGGACGTCGACTCGTCCCTCACGAAGAACCACGCCGCGTGCATCGCGAACAGGGCCATGGACCGCCGGAGCTTGACCGGCAGCGGATCGTCCGGCTCGTACAGCGCCTGCATCAGCTCGCTCATGCGCTCGCGCATGAGGTCCACCTTGGCGTGGCCGCGCAGCGCCGTCTTGTTGCGGTCCATGAAGTGCATGACCTCGTGGGCGCGCCCGCGGGTCATCAACGCGGAGTAGCGGGTGATCAGCTCCCCACGGGTGTCGGCGTCGCGGGGGTGCCGGTTCGCCCACGCGATCAGCTCGTCCAGCGCCTCGATGCGGTCCTCGACCAGGCTGGCGACGATGTCCTCTTTCGTCCGGAAGTGGTAGTAGAGGGCCGCCTTGGTGACGCCGAGGGCCTCGGCGATCTCCCGGAGTGACGTCGCCTCGTACCCCTGTTCGGTGAAGAGCCTGATCGCGACCTCCTGGATGCGGCTGCGCGTGTCGGTATGAGCACCCATATCCTGCTGTTCCTAATTGACTTGACGGCCGGCAAGTAAGGACAATACCGTGCCCCGGGCACTAGCCTGTCGGCAAGTAAGTAAATTCCTTCAAGGGGGCACCCATGACTACGGAGACCGCGGCCGCGCCCGGCCGGTCCCGGGAAGTGATGATCGTCTTACCCGGCCTGATGCTCGCCATGATGCTGGCGATGCTGGACAACATGATCGTCGGCACCGCCATGCCGAGGATCGTCGGGGAACTCAAGGGCCTGGACTACTTCACCTGGGTCACGACCTCGTACGTGCTGGGCACCACGGTCTCCACGCCGATCTGGGGGAAGCTCGGCGACCTCTACGGCCGCAAGAACGTCTTCCTCAGCTCGATCGTCATCTTCCTGGCCGGTTCCGCGCTGTGCGGCATGGCGGGCTCGTCGCTGTTCGGCGGCACCGGTGACGGCATGATCGAGCTGATCGCCTTCCGTGCGCTGCAGGGCCTCGGCGCCGGCGGGCTCATCGTCGGCGTGATGGCGATCATCGGGGACCTCGTCCCGCCGCGTGAGCGTGGTCAGTACCAGGGCATCATGGCCGCGATCATGTCGCTCGCCATGATCGCGGGGCCGCTGGTCGGCGGGTTCATCACCGACAACCTGAACTGGCGCTGGGCCTTCTACGTGAACCTGCCGCTCGGCGGCGTGGCGCTGATCTGGCTCATCCTCAAGCTGCACCTGCCCAAGCACCGGACCCAGCACCGCATCGACTGGCTCGGCGCGGCCGTCCTCACCGTGGCCATCACCGCGATCGTGCTGATCACGTCGTGGGGCGGTCAGAAGCACGGCTACGCCTGGGGCTCCTGGCAGATCCTCGGCCTGGCCGCCCTGGCGGTCGTCGCGCTGGCCGTGTTCATCCCCATCGAGCGGCGGGCCGCCGAGCCGATCCTGCCGCTGCACGTGTTCGCCAACCGCAACTTCACGCTGATCAACCTGCTCGGCTTCCTGCTCGGTTTCGCGATGTTCGGCGCGATCACCTTCCTGCCGATGTTCCAGCAGATCGTCCAGGGCGCCACCGCCACGAACTCCGGGCTGCTCCTGCTCCCGATGATGGCCTCGTCCATGGTCGTGTCGCTGTTCGTCGGCAAGGCGATCACGCAGACGGGCAAGTACAAGAGCTTCCCGGTGATCGGCGGCGTGATCATGGCCATCGGCATGTGGCTGCTGTCGACGCAGGACGTCCACACCCCCGCCTGGCGGACCGGCGTCTACATCGCCGTCCTCGGCCTCGGCATGGGCTTCCTGATGCAGACGACCATGCTGATCGCGCAGAACAGCGTCGAGCAGAAGGACATCGGCGTGGCCAGCAGCGCCTCGACGTTCTTCCGCTCCATCGGCGGTTCGTTCGGCATCTCGCTGTTCGGTGCGATCTTCAACAACCGGCTCGCCGACGAGATCGCGGCCAAGTTCGGCGCGCAGGCGGCGCCCCTGGCGAACGCCGGCGGCGGTCAGATCGACCCGAAGGTGCTCGAGCAGCTCCCGCCGCCGGTGAAGGCGGGGTTCCTGGAGGCGCTCGCCGGCGCGATCGGCTCGGTATTCCTGTGGTCGGTCGTGTTCGCCGCGTTGGTTCCGGTCATCGCCGCCTTCATCAAGCACGTCCCGCTGCGCGGCGGCGCTCCCGGCGCCGCCGGCGGCGAGAAGGCGGAGCCGGTGGCCGCCGCCTTCGAGTAGCCGAACCGGGCCGGTACGGCGCACGCCCCCGCGCGGGCGTGCGCCGTACCGTGTTTCCGGGGGTCAGGCGGGCCGCTCGGCCCGGTCCGCCGACCAGTCGGTGTGGAAGGAGCCCTCCCGGTCGACCCTCCGGTAGGTGTGGGCGCCGAAGAAGTCGCGCAGACCCTGCAGCAGCGCGGCGGGCAGCCGGTCGCGCCGCAGGCCGTCGTAGTAGGCGAGCGCCGAGGAGAAGCCCGGCGTGGGCACCCCGATCGTCGCCGCCGTCGCCACGACCCGCCGCCACGACTCCTGGGCCTCCTCCAGCGCCTGGGCGAAGGTGGGGTCGACCAGCAGCGTCGGCAGGTTCGGGTCGGCGTCGTAGGCCGCCCTGATCCGGTCGAGGAAGCGCGCCCTGATGATGCAGCCGCCGCGCCAGATCGTGGCCATCGAGCCCAGCTTCAGGTTCCAGCCGTACTCCGCGCTCGCGGCGGCCATCTGGTCGAATCCCTGGGCGTACGCGACGATCTTCGAGGCGTACAGCGCCCGCCGCACGTCCTCGACGAGGCCGGAGTCGCCGGCCGTGCCGGAGGGCCCGGCGAGCGAACGGGCGGCGGCCCGCTGCTCCGGGTGGCCCGACAGCGCCCGGGCGAACACCGCCTCGGCGATGCCGGTGACCGGGACGCCGAGGTCGAGGGCGCTCTGCACGGTCCAGCGGCCGGTGCCCTTCTGCTCGGCCTGGTCCACCACCACGTCCACGAACGGCTTGCCCGTCGCGGCGTCGACGTGGCCCAGCACCTCCGCGGTGATCTCGATGAGGTACGACTCCAGGTCGCCCCGGTTCCACTCGCGGAAGATCTCGGACAGTTCCTTCGGGTCCAGCCCGAGGGCCTGCCGGAGCAGGTCGTACGACTCCGCGATGAGCTGCATGTCGGCGTACTCGATGCCGTTGTGCACCATCTTGACGAAGTGCCCGGCGCCGTCGGGGCCCACGTGGACGCAGCACGGCACCCCGTCGACCTTCGCCGCGATGTCCTCGAGCAGGGGACCGAGCGTCTCGTACGCCTCGGGGTCGCCGCCGGGCATGATGCTCGGGCCGTTGAGCGCGCCCTCCTCGCCGCCGGAGATGCCGGTGCCGACGAAGTGGATGCCCCGCTCACGGAGCGCCGCCTCCCGGCGGCGGGTGTCCGCGTAGAGGGCGTTGCCGCCGTCGATGATCATGTCGCCGGGCTCCATGACGGCGGCGAGCTCCTCGATCACCGCGTCGGTCGGCGCCCCGGCCTTGACCATGATGATCGCCTTGCGGGGACGTTCGAGGGAGGCCACGAACTCCTCGATCGTGCTCGCGGGCAGGAACGCGCCCTCGTCGCGGTGCTCCTCCATGAATCGGGTCGTACGGCTTTCCGAGCGGTTGTGTACCGCGACCACGTGGCCGTGGTGGGCGAAGTTCCGGGCGAGGTTGCGGCCCATGACGGCCAGGCCCGTCACTCCGATGTGTGCCTTATCCATGTGCACAGTCATACCGCCTCCCGGAAACCGGCGACCGGCCGAGGGTGGGTGTTTCCGCGGCCGGTCGCGGTGGGCGGCGCGATCAGGGGCCGTAGCCGCCGGCAGGGCGGGAGGCGGGGTGTGAGTGCGACGGCGCCGGCCTGGCCGAAACCGTGGGTGTGGGCGAGGCGGCGCCCGTGGCCGTGACCGGGCGGATCAGGCCGAGCAGGCCGTGCCGGGCGCCGGAGACGCCGGCCGAGAACCACACCGCGTCGGTGCCGCCGTTGGCGGCCGTGCCGGGTTCGAGGTCCCACAGGCCCTCGACGGCGATCGCCCTGCCGTCCGCCCCGCGCAGCGGGCCGAGGTGGCGCCCGGTCCTCGGGTCGTACGCGTTGATCCATCCGTCGCCGAAGTTGCCGACCAGCAGCGCTCCCGCGTACGCGCCGAACCCGCGGGGGGCGAGCGTCATCGCCCAGGGCGCGTTCAGCGGGCCCCGGGAGGCGAGACGGCGCACGAACCGGCCGTCCGCCGTGAACTGGCTGACGAACCCGTTGCCCCGGCCCGCCACCGGTCTGCCGGTCCCGGGATCGCGCTTGGCGTACGCCACGAGGACCGAGGTCCCGGCGATCTCGACGTTGAAGGGGGAGTAGCGCGCGGGCAGGAACGGGTCGCGGAACTGGCGGCGCGACAGCCGCACCCGCCGGAAGTCGTCGTCGAAGACGTGGACGCCGCCGCCGGAGAAGGACGGCGCGAGCAGGAACGCACCCCGGTCGGTGTGCATGAGCGCCAGGCCCTTGTAGTCGGCGCCGCGGGTGAACGCCGCGATCACCGCGGTGCCGGGATCGGCCTTGGCGCTCCAGGCGGTGATGGCGCCGCTCGGGCTGGAGAAGATGAACGAGGCGGGCGCGGTCCCCGCCTTTCCCTTGATCGTGAAGGTGTCGCCGGTGTAGGCGACCTGCCCGGTCGGGGTGCCGCCGGGGATGCTCACCGTGGTGGGGGCCTTCCTGGCCGTTCCCGTGCCGCCGGGGTGGCCGCCGGTGTAGACGGTCGCCGTGCCGGTCCCCGCGTTGGACACCCAGAGAGCGGCGCCCATCGCGAGGCCCCAGGGGTTGACCAGCTTCGGGTCGGTGAGGGCCGCCCGGCCCTTCACGTCGGAGACCAGGTCGACCTCGGCGAACCGGGCGGCCCCGCGCGCCGTGTCCGGGGATCGGTGGAGCCGGTGGCCGGAGCCCTGCCCGGCGGGGGACGCGTGGGGGGACGAGGCGGGGTGGGCCGGTGCCGCGCCGGCCAGTGCGAGCGCGAGCGGCGCGGCGCAGAGCGTGACGATACGTGCCCGCATGGGGCCTCCTGGAAGTGGTCAGAGCTGTGTCGGCATGCCCTTACGCCCGGAGATACGCCGCCGCGCCGTTCCGGGTTCACCCCACTCTTCCGCAGGTAGGGGACGCGGGCAGCGGCCCATCTGCCTTATCCTGACAAAACCCGCAAACCAAGCGGGTTTTATATAGACATGGTCGCCCGATGGCGAGGACGCTTGGCCTCCCGCCGGGCCGCTGGTAAGTCACTACAGCCAAGAAGTGCCGGCACCCAGCCGGCAGCCCACCGTCGTCGCGCAGCTACGGAGAAGAGACGTGTTCGCACCGAAGCCGGAACGGTCAGTCGTCGCGGTTCCTCCGCCCGGAGACGGGCCCGGATGCTGGTCGGGCGCGCCCAGCGCCGTGAGCCGGGACGGGTGGATCTACCTGGCCTACCGGCTGCGCCGGCCGCTCGACGAGGGGCGCGGGTACGCCGTGGAGATCGCCCGCTCGGCCGACGGCGAGCGGTTCGAGAGGATCCTCACGATCACCAAGGAGGAGATGAAGACCGAGTCGCTGGAGCGCCCCACGCTCGTGGTGACGCCGGAGGGCAGGTGGCGGCTGTATCTGAGCTGCGCCACCTACGGCACCAAGCACTGGCGGGTGGAGATGATCGAGGCCGCCGGACCGGCGGAGTTCGACCCCGCCGACGCGTCGGTCGTGCTGCCCGGCGACCTCAAGACAGGCGTGAAGGACCCGGTGATCCTCCACCACGGCGGCGTCTGGCACCTGTGGGCGTCGTGCCACCCCCTGGAGGACCCCGACGAGGCCGACCAGATGGTGACCGACTACGCCACCAGCGCCGACGGCGTCGAGTGGGCCTGGCAGGGGACCGCGCTCGACCGGCGGCCGGGCGAATGGGACTCGCGCGGCGTGCGGGTGAGCGCGGTCACGTTCAGCGGCGAGACCGTCATCGCCTACTACGACGGCCGCGCGTCGGCGGAGGAGAACTACGAGGAGCGCACGGGCGTGGCCATCGGCCCCGGCCCGTCCACGCTCACCGCCACGGGAACCTCCCCCGTCGCCCAGTCGCCGTACGCCGGGGGAGGGCTGCGCTACCTGTCGATCGTGCCCGTCCCGGGGGGCCACCGCCTGTACTACGAGCTGACCCGCGCGGACGGGTCCCACGAGCTGCGTACCGAGCTGCGCTGACCTCGGCCCGGCCGGGCGGAGCCTTCGTGGCGCCGCGCCTTCGCGGGACAGCAGGCCGGGGACGCCTGCCCGGGAGACGAGGAGCCGGAGGACGAGGGACCGCGAGCGGGGGACGACGCGGTCAGGTGGCGTCGGGCGTCAGGTCGTCGTCGTCCGGCGCCCGGCCCCGGGAGGCCGCCCAAAGACGGGCGCCGTCGCGGGCACGGCCGTTGCGGGCCTGCCGCTGGCCGGACGGCCGGGCGCCGACCAGGCCGCCGGACCGCTCCCGGGGGCGCAGCCAGTCGCCGAAGTCCTCGCCGAAGGAGTCGCTGCCCAGCACGTCGCGCAGCAGCGCGATGTCGGCGGCGAAGTAGGCCAGCAGCTCCTGGCGCTGCTCCCAGGTGAGCGGCCGCCGGGGCTGCGCGTCGCGCTGCAGCAGCCGCTCGAGCGGCGCGGTGAGCCGCTGGCCCAGCACCGGGTCGCCGAGCCGGACGAGCCGGGCCAGGACGCGGTGCGTGCGGCTGTGCGGCGGATGGGCGGTGACGTTCTCCCTCGGCACCTCGCCGACGAGCCCCTGCTCCACGCCGAGGAACGCGCAGATGCGGTCGAGCGCGGCGGCGGGGCGGTCGACCAGGTCGCGATAGCGGAAGACCAGCACCTGCTCGCGGGGGAACAGCGTGAACAGGTGCGCCAGCTGCTCGCCGTACCGGCCGAGGCCCACGTAGTGCCAGAACGGCGACCAGCCCTCGGCGGCCCGGCGCCTCTCGGCCGCGCAGGCCTCGATGACGTCCCCGATCGGCTCCAGGCCGGCCGACCACAGGTGGGTCCAGTTGGAGTGCGCGCGCTCCACGGGGTCGCGCAGCGAGACGATGAGCTTCGCGTGGGGGATCGTCTCCCGGATCCGCCGCTGGGCGTCCCGGTCGTACAGGTAGAAGGGGGTCGACTCGCCGCGCAGCGCCCCCGGTGGGGCGTCCGCGAACAGCGCCTCGTAGTCGGCGCGCCGCCACACGTGCTCCCGGTAGGTCTCGGCGTCCCCCGGCCCGCCCCTGTCGGGCGGCGGGCCGTCGGTGAGGAAGAACTTCGGCTCCTTCACGGGTGACATGAAGAGCCGGGGGTGACGGGCCAGTGCCGCGTGCAGGGCCGTGGTGCCGGCCTTCGGCACCCCGATCACCAGGAAGTCGGGCAGGGCCATGCGGAAGTCCTCCTACTTTCCCGATTTATTTACTAGGTTTTGCCCCTTCCCCGCGAGAAATCACCCGTAGGTTCTGTACCACTCATCACGCTCGTGTCACTTCACGGGCCGCACATTGCTCGCGACCGCGGCCCCCGGCCGGACCCACGCGGCCGTCCGCGGACGGGCGAGCGCCGCGCGGCGGCGGTCGCCTTCGGACCAGATCTCGAACCACACCTCGTTGCGCCCGCCCTCGCGGACCAGCCCCCAGCGGTCGGCCAGCAGGTCCAGCAGCGGCAGGCCGCGACCGCCCTGGCTCGATCCGTTCGGCAGCGGATGACCGGCGCACGGCGGTCCGGCCGAGCCGTCGTCCTCGACGCAGACCCGCACGCGGTCGGGCAGGCACGAGACGGTGACGGTGAACGTGCCGCCGCTCCCCGAGCGGGAGTGCACGACCGCGTTCGTCGCGATCTCGCTGGTCAGCAGCACGCAGTCGTCGTGGCGGGGATGGTCTCGCCCGAGTGCGGCCGACACGAGCCTGCGCGCCCGCCCCACCTGGTCCCGTCCCCCCGCGAGGCGGGCCACGCGGTTCCCCGCGCCGTCCCCCGAGATCTCCATGAGCCCTCCCGTGCCTGGGCGGTGTGACCGTCGCAGGAGAGGACGTCCGCCCCCGCGCTCGCGATGTCACGGGAAGGTAGGAGTGTCCTTGCCCCGTTATGTCAGGAAAACGAACCGCGCGGACGAACGCGCCGGAGGGCGGCGTCCGGCGCGGGGGTACGTGCGTGCAGCGGTGCGAGGCGGGTGCCTGTGAGGACGCGCGGAGCGGCCGGGCGCGTGTGAAGGCGGCGTGGTGCGGTCGAGGTGCTGCAGTGGCGGGGCGGGGCGGCGGGGTGCATCGAAGGCACGGAAACGCGACGGGGGCGGCGGGTCCGGTCCGTCCGGGCCCGCCGCCCCCGTTCGCCCCGCCCGTGCGGCCGGGCGGGGCCGCCTCGGTCAGGAGTCGTGCGCGGCCGCTCCCGCGGCGGAGCCGTTCACGACGAGCACGCGCTCACGCTCGGGCACGCGCTCACGCTCGGGTACCTCGATGGCCGGGAACGTGCCGGTGTCGACGATGCCGTGCTCCCGGTACGCCGCCTCGATCAGCGCGTACGCCTGGGGTTCGAGCTTCCACAGCGCCCGCCACTCCTTGGCGACGAGGAGCGGGATGCCCACCTCCTGGGCGATGTCGGCGGCCCGGGGGACGTATTTGCGCGCGATCTGCTGGTCCCAGTACTGCCGGGCGGTCCGCAGCTGGGCCGCGCGCTGGGCGGTGTCGACGACGGGCGCCGGCTCGGCCGCGACGTCCTCCTCCTCGTCGTCGATCAGCTCGGCGATGGCCGCGGCGGGCAGCGCCACGGCGGCCGGCGGCTGCTCGGGCTCGGGCGCCCAGGGCACCGGCGGAGCGAGGTCGATCAGCGCGGAGGTGTTGTAGAGCGCGCCGATCTGGGACAGCAGGGCCTCCTGCCGCTTCTCGTCCACGGCGAGGCCGGTGTACTCCACGGCCTGGTCCATCGCCTTGTCGAGCCTGGCCATCGCGGTCCGCAGCTTGCGGCCGGACGCCCCCGCCTCGCGCAGCGCGCGGACCCGCTTGGCGGCCAGCGCCACCCTGGTCAGCCTCCGGTGGGCGTCCACCTCGCTCGCCGTACGGTCGCTCGCCTCGGCCAGGCCCACCCGGACCAGCACCCGCTCGGGGGTGAGCCGCCAGTTGATGCGGCCCCTGCCGGTGATGCGGACCCGCTCGATGGCCATGCCGCGCTCCCACAGCCAGGCGGCGACGAGCGGGGCGGCGAGGCGGAAGACGGCCTCCGCGACGCTGCGGGCGTCCATGCTCGACAGGACGGCCGACAGGGAGGTGAAGACCCACACGGCGATGCCGTCGATGCCGGCCGAGTAGTTCTCCCGCATGTTGCGGCGCGCCCGTACGGCGCTGGTGATGACGGCGACCTCGATGAAGGCGAACAGCAGGAGCCGCAGCGGCCCGTCGAACCCGAGGACGTCGCCGGAGAAGCGCCACATGCCCTGGGCGGAGACGCCCGTGGCGATGCTGGCGGCGACGATGGTGAGGATGTCCTCGGTGGGCCGGCCGGCCGCCCAGCGGCGGAAGAGACGGATCAGGGCGCGCAGGGCGAAGAAGGCCAGGACCAGCAGGACCAGGGCGATGACGCTGATGATGGCTGTTCCGACCGGATGGGCCGACACGAAGGCGGTTATTTGGTCAATGGGGGGCATCAGTCACGGTCTCTCGACGTCCGACGGTTTTCCTCGAGATCATCCCAGAGGGGCGTCGTTCTGTGTGCGAAACACGCCTGCCCGTGACCCCCCGTCGCCGGGGGCCCGCACGGAGGTGTGGCCATGGCGGGACATTGACCGGCCGGGGGCCGGTACGTACGTTCCGGGCAGCGTGGAGGACAGGCGACGCCCGGAGGCGACGATGACAGACCAGTCCGGCACCACATGGCCCTGGCCCGACTTTCCGCCCGGTCCCCTGGGCACCCCCTCGCCCGATCTCGCACGCAGGCAGGCGGATGGCCCGATGGAGCCGGTCACCATGCCGAGCGGAGACCGGGCTCCGATGATCGTCAGGTACGAGGACGTCAGGACTGTGCTCACCTCGCCCGCCGGCAGCCGCAACCTGCGGGCGGCGGGCCTGCCCAGAATGGTCAGCGGCACCGGCCTGGACGACGACCCGGCGGCGCTGATCAACCAGGATCCGCCCGAGCACACCCGCTACCGCCGCATCATGCAGAGCACCTTCACCCCCCGGCAGATCGAGCGCTGGCGGCCCCGGGCGGCGGCCATCGCCGGCGAACTGCTCGCCGCGGCCGGCGACGAGTTCGACGTGGTCGCCGACTTCGCCCTGCCGCTGCCCGCGCGGGTGATCTGCGAGGTGCTCGGCGTGCCGATGGACCGGTTCGAGCAGTTCCGCGGCTGGACGGAGATGTTCCTGTCCTCCTCCGAGGCGAGCGCCGAAGCCAGGGCGGAGGGGTTCGCCGCGTTCATGGCGTACGCGCGCGAGCTGATCGCGGAGCACCGGACCAGGCCGGGCGACGACCTCATCGACCTGCTCATCTCGGCGCGCGACGGGGAGGACGCGCTGAGCGAGGACGAGCTGACCCACATGGTGTTCACGCTGATCATGGCGGGGCACGAGACGACCGCCTCGATCATCATCCGCGGCACGTTCCGCCTGCTGTGCCACCCGGAACGGTACGCGGAGCTGGCGGCCCGGCCCGAGCTGCTGGAACCCGCGGTGGAGGAGATCCTGCGATACGAGGGGCCGGGCGGGAACGGCCTGCTCCGGCTGGTGACGGAGGACGTCGAGCTGTCCGGCGGCACCATCCCGGCGGGGACCGTCGTCCTGCCCAACCCGGCGGCCGCCAATCACGATCCCTCGGCGTTCGACGATCCGTCGCGGTTTGACATCCGGAGGTTCGCCGGGGCGGCGCCCAATCCGCAGCTGGCGTTCGGTCACGGCCCCCACTACTGCCTGGGGGCGAACCTGGCCAGGATGGAGCTGCAGGAGGCGTTCCGCGCCCTGGTCACGCGGCTGCCGGGCCTGCGCGCGCAGGAGGACCTCGCGGCCGTGCGATGGACCGACGACGGCCTGATCCACCGGCCGCGGCGCCTGCTGGTGAAGGCCGGCTGAATCCGGAAGAGCTCGGCCCGCCCGTGCCGGCCGAGGTCGTCCGGCGAGCCGGGCCGTGATCGGCGAGGGTGTCAGATGTCCAGGTTGAGGCGGGCGATGGGCTCCACGAGCTCCTCCTCCTCGTAGCGCAGGTGCGACAGCAGCACGTCCGACAGCAGTTCCACCTGGTCGCGTACGCCGTCGAGCCGGTCCGGGTCCTCGATCATGGCGACGAGCGCGGCGTCCAGCTCCGTCAGCACTCCGGCGATGACCTCGTGCTCCTGCTCCAGCCGGGCCACGACCGGCGCCAGCGACTCCTGCGCCGAGGCCAGCATCGGGAACATGTGCTCGTCCTCGATCGTGTGGTGGGTGGTCAGCAGGCGGCAGTACGACGCGCAGAACGTGCCGAGCGTCCAGTAGTTCTGCCGCACGGTGAGCTCGTTGATCATCGAGCGGAGGGCGGCGGCGTCGGAGCGGCCCGCGGCGACCTGCTCCAGGGCGTCCCTGATCTGGGTCAGCTCCCGGCGCAGGTGGTCGTGGATGAGCACGAGCCGGCGGCCGCCGGCCTGCTGCTGGGGCGTGAGCGCGGTGATGTCCCGCTTGGGCAGCCGGGGCCGGGTGGCCTCGTCGAGCACCGCCCCCGCCGGTGTCCCGCCCGCGACCCGGATCGGGCTCCCGGTGCCCGCCCCCGGGGCCCGCCCGCGCTCCCGCGCCACGGCCTCGCGTACGGCGGGGGCGACCTCCTCGGCGAAGACCTTGAGGTC
Organism: Microbispora sp. NPDC004025; assembly: GCF_053604425.1. Taxonomy (NCBI): domain Bacteria; kingdom Bacillati; phylum Actinomycetota; class Actinomycetes; order Streptosporangiales; family Streptosporangiaceae; genus Microbispora; species Microbispora sp. NPDC004025. Next base: position 191,554 of record NZ_JBSGHN010000002.1, on the reverse strand, counting down.
CCTGTCGTCGTCCACGGCGAGCACGAACACGCTCGTGCCGTGGCGGAGGGCGAGCTCGGTCAGCTGCTCGGCCCAGACGGCCGGCGGCCCGTCGAGGAACCCCTCCCCGGCGACGGCGGAGAAGCGGCCGTCGATGTTGTAGACGCGGCGGATCTCGCCGGGGTCACGCCCGGCCCGCTCGGCCGCGGCGTCGAGGGTCTCGCTCATCGCGCCCAGCTCGCCCGGCGCGGCGTACCCGGACGATGGCACCCACCCGTCGCCGAGCCGCCCGGTCAGCTCCAGCATGCGCCGCTTGTAGGCCCCGATCCACAGCCCGATCGGGTGCGGGGGGAACGGCCCCGGACGCGCGCCGTCCAGCCGGTAGTGCCTGCCGTCGAGCCGTACGGGCTCACCGCCCGGCGTCCACAGCGCGCGGAGGACCGCGACGGCCTCCTCCAGCGCGTCCACGGCCTCGCCGGGGCCGCGGCGCGGGCCGCCCATGGCGGCGATGCCGTCCCAGAACGCGCCGGAGCCGAGCCCCAGCTCGACCCGGCCGCCGCTCAGGATGTCGAGGGACGCGGCGGCCCTGGCGAGCACCGCCGGCGGCCGCAGCGGCAGGTTCACCACGTCGGGGAACAGCCGCACCCGCTCGGTGCGCCCCGCGAGCGTGGCCAGCAGCGTCCAGGTGTCCAGGAACGACGGCTGGTAGGGGTGGTCCTGGACGCCGATGACGTCGAGCCCGATCTCGTCGGCCAGCACGGCCTGCCGGACGATCCGGTGGTGTCCCGCCGCGTCCGGCGTGAGAAACGCCCCGAACCACAGCTCATGTCCGAAGTCGGCCATTAATTCGCTACCTTTCCGCGTCCCGGACCGGGAGCCTACCTTCGTGACGAGATCTGGCGACATGACCCTGGCGGCCCCCGCCGGCACCGTTCTGTCGGTCGTGATCGGCTCGCGCGCGTACGGGCTGGAGACCGAGGAGTCGGACGTCGACAGGCGGGGCGTGTTCGTGACGCCCACCCCGATGTTCTGGCGGCTGGACAAACCGCCGGATCACGTGGAGGGGCCGCTGCCCGAGCAGTTCTCCTGGGAGGTCGAGCGGTTCTGCGTCCTCGCGCTGGAGGGCAACCCGGTCGTGCTGGAGTGCCTGTGGTCGCCGCTGGTGGAGCTGTCCACCCCGGTGGGCGAACGGCTGCTGGCGCTGCGCCGCGCGTTCCTGTCCGGGAAAGCCGTGCGGGCGTTCGCGGGCTCGGCCGAACGGCAGTTCCGCCGGCTCGGGCCGCAGGACCCGCCCCGGCCGGGCGGCGACGTCAGGCGGTGGAAGATGGCGATGCACATGATCCGGCTGCTGCGGGGCGCCGTCCACCTGGCTCGGCACGGGGAGCCGTCGATCGACGCGAGCGCCTGCCGCGACCGGCTGCTCGCCGTACGACGGGGCGAGACGCCCTGGCCCGAGGTGCTGGCGTGGCGCGGGCGGCTGCTGGCCGAGCTGGACGAGCGGGCCGGGAGCGCGCTGCCCGGCCGCCCGGACCGGGCGGCCGTCGAGGAGTTCCTGATCGACGTGCGGAGGTCGGCCCTGTGACCCGCGCGGAAGGAGAGAGGCCGTGACCGAGGTCCTGCCGCCCTGGCTGCCCGAGATCGCCGCCGGCGAGCGGCACCCGCTGGTGTTCGCCACGGTCAGCGGCGCGCACCTGTACGGGTTCCCATCAGTGGACTCCGACGTCGACCTGCGCGGCGTGCACGTGCTGCCCGCCGAGGAGGTCGTCGGCCTGCGCATCGGGGAGGAGACCGTGACCCGCTCGTGGGTGCGCGAGGGCGTGGAGGTCGACCTCGTGACCCACGACCTCGCCAAGTTCTGCCGGCTGCTGCTCGGCCGCAACGGCTACGTCCTCGAACAGCTGCTGTCGCCGTTGGTCGTGACCACCTCCCCGCTGCACGAGGAGATGCGGGCCCTCGCCCGTGGCTGCCTGACCCGGCACCACGCCCATCACTACCTCGGGTTCGCCCGCACCCAGCGGCGGCTGTTCGACCGCACGGAGGAGTTGAAGCCGCTGCTCTACGCGTTCCGGGTGCTGCTGACCGGCGTCCACCTCATGCGCACGGGCGAGCTCGTCGCCGACCTCACCCTGCTCCTCGACGACGGGCCGTCGTACCTGCCCGGCCTGGTGGAGGCCAAGCGGGCGGCCGAGCACGGCGGGCTGCCGGGCGGCGCGCCCGGCGGCGAACGGCTCGCTGCCGACCTCGACGCGCTCACCGCCCGCCTGGAAGACGCCCGGGACGCCTCCGCGCTGCCGGACGCCCCGTCGGCCCGCGACGCCCTGCACGACCTCGTCGTACGGGCCCGCCTGGCGGGCGGCTGATCCGGTCGAACGGGACGGGACACGCGAACAACGCGGGTGCCGCCCCACGTCGCGACGCCATCGCGGATAATGGGGCGACGCCGCCACATCCCAGGAGAACGCTTTGACCACTCCGTTCGGCAAAGACAACCTCGACCTGGCCGCGAGCGCGCAGGCACTGGCCGACAGCGCGCCCACCGGATCACTGCGCCACGCGGCCGCCAAGTCGGTCGCGATCACCTTCGCCACGACCCGCGACGCCGCCCAGGCCCGCAGCACCCTGAACGGCATCTCGCCCGACGACGTGCGCAGGGCCGCGCTGGAGCTCTTCGACGAGCTCTCCACGCGGACCGACTGACCGCGCGCGCCCCGCGGGAGCCGGCCGCCCGGCGTGCCCGGACGGCCGCCCGTCGCCGTGCCCTCCGGTGTGGCCTTCCGCGAAGGGGGCAGCGTCGCGGGAGACCTCATGAGGGGAGCCTGGAATGAGCGGGCCGGTGCCGGGGGAGGTCGTCGAGGGCGAGATCTCCGATGCCCGCGTCACGCTGCTGACGTTCGGGCACGGCACCGCGCCCCGTGGGCACCTGACCCCGCTGCTGCACGGTGCCGGTGTGCGGGAGGTGGTCGACGTCCGGACCGCACCTGGCAGCAGGCGCAACCCCGATGCCGGCCGTACGGCGCTGGCGGGCTGGCTGCCCGAGGCGGGGATCGGCTATCGATGGGACAGGCGCCTGGGCGGGTTCCGCAAGGCGGCTCCGGACTCGCCGGACGCCTTCTGGGAGAACGAATCGTTCCGGGGATACGCCGGATACTCTCGGCATCCCGAGTTCCTGGCCGCCATGGACGACCTGCTGGCGCAGGCGCGGGCGGCCCGGACCGCCGTGATGTGCGCGGAGGCGGTGTGGTGGCGCTGCCACCGGCGGATCATCGCCGACTTCGCCGTCCTCGTGCGGGGAGCGCGCGTGCTGCACCTGTCGCATGAGGGCAGGCTCACCGAACACGCGCCGGCCTCCGGTGCCCGCGTGCGCGACGACGGGCTCCTCGTGTACGACCGGGTGTGAGATCGCCCGCGTCCCGGGGAGGCGCTCGTCGTGTGCCACCGAGGCCGGAGCCGTGTGCCACCGAGGGCCGGACGAGCGAAAGGCCGGATCCCCGATCTCGGGATCCGGCCTCTCGTGCCTGTTCTTGCTGGTGGGCGATACTGGGATTGAACCAGTGACCTCTTCCGTGTCAGGGAAGCGCTCTCCCGCTGAGCTAATCGCCCTTGGACGAACCAAGAGGTGGAGACGGGATTTGAACCCGTGTACGCGGCTTTGCAGGCCGCTGCCTCGCCTCTCGGCCACTCCACCGCGTCACTCTGCACCGTGACAAGCTGCACAGTGTCAAGCTCCGAGCGGAAGACGGGATTCGAACCCGCGACCCTCACCTTGGCAAGGTGATGCTCTACCACTGAGCCACTTCCGCGTCCCGGCTCTCGGCCGGACTCACGTGGAGCACTTTATCCAATCTCCCGCGACTCCCCAAATCAACGGCGTCCTCCCTGCTCACGCCGCGAGTCGCGGCCGATGCTTCCAGCGCCGTCGAACCGTTCTGGGGTTAGCGTCGGAACATGTCCGTGACGCATGACCGCACCCACGCCGCGATCCCCGGCGTCGCCGCACCCACGCCGCAGCCCGCGACGGCCGAGATCGAGGGAGACGCCGACATCGCCCCCGTCGCGGCCCTGATCGCGGACGGCGCCCGCGCCGCCATGCTCACCGCGCTGCTCGACGGCAGGGCGCTGGCGGCCGGGGAACTGGCCAGGATCGCCGGCGTGAGCGCCCCCACCGCGAGCTCCCATCTGGCCCGGCTCCTCGACGGGGGGCTGGTGACCGTGGTCAAACAGGGACGGCATCGCTACTACCGCCTCGCCGGCCCCGACGTCGCCCGCGTCATCGAGGTCCTGGCCCGGGTCAGCGGGCGCGTCGCCGTACGGTCCCTGCGTCAGTCTCGGCGGGCCGTGCTGCTGCGGCAGGCCCGCAGCTGTTACGACCACCTCGCCGGACGGGCGGGTGTCGAGCTGTACGACGCGCTGGTGCGCGAGGGGCGTCTGGTCGAGGCCGACGGCGGCTGCCTGCTGACCGCGAGCGGCGCCGAGGCGCTGACGGAGCTGGGCGTGGACGTGGAGCGGGTGCGCCGCGCCCGCCGCAGGTTCGCCCCCGACTGCCTCGACTGGCTGGAACGCCGGCCGCACCTGGGCGGGGCGCTCGGCGCCGCGGTCCTGGACCGGCTCCTGGCCCGGGAGTGGCTGGTGCGCGGCACCGTGCCCCGGGCTCTGCGGGTGACCGCCGAGGGGCGTGAGGGGCTGGAGAGGATCTTCGGGTGTAAGGACCTAAGCTGAGATACGCTGGTTACTCATCATGCGTGGGCACGCGCATGCCGACGTGAAAGAGTGGGACGATGCACGACAACGAGGTCGTGGCCGTCGGCCCCGGGCCGCTCGCTTTCGACGACGTGGTCCGGGTCGCGAGGTACGGCGCACCGATCCGCCTGACGGACGACGCGATCGCCGAGATGGCGGCTTCACGGGGGCGGATCGAGGAGCTCGCGGAGGCCGACACCCCCGCCTACGGCGTCTCCACCGGTTTCGGCGCCCTCGCCACCCGGCACATCGACCCCGCACTGCGCGCCCAGCTCCAGCGCAGTCTCGTCCGCTCGCACGCGGCCGGATCCGGCCCCGAGGTGGAGACCGAGGTCGTGCGGGCCATGATGCTGCTGCGCCTGCGCACGCTCGCCACCGGGCACACCGGCGTGCGCCCCGCCACGGCCCGGGTGCTGGAGTCCCTGCTCAACGCCCGGCTCACCCCGGTCGTCCACGAGTACGGCAGCCTCGGCTGCTCGGGAGACCTCGCCCCGCTCGCCCACGTCGCCCTGACGGTCATGGGCGAGGGCGTCGTGCGGGACGCCGAGGGACGCCTGCGTCCCGCCGCCGAGGCGCTCAAGGAATGCGGCGTCGAGCCCGTCGAGCTGGCCGCCAAGGAGGGGCTCGCGCTCATCAACGGCACCGACGGCATGCTCGGCATGCTGGTGCTCGCGCTGCACGACCTGTCCCGGCTCCTCACGACCGCCGACATCAGCGCCGCGATGAGCGTGGAGGCGCTGCTCGGCACCGACTACGTGTTCGCGGCCGATCTGCAGGCGCTGCGGCCCCATCCCGGCCAGGCGCTGGCGGCGGCGAACATGCGGACGCTGCTCGCGGGCTCCGGCGTGATGGCCTCGCACCGCGACGGCTCCTGCACCCGCGTCCAGGACGCCTACTCCCTGCGGTGCGCCCCCCAGGTCGCCGGGGCCGCCAGGGACACCCTCGCCCACGCGTCCGCCGTCGCCGCCCGTGAGATCGCCAGCGCCGTCGACAACCCCGTCGTGCTCGCCGACGGGCGCGTGGAGTCCAACGGCAACTTCCACGGCGCCCCGGTGGCGTACGTCCTGGACTTCCTGGCCATCGCCGTGGCCGACCTCGCCTCGATCGCCGAACGGCGCACCGACCGCATGCTCGACGTGGCGCGCAGCCACGGGCTCCCGGCCTTCCTCGCCGACGACCCGGGGGTGGACTCCGGGCACATGATCGCGCAGTACACCCAGGCGGCGATCGTCTCCGAGCTCAAGCGGCTGGCGGTGCCGGCGAGCGTCGACTCGATCCCCAGCTCCGCCATGCAGGAGGACCACGTCTCGATGGGCTGGTCGGCCGGCCGCAAGCTGCGCCGCGCCGTCGACGGGCTCACGCGCGTGCTCGCGATCGAGCTGCTGACCGCCGCCCGGGCGCTCGACCTGCGCGCGCCGTACGCGCCGGCGCCGGGGACCGGCGCGGTCGTCGCGGCGCTGCGCGAGTCCGTCGCGGGGCCGGGGCAGGACCGCTTCCTCGCCCCGGAGATCGAGGCGGTCGTCCGGCTCGTCGGCAGCGGCGCCGTGGTCGCCGCCGCCGAGTCCGCCGCCGGCCCCCTGGGTTGAGCCCTCAGAGGGCGGCGACCACCTCGACCTCGATCATCAGCCCCGGCCGGAACAGCCGCTCGACCTCCACGGTCGTGCTGGCGGGGGGCTCGCCGGTGATGTAGCGGCCGCGGACCTCGGCGTACTCGCGCAGCCGGTCCATGTCGGTGAGGAACGTCCTGATGTGCAGGATCCGGTCGAACGAGGAGCCCTGGTCGGCCAGGATGCGGCCCAGGTTCTCCATCACGATCTCGGACTGCCGGGCCAGGTCGCCCTCGCCGGCGACCTTCCCGTCCTCGTCCAGCGCCACCTGCCCGGACACGAACAGCAGGTCCCCGAAGCGCACGGCATGCGAGTAGCGGCCGTTGGTCGCCGGCACCGAGGGCGGGTTCACCGCGCGCACGTCCTTCGTCCCGGATGTCCCCGCCACCCGGGACGCCGCGAACGGGACGACGGCGGTGAGGTCGTGCCCTGCCAGCCCGGCCGCGACCGCCCCCGTGAGCAGGTCGCGGGCGGCGGCGGTCACCGTCTGGCGGCTCCCCGGCCCCTCGGTGGCCAGCCGCAGGTCCTTGGCGGCCAGGCCGAGGGCGTACCGCGTCTCGAACGGGCCCGACTCGGCCACGGGCCGCAGCCGCTCCGCCAGCCCGGCCAGCGGTGTGGCCCCGAGGACGTCCAGGAGGGCGGTGCGGCCCACCCCGAGCGCGTCCGCGTAGGCCAGCGTCTCCGCCAGCCCCACCTGAGCGGTCACCAGGGCGCTCATCACGGCGAGCTTGGTCGCGGCGCCCGCTCCCGGCCCGCCCGCCTCGTGGACCGTCCCGAAGACGCGCAGCACGTCCGACACGCGGTCGAGGTCCTCGCGGACGCCTCCGGCGAGCACGACCAGCGTGCCCTCGGCGGCCGGGCCCACGCTGCCCAGCACGGGCGCGTCGACCAGGCCCACGCCCGCGGGGAGCAGGCCGCGCAGCCGCCGCACCGCGTCGGGGCCGATCGTGGACATCTCCACCAGCACCGACCCCGGCCGCAGCCCCGGCAGCGCCGCCCGCACCACCTCGGAAACCGCCTCGGGATCGCTCAGCATGGAGATGACCACGTCCGCTCCGGCGACGGCCGCGGCGGGGGAGGGGGCCGCCTCCGCGCCCGGTACGCCCCGTGGCGTACGGTTCCACACGGCCACCTTGTGACCGGCGGCGACGAGGCGTCCGGCCATCGGAACGCCCATGCGGCCCAGGCCAAGAAAAGCAATCATGTCCCTGGACGTTATGGGAGGAACAAACCATTCCACCAGCGACTAGATTGCATGGCACTCATTCCCCTCGCTCATGGATCGGAGCATGTTCGACACCGACGCGCTTGTGCTGCTCGACGTCGTGGCCCGTACGGGGTCGTTCACGGCCGCCGCGGTGCAGCTCAACTACACCCAGTCGGCGGTCTCCCGGCGCATCGCGTCCCTGGAGGCCCAGGCGGGCGGCCCGCTGTTCGCCCGGCTGCCCAGGGGGGTGCGGCTGACGCCCGCGGGCCGGACGCTGCACCGCTACGCCCGGGAGGTGCTGGAGCGGCTCGGCCGGGCGGGGGAGGAGCTCGCCGCCATCCACCAGGGCACCGGCGGGCGGCTGCGGGTCGGCGCGTTCGCCACGGCCAACGCCGTGCTGGTCCCCGCCGCCCTGCGCGAGCTGCGGGCGGCCCGCCCGGAGGTGGCGGTCAGCATGGTGGAGGGCCTCAGCACGGCGCTGATGGACGGGCTCGGCCGCGCCGAGATCGACATCGCGGTGGTGAGCGACTACCCCTCCGGCCTGGGAGCGGGTCCGGAGGTGGAGGTCACCCCCCTGCTGGAGGACGAACTGCTCGTCGCCCTCCCCGCGGACCACCCGCTGGCCGGGTGCGAGAAGGTGGACCTGCGTGACCTGCGCGACGAGAGCTGGATCGAGGGCGCCCCTCCCGGCACGGTGACCATGCTCGGCGCCGCCTGCGCCCGGGCCGGTTTCGCGCCCAGGGTCGACCTGCGGATCGGGGAGTGGACCGGCAAGCTCGGCTACGTGGCCGCCGGGCTCGGGGTGACGCTGGTGCCCGCCATGGCGGCGCCCGCCGTACGCGGGGACGTGGCGCTGCGGTCGCTCGGCGAGTTCGCGCCGCGCCGCACGGTCTACGCGGCCCTGCCGCGCACGGCGCCGCTCCCGGCCGCCCGCGCGCTGCTCGGCCTGCTGTCCCGATCCGTCCCCGGCTGACCTTCCGTCCCCGGCTGACCTTCCGGCCCCGCCGGGGGAGCGACAATGGACACGTGTACGACGCCTTCGCCCATATCGGGGGCCGCCTGGCCACGGGCCTGAGAGAGGTGACCACCGACCTGGCCGCTCTCGACGGCTCCGGCTGGTGGGCGGTGGTCGTGTCGTACGAGGGAAAGGTGGTCTGCGCGCGGTTCGACCGGGTGCGGCCCGCTCCGCTGCCCCCGCCGCGCGGCCCGTGGCGGGGACCCGCCCGCGACGCCTGGGCCACGTCCCTGGACCGGGAGGGGTACGAGCGGGGCGTCGGGCGGATCAGGGACTACATCGAGCGGGGGGAGGTCTACCAGGCCAACCTCTGCCGTGTCCTGTCCGCGCCGCTGCCCACCCCGGACGTGGACCCCCTCGCCCTGGCCGTACGGCTGGCCGAGGGCAACCCGGCGCCGTACGCGGCCGTCGTCGGCGTGCCCGGGCTGACCGTCGTGTCGGCCTCGCCGGAGCTGTACCTGTCCAGGAGCGGCGAGATGGTCGAGTCCCGGCCGATCAAGGGGACCGGCGTGACGGCGGACGATCTCCTCGACAAGGACTACGCCGAGAACCTCATGATCGTCGACCTCGTTCGCAACGACCTCGGCCGCGTGGCGGAGGTAGGCTCGGTGACCGTGCCCTCGCTGTTCGCGGTCGAGGAGCACCCCGGGCTCGTGCACCTGGTCTCCACGGTGCGGGCGCGGCTCGCCGGCGGCGCCGGCTGGCCGGAGCTGTTCGCCGCCACCTTCCCTCCGGGATCGGTGACCGGGGCGCCGAAGTCGTCGGCGCTGCGGATCATCAACGAGCTCGAACCAGAGCCCAGGGGGCCGTACTGTGGGGCCGTGGGCTGGGTCGACGCCGACCGGCGCGAGGGGGCGCTGGCGGTCGGCATCCGCACCTTCTGGATCGAGCACGACATGATCCGGTTCGGTACGGGAGCGGGCATCACCTGGGGGTCCGACCCCAGGAGGGAGTGGCGCGAGACCGAGCTCAAGGCCGCCAGGCTCATCGGCCTCGCGTCCGAAGACGGCCCGCGACATCGGTAACGAACGGAGCAGGAGATGTCTGTACCCATCTGGGTGAACGGGGAGCTGTACGAGCCCGACAGGGCCGTGGTCTCGGTGTACGACCACGGGCTGATGGTCGGCGACGGCGTGTTCGAGACGGTCAAGGCGGTGAACGGGGAGTCCTTCGCGCTGACCCGCCACCTCGACCGGCTGGCGCTGTCGGCCAAGCGGATGGACCTGCCCGAGCCCGACCTCGCAGCGATCGCCGACGGGGTGCGCCGCTGCCTGGCGGCCGCGCCGAAGTGGCCCCTGGCGCGGATCAGGATCACCTACACCAGCGGCCCCGGCCCGCTCGGCTCCGACCGCGGGTCGGCCGGCACGAACGCGATCGTCATCGTGGGCGAGCAGGCGCCGTTCCCCGCCACCGCCGACGTCGTCGTGGTGCCCTGGCCGCGCAACGAGCGCGGCGCGCTGGCCGGCGTCAAGAGCACGTCCTACGGCGACAACGCCAAGGCCCTGGCGTACGCCAAGGAGCGCGGCGGCGCCGAGGCGATCTTCGAGAACCTGGCCGGGCACCTGTGCGAGGGCACGGGGAGCAACATCTTCATCGTCACCGGCGGGCGGCTGATCACCCCGACGCTCGCCTCCGGCTGCCTGGCCGGCGTCACCCGCGCGCTCACCCTCGAATGGTGCGGCGGCGAGGAGGCCGACGTGCCGATCTCGGCGCTGTACGAGGCCGAGGAGGCCTTCCTCACCTCGACGACCCGTGACATCCAGCCGATCAGGGCCGTGGACGGGAAGGTGCTGCCCCAGGCGCCCGGACCGGTCACGCTGGAGGCCATGAAGGTCTTCGCCGAGCGCTCGGCGGCCGACGTCGACCCGTGATCCTCAGTAGGAGCGCTGGCTCTGGGCGTTGAGCTCCTTCATCCGTACGGCCCTGGCGGGATCGGTGCGGGGGTCGTCCACGCGCAGCACGTCGAGTCCCTTGGTGATGTCGCTGGAGTAGATGTAGCCGTTGTAGTAGTAGGCCGACCAGGAGCCGCCGAGGTGGAGCTCCGGCGCCAGCGGCCCGCGCTCGAAGTAGGCGATCTCCTGCGGGTGGGCGGAGTCGGTGAAGTCCCAGACCGAGACTCCGCCCATGTACCACCCCTGGACCATCACGTCACGGCCCGGCACGGGCACCAGCGCGCCGTTGTGGGCCACGCAGTTCTCCTTGGCGTCCTGCGCCCGGGGGATCTTGAAGTAGCCCTGCCGCACGAGCCTGCGCTCCGGCGTCAGCGAGTAGATCGCGTCCGCGCCCTTGGTCTCGCTCACCGAGGGCAGGCAGGTGGCGGCCACCCCGCCGCCCATCTCGTCGCTGAAGACGACCTTGGTGCCCTCGTTGTTGAACGTGGCCGAGTGCCAGATGGAGAAGTTCTCCTCGTCGCGCACGGTCTGCAGCAGCTTCGGGCGCACCGGGTCGGAGATGTCCAGCAGGACGCCGTCGCCGAAGCAGGCGCCGGCGGCCAGGTCCTTCTCGGGGTAGACGGTGATGTCGTGGCAGCCGCCCAGGCCGTCCTCGCCCGCCGCCCTGCCCGCGAACAGCTCGGGCTTGGCCACGACCCGCGCCTTGCCGGGGTCGGCGACGGGAACCTCCACGATCGAGATGTTCTGGTGGGGCGGCGCGCAGTTCGTCGTGTCCGGCTCCGGGCCCGGGGAGGACACGTACAGGTAGACCGTCCCGGCGTCCTTCCCCGGCACGACCGCGTGCGTGTGAGAGCCGCACTCCGTGCGTACGGACTTCAGATAGCGCGGGTGGGCCTTGTCGGAGATGTCGAAGACGCGGATGCCCTCCCACGCGCTCGCGGCCGCCGGGTCCCCGGCCTCGCTGGCACAGGTGTCGTCCGTACGGGGCTCGTCGACCGACAGGAACAGCAGGTCGCCGGAGACCGAGATGTCGTTCTGCCCGCCGGGGCACCTCACCCGGGCGACGGCCTTCGGGTGCTCGGGGTCGCCGATGTCGTGCACGGTGAAGCCCCCGTAGTTGCCCACGAACGCGTAGCGGCCCTGGAACGCCATGTCGGTGCCCCAGTCGTCCGGGCCGTCGAACGGCGCCGCCAGGGGGACGTTGGCGACCACCTTCATGTTGGGGCTGTGCCTGATTTCGTCCCGGGCCGGAATGCCGTCCGCGGCGGCCGTCGGCGACGGAGCGGGCTCGGCGGGGGCGCATGCCGGGGCCAGGAGGACAACGGTCGCCACCAGCGCGGCCTTCAGCCTCGGTCTACTCACATCGCCCCCATGTCCGCGGATCATCGCCCACTATGGAAGCTATGTCGAGCCCGCGGCCGGTGCGGACCGGTTTGGTAACGGTTGTGCTGGCAGTTGTGCCCGCGCTGGCCGCCTGCTCGTCCGGGGCCGCCCTGCCGGCGCGCGCGGACGCCCCGGTGATCGTGCCCGGCGCCCCCGGGCAGTCGGGTGGTCCTCCGCCGGACCGTCCGGCCGCGCGGACAGGGCCGGTGGCGGCGGACGTCCGGTTCGCCGAGGCGATGATCCCGCATCATCGGCAGGCGCTGGAGATGGCCGGGCTGGCCGCGGCGCGTACCGGCGATCCGCTGGTGACCGCGGTGGCCGGCCGCGTGGTGGACGGGCAGCGCCCGGAGATCGCGGTGATGGAGTCGTGGCTGCGGGGGCTGGGCCGTACGCCGCCGTCCGGCCACGACCACGTCGCGAGCGGTTACGGCATGGCCGGTGAGGAGGAGCTCGACCGGCTGCGTACGGCGCGGGGGCGCGCCTTCGACAGGCTCTTCCTCACGCTGATGATCCGGCACCACGAGGGCGCGGTGAGCATGGCGGCGGAGGAGCTGCGCCGGGGACGGGACCGCACCATGCGGTCGATGGCCCAGGACGTCGTCACCGGCCAGCAGATCGAGATCGCGCGGATGAAAGGGATCCAGCGGAAGCTGGGCTGATTCCTAGGAGCTCCAGAGCATGTTGGTGAGCTCCTCGTCCAGGTCCATGAAGTCGGTCTCACGGCCGGCGGGGACGAGCTCGTAGGTCCGGTGCAGGAACTCGGTGAGGGGGGCCAGCGGCACCTCGAACAGGGCCTGGCCGAAAGGTGAGGTGAGGCTGATGTTGAGCGTGCGCTCGCCGTCCGACCGGGCCGGCCACACCTGGACGTCGCCGTCTCCGACGCGCCGCACGATGCCGACGGTCAGCAACTCGCGGGCGAAGATCCACTCGACCGGCTCGTCATTCCCCACGTGGAAGGCCATCCGGATGGCGTACGGATCCTCGGCCGTGTAACTCAGCCCGGCGAGCAGGGGGACGGTCGTACGGTCGGGGACCACAAGCCGAAGGCCTAGCTCGGCAGAGACGGTGGTGCTGTTCATCGTCAGCCAAACCTTTTCGTCGTCGGGTCCCCTGTCAGGGGCTTTCACTGCGTCTTCACTGTCCGGTCGGGCCTCGCCGGGCGCTCGCGCTACGAGACGAACGAAGAGACCCGTAGGAAAGATTCCGCCTCCAGGCCCTTCTGTAACGCACATCACAGCTTGACATTCGGTCATCTACCAGCTCAAACATCACCAACAGGCTTGTCCTTACCTCTGCGTTGCGTGTCGGCGGGGCCGCGCCGGCGACGCCATTGCGGGCGAATGATCTCAGGTCGTGCGTATAGGTCGAGCATGGAGCATCACGATGCTATGACACCACACCCCCACGCCGGGGACGGTCTGGCGAACCTTTCGAAGGTGTTGACGAAGGCGGGACGATCGAGCCGACCGGGCCGTGCTTTCGCCATCACCCCCTCGGGTGCGGTATGGTTTTCCCCGTCGGCGCCGCGAGGCGCAGACGATCCCGGGCGATTAGCTCAGCGGGAGAGCGCTTCGTTCACACCGAAGAGGTCACTGGTTCGATCCCAGTATCGCCCACACGATCAAGGCTCGTCGGAGGTCACCACTCCGACGGGCCTTTTCGCTGTTCAAAGCTTTGGCTCTAGCTGTCGTCCTCCTCCCGATCGAGATCAGCGGCGCTGACTGCGTCCGGCTCCTGGGGCCGATCTGGAGCAGGAGTCAGCGAAAAGTCAGCGAACACCGCCCGCGCCCTGCCGTAGCGGTCGCGCGAGGAGTGCGTGTATCGGTTGAGCGTCGTGGACATCTGCTCGTGCCGGCTTGCGCGTCACCGTGCCCACCACCCGCTCCACTCGTACGGTTCCGGCATCTAGGTCGACGGCGTCCCAGCGCAGGCCCGCGCGTTCACCCCAGCGGAGGCCGGTGCCGGCGACCAGGCCGACGAGCGCCCGGTCGTTGGCCGGACGGGAATCAGCAGAAGACCATCGCAGCACCCGTCGCGATTGACTGGCGGGCTGCGGCCATCAACTGCAGGCAGGTGAAGGACTCCACGCCGTACCGCTGCCAGCCCTCCCGGGCTGCCCCCTCGCCCTCGAGGGCTTCGTCGACCTCATCCGACCACGGGTCGAGGTCCTCTGGCAGGCCGAGCCGCTCGGCGAGGCGCCGGCACTCCTCCAGCAGCCGCTGGGACGAGCCGATGTACGCACCGGTGACTCTTCCGTCGATGAGTACCGGCGCGAAATCGACGGGCACGTAGAAGCCTTCGCAGTCGCTATGGTGTACGAGATGATCGAAGCGACCAGCGGCGCCCTCTGCTGAGCCGATCACCCTGACCGGGTCACCGATCTCCACCGCGTGATGGGGATGACGGGTGTAGACCCGGGCCAGCAGGGGGTCCTCTGCGGCCTTAAGTGCGTCCTGCCGAGCGGGCAGCGCTCCCGTTTCGGTCAGGTGGACGGCCAGACGGCGGAGATTGTGCAGCCCGATGTAGCCGTACATCTCGAAATCGCCCGTCTCGGCGGGGAGGTCAGGCTCCGCCCAGTCGGGAAGCCTGGCTTCCGCCAGTGCCTGTCGGATCGCCGTGAAGTCTTCGCCGAACTCGTCGGCCGCGTCATCCAGTTCGGGGTCGGCGAGGATGCCCACGACGATGTTGAGTCCCATGCCAGGCATGGTGGTGTACAGCAGCGTGTACAGCAACGCCGCCTTGTACGGTCGCATACCACCGGCCTGCACCTGACGCTTGAGCAGGACGAGGAGCCGCCGACAAGGCATCTGCCCTTTCCTCGCAGTCAGATGGTCGCGATGAACCAGGCGGTCCCTTCCGGCAGTTCCTCTTCCTTCAGGCTGAGGCGGAACGCTGATCCGGGTTGAATCGGTGTCCAATAAAGTGCTCGTCTCCGGCCGGGTTGGCGGGCGTGGAGCTGCCGCCACCACAGAAGCGTTCCGAATGGGACGACGAGGGTTTGGTGTTGCTCCGCGTCGGTGTGCCGCCCCTTGTGCCATCGCCGTCCCCGGAGATCGCAGGAGACGGATGAACGGATCTGCCGATCGGAGGCCGGCCCGCTCAGCGTCCCCAGACGCCGACGGTCTCGCCCGAGGCGACGGCGGCGTTCTTGATGTGCTGGTGCGTCGCCGTCGCGTCGTCGCCCGGTGTGACGGGACCGCGCAGGGCGTACACGATGAAGTGGTAGCGGTGTCCGCCGCTCGGTGGGCAGGGGCCCGCGTAGGCGGCCTGTCCGTTGCTGCCCGGCAGCACCTTCCCCTGGGCCTGCCCCTCGCTGACGCTCGTCGCCGAGGCCGGGATGCCTGTCACGATCCAGTGGATGTACGTCCCGCCGGGGGCGTCGGGATCGTCCACCACGATCGCCAGCTCGCGTGCGGACTCGGGAACGCCGGTCCAGGTCAGCGGCGGTGAGACGTTCTCACCGCCCTGCTGCGTGCACACGTGCTTCTCGGGGATCGCGGCGCTCTCGGCGAACGCCGGGCTGCTCACCTTGAGACCGTCGGTGGGCGGGGCGTCCCCGGGCGCGCACCCGGCCAGCAGCAGAAGGACGACGGCGCCGGCCATCGCACACTTGCCGATCTTCACGTGGCCAGGATAAGCGGCAGGAGAGCGGCAACCGCGACGTTCGTCCCTCACGTCAGCGAACGCATCCGGCATGCCGGGCGCGGCTGAGCGGCCGGTCTGGCCGAGCTGTCAAAGGTCGGCCTTTTCAATCCCTCTCTTCGGTATTTATCAGCATCTCTGGTGCATTGATCAGATACGTGCGGTGAGGATCGGGATGCAAGGGGAGGAGGGAAGCGCATGATCACACAGGAGCAGATCCCCGCGGTACTGGACCACGACCTCTTCGACATCGACGGAAACAAGATCGGCGAGGTCAAGCACGTCTTCCTCGACGAGGTCACCGGCAGGCCCGAGTGGCTGTGCATCAAGACCGGCCTGTTCGGCCTCAAGGAGTCCTTCGTGCCCATGCGGGACGCGGAGCTGGTCGCCGACCACGTCGAGGTGCCCTACGACAAGGACCGCGTCAAGGACGCTCCGAACATCGACGTCGACGCCGGCGGGCACCTGTCGGCCGATGAGGAGCGCGACCTGTACCGCTACTACGGAATGAGCTGGGAGACCTCCTGGCGGGAGGCCAACCAGCCCGGCGAAGGCGGCTGGGCCCACGAGAGCGGCATGCGCGAACGTGAGCGCCTCGGGTACGGCGAGACCGGCGGCGTGGAGACCGGCGGCATCGAGACCGGCACGGGCATCGGCACCGGCACAGGTACGGGCGGCATCGAGGACGCGATGACGCGCCCGGAGGAGCCGACGGGCCTCGGCGCGACAACCCATGAGGGCGACCGGCCCCGGTTGCGCAGATACACCGTGACGGGCGAGTAGCGAATATCCCGTCGCGAAGGTACGGGCGAGGCGGTCATCCGTGCCGGTCCTCTTCGCGGGACACGGCGGGCGACCCCAATGCGGCCGGCGTCTCCGGCGAGCGAGACAGCGTGACGCTTCGCCGTGGACGCACCAGCCGTCGCGGAGGTGCGCCCCAGGGATGACGGGGGGTCGACCCTCCAGGGACAGGGCTTCGTCCGGAGGGGGACAGAAGGCGGTCTCCCGATCGCGAGACCGCCGGATCGGGGGAAACCAATGCGCAAGATGCTCACGAGCCTGGGGCTGGCCTTCCTGCTCACGCTCGCCCCGGCCGCGGCCGCCACGGCGGATACGCCCGTCGCGCCGGCCACGTACAGCCAGCCCAGTCCGTCGCCGCAGCCCGGCCAGGGCAGGGACGACGGCGGCAGCGGAGGCCTGTGGGGTCTGCTGGGCCTGCTCGGTCTGCTCGGTCTCGCCGGGATGCGCAAGCAGAAGCACCGTGTGGGTACGGCCGAGCACATGTCCAACCGTCCGTACAGCTGAGGCCTGCTGCGGCACGTGTCCTCGCGGCGGCCCGCCGCGGGGACACCGTCGCGGGTGGAGGCCCGCTGACAGGTTTGGCCCTCCTACCAGCGGGTACGGCGCGCGGACTGCTCGTTACCGCTTGATGGAGGATCGCACCATGGATGCCAGCAAGCCCGCCAAGGCGGTCAAGGAGGTCGTGGAGAACGCGGCGGAGAAGGTGACCGACTTCCTGACGCCGGACGTGCCCGGCTCGCCGGGCAGCGCCCCGGCGACCCTTGAGGAGCCGACGACGCCGCGCGATCCGCTGCCCCCGAAGAAGGAGCAGGGCGCTCCCGCGACCGTCACACCGACCGGAGCGGAGACCGGCGCGCCCGCCACGGCCAAGGGACAGCAGGGCGCCCACCTCACCACCGCGCAGGGGGCGCGGCTGCGCGACACCGACCACTCGCTGAAGGCGGGTGAGCGCGGCCCGACCCTGCTGCAGGACCACCATCTGCGCGAGAAGATCACGCACTTCGACCACGAGCGCATCCCCGAGCGCGTCGTCCACGCCCGGGGCGCCGGCGCCCACGGCGTCTTCGAGGGGTACGGCACCGCCGAAGCGGTGACCAAGGCCGGTTTCCTGAAGAAGGGGAAGAAGACCGACGTCTTCGTGCGGTTCTCCACGGTCCTCGGTTCGCGCGGATCAGCCGACACGGTCCGCGACACCCGCGGGTTCGCCACCAAGTTCTACACCGACGAGGGCACCTTCGACCTCGTCGCCAACAACATCCCGGTCTTCTTCATCCAGGACGGCATCAAGTTTCCCGACGTCATCCACGCGGGCAAGCCGCACCCGGACCGGGAGATCCCGCAGGCGCAGAGCGCGCACGACACGTTCTGGGACTTCGTCTCGCTGCACACCGAGGCGCAGCACCACACGATGTGGAACATGTCCGACCGCGGGATCCCGCGCTCCTTCCGCATGATGGAGGGCTTCGGCGTCCACACCTTCCGGCTGGTGAACGAGGCCGGGGAGACGGTGCTGGTCAAGTTCCACTGGAAGCCCAAGCTCGGCGTGCACTCCCTGACCTGGGAGGAGGCGCAGATGCTCGGCGGCATGGACCCCGACTTCCACCGCCGGGATCTGTACGACGCGATCGAGGCCGGCGCCTACCCCGAGTGGGAGCTCGGCATCCAGGTCTTCCCCGACACTCCTGACCAGACGTTCGAGGGCATCGACCTGCTGGACCCGACCAAGATCGTGCCCGAGGAGCTCGCGCCGGTGCAGGCGATCGGGAAGATGACGCTCGATCGGACGCCCACCAACTTCTTCGCCGAGGTCGAGCAGGTCGCCTTCCACGTCGGGCACCTGCCGCCGGGCATCGACGTCACCAACGACCCGCTGCTGCAGACGCGGCTGTTCTCCTATCTCGACACGCAGATCACGCGGCTGGGCGGCCCGAACTTCGCGCAGATCCCGATCAACCGTCCGCACTGCCCGGTCAACGACATGCTCCGCGACGGCTTCCACCAGCACGCCGTCCACGCCGGCGTCGCGCCGTACCGGCCGAACTCCCTGGACGGCGGCAACCCGTTCGTCGCCGGCGACGGGGAGAAGGCGTACACCGACGTGCCGGTCGAGGTCGCCCAGGCGAGGAAGGTCCGCGCCAACCCCGTGTCCTTCGACGACCACTTCAGCCAGACGCGCCTGTTCTGGCTGAGCATGACGCCGGTGGAGAAGGAGCACATCATCCGCGCCTACACCTTCGAGCTGGGCAAGTGCTACGAGCAGGCGATCAAGGAGCGTCAGCTCCAGTGCCTGGCGAACATCGACCCGGTCCTGTGCCGGGAGGTCGCCACCGGGCTGGGGTTGCCCGCGCCGGAGCCGACCCTGCCGCTCGCCGATTCGGCGCCCAGCCCCGCGCTCTCGCAGCTGGGCAAGGAGTGGCCGGGTGACGGCCGCATGGTCGGCGTCGTGGTCGACGACGGCGCCGACCTCGACGGCGTACGCGACCTGCGCAAGGCCGTGTTCGCCGCCGGGATGGTGCCGCTGCTGATCGCGCCGCACGGCGGCATGCTGGGCGACCTGCCCGTGCAGCGGACCTTCGCCACCGCCCGGTCGATCGAGTTCGACGCGCTGCTGCTGGCGGCCGCGCCGGTGCCGGCGCCGGACGCGCTGCCCGCGCGTGACGCCAAGGCGGGAGCGGGCGACGCCATCGCGGTGGACCCGCGGGTGATGCTCATGATCGACGAGTGCTGGCGGCACGCGAAGGCGATCGGCGCGTGGGGCGGCGGCGCGAAGCTGCTCGCGCAGGCCGGGATCAGCGGCACGCCGGGCGTGGTCTCCGGTGACTCCGCCACCGAGGTGTTCACCGCTGTGCAGCGGTTGATGGCCGCCCACCGCGTCTGGGAGAGGTTCCCCGCCTCGGTCGCCTGACGGCTCCGCGTCGTGGGGCGAGGGGCGGCGAGGGGCGGCTAGCCCTCTCCGGAGGGGCCCCGCACGGCCTCCTCCTCCGGTCAGTCCGGGGAGGAGGCCGTGGTGAGGAGCCTTGTCGAACTCGGTGATCTGCTGAACGCCGACGGCTTCGGGTTCGTCCCCGACCACGTGCCGTTGGAGCCCAGGCTGACGGACGAGCCGCCCGGCCCTCGGCGTCGGACGCCGGAGGGCCGGGTGCTCGGCGGTGAGCCGGAGGCCTACCAGGTGACCGGCATCGTGGTCAGGCCGTGTACGACGGTGAAGGAGCGGAACAGGGGGTCGCCCGCCAGTCGCAGGCCGGGGAACCGGCGCAGCAGGGCGGGGAACGCGATTCGCATCTCCATACGGGCCAGGGGAGCGCCGAGACAGTGATGGACGCCGTGTCCGAACGCGACGTGGCCGATGACATCCCGGCGGATGTCCAGGTCGTCCGGGTTCGGAACGAGCCCCGGGTCGCGGTTGGCGGCGGGCAGGGAGCAGATGACGGTCTCGCCGGGGCCGAGGGTCCGATCGCCCAGCCGGACCTCGGTTGTAGTGATCTTGACCGTTCCGGAGTGCACGATGCTGAGCCATCGCAGCAGTTCCTCGACGGCGGCGTCCACGCGGTCCGGCTCGTCGCGCAGCAGCGTGAGCTGATCGGGATGCCGCAGCAGGGCGAGGGTGCCCAGGGACAGCATGTTTGCCGTGGTCTCGTGCCCGGCGAGCAGCAGCAGGGTGCCGATGCCGGTGAGTTCGGGATCGCTCAACTCGTCGCCGTGCTCGCGTACGAGCATGCCGAGCAGGTCCTCACCGGGGTCCTTGCGCATCGTCGTGATCAGGCCTGCGATGTACGCCCGGGCCTCCGCCGCCGCGGCCGCGCGTTCGTCCGGGGACAGGGAAGCGTCCAGCATCCGCTTGGACGTCCCCTGGAAGCCGGCCCGGTCGGCGTACGGCACGCCCAGCAGTTCGCAGATCACCAGGGAGGGAACCGGGAGGGCGAAGTCCGTCACCAGATCGGCGGGTGGTCCGCCGCGCTCCATGGCGTCCAAATGGTCGTCGACGATCTGCTGGACTCTGGGCTCCAGCCCCCGCATACGGCGGACGGTGAACTGGGCCGTGAGCATCCGGCGCAGCCGGGTGTGCTCGGGAGGGTCGGAACCGAGCAGGTTGCCGGCGCGCATCGCGGCGGCCTCCTCCGCGCTGGGCGGCGGCGCGCCGGGCGGCCGGAGCGGAGGCACGAGCGCGTTGCTGTACAGCTCCGGATGGCTCAGCACCGTCCGGACATCCTCGTATCTGGTGACCAGCCAGGCGTCGGTGCCGAACACGGTGCGGATCCGGGCCACCCCCTCGTCGTTGCGCAGTGCGGAGAGCTCCGGGACGGGATGGAATCCGTCCCGTCGCATGTGCAGGGGCGGGGACACGTCGCGCACGCGACCTCCTCGAGTCACCGGCAGTGTGATGATCGCCTTGCCACAATCCGACGATAACCGTCCGGTGTCCGCGGTGGGCGCTCGTGACCCGGCTGCGCGGGCCACGTCGCCGGGCCGGTCACGCGATCAGCCGAACCGCCCGAGGGCGGCGGTGTAGATCTCGACGGCCTCCTCGATCCGGTGGACCAGGCAGTATTCGTCGGTGACGTGCGCCTGCTCGGGCTCGCCGGGGCCGCAGATGACCGTGGGCCCCCCGCCGCAGACGGTAGCGAGGACCGAGGCGTCGGTGAAGTAGCTGGCCGCCGGACGGTCGCCGGGCGCGCCCGCCCCCGCGTCCACCAGGGCACGCACGAAGGGGTCGTCCGGCTCCGTCCAGATCGCGGGCAGGTCCACGAGCACGTCGAGGGTCGCCTCGTCGCCGAGCGCGGCCTGCAACCGCTCGCGGAGCCGCCCGTGGTCCTGGCCGGCGACGGTCCGCAGGTCGATGGTCGCGGCGGCCAGGTCGGGCACGGAGTTCACGTTGATCCCGCCGCGCACCGTCCCCACGTTCACCGTGGACGGGCCGAGCCAGGGGTGTTCGGGCACCCCGGGATCGAACCGCTCGACGGCGCCGATCACGCGGGCGAGCTTGTAGATCGCGTTGTCGCCGAGGTGCGGCATCGAGCCGTGCGCCGTCCTGCCCCGCGTGGTGGCCTCCAGCCAGAGCGCGCCCTTGTGCCCGAGCAGCACCCGGTTGGCGGTCGGCTCGGCCACCAGCAGCGCGCGCGACCTGCTTACCAGGCCCGCGGCCGCCATGCCGGCCGCGCCGTCACAACCGGTCTCCTCGCCTACGGTGAGGACGATCTCCAGCGCGCCCTTCGCCCCGGCGCGGCGCACGTGCCGCTCGGCGGCGACCACCAGCGCGGCCACGCCGGACTTCATGTCGCTCGAACCACGTCCGTACAGCCGGTCGCCGTCGATCTCCGCGCCGTGCGGCGCGTGCCGCCACGTCTGCCCGCCCAGCGGCACCGTGTCGAGATGCCCGGTCAGCGTCACCGGCTCGCCCGACCCCCAGCGGGCGACCAGGCCGGTCCGGCCCGGCGCGTACTCGTGCCGCCGCACCGCGAAACCGGCGTCCGACAGTCGTCTCGCGAGCGGTTCGGCCACCGCGGCCTCGCCCCCGCCCACCGAGTCGATCCTGACCAGCTCGCGTGTCAGCTCGACCGCCTCGTCCACCCGGACTCCTTCCCCTGACTTACTCTGCGACTCCGGCCGCCGACAGCCGGCTGGTCTGCCGTACGACGAGCCTGGGCGTGATCGCGATCCGCTGCGCGGGCCGCGTGTCGGCGGCCTTGACCTGGCCGAGCAGGCGCACCGCCTCCGCCGCCATCTCCTCCACCGGCTGGCGCACCGTGCTGAGCGGCGGGTCGCACATGGTCGCGTGGCCCACGTCGTCGAACCCGACGACCGAGACGTCCTCGGGGACGCGCGCCCCGCCGAACCGCAGCGACCGCACCAGGCCCACGGCGATCTCGTCGTTCCCGCAGACCACCGCGTCCGGCAGCCGGCCGGCGTCGAGCAGCCTGCGCCCGGCCTCGATGCCCCAGTCCAGAGTGAACTCGCCCAGCAGCGGCGGCAGGATCTCCACCCCGGCCCGCGCCGCGGCGCGTTCGAACCCGCTGAGCCGCAGCCGGGCGGAGGAGCTCACCAGCCGGCTGCCCGCGAAGACCACCGAGCGTGCCCCGCCCGCGATCACGTGCTCGACCGCCAGGGTCACCCCCGCCTCGTCGTCCACGCCCACCCAGTCGGCCGTGCCGCCCTCGATGTGGCGGTCGAGCTGCACGAGGGGCACCCGGCGGGCCGCGTCCAGCACGGCCGGGACGCTGGCCTCGATGTCGCACGGACTGATGATCAGCCCGTCGACGCGCCGGGCCAGCAGGGTCTCCAGCCTCCGGGCCTCGATGTGGGGATCGTACCGGGACGAGCACAGCAGCAGGTCGGTGCCGGAGTTCTGCAGCTCGCGCTCCACGGCCTCGACGATCGTGGTGAAGAACGGGTTCCCGATGCCCGGCACGACCATGCCGATGGTGCCGGTGGTCTGGTCGCGCAGCGCCTTGGCGACCGCGTTCGGCTGGTAGCCGAGCTCGGCCGCGGCACGCGCGACCCGCTCGGCGACCTCGGGCGTGACCTTGCGCCGCCCCGAGAGCGCGCGGGAGGCCGAGGCAACGGAGACGCCCGCTGCCCGCGCCACGTCGTGAATCGTCACGCCCATCGTGTAATCGATTTCCCTTGATCTTTGCCAACGATCGACCCTGCGGCCCCTTGTAGTGCCGAGATCACACGGAACGATAGGGGTTCGGTGAGGAAACCGCACCTTGACGGTGCTTTTTCGGTCCCACTAGCATGCCCGAAACTCGGGTAATCGATTACCCATCCGATCCATCCCTACCCCCGCCCCCCCGAAAGGCTCATCTCTCATGGCTCGATCCACGAGATTCATCCGCCTGACCGCGGCGACGACGATCCTGGCCACCGGCCTGCTGGCGGCGGCCTGTGGCAGCTCGGACGACTCCGGCGCCTCCGGCGCTTCCGGGGGCTCCGGCGGAGACCGGCCGAGGGTCGGGCTCGTCCAGATCAACCAGCAGGCGATCTTCTTCAACGAGATGAACGCCGGCGCCCAGCAGGCGGCGAAGGAGGCGAACGTCGATCTCACGATCTTCAACGCCAACGACGACCCGGCCAAGCAGAACGAGGCCATCGACAACTTCGTCCAGCAGCAGTTCGACGCGGTCATCGTGGTCGCCATCGACGTCGAGGGCATCAAGCCCGCGGTGAAGATCGCCAAGGACGCCGGGCTGAAGGTCGTCGCCGTGGACGCGATCGTCGACTCGCCCGCCGTGGACACCCAGGTGGGTGTGGACAACGCCGCGGCGGCCCAGCAGGCGGGCGACTTCGTCAACAAGTGGGCCCAGGCGCAGGGCCTTACCGCGCCGAAGATCGGCGTGGTGGGCGCGCTCAACTCCTTCATCCAGAACATCCGCAAGGACGACTTCAACAAGACGGTCGAGGGCGCCGGCGCCAAGATCGTTCAGACCGTAGACGGGCAGAACAAGCAGGAGGCCGCGATGTCGGCCGCGGAGAACCTGCTCACCTCCCGCTCCGACATGAACATCGTGTACGCCACCGGCGAGCCGGCCCTGCTCGGCACGGTCGCCGCCGTGAAGTCGCAGAACGCGGGCGACCGGGTCAAGGTCTTCGGCTGGGACCTGACCAAGGAGGCCATCAGCGGCATCGACGCCGGGTTCGTCGCCGGGGTGGTCCAGCAGGACCCGAAGACCGAGGGCTACGAGGCCGTCAAGGAGGCCCAGGCCCTGGTCGGCGGCGCCCAGCCGAAGAAGAAAATCGACGTGCCCGTGACGATCGTGACCAAGGACAACGTCGATTCGTACCGCGCCACGTTCAAGTGAGCGGCGAAGGGATTCGCATGACCGACCAGAAGGCGGATCGCGTTGATCGGGTGGTCATGCGCGACATCCGCAAGCGCTACGGAATGGTCGACGCGCTGCGCGGCCCGACGCTGCGCGTCGGCCCGGGAGAGGTGGTCGGGCTCGTCGGCGACAACGCGGCCGGCAAGTCCACCCTCATGAAGGTGCTGGCCGGCGCCGTCGTGCCGGACTCCGGCGAGATCGTCTTCGACGGCCGGCCGGTCTCCTTCGCCACCCCCAAGGACGCCCGCGAGCTGGGCATCGAGATGGTCTACCAGGACCTCGCGCTGTGCGACGACATCGACGTGGCCGGGAACCTGTTCCTCGGCAGGGAGCCGCGCAAGGCCGGCGGCATGATGCTCGACATACGGAAGATGCACGAGGACGCCCGTCGCCACCTGGACGCCCTGAACATCCGGATCCCGCTGACGGACATCCCCGTCGGGGGACTGTCGGGCGGCCAGCGGCAGGCGGTCGCCATCGCCCGGGCCGTGACCTTCGGGCCCAAGCTGCTCATCCTCGACGAGCCGACGGCGGCACTCGCCGTCGCCGAGGTCGAGACCGTCCTCGAACTGATCAAGACAGTCTCGGCCCAGGGCGTGTCGGTGATCCTCATCACCCACCGCCTGCAGGACCTCTTCCGGGTCTGCGACCGGCTGTGCGTTATGTACGAGGGCACGCTCAGGGCCGACCTCGACGCCCGGAACACCAGCCTCGAACGGCTCGTGTCCGAGATCGTCGCCCACGACGAGGGAGAGATGAAGGAGGGGGTGCGACGGTGACCGCCACCAAGACCGGGACCAGCCACGGGACCAGCCAGCGGGTCGTCACCACCAGGTCGGCCCGGGCCAACGCCCACATCGGCCGGCACGCGCAGACGATCGCGATCGCGGTCGTGCTGGTGGTCCTGCTGATCTTCTTCGCGTTCTCCGCCGACCGGTTCGCCACGACGGGCAACCTGCTCAACCTGCTGCGGCAGATCGCCCCCACGCTGGTCGTCGCGACCGCGATGACCTTCGTGATCAGCACGTCCGGCATCGACCTGTCGGTCGGCTCCACGGTCGCACTGTCGGGTTCGCTACTCGCGATCGTGCTGCAGCACGGGTGGAACCCCACCCTCGCCCTGGTCGCGATCCTCGCGCTCGGCGCCCTGATCGGGTTCGTGAACGGGTGGTTCTCCTCCTACCAGAACATCCCGCCGTTCATCGTCACGCTCGCGATGCTGTCGATCATGCGGGGCACGGCGCTGCGCGCCACCGAGGGCTACTCGACCCCCATCGACGGAGACCTCTGGATCGTCCAGATCGGCCAGGGCCGCATCGCCGGGGTGCCCGTCCCGGCCATCATCGCGGTGGTCGTCGCGCTGATCGGCTGGCTCGTCCTCACCCGGACGCCGTTCGGCCGCTACGTCATCGGCCTCGGCTCCAACGGCGAGTCGCTGCGCCGCACCGGCGTGAACACGCGGAAAGTCGGGCTGACCGTCTACGTGCTCGCCGGCCTGGCGGCGGCGGTCGCGGGCGTGCTGATCGCCACCCGTCTCAGCTCCGGCTCGTCCAACGCCGGATCCGGCTTCGAGCTGGAGGTCATCACGGCCGTCGTGCTCGGCGGCACCAGCCTCTTCGGCGGCCGGGCGAGCATGCTCGGCACGATCCTCGGCGCGCTCACGCTCGGCGTGATCGCCAATGGCCTGGTGCTGCTGCACGTCTCGCCGTTCTACGTGCAGATCGTCCAGGGCGGCATCCTGCTGCTGGCCATCTTCGCCAACAGCAAGGTGTGGGCGAAGTTCGGGGCGATCCGGAAATGACCTCCCCGGCCCGGCCTCCGGCCGTGACGACGGCGCTGGTGAACACCGTGCTCGGCCCCGTGTCCCCCCACGACCTCGGGATCACGCTCTGCCACGAGCACCTGCGCAACGACGGCGCCCGCGCCTGGCACCCCGCGCCCGAGGGCGACGCCGAGGGCGAGCTGATCGCCGGGCACCCCGTGCGGATGGAGTTCCTCGGCAGGCTCCGCAACGACCCGTACCTCTCCCGCGACAACGTGTCGCTGGACGACACGGGAACCGCGATCGAGGAGGTGCGCAGGTTCGCCGAGCGCGGCGGGCGCACGCTGCTCGAGGTGACCCCCGAGGGCATCGGGCGGGCGCCCGGCGAGCTGGTCGCGATCGCCCGCGCCACCGGGCTGAACGTCGTCATGGGCTGCGGCTTCTACCTGGAGAAGACCCACCCCGCCCGGGTCCGCTCGATGACGGCGGCGGACGTCGCCGACGAGATCGAGCGCGACCTCACCGAGGGCGTGGACGGCGTCCGGGCCGGCGTGATCGGGGAGATCGGCGTCTCGCCGGACTTCACCCCCGAGGAGGAGAAGGTGCTGCGCGGCGCGGCCCGGGCGCAGGCCCGCACGGGCGTGCCGCTCTCGGTCCACCTCCCCGGCTGGGTGCGGCACGGTCACCGCGTGCTCGACGTCGTCGCGGAGGAGGGCGGCCTGCTCGCCGGCACCGTGCTCTCGCACCTGAACCCCAGCGGGGCGGACCGCGACTACCAGGTGTCCCTCGCCCTGCGCGGCGCCTACCTCGGCTACGACATGTGCGGCATGGACTACCTCTATCCGGGCGAGGGCCAGTCCCCGTGCGACGAGGAGAACGCCGTCGCCGTGGCCTGGCTGGTCCGCGCCGGGCTCGGGCACCGGGTGCTGCTCTCCCAGGACGTGTTCCTGAAGACCATGCTCGTCCGCTACGGCGGCACCGGCTACGCCCACATCCTCACCCACTTCGTCCCGCGCCTGCACCGGCACGGGCTGACCGCCGGCGACACCACCCGGCTGCTCGCGGGCAACCCGCGCGAGCTCTTCCTCGCCGCCGCGCGCGGCCACTGATCACAGACGTAGAAAGAAGGAGACGATTTCCATGACCCGCGTGCTCGTCGCCGGTGAATCGTGGGTGAGCGTGTCGACCCACTACAAGGGCTTCGACGCGTTCACCTCGACCACCTACCACACCGGAATCGAACCCCTGCGGGGCGTCCTGGCCGCCGACGGCATCGAGGTCGACCACCTGCCCGCGCACGACGTGCCCGAGCTGTTCCCCGGCACGCCCGAGGCGCTGGCCGCCTACGACGTGGTCGTGCTCTCCGACATCGGGGCCAACAGCATCCTGCTGCACCCCGCTACCTGGCTGGCCAGCGAGAAGACCGTCAACCGCCTCGACCTGCTGGCCGACTGGGTGGAGCAGGGCGGCGGCCTCGCCATGGCCGGCGGTTACCTGAGCTTCCAGGGCTTCGAGGCCAAGGCCGCGTTCGCCGGCACGGCGGTCGAACGGGTGCTCCCCGCCCGGATCTCCCGCTACGACGACCGCGTCGAGACCCCGCAGGGCGTGCCCGGCCTGCTCGCCGACGACGCGCACCCCATCGTGGCCGGGCTCCCCGCCCAGTGGCCCGACCTGCTCGGTTACAACCGGTTCGCGCTGCCCGAGGACGCGACGCTGCTCGCGACCGTCGGCGGCGACCCCCTGCTCGCCGTACGGCAGGCCGGGGCGGGGCGCACGCTCGCCTGGGCCTCCGACATCGCGCCGCACTGGTGCCCGGACGAGTTCGTCTCCTGGGACGGCTACCGCACCCTGTTCACCCGGGCGGTCCGCTGGCTCGCGAAGGAGCTCTGACATGCCGATCCCGGTGATCCTCGACTGCGACCCCGGGCACGACGACGCCATGGCCATCCTGCTCGCGGTGGCCAGCCCGGCGATCGACCTGCGCGCGGTCACGACCGTCGCGGGGAACCAGACGGTGGAGAAGACCGCGCTCAACGCCCGCCGGATGCTGAGCCTCGCCGGCGTCACCGGCGTGCCGGTCGCCGCGGGCTGCGACCGCCCGCTGACGGCGCCGCTGGAGATCGGCGACTACGTGCACGGGGAGAGCGGCCTGGACGGCCCGGCGTTCGGGGAGCCGAGCGTCCCGCTCGACCCCCGCCACGGCGTGGACCTGATCCACGACACGCTGGCGGCCGCCGCCGAGCCGGTGACCGTGGTGGCCATCGGCCCGCTGACGAACATCGCCACCCTGCTGCGCCGTCATCCCGAGGACCGCGAGCGGATTAGGGAAGTCGTGATCATGGGAGGCTCCACGGATCGCGGCAACCACACGCCGTACGCGGAGTTCAACATCTACGCCGACCCGGAGGCGGCGGCGGAGGTGCTGGACAGCGGCGTGCCGACGACATGGGTGGGGCTCAACGTCAGCCACCAGGCGCTGGTGACCGCCGACGTGCTCGCCAGGATCGAGGCGCTCGGCACTCCGCTCGCCCGGGTCTGCGTGGAACTGCTCACGTTCTTCGGCTCCACCTATCACGAGACCTGGGGGTTCCCCGCTCCGCCGCTGCACGACCCGATCACGGTGGCGTACCTCATCGATCCCGAGGTCATGACGTACGAGCGGGTGGGCCTGCGGATCGAGCTGGACGGCCGGCACACCCGGGGGGCGACCGTGGCCGACCTGCACCGCCGCATGGACTGGGAACCCAACGCGAACGTCGGGATCGTGCTGGACCGGGACCGGTTCTGGGATCTCATGGTCGGCGCGATCGAGACGCTCGGCCGGGTCTCCTGACATCCCTGAAGCAGCTGAAACAGGAGGAATCTGATGGAACCGCAAGGTGTCGTCGTCGTCGGGAGCATCTCCGCGGATGTCACCGCCTTCACCCGCCGCCTCCCGCGCCGGGGAGAGACCGTTCTCGGCGACGACGTCACCTTGGTCCTCGGGGGGAAGGGCGCGAACCAGGCGGTCGCCGCCGCCCGTGCGGGAGCGCCCACCTGGCTGGTCGGCTGTGTCGGCACGGATCCGTTCGGTGAGATCGTCTCATCGGCGCTGCGCTCCCACGGCGTGGCGCTGACGGAGGTCCGCTCCGTGGCCGGCCGCACCGGCGTCGCGCACATCAGGGTGGACGCGTCGGGCGAGAACGACATCGTCATGACTCCACTCGCCAACGCGGACCTCAGCGCCGCGATGGTGGACGAGAGCATCAGGGCCGTGCGCGAGAAGGCGAGCGTGCTTCTCCTCCAGCTGGAGACCCCCGTCGACGTCGCCTGTCACGCGGCCGAGGCGGGCGCGCGGGCCGGCCTGACCGTGGTGCTCGACCCCGCGCCCGCGCAGCCGCTGCCCGACCGGGTCTGGCCGCACGTCGCGGTCGTCACCCCCAACGAGAGCGAGGCGGCCGCGCTGACCGGGGTGCAGGTCGTCGACGTCGCGTCCGCCGAGCGGGCCGCGGCCTGGTTCCTCGACCGCGGCGTGCGCCACGCGATCATCACGCTCGGCGCGGCCGGGGCCCTGTCGGTCACCCCGGAGCGCACCCGGCACTTCCCCGCCTACGCGGTCACCCCGGTGGACACCACCGCCGCGGGCGACGCCTTCACCGGCTTCGTGGGCGCGGCCCTCGCGGCCGGCCTCGACACCGCCACCGCCGTCCGGCGGGGGATGGCCGCCGGAGCCCTCGCGACCACACTGCCCGGCGCCAGCCCCTCGCTGCCCGACCGGAAAGCCGTGGACGAACTGCTCGGCGCCGAGGTGACCGCCCGATGACGCGCGCCGTCACGGGCTGAGCCGTGCGGGCCCGCTGCCGGCGGGCGGCTCCTGCCTGCGGGGGCGGGAGCGGCATCCCGACGCGCCCGGGCGGCGGTGGGGCACGGGGCGTGAAAGAGCGGGCAAAGCGGCCTGCGGGCCGTGGCGGCCGGCGTTAGCGTCGCGCCGACCCGCTGCGTCGTGCCGATCCCGGCGCGGCCGGTCACGACCGTACGGGGGCCGGCCGGGCACAGCCCGCCGCGACGAAGGGGCAGGCGTGGACCGAGCGCGTGGAGCCGCTGCCGTGACCGCGGCGCTGATGATCGTGGCGCTGATGATCGTGGGGGGATGCGCCGTCATCGGACGCACGGCGGAGCCGCCCGTGCCGCGTGCCGCGCCTGCGCGCATCACGGGCGCCCCGCCGGCGTCCGCCCGGCCGTCGCCGGCCGCGGCCGCGTCGATCGAGCCGGAGCACCGGGGGCGGGCCGACGTCTACGCGGCCGACCGGCCGGGGATGCTCAGCCCCGTCGTGAAGGGTTTCCGCTCCCTCGTGTACGTGCCCAACAGCGAGAGCGGCACGGTCGACGTCATCGACCCGGAGACGTACCGGATCGTGCGGCACTTCACGGTCGGGGCGCTGCCCCAGCACGTGGTGCCGTCCTGGGACCTCAAGACGCTGTGGGTGAACAACAACCGGGGCAACTTCCTCACCCCCGTCGACCCCCGCACCGGCAGGCCCGGCCGCCCGGTGCCCGTGGAGGACCCGTACAACCTGTACTTCTCCCCGGACGGCACGTACGCGCTGGTCATGGCGGAGCGGAACAACCAGCTCGACCTGCGCGACCCGCACAGCATGAAACTCCTGCGCTCCCTGCCGCTGCCCTGCCGGGGCGTGAACCACGGCGACTTCACCGTGGACGGCACGGTGTTCCTCGCGAGCTGCGAGTTCAGCGGCGACCTCGTCGTGATCGACTGGCGTACGCCGAGCGTGATCCGCCGCATCCACCTGGGCCACATGAGCATGCCGCAGGACGTGAAGTTGTCGCCCGACGGCACGGTCTTCTACGTCGCGGACATGGAACGGCACGGGGTGTGGCTGGTCGACGCGGCGACGTACGAGGTCAAGCGGTTCCTGCCGACCGGCCGGGGCGCGCACGGCCTCTACGTCAGCCGCGACTCGCGCCGTCTGTACGTGTCGAACCGGGGCGAGGGATCGGTGTCGGTCGTGTCGTTCGCGAAACGGAAGGTGGTGGACGTGTGGCGGATCCCCGGCGGGGGCTCGCCCGACATGGGCGGCGTGTCGGCGGACGGCACGAAGCTGTGGCTCAGCGGTCGCTACCACGGGGTCGTCTACGTCTTCGACACCCGGGACGGCAGAGTCGTCCGCACCATCAGGGTCGGCGCCGGGCCGCACGGGCTGTGCGTGTATCCCCAGCCCGGCCGGTACTCGCTCGGCCACACGGGTGTCTATCGGTGAACTGAGGCCACGGGGGCGGTCTCCGCGGGGGGCGCCCCTCGTATGCCAAACCGATACAGGGATGGTCAATCGGTATCAAAGATCGTCATTATGATCGATTCCGATCGTGTCCCCCCATCCCAGGAGTAACTCCGTGCGTATCCGATCCCTGCTGACGGCCGCGGTCGTGGCCGCCGGCGTGGTGGCCGTCTCCCAGCCCTCCTACGCGGCGGGCCCGGCCGTCCGGATCACCAAGATCTACTACGACTCGCCCGGTTCGCCGGACTTCGGCGCGAACAGCAGCCTGAACGGTGAGTACGTCCAGATCAAGAACTCGACGAGGAAGGCCGTGAGCCTCACGGGCTGGACCGTCCGCGACAGGACGAAGCGGGCGGATCACGTCTACACGTTCGGCAGGTTCACCCTCGGCGCGGGGAAGACGGTCACCCTGCGGACCGGCAAGGGGAAGAACACCGCGACCACCCTCTACTGGGGCAGGAGCGGGGGGACTTTCGCCTACATCTGGAACCAGACCGCGGATGCGGCGTACCTGCGGGACGCCTCCGGCGCGCTGGTCGACTCCTGCGCGTATAACTCGTCGCGGCGCGACTACAAGATCTGCTGACCTCCGGCCGGACCCGCGACCGGCCCCCGGCGGAGCGCCGCCGGGGGCCGTCTTCGTGATCCTCGCGGGAATCCTCCCCGGGCGCCTCACGCGGCATGAAATATTCAGCGGTCCCGCGGGGATTTCGACCCGCTCCGCCGCCGTCTCCGCGCTGGTCGCCGCGGAGCGGCGTCCCCAAGGTCCCCCCGGGCGCCGCGTTAACGCCGGACCGGATCCAGCCCCCCACACCGCCGCGCTGGATCGTTCCGCTTCCGCGGCCATAGCCTCCGGGCACTCGCACTCCTGCAACGGATGAGGTGTGAATTGATCGCACGCTCGAGTGGACGTCGCCTCACGGCGTCGTTCGCCATGGCCATCGGGGCGATGGCCGCCGCGCTCCTGCCGCTCAGCCCCGCGCACGCGGCGTACGGCCCGGACCAGCCGGTCTACCTGCAACTGGTGAGCAACGACGGCAACGCGACACAGCTGGCCCTCCTGGACGGCACGGTGGCGTTCGACGACGGAAACACGAAGTACCGCTACTCGCTGCGCCTGTGCTGGCAGCACGCCTACCCGCAGCCCTACTTCACGATCAACGTCAACGGCACGAGCACGGCCTGGCCGACGCAGACCGGCCCGACGTCGATGCCGGGGTGCCAGCAGGCCTACCTGTACAGCGGCGAGGTGAACTTCGGCGGCACCGTCCGCAACGTCCGCTTCGACGTGACCGGCGGGTGGTTCGGCAGCAACGGCCAGTACCAGATGCGGACCAAGAGCACCGGCACCTACGACAACCCCTACAACTGAGCGCCGGATCGCGTCGGCGACGGCCTGGACCATGACTGAACGGCGAGGTCTCCGGCCGGCGGTCCCATCAGGACCGCCGACGCCGGGGACCTCGCCGCGTCTCCCGCCCGCCCCCGGACGGGAGGCGTCCCGGCCCGGCCTGGGCCGGGACGCGCCGGCGCGATCTAGCAGGGGTCGGCGGCGTTGCCGGTGACCACGCCGTTCTTCACGGTGCTGGTGCCGGTGCCCAGGGTGTAGTCCCTGCCGTTGTTGTTGTCCCAGGAGCCGGAGCCGTTGGTGAAGGTGACCTGGAAGGCGGTGGCCGTGCCGAGGTTCACGGTCTTCTTCCTCCAGCCGGAACAGGCGGCGTCCATGGCCACGCCGGGGACGGTGGTCCAGGTGCCGTTGACGCCATAGTGGATGTAGGCCGGGTTCCAGCCCGTGTAGTAGTAGACGGTGGCGGTGTCGCCGCCGGTCGGCGTCACCGTGGGCGAGGGCTGGGCGCCGACGTGGATGGCGACGGCGCTCCTGCCCGGCACGGTCACCGTCGCCGTCCCCGCGGCGCCCACGGTCACCGAGCCGCCGCCCGCGACGTTCGGATACGTCCCGGCCGGCAGGCCGGTGGTGAAGGTGCGGGTGACGCCGCCGCTCTCGTTGTTGATCGCCACCCAGCCCCTGCTCCCGCGGCTGAAGGCGATCAGGTTGCCTCCGTTGTCGGTCCAGTTCGCGACCGGGGTGCCGGCCACCGTGTTGTGGAAGCCGACCATGCCCGCCATCTCGCGGTCGAAGCAGGTCCACCGGCCGCCGGAGCAGTCGGCGTCGGTGACGAACCCGCCGTTCGCCGACGGCGGGCCGCCCTCGCCGTCGCTCCAGGTGAAGGAGGAATAGACGCTGGGCTTGCCGTACGGCCAGGCCAGCATGAAGACGTTGGCCA
Source organism: Microbispora sp. NPDC004025 (assembly GCF_053604425.1). Taxonomy (NCBI): domain Bacteria; kingdom Bacillati; phylum Actinomycetota; class Actinomycetes; order Streptosporangiales; family Streptosporangiaceae; genus Microbispora; species Microbispora sp. NPDC004025. The sequence goes on along the minus strand of NZ_JBSGHN010000002.1, from coordinate 158,148 downwards.
GCTTGTAGGCGGCGCCGTGCTTGTAGTTGAGGGTGGAACCGTTGCGCTCGGTGTCGTGGTTGTCGACGAAGACCACCGCCTTGTCGTCGCCCACCGACAGGCCCCAGCTCTGGCCGAAGGTCCGCAGCCACTTGATCTGGCCGGTGAACTGTTCCTTGAGCTTGCGGCCGTAGACGAACTCGTCCACGTCGCCGATGCCGGTGTACTGGCTCGGCTGGACCGCCTCGTTCGCGCCCTGGATGACCTCCTGGTGGATGTACGGCGAGCCCTTGAGGCTGGACCGGATCGCCGCGAGGTCGTCGGGGCTGATGTGCTTGGCGGCGTCGATGCGGAAGCCGTCCACGCCGAGGTCGGTGAGCCTGTTCATGTACGCGGCGATCTGGCCGCGCACGTAGCCGGAGCCGGTGTTGAGGTCGGACAGGCCGACGAGCTCGCAGTTCTGCACCCGCCAGGCGTCGCTGCCGTAATCGGCGTCGTTGATGCCGCAGGTGGGGGAGTGGAAGTCCCAGGAGGAGTACAGGCCGGGATAGTCGTACTTGCCGAAGGAGTAGCCGCCGTAGCTGATGGCGCCCTGCCCGGTCATGTGGTTGATGACGGTGTCCACCTGCACCTTCACGCCCGCGGTGTGGCAGGCGGCGACCATGTTCCTGAACGCGGTCTCGTCGCCGAACTTGCTGGTCAGGACGTAGCGGGCGGGCTGGTAGACGTCCCACCACACCGAGCCGCCCTTGGACATGGAGTCGGCGGGCGGGGACACCTGCACCGAGCCGTACCCGGCCGGGCCCAGGACGTCGGTGCATTCCCTGGCCACCGATCTCCAGTTCCAGTTCCACAGGTTCGCGGTCACGCCGGGGCCGGTCGCGGCGCCGGCGGCGCTCTCGGTGAGCACGGGCAGCGTCACCGCGGTGCCGGCCGCCACGGTCGCGGACAGGGCGCCCGCGACGATTGCTTTGTACAGTCGCATAGAGGGGTCTCCAGGACATCGATTCGGGATCCCTTGAACGCGGGCCGGGTGGAGCCGACACCCGGCCCGCTTCGTGCGCACGCCTGTGAGAGGCGCACGCGGTGCCGCGGACGCGCGGGGCTGTCCGGGGCGGCGCGGACGGTCGACGCCGTGCGGCGGCCGGAACACGGACGGGGCGGGGGCGGCGCCCTCGCGCCGCGGGGAGACTGGCACACCATCGGGGCCTCCGTCGGGTTTCCCAGGTGTTGCCTGGAAGTTACTTAGCGGCCACCTCTTGTGCAAGAGCTTGCAGCAACTTTCAGAATTTTTCCGGTTGGGGCGCTGGGTGGCGATCCGGGGCGCGTGGCCGGTGGCCGGGGGCGATAGCCTCGCGGGGTGAGCCCTGCTTCCCGCCGTGCGCAGCGCGCCGGCGAGCCCTGCCCCTGTGGTCTGCGGGCCGCCTACGGCGAATGCTGCGGCCGGTTCCACGAGGGACGTGCCGTACCGACGGCCGAGGCGCTGATGCGCTCGCGCTTCTGCGCGTTCGCCGTTGAGGACGAGGTGTACCTGCTGCGGACCTGGCATCCCGCCACCCGCCCGGCGCGGGTCGAGTTCGAGCGGGACATGCGCTGGACCGGGCTGGAGATCGAGGCGGTCACCGGCGGGAGCCCGATCCACACGGAGGGCACCGTCACCTTCCGCGCCCACTACGTCTACCGGGGACGGCCCGGCGAGATGCGCGAGCAGAGCCGCTTCGTCCGGCACGAAGGCGCCTGGGTCTATCTCGACGCCGTCGGCGAATGAATCCCGCAAGGCCGGACATTTATCTGCATAGCGGTATAAGCGTCGAATGTCGGGTCTAGAGGCATAGCGACAAAAAATGCGTCATCATCCATGCCGCGCTCGGCATTAGCGAGGTCGAGGCCATCACGCGGGGTATGACGTCGGCGTTGCTCGTTTCCACGAAAGCCCACGCCGGATGGTCTTGGTAGGTAGGTGCGTTCCACGATGTCTCGCCGCTGTACGTTCCGCTCGCGGCCGCTCCGGGCTCTGACGGCCCGCCGACTGACGCTGGCCACTCTCGTGGCGACGATCGCGTGGACCGCCGCGGCACAGGCCGCGAGCGCGGCCACGCACTCCGCGCGTCGTGGTGCGACGCACGTCTTCACCGGTCACGGCGGTGGCGGCGGAGAGCAGGTGGCGTCCGGCGGGTCGGCCAGGGCCCGGCAGGCGAAGTCGGGCAACGGCAGGTTCAACCAGAACCTCAACGGCGTGTTCGCCCCGACCTTCATGATCGGCCAGCAGCAGACCGGCATCACGAACGGCGGACGCATCAGCACTCAGGGCGCCTTCTGCGGCCCGGGCCCGAGGCTCTGCAAGATCTGGCAGAACATGCCCATCACCTCGAACGGCTGGTGATCGGGGATAGGCGGGGCCGGCAATTCCACGAATGGGAGAGCCGTGCTGACTGATATGGCAAGGATGCCGTAAGACATCGCGCGCGCCGGGCGCGGAAAACCGGCGCGTCACTAGCCTGGGGGCGGCCTGGGCGAAAAAGGCCGCCCAAAGCACGGGAGCGCGCGATGAAGTGTCGGTGGTATGTCAGGACGGCTTCGAGGAAGATCGGTCTCGGTCTCCTCGCCTGCGCGTCGGTCGCGGCGGTGCTGGCCGCCGCGGGCCCCGCCGCCGGGGACGCGCGCAGCCACGGGCGGGAGACGCCTCGCCGGCAGGAGTCCGGGTTCCGGACCGCGCCGAGCGAGCGGGCCGCCGCCGGGCCCGGGCTCACCGCCTCGAACACCACGAGCAGCCGCGGCACGCAGCAGGTCTCCATCAACGTCGCGAACGGGGGGACCGGCGTCCAGAACGCGATGTGCAGGGGTAACCGCGGGTGCGACATCGCGCAGGCGCTCGGCGTGCCGTACGCGGGTGGTGCCGCCGGGCGGGCCCCGATCCCGGCTGCGTCGCCCCGGACGGGAGCGGCGGCCCGTCCGGAGGCGAAGGCACGGCACCGGGCGGGCTCTCCCCGCGGATGGGGGGCGGGCCCGCGCACGGCGCGCGGGCGGGTGCCCGTAACGGACGCGGGACTCCGCCGCGGACGCCTCCGTTGGTAACCTCGACGGTGGGAAGGGCGAACGCGTCCCCTCCTCTGTCCACGGCCCGTCAACGAGGATCACCCCGAGTCGTCAGGATTGCGCGCAATGTCGAAAGCCGGTCGGTCCCAAGAGGAGATTCGCCGGCGCAACCTCGGTGATCTGCTGCGGCACGTGCACCTGTCCGGTGCGCTGTCCCGTTCGGAGCTGGCCGACCGGATGGGCCTGAACCGCAGCACCATCATGGCGCTGACCGCCGAGCTGTCCGCGGCGGGCCTGGTCGGCGAGGAGTTGCCGGGGGACACCGGTAGGGCGGGCCGGCCGTCGCTGGTGGTCCGTCCGGAGCGCGACAGGGCGCACGTGCTCGCCTTCGACGTCCGCGTCGACCGCCTGGTCGCCGCCCGGGTGGGACTGGGCGGCGAGATCCTCGACCGCCGGGAGGCGGTCAGACCCCGGGCGGGCGCGGACCTGGAGGACGTCGTCGGCGTGCTCGCGGGATTCGGCCGCGAGCTGCGGCGCGGGGCCCGGCCGGGCTCGGTGTGCGTCGGGGTCGGCGCGGCCTACTGCGGCATGATCCGGCCCGCCGACGGCACCGTACGGTACGGGCCCTACATCGGCTGGGTGGACCAGGCGTTCGGCGTCGAGCTCGGCGCCCGGCTCGGGCTGCCGGTGCTCGTCGGCAACGAGGCCCACCTGGGCGCGCTGGCCGAGCGCGACCGCGGCGTGGGCCGCGGCTACGACAATCTGATCTACCTGCACGGCGACGTCGGCGTGGGCGGCGGGATCATCGTCGGCGGCAAGCTGCTGGACGGCGACGGCGGCTATGGGTGCGAGCTGGGGCACATGATGGTGAACCCGTACAACGGGCGGCCTTGCATGTGCGGCTCGCGCGGGTGCCTCGAGGCCGAGGTCGGCGAGCACGCCCTGATCGACGCCGCGGGCCGTTCCGGCGAGCTGAGCGGGCGCGAGGGCGTACGCGCGGTGGTGGAGGCGGCCGCGGACGGGGACGCGGCGGCGGAGGAGGCGCTGCGCCGGATCGGCGACTGGCTGGGCATCGGCGTGGCGAACCTGATCAACCTCTTCAACCCCGGGATGGTGATCTTCGGGGGGATGCTGCGGGACGTGTACCCGGGTTCGGAGGCGCAGGTCCGCGGCAGGGTGGAGACGAACGCCATGCTGATCTCCCGCGAGCAGGTGCGGCTGAGTGTGTCGGCGCTCGGAGACGACGTCACGCTGGTCGGCGCCGCCGAGCTGGCCTTCTCCCGGCTCCTGGCCGGCCCTCTGGAGGTGCTCGCGGAGATGCGCCGCCGTGCCGCGAGCCAAGCGGCGCTCCGGAGGCGCGCGCTGGCGCTCTGACGGCGCCGCGCCGGTAGAACCCGGCGACACGGCCCGGCGGCAGGGCTCAGTGGCAGGGCTCAGTGGCAGGGTTCGGCGGCAGGGCTCAGTGGCAGGCGAAGATCTCGGCCTGGCGGCGGAAACCGTCCGCCTTCGCCAGGTGGGAGTCCCCGTCGCAGGACAGGCCGGAACACGGCCGCTCCGCGAGCGCGTGGTGCAGGGCCGCGAGACGCTCCTGAGCGTCCGCCAGACCCGCGCAGATCGACTCCGCCCTCTTCCGCATCGTCGCCGTGCGTGTGCGGGCCTGCTCGCGCAGCAGCCGCGAGTGTTCCAGCAGCGCCTCCCGGTCCCGCCCGGACGTGCGGGGCACCGCCGCCACGGGGCGTACGTTCGCCATCCGAGGCCGGCCGAGCCCCTCGCCCCGGCCCGGCAGCAGCACGAGCCGCCGATCCAGAGGCGCCATGGGCGCGGCGCGCACGACGGCGGGGTGGTCCGGCCGTCCCTCCGGCCACAGGAGAGCGAGCAGCCGGCCCAGTGGGCGGCTCGCCCAGACGATGAGGCCCCCGGAGGCCTCGGCCGCGGCAATGTGCACGCGCTCGAGCGCACGCACCCCCGCGAGGTCGCAGAACTTCAGGCGGACCGCGTCGAGCACCAGGTGCACGCAGCCGTCCCCGATCAGCCCGGTGACGATCCCTTCGAGTTTCGGACAGCTGAAGAGGTCCAACTCTCCGTTGACGCTCACCACGGCGGAGTCCGACTCGCGCTGTGTCACCTTCACCCACAGATTCATGGGTGGCCTCCTTACCCCGCCTGCGGCGGGGAGCCGGACACCGGGCGATCGAATTTTCCGAGCGCTCCGCATGACTCCGGCAGTTCCAGGATATGGGGCGAATATGGATGCGCTCGTCCAGCGGGACGTCGTGGTCGTCGCCGCGTCCGCGGGAGGCATCGAGGCCCTGCGGACGCTGCTCGGCAACCTTCCCGCCGGTCTGCCCGCCTCCATCCTGGTCGTCCTCCACATCTCGCCGCGTGCGGGCAGCGCCCTGCCGGGCATCCTCGACCGCGCCGGACCGCTGCAGTCGGCCGCGGCGCAGGACGGCGAGCCGCTGCGGCACGGGCGCGTCTACGTGGCCCCTCCCGACCTTCACCTGCTGGTGGACGACGGTGCCGTCCGGTTGTCGCGGGGGCCCCGGCACAACGGGCACCGCCCGGCCGCCGATCCGCTGTTCCTCAGCGCGGCCGCCTTCGCGGGCCCGCGGGCCCTCGCCGTCATCCTGAGCGGCACCCTCGACGACGGGGCACGGGGATGCGCCGAGGTGGAGCGCCGCGGCGGGCTGGTGGCCGTGCAGGACCCAGAGGAGAGCCCGTTCGACGGCATGCCGCGCGCGGCCATCGCCGCGACGAGGCGGCCGGCGGTGTCCTCCGTACGCGGCATAGCGGAATGGATCGCGCGGGAGTGCGGCGGAACGCGGGCCGCCGGAGAGGTCGCGGTGGACCGGAAGCTCCAGCACGAGCTGGCGGCGTTCTTCTCGGCACGCCCGCCGGACCCGCCCCCTGGGCGGTTGAGCGCCTTCACCTGCCCCGACTGCAACGGGCCGCTCTACGAGGTGGCCGCGCCCCCCAACGGGCACTACCAGTGCATGGTGGGGCACGCCTGGTCGATGGAGAGCATGGTCGACGGGCAGTCGGAGGCCGTCGAGCGGGCCTTCTGGGTGGCGATCCTGCGGATCGAGGAGCGCTTGCGGCTCCTGACGCGGATGCTGGGCCACGCCGAGGAGCGCGGGCAGGTTCTGACGATCCGCCGTCTGCGGCAGCAGACGGCGCGGGATCGGGACGCCCTGGACACCCTGCGCCACCTGCAGAGTCAGATAGGCAGGGAGGCACCCGCCCCGGCCACCCACGGCGACGAGCGGCGATAGCGTGGACCCATGGTCACCAGCGAGGAACGCGAGTTCGACGACCTCCTGCTGATGCTCAAGGAGACCCGTGGGTTCGACTTCACCGGGTACAAGCGCAGCACGCTGCAGCGCAGGATCGCGCGGCGGCTGGAGGCGCTCAGGCTCGAGACGACGGGGGAGTACCGCGACTACCTGGAGCTGGAACCAGGCGAGTTCGCGGTCCTCTTCGACAGCCTGCTCATCAACGTCACCGCGTTCTTCCGCGACCCGCAGGCCTGGCGGGTCCTGCGGCACAGGGCCGTCCGCGCGGTCCTCGCGGCCAAGGGCGGCGGCCGGTCGATCCGGGCCTGGAGCGCGGGCTGCGCCACCGGTGAAGAGGCCTACAGCCTCGCCATCGCCCTGGCGGAGGAGCTGGGGCTGGACGAGTTCCGGGAGCGGGTCAAGATCTACGGCACCGACCTGGACGAGAGGGCCCTGCAGGTGGCCCGTACGGCGGTCTACGACGAGCGCAAGGTCGCCGACATGCCCCCCGAGTTGCGGGACAAGTACTTCGAGCCGGCGGGGGCGGGCTTCGGGTTCCGCCGGGACCTGCGCCGCCAGCTCATCTTCGGCCGCAACGACCTCACCAAGGACGCCCCGATCTCCCGCGTCGACCTGCTGCTCGCCCGCAACACGCTGATGTACTTCAACGCGGAGACCCAGCAGAACATCGTCCGCAAGTTCCACTTCGCCCTCGCCGACCCCGGCTATCTCTTCCTGGGCAAGGCGGAGATGCTGCTCGACCACAGCGACAAGTTCGAGCCGGTGGACCTGCGCATGCGCCTGTTCAGGAAGATCCCCCAGCCTGTGGGCGGGACGCGCATCGGATGGAACTCGCCGGCGATGCGGCCGGAGGAGAACACGCGTCTTCCGCGGCTGCAGGGCGCGGCGCTCGCCTCCGGTCCCGTCGCCCAGATCACGCTCGACGCGGCGGGCAGGCTCGCCCTGCTCAACACCCGCGCCGAGGTCATGTTCGGCCTGCAGGCCCGCGACGTGGGCAGCCCGTTCCAGGATCTCGAGGTGTCCTACCGGCCCGTCGAGCTGCGGTCGCTGGTCGAGCAGGCCGAGCTGGACCTGCGCACGGTCGAGCTGCACGACGTCACCTGGCAGCGCCCCGGCGCGAAGGAGCCGGGCGTCTTCGACGTCGCCGTCGTCCCGTTGCTGGACAGGACCGGTGAACTCGTCGGAGTCACGATCAACTTCCACGACGTCACCCGCTACCGCCGGCTCCGCGACGAACTGGAGCAGGCCAACAAGGAGCTCGAGCACGCGTACGAGGAGCTGCAGTCGCTCAACGAGGAGCTGGAGACCACCAATGAGGAGCTCCAGTCCACCAACGAGGAGCTGGAGACCACCAACGAGGAGCTCCAGTCCACCAACGAGGAACTGGAGACGATGAACGAGGAGCTCCAGTCGAGCAACGACGAGCTCCAGCAGATCAACGAGACGCTCAACGTCCGGACACGGGAGCTCGACCGGGCCAACCAGTTCGTCGCCTCCGTGGTGCGCTCGCTCGGCGACGTGGTCGTCGTCGTCGACCGGGACCTGCGGGTGCTGCTGTGGAGCCCGGGGGCGGAGGAGCTGTGGGGGCTGCGCGCCGACGAGGCCGACGGCCGCGACCTGCCCTCACTCGACATCGGCCTGCCCCTCGACCCGCTGCTGCCCGTGGCGCGGCGCGTTCTGGACGGCGCGCCGGCCGCGGACGGTCAGGGGGACGCGGTGAGCGTCGAGGCCCTCAACCGCAGAGGCCGTCCCGTCCGGCTCGCGGTCACGCTGGCGCCGCTCCACGAGGACGACGCGTCGGTCCAGGGGCTGATCCTGGTCATGAGCAGGGGCGAGTGAGACCTCCGGGCCCGCGCGGCCTCAGGTGACGCGGCCGACCCCGCCGATGATCGCGCCTCCGGGCATGCCGTCCCATCGGCGCTGCGCGGGATCGGGCCGCCACAGGTGCAGCGGCACGACGCCGGGCTCCAGCACGTCGAGGCCGTCGAAGAAGCTCCGGACCCGGGCCGCGGTGCGGGGCACGATGCCGCCCGCGGTGGTCGCGGTGTAGACGTCCCGGCCCCGCCTGACCGCGTCCTCGTCCAGGTCGCCGTGGGTGATGTGGGAGAGCACCAGGTGACTGCCCGGGGCGAGCGGCTCGCGGAACGCGCCGACGACGTCGGCCGCCTCCGCGTCGTCGGTCACGAAGTGGAGGACGGCCAGCATGATCAACGCGATCGGCCGGGTGAGGTCGAGGTGGGCGAGGACCCCAGGGTGGCCGAGGACGGACTCCGGCTTACGCAGGTCCCCCTCGACCACGACGGACCGGGGGTTGTCGGCGAGCAGGGCGCGCGCGTGGGCGAGCACGATCGGGTCGTTGTCGACGTAGACGACCCGCGCCTGCGGCGCCTCGGCCTGCGCGACCTGGTGGACGTTCTCCTGCGTCGGCAGCCCGGTGCCGATGTCGAGGAACTGCCGGACGCCCGAGCGCGCCAGGTGCCGTACGGCCCGCACGAGGAAGGCGCGGTTGGTCCGGGCGACCTCACGGGCGTTGGGCAGGATCGAAATGATCTTCTGCGCCGCCTCGCGGTCGGCCGCGAAGTTGTCCTTGCCGCCCAGGTAGTAGTCGTACATCCGGGCCACGCTCGGCGTGCCGGGGTCCACCACCCACGCGGGAGCCTCCTCGTGCACGCTCTGCCCTCCACTGCTCAGGTCCGGTCCGCGGCACGCGACGACGACCATCCTAAAGACACGTCCGCCGATTTTGACCGCCCGATCCGACAATCGGCAATGTCGGATGTCCTCGTACGCGCCGGCCGCGGTCTTGTCGGGATTCAGAAATAGAACGGGTTCTCGTACGCTCCGGGGTATGCGTTTCACCTATGCCGAGGCCATGACCGACCCGTCGTACTACCTGCCGCTCGCCCGGGCCGCGGAGGCGGCGGGGTACGCGAGCATGACCGTGGCCGACTCCCTGGTCTATCCCCGGGAGTCGGACGCGAGGTACCCGTACACGGCGGACGGGGACCGGGAGTTCCTGGAGGACAAGAGCTTCGTCGAGACGTTCGTCCTGGTCGCCGCGATGGGGGCGGTGACCTCGGCGATCCGGTTCACGCCGTTCGTCCTCAAGCTCACCGTGCGCCCGCCGGTGCTGGTGGCCAAGCAGGCCGCCTCCGCGGCCTGGCTCACCGGCGGCCGCCTCGCCCTCGGCGTCGGGCTCAGCCCGTGGCCGGAGGACTACGCCGTGATGGGCGTGCCGTGGGAGCGGCGGGGCAGACGCATGGACGAGGCCGTCGAGATCGTCCGCGGCCTGACGCGCGGCGGCTACTTCGAGTACCACGGCGAGTTCTACGACCTGCCGGCGGTCAAGATGTCCCCGATCCCGGCCGAGCCGATCCCGATCCTGGTCGGCGGCCACAGCGAGGGGGCGCTGCGCCGCGCGGCCAGGCTCGGGGACGGCTGGATGCACGGCGGGGGCGACCCCGCCGAACTGGACGCGCTGCTCGCCAGGCTCGCCGCGCTGCGTGCCGGGGAGGGCGCCGCCGACCGGCCCTTCGAGATCCACGTGATCTCCCCCGACGCCTACACCGTCGACGGGGTGAAGCGGCTGGCCGACAAGGGCGTCACCGACGTGATCGTCGGCTTCCGCAGGCCGTACGTGAAGGGGCCCGACACCGAGCCGCTGAGCCGGAAGATCGAGCACCTGGAGCGCTTCGCCGAGAAGGTGATCGCCAAGGTCGATCCGCGTTCGTGACCTCCCCGGGAGCGAGGTCCGGTCACCCGGCTGCCGTCACCTTGAGCTGGTGTTTGGCCGCCGCGTAGACAGTCGCCTGGTCCGCCTTCCACTCGGCCCCGTAGGTGTACGTGCCGGCCTCCGCAGGTGTGTCCGTGAAGGTGAACGACCCGTCGGCGCCGGGGGACACCGTGGTGAGCACGATGGTCCTGGCCCTGTTGCCGCTGACGATCCTGCGATGGATCAGGACCACGGCGTCGTCGCCGGCGGGAGCCGGGCCGACGTCCAGCGTGCCGTGCATCTCAAGAGGAACGCCGACGGTTCCGTTCGCCGGTCCGGTCAAGGTGATGGACGTGGGGTACTTGGCCACCGCGACGGTCGCCGAATCCGCGCTCCACCGGGTGTCCTCGGTGCCGTCCCAGAGCACGCGATATGTGAACGTCCCGGCGACCGGCGGGATGTCGGTGAAGGTGAAGGCGCCGTCCTCGGCGGTCGTCACCGCCGGGAGCGTCGCGCTGGTGCCGTCGGGCAGCCGGCGGGTCACGGTGAGCGGCTTGGCGGCCAGGGCCGATCCGTCCGTCAGCGTGAGCCGGCCCGTCACGGTGAGCGGTTCGAGCGCGACCGCGTCGGCCGGGGCCGTCATGGTCAGCGTGGATCCCGGAAGAGTCGCCCGGTCGAGTCGCCACAGTTCGAACCCGCAGGTGTACTGCGGCGCCGGGCAACCGGAACCCACCACGCCGTAGACGGTGTCGCCCAGGAAGGCGAGAGTGCCCGGCATCACGCTTTGCGCCGGGCTTCGGCCGGTGTAGAGCTTCGCCGTCGTCGCGGTGTCGTACAACTTGACCTTCCCGTAGAAGCGGCCGCTGGTGGCGATCTGCGCGCCGTCCGGGCTGATGGCGACGACCGTGGGGCTGTCCCTGTCGCCGCTCGGCTCGTCGGCGCCGTAGCTGCGGACCTTCGTCAGGGTGGTGGTGTCCCAGGCGTCGTACTGGCCCGGGTAGTCGAAGGCCGGGATGACCGTCGAGCCGTCGGGCGTGAGAGCCAGGTCGTAAAGGGCGCCGGTCATGTACGAGGAGAAGCGGCCGGGGATCTCACCGCGCTTGACGACGCCGGCTCCGCTCAGGTCGTAGACCTCGAGGTTGCCTGGTGAGATGCTCGTTTCGCCGACCACCAGCGTGTTCCCGGCGGCGGCGACCAGCGGGGCATGACTCATCGGTGAGACCGGGAACCGGACCGGCTCCGGCGCCGCCGCCGACAGGTCGAGGTAGGCGACGCCGATGTGGTAGGTCGTGTACGCGCAGCCGTAGCCGACCCACAGGCGGTCGCCGGACAGGGACAGGTTCTCCGGGCACCTGTCCTCGGCGAGGTCGAACCGCCGGGTGACGGTGAGGCTGCCGGTGTCGATCTCGGCCACCTCGTTCGACCCGCGCAGTGCCGCGTACAGGCGCGTGCCGTCCGGCGTGATGGCCAGGCCTTCCGCGCCGGACAGGCCGGTGACGGCGCCGATGAGGGTTCCCTCGGGATCGGTGACGGCGATCCGGTCGCCACCCGAGACGAAGATCTTGCCGCCGCCCGCGACCAGGTCGCCTGTCTGCGTGATGCCGATGTCCGTGAGAGAGTCGTCGGCCGATGCCGCAGGTGCGGGAACGACGACGAGGGCGGCGGCGACTGCCGCGGCCCCGCCCAAGGCGAGCACCCGGCGTTTCAGCCGGGTGGTCGACGCCCCTTTCCGATGTGCCTGTGGAACGGCCGCGCGTCGACCGTGTGAATGTTTCCGAATCAGCCCGGTGATCATGACTGAGATGTAGTCATGCCTTTCCAGGGTCAGTCAAGCGAATATGCCCCGAATATTCCGTGAACGGCCATGCGCATTCTGATTAGAACGCGTTCTTGTCAGTGGTCCCGGGTGCGCGCATGCTGGGGCGCATGGATCTGATCGCGCTGGAGGAGATCCGCCGGACCAAGTACCGCTACCTGCGCTGCCTGGACCTCAAACGCTGGGACGACTTCGCCGACACGCTCACCGGCGACGCCGTGGCGGCCTTCGACAATCCGGTCGCCGGCGATCCGCTGCGGTTCGACGGGCGCGCGGCCATCGTCGGCTACATGCGCGCCAGGCTCGGGCCGGGAGTGATCACGACGCACTTCGCCGGTCACCCCGAGATCGAGATCGACGGCGACGACGCGAGCGGCACCTGGTGCCTCGACGACACCGTGCTCATCCCGCGCCACCGCCTGATGATCCGCGGATCCGCCTACTACGAGGACACCTACCGGCGCTGCTCCGACGGGCGCTGGCGGATCAGCGGCACCGGCTACCGCCGGACGTACGAGTACACGGTCTCCCTCGACGACCTGCCCGGCCTGCGGTTCACCGCGAACCGCTGGGCGGCGTCCTGACTCCTTCCGGCCGTGCCGTTGACCGTTTCTGGAACGAGTTCTACTGTCGAGGTTCCGTCAGCGTCGCGTACCCAGGGAGTCCGATGGCCACGGAACCGTTCGCCCTGGCGATCGCCGAGGCCGAGAAGATCATCCGCTCCGCCCGGCACGTACGGACCGAGCAGGACCTGGCCGAGGGCCTGGACTACCTGGCGGGCGGCATCAAGGCGGCGTTGCACATGACGTGGGCCTACGACCGCGACTTCCCCTTCTTCGCCGCCTCCACCGGCCCGTACGCCAAGCTCGGCCTGGACAACCCCGACACGCTCTACTTCCACGCCTACATCCGGGACGACGCCGAATACGTGGTCACGGGCCGCCGGGGGACGACCGCGGACCTGAGCTTCCAGGTGCTCGACGGCGACTACTCGCCCGCGCGGTCGCCCGGCAGCCTCACCGCCTTCGACGACCGCGACATCGAGATCGCCCCGGACGGGTCGTACGAGCTGCGCTTCGGCCCGGCCGGCACGGGGGCGCGCCACGCGCTGGGACCCGGAGCGGCGATGCTGATCGTGCGCGAGGTCTTCTCCGGCTGGGACGCCGAGCGGCCCGGCGAGATCCGCATCCACCGCGCCGACACGCTCGGGTCGGCGCCCCCGCCCCCGGCCGTGGACAGGATCTCCAAGCGCTACGAGGTGGCCGCGAGGATGCTGCTGGGGCGGCTGCGGACGTTCCTCGCGTTCCCCGAACGGCACTACCTCACGCTGCCGGTCAACACGATGACCGAGCCCCGGCCCACCCCGGGCGGCCTCGCGACGCAGTACTCCTCGGTCGGCCACTACGACCTCGACGACGACCAGGTCATGGTCGTGACCGTGCCCGCCGCGGGCCGCGACGTCGCGCCCTACCAGGGGTTCCAGCTCGGCAGCATGTGGTACGTCTCGCTGGACTACATCAACCACCAGACCAGCCTCACCGCCGACCAGGCCCGCCACGACCCCGACGGCAGGATCCGCTACGTGATCGGCGAGCGCGACCCCGGGCTGGCCAACTGGCTCGAACGCACCGGGCACCGCCGCGGTTACCTGCAGATCCGCTGGCAGCGGCTGACCCGCCCGCTCGGGCCCGAGGACGGCCCGGAAGTGGAGGTCATGCGGTTCGAGGATCTGCCGTCCCGGCTGCCCTACCACGACCGGCAGCGGGTGAGCCCGCAGGAGTGGACGGCCCGGATCGCCGCCCGGCAGGCCGCGGTCGCCCGAAGGATGCTCGGCTGATGCCGCTGGAGGGCCGGGTCGTCGTGATCTCGGGGGTCGGGCCCGGGCTGGGGCGCGGCCTGGCGCTGCGGTGCGCGGCGGCCGGGGCCGACGTGGTGCTGGCCGCCCGCGGGGAGGATCGGCTGGCCGCGGTGGCGGTGGAGGTCGCCCGGCTCGGCCGCCGCGCGGTGCCGGTGCCGGCCGACGTCACCGACGAGGCGTCGCGGCGTCGGCTGCTCGCCACGGCGCTGGAGAGCTGCGGCCGGGTCGACGGCCTGGTCAACAACGCCTTCGCGATGCCGCCGATGACCGACCTCGTCGACGTGGATCTCGGCGCGGTGCGCGCCGCCTTCGAGACCAACGTGCTCGCCGCGTTGCGGCTCACCCAGCTCTTCGCGCCGGCGCTCGCCGAACGGGCGGGCTCGGTCGTGATGGTCAACTCGGCGGTGCTGCGGCACTCGCGGCGCACCTTCGGGGTGTACAAGATGGCCAAGGCGAGCCTGCTCGCCCTCGCCCAGACCCTGGCGACCGAGCTCGGGCCGCGCGGGGTGCGGGTCAACAGCGTCGCGCCCGGCTACATCTGGGCGGACAACCTGAAGCGCTACTTCGAGGCCCTGGCCCGGCGGCGCGGCGTCCCCGTGCGGCAGGTGTACGACGAGACCGCGGCCACGCTCGACCTGCGCAGGCTGCCCGAGCCCGACGAGATCGCCGACGCCGCGGTGTTCCTGCTGTCCCCGCTGGCGCGGGCGGTCACCGGCCAGTGCCTCGACGTCAACTGCGGCGAATGGCACCACTGAACAGTTCCCAGCAGCCCGCGGAGGCGACCGGATGAGCACGGGACGCGACGACATCGGCACGATCGAGGACCTGCACGCCTGGGCGAGCGGCGCCACCGGCCTGACCGATTTCGGGGACGATCCCTACCTCGACGGCCTCGGGGTGCTGCTCGAGTCGTACGCCGGGGACGCGGCGCTCACTTCGCCCGGCGCCCGGGCGGCCCGCGCGATGCTGCGCGGCGCGCTGACCGCCCGGCTGCGGTGCGAGGAGGCGTGGCGGCGGCACCCGGAGCACGCGGACGTGCCGGTCGAGCGGCCGATCTTCGTCACCGGGCTGCCGCGCACCGGCACCACCGCACTGCACCGGCTGCTGACCGCCGACCCCGCCAACCAGGGGCTGGAGCTGTGGCTGACCGGCGCGCCCCGGCCGAGGCCGCCGCGCGAGGCGTGGGCGGGCGACCCGGAGTATCGGGCCGCCCAGGCCGCGTACGAGCGGCACCACGTGCGCCATCCGGAGTTCATGGGCGTGCACTACATGTCGGCGGACATGGTCGAGGAATGCTGGCGGCTGCTCCAGCAGTCGATGCGGTCGGTCTCCTTCGAGTGCCTGGCCCATCTTCCGACGTACTCGGCCTGGCTGGCAGCGCAGGACTGGACGCCCGCCTACGAGCGGCACCGCCGGATCCTCCAGCTCATCGGGCTGGGCGGCCCCGGCCGGCGGTGGGTGCTGAAGAACCCCAGCCACCTGTTCGCCCTGGACGCGATCATGGACGTCCACCCCGGCGCGCTGGTCGTCCAGACCCACCGCGACCCGGTCACCGCCTTCGCGTCGATGTGCAGCCTCGCCGCGCGGGCGACCTCCGGGTGGTCGGAGGCCTTCACCGGCGCGGTGATCGGGCGGGACCAGCTCGGCCTGTGGAGCCGGGGCCTCGACCGCTTCCGCGCCGCCCGCGCCCGGCACGATCCGGAACGGTTCTTCGACGTGCACTACGAGGAGTTCGTCCGTGACCCGCTCGGCACGGCCGAGGCGGTCTACGCCCGTTTCGGGCTGCCGCTCGGCGACGCCGCCCGCGCGGCCATGGCCCGCCTGCATGAGGAGAGCCGCTCGGGGGAGGCCCGGCCGTCCCACCGGTATGAGTTGTCCGGCTTCGGGCTGACCCCCGAGGAGGTCGAGGCGCGCCTCGCCGGCGTCAGGTCGCCCAGGTGACCTCGCCGGCGAGCGCGCCCTCGCGTCAGGAGTTGAAGAGGCCCTCGCGGTGGTATTTGCACGTACCGCCGCCGCAGTTGGGGTCCGAATTCCACCCGTCGCTGTAGGCGGCCATCCGATAACGCATCACGGATCCCTTGGTCTTCGCCTCCCAGTCGTCCGGCGGCACCTGGCTGTCGAACTGCTTGACGTAGTTGCCGAGGGCGTTCCGGTAATAAATCCGGTGTCGTGCGTACAGGTAGCTCGGCGACCCCGCGGGGGTGCAGTTGTAGACGAAGCTGTTTGTATATCGGAATTTTCCGCCGAAGTCCGCCGAATAGTACGCTTTGGGCGCCCTCCCGGGTATGGCGGAATCGCTCCAGTCCGGATGCCAGTAGTACCCCGAATAGCATGTGGGCGCCTGCGAGGCCGTGGCGGCCCGGGAGGCGGACGCGGGAACCGCGAGTTCGCGGGCGACGACGGGAGAGGCGGTGATCGTCCGGCCTCGGAGGTCCGGCGGCGGAGCCGAGTCGTCTCGGGGCTCGTCCAGCAGCAACCGGGGAACCGGCAGGCTCCGCGGAGTCGCGGCGAGGTAGGCGTCGAGCATGCTGTCCAGCGGAAGCGGCACGACCGGCGCGTTCCGCTCTCCGTGTCCTTTCTGGAGGAGCCCGTAATCCTGGGAGGACGGGCTGTGGGAGAACACGACCCGCACGCCGTTCACGAACGTGAGATCGGCGAGCGTGTCCTCCGGATCTTCCACCGCCGTTCCGTCGTCGGGCGGCGGGTCGCCGGCGGTGGCCGTGGTCCGTGCGACCGCCTGCGCGAAGCCCGGGGATGCGGGTGCCGCCAGCGCCGCGAGCGCCAATACGGATATGGACAGGATTACGGTCGGCTTCCTGGCCGTCATCGTGACACTCCTTTTATTTCCCCGAGGGATCAGCCCTGGGCGGAGTATGAGCCGCGCGTTCGGCAATGGTCAAGTAACGGAATCGGCCCCGAACCCGCTGTACCCCTGATGTTTCGAATTGCGACGTTCGCAGGTATCGCAGCCGGATCGGAAATGATGCTGTCGCCGAATTCCCCGCGGGCGGCCGGAGCGAGTCCGAGGCGGGCGCGGTGGCCGACGCGGGGACATCGCGGGAGAACCCACGCGGAAGCGGGGTCAGCCCGCGGCGAGGGCACCCATGATGCGGTCCTCGCTGACCTCGGGGCCGGCGAGTTCGCCGACCACCGCGCCGTCACGCAGGACCACCACGCTGTCGCAGTTGTCCACCAGCTCCGACACGTCGGAGGAGATCAGCAGGATCGCCAGCCCGTCCACCGCCAGGTCGTCGAGCAGCGCCCGCATGGCCAGTTTGGTCGCGATGTCGACGCCGCGGCTGGGCTCGTCGAGCAGCAGCACCTTCGGGTGCATCGCCAGCCAGCGGGCCAGCAGCACCTTCTGCTGGTTGCCGCCGGACAGCTCCCCGGCGGCCTGACGGGGCGAGACGGCCCGGATGTCCAGCCGCCGCATGAACGTGGCGACGATCCGGTCCAGGTGCGCGTCGGAGACGATCCCCGCGCGGGACAGCCGGGGGAGCGCGGCCAGCGCGATGTTGTCGCGGACCGACAGCGTGGGCACGATCCCCTCCACGCGGCGGTTCTCCGGCACCAGCCCGACTCCGGCGCGGATCGCGTTCCTGATCGACCACTTGCCCGTGGGCGCGCCCGCGATCGTCACCTGACCGGCGTCCACCCGCAGCGCGCCCGCGATCGCCTTCGCGGTCTCGCTGCGCCCCGCGCCCCGCAGCCCGCCGAGGCCCACCACCTCTCCCGTACGGAGGGCGAGGGAGACGTCACGGAGGACGTGGCGGCGGGTCAGCCCTCGGGCTTCGAGCAGGGGCTCGTCGGCGGGCGGGCCGGCGGGTTCGCCGGTGACGGCGGCGTCCGCCCCGTCGGCGTGGAAGGGCCGGCCGAGCAGGAGCGAGACCAGCCTGCGGCGGTCGAGGCCGGCGAGCGGCCCGGTGTGCACCACCCGGCCCTCACGCAGCACGGTCACGCGGTCGCAGATCTCGTAGAGCTCGTCGAGCCGATGGGTGACGTACAGCACCGCCCGGCCCTCGTCGCGCAGCCGGGAGATCGCGCCGAACAGCACGTCCAGCTCGTCGCGCTCCAGCGCGGAGGCGGGCTCGTCCAGGACGACCAGCCGCGCGTCCGCGGACGCGGCCCGGGCCAGGGCGACGAGCTGACGCCCGCCGTCGCCGAGCGAGCCGAGCGGGCGGCGCGGGTCGGCGCGCAGCCCGTAGGCGGCCAGCAGCTCGGCGGCCCGCGCGTGCATGGCCGCGAAATCGATCAGCCCGAAGCGGCCGCGCGGCTCCCGCCCGAGGAACAGGTTGGCGGCGATGCTCATCGTGGGGACGAGACCGGCGTCCTGGTGAATGGTGGCGATTCCGAGCCGGGCCGCCTCGGCGGGGGATGAGGGCGCGACCTCCTCCCCGAGGAGGCGCAACCGGCCGGCGTCCGGCCTGCACACTCCCGAGAGCACCTTGACCAGGGTCGACTTGCCCGCGCCGTTGCCGCCGACGAGCGCGTGGACCTCCCCGGCCCGCAGGGCCAGGGTGACGTGGTCGAGCGCGGGTGCGCCCTGAAAGCTCTTGCAAATACCTGCGGCCTGCAGCACGGTTGCCTCCGCCTCGAATGGTGAGCCCGGCAGGAAACAATCTCGTAACGAGGCTGTCACATTCGATCAAATCTGAGCAACGTGCAGGCGCACGCCCTTGCCGCCCAGTTCGTCGAGCACGTCGCGCGGGGCGGCGTCGTCGGTGACCAGGTGATCGATCTGCTCGGCGGACACGGTCTGCACCATGGCGTCGATGCCGATCTTGGTGTGGTCGGCCAGCACGACGACCTCCTCCGCCGCGGCGGCCAGGGCCTGGTCGACGCAGGCGACCTGCATGTTGGGGGTCGACAGGCCGCGGTCGGCGGTGAGGCCGTTGCCGGAGATGAAGGCCCGGCGCACGCGCAGCCCCGCGAGGGACCGCTCGGCCGCGCTTCCGACGAGGGCGAGGATCGGACCGCGCAGCGTGCCGCCCGTGAGCATCACCTCGATGCGCGGGGAGCCGGCGAGGGCCTGGGCGACGAGCAGGGAGTTGGTGACCACGGCGAGCTCGGTGTGCCTGCTCAGCCTGCGGGCGAACTCCTGGGTGGTGGTCCCCGGGCCGACGACGATCGCGTCCCCGTCCTCGACCAGCGACGCGGCCAGATCGGCGATGGCGGACTTCTCCGCCGAGGAGAGCGCCGCCTTCTGGACGTAGCTGGCCTCCCTGTTCAGGTCGCCGGGGAGGGTGGCGCCGCCGTGGTGCCGGTTGAGCAGGCCTTCCGACTCCAGCGCGCGCAGGTCGCGGCGGACGGTGACCTCCGACGACTGGACCGCCTGCGCGAGCTCGCGCAACGAGACGGCGCCGTTGGCCCGCACCAACTCCAGGATGCGCTGGCGGCGCTCGGCCGCGAACACGGGCCGGCGCCCGTCGCTGTCCGTGTCGACCACGCCCTCACCCTCCGCTGTGACCGGTTCCGATCATAGTCGACCGGCGAAACCCGCGCACTGCTGACCGGAAATGAACGAATCTGATCCAATCTCTTGACCGGGCGCCTGCCTCGATGCTTATTTGAGGGCGATAACCGACTCGATCCTGTCCGAATCTGATCGGTCCCGTTCGGAAGGCGCGGTCCCCGCGTGCCCGGTCCGCGGCGCCGATCTCGACCAACCCCCCACGTCACGGCAGGAGGCCGCCGGCGCGCGGCGCCGCCTCGGAGCGCCGCCGCCGCGCCGGCCGGACGCGGCCACGCCCGTACGGCGCGTCCGCCCGGCCCGGCCCTGCCCGCAGGAAAGGATCCCTGTGAGAAAGCCCATCCTCTTACTCCTGGCCGTCGTTCTCGGCGCGGTCTGGCAGGTCGCGGGGCAGGGTCCCGCGACCGCCGCCGGCGCCGAGCGGCACGGCCTGCGCGGCGACTACTACCTGTCCTCGGGAGCAGGGAAGTTCGACTTCGCCCAGCTCAAGGCCACCGTGATCGACCCGGATCTCGAGCTGCCCGACCTCAACCCGGTCTTCACCTCGCTGACCGGGCGGGAGGACGACGTCACCGTGCGGTGGACGGGCCGCATCCAGCCCGCCTACTCCGAGCCGTACACCTTCTCGATCATCGGCGACAACGGCTTCCGGCTTTGGGTGAACGACACGCTCGTCATCGACCACTGGGTGGACGACTGGGACAAGGAGCAGACCGGCACCCCGATCACCCTGCAGGCCGGCCAGAAGTACGACATCAAGGTCGAGTACTTCGAGCACTTCGGCGGCGCCAACCTCCACCTGCGCTGGCAGAGCGCCAGCCAGCCCAAGCAGGCCGTGCCGGCGGAGGCGTTCTACCTGCCCGAGGGCTTCGACCCGTCGGGGCCGGACAGCGCCGCCGTCGACGCGGCGGGCGACACCGCCACCCTCGACTTCGGCGACACCGCGCTCGCGCCGCTGCCCGCAGGCGCCGCCGAGCACTTCGGCCTGACGGTGGCCGGCACGAAGTGGCAGGTCGCGTCGGCCGCCCTCGACGGGACCACGAAGGTCACGCTGAAGCTCGGCTTCCCCATTCCCCGTCTCGCCGCCGACATCCGGGCCTCCTACGACGGCAAGGGCGGCCTCGCCAAGGCGGACGGCACCGCGATCGAGGCGTTCACCTGGGTGCCGGTGACCAACGCCTCCACGTACGTGCTGAAGACCCGCTGGTCCGACAAGGTGGACGCGAACAACCCGCTGCCCGAGTACCCCCGCCCGCAGCTCGTCCGCGACCGCTGGCAGAACCTCAACGGCACCTGGCAGTTCGCCGCAGCCAAGGACGGCGAGGCGCCGCCCTTCGGCCGCGACCTCGGCGAGCGGATCATCGTGCCCTACCCCGTGGAGTCGAGCCTGTCCGGCATCGGCCGTCACGAGGACCGCATGTGGTATCGCCGCACCTTCGAGGTGCCCGCCTCCTGGAAGAAGGACCGCGTCCTGCTCCACCTCGACGCCGTGGACTACGAGTCGGTCGTCTACGTCAACGGCAAGCAGGTCGGCGCCCACAAGGGCGGCTACGACAGGATCACCGTGGACGTGACCGACGCTCTCACTCGCAAGGGCCCGCAGGAGCTGGTCGTCGGCGTGACCGACCCGACCGACAACGGCCGTCAGCCCATCGGCAAGCAGCGGCTCAACCCGGGCAGCATCTGGTACACCCCCGCCTCCGGCATCTGGCAGACCGTCTGGATGGAGCCCGTCGACAAGACCCACATCGAGGCCGTGGACACGATCCCCGAGGTGCTCGGGCAGTCCTTGCGGGTGAAGGTCAGGGCGAACGGCGACGCCACCGCCGTCGTCACCGCCCGTGCCGGCAAGCGCGTCATCGGCAAGGTCTCCGGCCCGGCCGGCAAGGAACTGGCCGTGCCCATCCCGGACCCCCACCTCTGGACGCCCGACGACCCGTACCTGTACGACCTCACGGTCGAGCTCAAGGGCGGCGACAAGGTGGAGAGCTACTTCGGCATGCGCTCCATCTCGGTCGGCCGGGTGAACGGCACGACCCGGGTCCTGCTCAACGGCAAGCCGGTGTTCCAGTTCGGCCCGCTCGACCAGGGCTACTGGCCGGACGGCATCTACACCGCGCCGACCGACGAGGCGCTGCGGTACGACCTGGAGCAGACCAAGGCGCTCGGCTTCAACATGGTGCGCAAGCACATGAAGGTGGAGCCGGACCGCTGGTACGCCTACGCCGACAAGCTCGGCCTGCTCGTCTGGCAGGACATGCCGTCGATGTTCGGCGCGGCGAGCGCGGCCGACAAGACGCAGTTCGAGAGCGAGCTGAAGGAGATCGTCGACGAGCACCGCAGCAGCCCGTCGATCGTCATGTGGGTGCCGTTCAACGAGAGCTGGGGCCAGTACGACATCTCCAGGATCGCCGACTACGTGAAGAGCCTGGACCCCTCCCGGCTCGTGGACAACATGAGCGGCATCAACTGCTGCGGCGCCCAGGACGGCGGCAACGGCGACGTGATGGACTACCACATCTACCCCGGACCCGGCAGCCCCGGTAAGCCCGGCTTCTTCCGGGCGTCGGTGCTCGGCGAGTACGGCGGGCTCGCCCTGCCGGTGATCGGGCGCACCTGGACCGGCGGCGGCTGGGGCTACGCGGTCGAGTCCGACTCCGAGTCGCTGACCAAGCGCTTCCTGGAGATGGACGACGCCCTGCGCAAGCTGCACGCCTGCAACGGCCTGAGCGCGGCCGTCTACACCCAGACGACCGACGTGGAGACCGAGATCAACGGCCTGATGACCTACGACAGGGCCGTGACCAAGCCCGACGTCAAGCGCGTCCACGACGCCAATAAGGCGCTCACCGCCGAGATCCTCCCGGCCTGCGCCTGATCGATCGGCACCGTGGCGGCCCGGACGGCGTCCGGGCCGCCACGCCCCCCGAGAACCGCGCACGGCGTGTCCTCCCGGCCCGCCGTGTCACCCCCCACCGGAAGGATCACCATGAAGCCATATCCCCGCACGGCCGTGCTCACCCTCGCCGTGCTGCTCGGCGCGGCCGGCTGCGCCAAGGCGGAGACCCAGGCCACGTCGGGGGCCGGCGCCGCGGCGACCGCGCAGCAGCAGGTGGTGCAGACCCCGGCGGGCTCGGCCGGCCCGACCTGCACGCTGGAGCGGTTCGGCGGCACGAAGTTCGACCTGAAGACCGCCACGGTCGGCTTCTCCCAGTCGGAGAAGGAGGCCAACCCCTTCCGCATCGCGGAGACCAAGTCCATCAAGGACGAGGCGGCGAAGCTCGGCATCGCCGACCTCAAGGTGACCAACGCGCAGTCGCAGTTCTCCAAGCAGATCACCGACGTGCAGCAGCTCATCGCGCAGGGGGTGAAGCTGCTCGTCATCGCGCCGCTGAACTCCGACGGCTGGGAGCCGGTGCTCCAGCAGGCCGCCGCGAAGAAGATCCCCATCATCACGGTCGACCGCAAGATCAACGCCAAGCCGTGCAGCGACTACCTGACGTTCATCGGCTCGGACTTCTACGAGCAGGGCAAGCGTGCCGCGGACCAGATGATCACCGCCCTCGGCGGCACGGGCACGGTGGCGATCCTGCTCGGCGCGCCGGGCAACAACGTCACCACCGAGCGCACCAACGGCTTCAAGGACCGGATCAAGGAGAAGGCGCCCGGCATCCAGATCTCCTTCGAGCAGACCGGCGAGTTCGCCAGGGAGAAGGGCCAGCAGGTCACCGAGCAGCTGATCCAGTCCAATCCCGACATCAACGGCATCTACGCCGAGAACGACGAGATGGCGCTGGGCGCGGTGACCGCGCTGAAGGGCGCGGGCAAGGATCCGGGCGCCATAAAGATCGTCTCGGTCGACGGCACCCGCAGCGCCGTCCAGGCCATCGCCGACGGCTGGCTGCACGCGGTCGTCGAGTCGAACCCCAGGTTCGGGCCGCTCGCCTTCGAGACCGCGCAGAAGTTCCTGGACGGGCAGCCGATCCCGGACAAGGTCATCATCTCCGACCGCGAGTACGACGGCTCCAACGCCGAGGCGTCCCTCGGCGAGGCCTACTGACCCGCGAAGGCCCGCGCGGGCGCCCGGTCCCGTACGCGGACACCGGGAGCCCGCGCGCACGCCGCGCGGAGATCCGCGCGAGGAAGGGAAGTCATTGAGCCAGTCGGTTGCACCGGTGCTCGAGGCCAGGCAGATCAGCAAGCGCTTTCCCGGCGTGAGGGCCCTCGACGGCGTGTCCCTCGCCCTTCACCCCGGCGAGGTGCACGCCCTCGTGGGCGAGAACGGCGCCGGCAAGTCCACGCTGATCAAGGTCTTCACCGGCGTCCACCGCCCGGACGCCGGTGAGCTGATCTACGACGGGTCGCCCGTAGCCTTCGGGACGCCGCTCGACGCGCAGCGTGCCGGGATCTCGACGATCTACCAGGAGGTCAACCTCGTCCCCATGATGAGCGTGGCCCGCAACCTGATGCTCGGGCGCGAGCCACGCGGCCGCCTGGGCGTCATCGACACCGCGGGAATGTACGGCGAGGCCGAGCGGATCCTCGCGGGCTACGGCGTCGTCACCGACGTGCGCCGCCCGCTGCGCACGCTCGGGATGGGCGCCCAGCAGATGGTCGCCCTGGCCAGGGCCGTGGCCGTCGACGCCCGCGTGGTCATCATGGACGAGCCCACCTCGTCGCTGGAGCCGCGCGAGGTCGAGACGCTGTTCTCGGTGATCAGGAAGCTCAGGGACGACGGCATCGCGGTCGTCTACGTCAGCCACCGCCTGGACGAGCTGTACGAGGTGTGCGACCGGGTCACCGTGCTGCGCGACGGGCGGGTCGCGCACACCGGCCCACTGGCCGGGCTCGAACGGCTGAAGCTCATCGCCCTCATGCTGGGCCGCGACCTCGACGAGGTCAGGACCGGCGGCCTGACCGGGTTCTCGCGGGACCGCCACCGGGCCGGGGACCGGGACGGCGCCCCGCCCGCCGTACAGGCCGTGGGCCTGACCCGGCGGCAGGCGCTGCGCGGCGTGGACGTCTCGGTGTGGCCCGGCGAGGTCGTCGGCCTGGGCGGGCTGCTGGGAGCGGGGCGCAGCGAGACCGCCAAGGGCATCGTGGGCGCGCTTCCGCTGGACGCGGGCCGGGTGCTCGTCGCCGGCCTGCCTCTGCGCACGGGCTCGACCACGGCGGCGATCAGGGCCGGAGTCAGCCTGCTGCCCGAGGACCGCAAAGCCGAGGGCATCATCCCGGCGCTGTCGGTCCGGGAGAACATCGCGCTCGCCTCCCTGCCGTCGCTGTCGCGGGCCGGGGTCGTCTCCGACGCGAAGATCGACAAGGTCGTCGACGTCTTCATGCGCCGGCTCAGGATCAAGGCGGCCTCGCCCCACCAGCCGGTGCAGGAGTTGTCCGGGGGCAACCAGCAGAAGGTGCTGCTCGCCCGGTGGCTCGCCATCCGGCCGAAGGTCCTGCTGCTGGACGAGCCCACCCGCGGCATCGACGTGGGCGCCAAGGCCGAGGTGCAGGCCCTCGTGGACGAGCTGGCCGAGGAGGGGCTCGGCGTGTTACTGATCTCGTCGGATCTGGAGGAGCTGGTGGAGGGCGCCGACCGGATCCTGGTGCTGCGCGAGGGCGCCGTCGTCGGCGAGCTGTCCGGCGACGACGTCACGGAGGACAAGATCATGGCGTCCATCGCCGAGCGAGGAGCGGAGTCCGATGGCTGAAGCGGTCGCACCGCCCGGGCGGCGGGTGCTCGCCTGGGCCCAGGAGTACGGCGTCTACGCCGCGGTCGGCGTCCTGCTGCTGTTCAACGTGCTGTTCACCCCCCACTTCCTCGACGTGGCGAACTTCCGCACCCAGCTCGTGCAGGTCGCCCCGATCGTGATCGTGTCGCTCGGAATGGCGCTGGTCATCGGCACGCAGGGCATCGACCTGTCGGTCGGCTCGGTCATGGCGCTGGCCGCCGCGCTCGTCGCGCTCTACCTCGGGTACGGCGCCTGGCCCGCGCTGCTGGTCGCCCTCGTCGGCGGGGCGGTGGCCGGGACGGCGGGCGGCGCGCTGGTCGCCTACGTGGGCGTGCAGCCGATCGTGGCCACGCTCGCGCTGCTGGTCGGCGTCCGGGGCCTGGCCAACGTGCTCGTCCCGCAGCTCGTCGAGTTCCGCAACCCCGACCTGATCGCGCTCGGCGGCAGCTCGCTGTCCGGCGTTCCGGTGATCGTGGTCATCGCGGCCGTGCTGACGCTGCTGATGGCGTTCCTGGTCCGCAGGACGACGTTCGGCAGGCAGGTGGTCGCGATCGGCGGCAACCGCGCGGCCAGCGAGCTGTCCGGGCTGCCCGTCCGCCGGGTGCTGCTGCTGGTCTACGTGATCTCCGGGGTGCTGGCCGCACTCGCCGGGGTGCTCGCGACCGCGCGGCTGCAGGCGAGCGATCCGACCTCGCTCGGCCTGTTCATCGAGCTGTCGGCCATCACGGCGGTCGTGGTGGGCGGCACGCCGCTGAGCGGCGGGCGGATCCGGGTGCTCAGCACGGTCATGGGCGCGCTGCTCATGCAGTTGCTGTCGGCCACCCTCATCAAGCACAACCTGCCGCAGTCGTGGACGCAGATCATGCAGGCGGTCATCATCCTGGCCGCCGTTTACGCCACCAGGGAGCGAGGAACCCGATGACCGGATCGCCCGGACGCGAGCAGGTGAGCCGCGTCCTCCAGCAGCACGGCGCGCTGATGGTGCTGGCGGCGCTGGTGATCGGCGGCAGCCTCGCCTTCGACTCCTTCGCCACCGCGGGCAACGCCGCCAGCGTCCTCGTCTCCTCGTCGTTCACCGCGATCATCGCCGTCGGCATGACGTTCGTGATCATCAGCGGCGGCATCGACCTGTCGGTGGGGTCGCTGTTCGTGTTCGGCGGGGTCCTCGCGGCGTACGGCTCCCAGTACGGGCTGTTCGTCGCGCTGGCGCTGCCGCTCGCCGCGTGCGGGCTGGTCGGGCTGCTCCAGGGGCTGCTCATCGCCAGGACCGGGATGGCGCCGTTCATCGTCACGCTGGCCGGGCTGCTGGGCGTGCGCGGGCTGATGCTGGCGATCTCCGACGAGGGCGCCACCACCTACCTCGTGGAGGACTCCGCGTTCGCCCGGCTCGGCCAGGGCGGCGTGCTCGGCCTGACCTGGCCGGTCTACATCACCGCGCTCCTCGCGGTGGCCGCCATGGTCCTGCTCCAGCGGACGGCGTTCGGCCAGAACGTCTACGCGGTCGGGGGCAACGAGCAGGGGGCCGCGCTGATGGGCGTGCCGGTGGCTCGCACGAAGGTCTGCGTCTACCTGATGTCGGGCCTGCTCGCGGGCCTCGCCGGAGTGCTGAACGCGGCCCGGCTCTCCTCCGGCGTCACGATCCTCGGCATCGGCCTGGAACTCGACGTGATCGCCGCGGTGGTGATCGGCGGCACGCTGCTGACCGGGGGAGCGGGCGGCATCACCGGCACCATCGCCGGCGTGCTGCTGCTCGGCGTGATCCAGAGCCTGATCAACCAGGTGGGCAACCTGACGTCGGCCTTCCAGCAGGTGGTCAGCGGCCTGTTCCTCGCCCTGGTCGTGGTCGCCCAGCGGCTGCTCGGCCGGGCCCAGCGCCTCGGCTGACCGCCTGCCGGTCGTACGGCCGGACGCCGACGGCAAGATCGGCGTCCGGCCGCGGCGCGGGGACGCGCGGGACCGGGCTGCCGGGGACGCTCGTGGGTCAGGCCGCGGGCCCGCCCAGGCGCACCAGCTCCCGCAGGGTCTCGCGGGGCAGGTCGATGCCGGCGAAGGTCAGGAACCGTCCCATCGGCATCGACGAGGCCATCCGCAGCCCGTCGGCGTCGTGCTCCGCGGGCCGCTCGCTCCTCCCGGTGGTGAGGACCTTGAGGAGAGCCGGCCCGGCGTGCGGATGGGAGAGCCACTCGCCGAGCGTCGAGTCGAGCGACACCACGGGGACGGCGGGGTCGCCGTCGAGGCCGATCGTCGTCTCGGCCACGACGGACGAGGCGTTCTCGCCGATCTGGATCGTGTAGTCGCCCGGCGCCACCACCCACCGGCCGAGCGGGACGTCGTAGTAGGCGAACGCCCGTCGGCCGAGGGGGAGGGTGACCGTGCGCGACTCGCCGGGGGCGAGCGCGACCTTGGCGAAGGCCCGCAGCTCCCGTGCGGGCCGCCGTACGGGACCCGCGGTGGTGGCGACGTAGACCTGCACGACGTGCTTGCCCGCCCGCTTGCCGGTGTTGGTCACCGTCACGGTGACGGTCGCCGTGTAGTCGCCCGTACGGACGACCGTGAGGCCGCTGGTCGTGAACGTCGTGTAGCTCAGCCCGTGGCCGAACGGGTAGCGCACGGGCCGCTCGGCCGTCTCGTGGTAGCGGTAGCCCACCATGACGCCCTCGCCGTAGCGCACGTGCCCGGCCTCGCCGGGGAAGTTGAGGTAGCTCGGCGTGTCCTGCAGCCGGAACGGGATGCTCTCGGCGAGGCGCCCGGAGGGGTTCACGACACCGAAGAGGAGGTCGGCGACGGCGGAGCCGCCGGCCTGGCCGAGCAGCCAGCCTTCGAGGACGGCGTCCACGTCGTCGTGCCAGCCCTCCAGCGAGACGACGCCGCCGTTGGACAGGACGACGACCGTACGGCGGGCCGCGGCGGCGACGGCGCGGATCAGCTCGACCTGGACGGCGGGCAGGTCGATGGTCTCCCGGTCGAACCCCTCGGACTCCTCCCGCTCGCTCAGACCGG
Source organism: Microbispora sp. NPDC004025 (assembly GCF_053604425.1). Taxonomy (NCBI): domain Bacteria; kingdom Bacillati; phylum Actinomycetota; class Actinomycetes; order Streptosporangiales; family Streptosporangiaceae; genus Microbispora; species Microbispora sp. NPDC004025. The sequence goes on along the minus strand of NZ_JBSGHN010000002.1, from coordinate 130,258 downwards.
CGAAGACGACGGCGACGTCGGCGGCCGCCGCGGTCTCGGCCGCCGCCTCGCGCAGCTCCCGGTCGTCGCCCGTCCCGTCCAGCGAGAACCCCTGGGCGTAGGCGGCGTCCGGGGCATGGACGCGGATCGCGTCGAGCGCGGCGTCGACCCGGGTGGCGTTGATGTGGGAGCTGCCGCCGCCCTGGAACCGGGGCCTGACCGCGAACTCGCCGATCACGGCGATGTGGGCGCCCGCCGTGAGGGGGAGCGCGCCGCCCTCGTTCTTGAGCAGCACGGCGCACTCGGCGGCGAGCTCACGCGCGAGCGCGTGGTGGGCGTCGGCGTCGAACGCGCCGGACACGCCGCTGTGGCGTGCGGTGAGGGCGGCGACGCGGCGCACGCTCGCGTCCACCACGGCCTCGTCGAGCTCGCCCGCGCGAACTGCCTCCACGACGCGCCGGTCGCCCGCGCCGCCGGTGCCCGGCATCTCCAGGTCGAGACCGGCGGCCAGCGCCGCGACCCGGTCCTGGACGGCGCCCCAGTCGGAGACGACGACGCCGGTGAAGCCCCACTCGCGGCGCAGGACGTCGGTGAGCAGCCACCGGTTCTGAGAGGCGTAGACCCCGTTGACGCGGTTGTAGGAGCACATGACGGTGGCGGGCCTGGCCTCGGTGACCACCCGCTCGAACGCGGGGAAGTAGATCTCACGCAGGGTGCGCTCGTCCACGTCGGCGCTGACCCGCATGCGCTCGGTCTCCTGGTTGTTGGCGGCGAAGTGCTTGACCGACGCGCCCGGCCCCTCGGCCTGCAGCGCGGCGACGTGCGCCGCCCCGAGGACGCCCGACAGCAGGGGGTCCTCGGAGTAGTACTCGAAGTTGCGCCCGCACAGCGGCGAGCGCTTGATGTTCACACCGGGGCCCAGCACGACCGCCACGCCGAGGGCCCGGCCCTCCCGGCCGACCGCCGCGCCGATGCGGGCCGCCACCTCGGGGTCCCAGCTCGACCCGACCGCCACGGCGGGCGGGAAGCAGGTGGCGGGCATGCTGTCGTTGATGCCGAGATGGTCGGAGCCGCCGGCCTCCCGGCGGACGCCGTGCGGCCCGTCGCACAGGGCGATGGAGGGGATCCCCGCCTGCTCCAGCGGCTTGGTCGTCCAGAAGTCCCGGCCCGACAGCAGCGCGGCCTTCTGCTCAAGCGTGAGCGCGTCCAGTGCGAGCGCGTCGAGGTCGGTCCGGGCCAACGGGGAGGCTCCTTCCACGGGGGTGATGCATATCGTCTAACACAGAAAGGAGCAGCGGCGCGCGCTCCGGGCAGGGGAGACCGGCAGGCGGACGACAGGCGGACGACGTTGCCGCCCGTCTGCCGCCCGCCTGCCGCCCGTCACGGTCAGGAGGCCGGCTCGGGCATCCGCGCGTGCGTGGTGAGCCGCCGGGCCCGGCCGAGCACGACGGTGTCCCCGGTCAGCCGGATCTCGGCGCGCAGCGGGCGGTCGTCGGCGGACGGGCCGGCGGTGAGCGCGATCACGCCGGGTTCGACGATCCGGCGCAGGTCGGGGCCGGTGTAGGAGAAGGCGTCGGCCGGCACGTCGAAGACCACCTCGCGGGTCTCGCCGGGCGCGAGCGGCACCCGGGCGAAGCCCACGAGCTGCGCGACGGGACGGGCCACCAGCGCCACCGGATCGGTGGCGTACAGCTGCACGACCTCCTCCGTCACCCTGGAACCGGTGTTGGTGACGGTCACCCGCGCCTCGACCGTGCCGTCCGTGGGGCACCGCTCCACGGAGGTCGTCAGCGCGTCGTACCGGACCGTCGTGTACGACAGGCCGTGGCCGAAGGGGAACGCCGGGGTCGGGTCGGACACGGAGATGCCGTCCGTCCGCAGGCCCAGAGGCGGCTGGAGATACGTGGAGGGGTTGACGAACGGGGAGCCGGGGATCTGGACGGGCAGGCGGCCCGAGGGCTCGACCCGGCCGCTGAGCACCCCCGCGATCGCCGCGCTTCCCTCCACGCCCGGCAGGAACGCCTGGAGCGCGGCGGCGGCCCGGCCGGCGTAGGGGCCCACCGCGTACGGCCGGCCGGACACGACGACCAGCACGACCGGCGTGCCGGTGGCCAGGACCGCCTCGGCCAGCTCGCCCTGGACGCCGGGGAGGCCGAGGTGGGCGGCGTCGCAGCCCTCGCCGGAGGTGCCGTTGCCGAACAGACCGGCCCGGTCGCCGACGAACAGCAGCACGAGGTCGGACTCCGCGGCCAGCGCGGCGGCCTCGGCGATGCCCGAGGTGTCGTCGCCCGACACGTCCGCGCCCCGCGCGAACCGCAGGTCGGCGGTGGGGAACTCGGCCCGCAGGCCGTCGAGGACGGGGGCGATGGGCAGGCCCATGCCGTGGTCGGGGAAGCGGTCGAGCACGTGGTTCGGGAAGGCGTAGCAGCCGAGCAGGGTCTGCGGGTCGTCGGCGCACGGGCCGACGACGGCGATCCGGGCGGACGTGCCGGCGGCCAGCGGCAGCACGCCGGCGGGGTTGCTCAGCAGCACGACGGACCGCTCGGCGACGGTGCGGGCCAGGTCGCGGTTGCGGGGGCCGTCCAGGTCGACGTCTCCGGCGCCCTCGGGCACGAGCGGCCCGCCGTCCAGCAGGCCCAGCTCGATCTTCTGCACCAGCACCCGGCGGACCGCCTCGTCGACCAGCGACTCCGGCACCTGGCCCGCCCGCACCCGCTCGACCAGGCGCTCGCCGTAGCCGACCGTCTCCGGCAGCTCGACGTCGATGCCCGCGCGCAGCGCGATGACGCCGGCGTGCGCCTCGTCCTCGGCGACGTGGTGGTTCATCGCGAGGAACGGCACCGCCCAGTAGTCGGCCACGACCGTGCCGTCGAAGCCCCACTCGTCACGCAGCACGCGCCGCAGCAGGTCGGCGTTGGCGGCGACGGGGACGCCGTCGACGTCGGTGTAGGAGTTCATGACCGACCGGGCGCCGCCCTCGCGGATCGCCGTCTCGAACGGCGGGAGGATGACGTCGGCCATCTCCCGGGGGCCGATGCTGACCGGCGCGTGGTTGCGGCCCGCCCGTGAGGCGGCGTAGCCGGCGAAGTGCTTGAGCGTCGCGATGATTCCGGCCTTCTCGAGGCCGCGCACGTACGCCGCGCCGATCTGGCCGACGAGGTAGGGGTCCTCGCCGAGCGTCTCCTCGACCCGGCCCCACCGGTAGTCGCGCACCACGTCGAGGACGGGGGACAGGCCCTGGTGGACGCCGACGGCCCGCAGGTCGTCCCCGATCGCCCGGGCCATCCGCTCCACGAGCGCGGGGTCGAAGGTCGCGGCCCAGGCCAGCGGCGTGGGATAGGCGGTCGCGCCGTACGTGGCGAACCCGGTCAGGCACTCCTCGTGCGCGATGGCGGGAATGCCGAGCCGGTTGGCCGCCACCACCTGCTCCTGCAGCGAGCGCAGCCCGGCCGCGCCCTCGGCCGGGCTCACGGGCGCCGTGCCGTACACGCGGGTCAGGTGACCGACTCCGCCGCGGATTCGGTCGTCGAGGTTCGCGCCGTCCTTCATGAACAGGTCCTGCAACGGAGCGACGTTGCCCGACGCCGCCTGGGATCCGGCGGTCGAGATGTCGACCCAGACCGAACCGAGCTGGGCGACCTTCTCCTCCAGCGTCATCTCGGCCAGCAGCGCCTCCACGCGCTCGTCGAGAGGCCGCTCGGCGTCCCGCCAGGGCGCGATGCCCGGCGCGTCTACGAATGTCATGACATCCCTTGCTTGTCGGTCCACCGCGTGGGGCCGGAAGACCGAAAGTTTCCAGATTAGGACCGATAGTTTATGTGGACTCTAGGTCGATGCGCTGGAACACGTCAAGGAATCGGACGTGAGATATCCGAAACATTCGGATGAGTGACCGAAAATTGGGCGCTAAACTGCGGCCATGACGACGACCAGGGAGCCGACACCTCCGGAACGCACGCCCTCCCGGCCGCTGACCATCGCCCAGATCGCCGAGTTGGCGGGGGTGTCCCCCGCGACCGTCTCCAAGGTCGTCAACGGCAGGTCCGAGGTCGCCCCCGAGACCCGCGCCCTGGTCGAGGACCTGATCCGCGAGCACGGTTACCGTCGTCAGAAGAAGCGCCCCACGGCGGCCCCTCTCGTCGAACTCGTCTTCCACGAGCTGGAGGGCGCGTACGCGATGGAGGTCATCAAGGGGGTCGAGCAGGTCGCGCGCGAGCACGACCTGGCGGTGGTGGTCTCCGAGCTGCAGGACCAGCGGCCTCCCGCCAGGGGCTGGATCGAGGGTGTCATCGGCCGCCGCCCCTGCGGCGTGATCGTGGTCTTCTCCGGCCTCACCGGGGCCCAGCGCGAGCAGCTCAGGACGCGGGACATCCCCCTGGTGCTGGTCGATCCCACCGGCGACCCCGGGCACGAGCTGCCCTCGGTCGGGGCGGGCAACTGGAGCGGCGGGCTGTCGGCCGCGCGGCACCTGCTGGAGCTGGGGCACCGGCGCATCGCCCTCATCACCGGCCCCGCCCACGCCCTGTCCAGCCGCGCGCGGCTGGACGGGTTCCGCGCGGCGATGGACGCCGCGGGCGTGCCGACGGACCCGGCGCTCGTCCGGCAGGGCGACTTCAGCGTGGAGGACGGCCTGGCGCACGCCCGTTCCCTACTAGCCATGCCCCGGCCCCCGACCGCCGTGTTCGCCTTCAACGACGCCCAGGCCATGGGCGTGTACCAGGCGGCCCACGAGATGGGGATACGCATCCCGGACGACCTGAGCGTGGTCGGCTTCGACGACGTGCCGATGGCGCAGTGGCTCATCCCCGCGCTGACCACGGTGCGTCAGCCGCTGACCGAGATGGCCGCCGCCGCGACGACCATGGTGGTCGCACTCGCCCGCGGGGAGACCCCGCCGCAGAACCGCCTGGAACTCACCACCAGCCTCGTCGTCCGGGGCAGCACCGCGCCGCTCGCCGCCTGAAGTTTCGGATGGCGCATGGAAATTTCGGCCATGGCCGGGGACCGTGCGGGCGCGCACGGGCGCGGACGGGTTGGCGCGGAACGTTCGGGACTCCGTGCCCACGACGCTCCGCTCGCCGGGCGCTCCGCAGCGCGATATCGGCGTTTTTTCCGAAACTTTCAGACTCGCGTTCTCGGCCGCCCGCGCCGGCCCGGCTCGCGGTCCGCCGCCCCGGGAGGCGCGCCGCTCCGGGCGAGGAGCGGCACCGGCCTCCCGCGGGTCGCGTTGCGGGCCGGAGTAAAGTACGCGAAATGTTCGATATGCCCAGATCGGTGAGGTAGCGGGTGGCGGGGGTACAGGCAGTTCTGAGGCGTGTCGCCCTCGACACCCGGCCCCTGAGCATTCCCGCGTACCGGCGGCTGCTGGTGGGACAGGGCGTCTCGTTCATCGGTTTCCAGCTCACCTCGGTGGCCGTGAGCGGACAGGTGTACAGCCTCACGGGGTCGTCCCTGTGGGTGGGCCTGCTCGGGCCGGTGAGCCTCGTCCCGCTGGTCGTCTTCGGCCTGTGGGGCGGCGCGGTCGCCGACGCGGTGGACCGCCGCCGGCTCCTGCTGGCCGGCTCGGTGGTGGCCTGGTTGTCCACCGCCGCCCTGCTGGTGCACGCCTGGTCGGGGATCGGCAGCGTCCATCTCATCCTCGCCGTCATCGCCCTGCAGTCGATCGGCTTCGCCGTGACCTCGGCGACGCGCGGGGCGATCATTCCCCGCATCGTGCCCACCGAGCGCGTCCCCGCGGCCAACACGCTCAACTTCCTCGTCAGCAGCATCGGCACGGTGGTCGGGCCGCTGCTGGCCGGCGTGGTGCTCGCCAAGGGCGGCTACGCCACCGCGTACTTCATCGACGCCGTCCTGTTCGGCGCCGGCTTCTACGCGGCCGTACGGCTGCCGGCGCTGGCGCCCGTCGGCGAGATCTCCCGGCCGGGCCTGAGGTCGGTCGTCGACGGGCTCGCGTACGTGGTGAGCAGGCCCGTCGTGCTCATGTCGTTCGTGGTGGACATCATCGCCATGGCGTTCGCGATGCCGAGGGCGTTGTTCCCCGAGTTGACGGCGGAGCGCTTCGGCGGGTCGGCGGTGGCGTTCGGCTGGCTGTCGGCGAGCATCGCGATCGGCGCGGTCGTCGCCGGGGTGTTCTCCGGCTGGGTCGGCCGGGTGCGCCGGCAGGGGGTGGCGCTCACGCTCGTGATCGCCCTGTGGGGTGTCACGGTGGCCGCGGCGGCGCTGGCGCAGCCGCTGTGGCTGGTCGTGGCGCTGCTGGCGATAGGCGGCGCGACCGACCTCGCCTCCGCCGTGTGGCGGCAGACGATCCTGCAGACCTACGCGCCCGACGAGATGCGCGGACGCCTGCAGGGGGTGTTCATGGTCGTCGTCGCGGGCGGCCCCCGCCTGGGCGACCTGCGGGCGGGCGCCACCGCGGACGCCTTCGGGCTCGTGCCCTCCTGGGCGGGCGGCGGCCTGGTGTGCGCCGTGCTCGTCCTGCTGGCCGGTTTCGTCGTGCCCGCGTTCCGCCGGTACGACGCCCTCGGGAGCCGCCCGGACTCCCGCTGAGCCGTTCGGCCCGGCCGAGTCCTCAGATCCAGGTCTCAGGGCCGGGCCTCGCCGCGTACGCAGAAGGAGATGGGGCTGCGTACGCCCCCGGGGAAGACGAAGCGCTCCAGCGGCCCGACGGTGAAGCCGGCCGCCTCGACGGCCGCCACGCTGTCGCGGCCCGTGTGGCAGCCGCCGGTCAGGCACGGCCACACGGTCGCGTCCAGCAGGTCCTGCGCCCTGGCCCAGCCGCCGGGGCCGGCGCGGACGTGTTCGAGGAAGCGAAGCCGCCCTTCCGGGGCCAGCACGCGGCGGATCTCCCGCAGCCCGGCCACCGGATCGGGCAGCGAGCACAGCACGAACGACACCACCGCCGCGTCGAACTCGCCGCTCGCGGCGGGCAGCCGGTCGGCCAGGCCGCCGACGACCTCGACCCGCACCGGCGACCGGCGGGCGGCGTCGAGCGCGGCCGCGCGCAGCCGCGGTTCGGGCTCGACGGCCAGCACACCCGCGACGGACGGCGGATAGCAGGAGAAGTTGAGCCCGTTGCCCGCGCCGACCTCGATCACCCGGCCCGACAGCCCGGCCACCAGCGCCTCGCGCTGTGCGGCCATGCCGTGCCGGTCGAGCACCCCGCTGAACCAGGTGTAGAAGCGGGCGAACAGCGGATGGCTGACCTCGGTCACCGGCATGACGTCTCCCTTCCCATCCTCCTTCATTCCCCGCCGCACGGCGGAGCGGCATTACCGAATCGGGGCGATCCGGGCCGTGGTCGTCACCGGTCCTCGCGGGTACGGGCCCCCATGGACGACGCGGTGGACGACGCGGTGGACGATGCGGTGGACGCCGTGGTGGGACGCCGCGGCGTGCGGAAAGGAAACGACCATGACCTCTGCCGTCACTCCAGCCGCGACCCCTTCCGCGACCCCTTCCGCGACCCCCGGGGCGGAGACCGCCACCCGGCTGCCGCTCATCGGCGACAGGGCGCCGGACTTCGAGGCCGAGAGCACGCACGGGCCGGTCCGGCTCGCCGACTACGCCGGGCGGTGGCTCGTGTTGTTCAGCCACCCGGCCGACTTCACCCCGGTGTGCACCACCGAGTTCGTCGCGTTCGCCGAGCTCGCGCAGGAGTTCGCCGCCCGCGACGTCGCCCTGCTCGGCAACTCGGTCGACTCCGTGCACAGCCATCTGGCCTGGATCCGGGCGATCGAGGACAAGCTCGGCGTGAAGATCCCATTCCCGATCATCGCCGACCTCGACACGCGGGTGTCCCGCGCGTACGGCATGCTCCACCCGAACGCGTCGGCGACGGCGGCGGTCCGCGCGGTGTTCGTGATCGACCCGGAATCGGTGGTCCGCGCGATCCTCTACTACCCGATGAACGCGGGGCGGATGGTCCCCGAGATCCTCAGGCTCGTGGACGCGCTGCGGACGTCCGACCGCGACGGCGTCTCCTGCCCGGCGAACTGGCGGCCGGGCGACGACGTGCTGCTGGGCGCGCCGAAGACCCAGGCCGAGGTGGAGGCCAGGATGGCCGACGAGAGGCTCAAGCTCGTCGACTGGTACCTCGCCGCCCTGCCCGGCCAGGGCGCCTGACCCGTACGCCCCCGTCTCGTGACGTCGTGGGGAGGAGGCGACCACGCGGCCCATGGTCCGGTAGAACTCTTTTGTGACTCATACAGTGACAAACTGGGCGGGCAACATCACCTTCGGGGCCGAGGCGGTCGAACGGCCCTCCTCCGTCGAGGAGGTGCGCGGCCTGGTGGCGCGCGGCGAGAAGATCCGCGTGCTGGGCAGCGGCCACTCCTTCAACCGCATCGCCGACTCCCCGGGCCTGCTGGTCTCGCTGGACGCGCTGCCCCCGGAGATCGAGATCGACAGCGCGGCCTCGACGGTCCGGGTCGCCGCGAGCGTCCGGTACGGCGAGCTGGGCCGCCGCCTGCACGACAAGGGCTACGCCCTGCCCAACCTCGCGTCCCTGCCGCACATCTCGGTCGCGGGCTCCTGCGCGACCGGCACCCACGGCTCGGGCGACGCCAACGGCGGTCTCGCCACGTCCGTACGCGCGATCGAGATGGTGACCGCGGACGGCGGCCTCGTCACGCTGGACCGCGACATGGACGGCGACCGCTTCCCCGGGGCCGTCGTCGCACTGGGCGCCCTCGGCGCCGTCGTCGCCATGACACTGGACGTCGTGCCGTCGTTCGACGTCCGCCAGCGCGTGTACGAGGGCCTGCCGGCCGAGGTGCTGGACGAGCAGTTCGACGCCGTCATGTCCGCCGCGTACAGCGTCAGCCTGTTCACCGACTGGCGTACCTCCCGGATCAACCAGGTCTGGGTGAAGGAGCGGGCCGGCGCGGCCGACGCGGATCTCGCCGAGGCGGCGGCGGTGAGCGGGCTCGCGGGGGACGCGGCCGCGGGCGGCCTGGAGGGGGCCACGGCCGCCGGCGGCCTCCACGGCGCCGAGCCGGGCGGCGGCTTCTTCGGGGCGACGCCGGCCGACGGCCCGAGGCACCCCGTGCCGGGCATGTCCGCGGTGCACTGCACGGCCCAGATGGGCGTCCCCGGCCCCTGGTTCGAGCGGCTGCCGCACTTCCGGCCGGACTTCACCCCCAGCAGCGGGGAGGAGCTCCAGGCGGAGTACATGGTGCCCCGGCGGCACGCGGCCGAGGCGTTCCGCGCCCTCGCCGAGATCCGCGACCGCATCGCCCCGGTGCTGCAGATCTGCGAGATCCGCACGATCGCCGCGGACGACCTGTGGCTGAGCCCGAGCCAGGGCCGCGACACGGTGGCCTTCCACTTCACCTGGATCAAGGACCCCGGTGCCGTGACGCCCGTGCTCACCGCGATCGAGGAGCGTCTCGCGCCGTTCGGCGCGCGGCCCCACTGGGGCAAGCTCTTCACCCTTCCGCCCGGCGTCGTGAGGTCCCGCTACGAGCGCCTGGACGACTTCGCCGCGCTGGCGCGGCACTTCGATCCCCGGGGCGTGTTCGCCAACGAGTTCGTCGAGCGGTACGTCCTCGGCCGCGGCTGACGCCCCTGCCGGATTCGGCCCATCAGGGCCGGGTACGTCGTCACGGGATCACGAGGCAGGACGATGCGCATCGAGGACTACGCGCTCATCGGCGACATGCACACGGCCGCCCTGGTCGGACGCGACGGCTCGGTCGACTGGCTGTGCCTGCCGCGCTTCGACTCGGGATCCTGCTTCGCGGCGCTCCTGGGCGGCCGCCCGGCGGGACGCTGGCTGCTGGCCCCCGCCGGGGGCGGGACGTGCACCGGGCGCCGCTACCGCGACGGCGCGCTGGTGCTGGAGACGACCTGGGACACGCCCGGCGGCTGCGTCCGGGTCGTCGACTTCATGCCGCCGCGCGGCGAGGCGCCCGACCTCGTGCGGGTGGTGGAGGGTGTGCGGGGCCGGGTGGAGATGCGCACGGAACTGCTGCTGCGCTTCGAATACGGTGCCGTGATCCCCTGGGTGCGGCACCGTGGGGGAGAGGTGGCGGTGATCGCCGGTCCCAACGCCGCCTGGCTCCAGTCGCCCGTAGAGCTCGCCCAGGACTCCCGCCTCCGCGGGACGACCGGATCCTTCTCCGTCACGGAGGGAGACCGGGTGCCGTTCGTGCTCACCTGGCAGCAGTCGTGGCGGGACCGGCCGCGGCGGCTGGAGGCGGCCGGGGAACTGGCCGCCACCGACCGGCTCTGGCGGCAGTGGCTCGGCGGCTGCCGCTATCAGGGGGAGTACGGCGAGGCCGTGGGCAGCAGCCTCCTCGCGCTCAAGGCCCTCACGTACGCCCCCACCGGCGGGGTCGTCGCGGCGCCGACGACGTCGCTGCCGGAGCGGATCGGGGGCTCGCGCAACTGGGACTACCGCTACAGCTGGCTGCGCGACGCGTCGTTCACTCTGCGGGCGCTGATGGACGCGGGGTACGCCGAAGAGGCGACGGCCTGGCGTGACTGGCTGCTGCGGGCGGTCGCGGGGGACCCCGCCGACCTGCAGATCATGTACACGGTCGACGGCAGCAGGCACATGCCCGAGTGGACCCTCGACTGGCTGCCGGGATACGAGGGGTCGCGGCCGGTGCGGATCGGCAACGGCGCCTCCGGCCAGTTCCAGCTCGACGTGTACGGCGAGGTGATCGACTGCCTCTACCAGGCCAGGGAGGCGGGCCTGCGGCCGGACGAGGAGGCCTGGGAGCTGCAGTGCGCGCTCATGGACTATCTGGAGGGTGCGTGGCGTGAGCCCGACAACGGGCTCTGGGAGGTGCGCGGCCCGCGCCGCGACTTCGTCCACTCCAAGGTCTTCGCCTGGGTGGCGGCGGACCGGATGGTCCGCTCCGTCGAGAAGCAGGGCCTCGACGGCCCGGCCGGCCGCTGGCGCGCCCTGCGCGAGGAGATCCACCGGGACGTGTGCGCGCACGGCTACGACGCCGACCGGAACACCTTCACCCAGTTCTACGGGTCGAAGGGCCTCGACGCGGCCCTGCTGCTCATCCCCCGGCTCGGCTTCCTGCCGGTGGACGATCCCCGCGTCGCGGGCACGGTCGACGCCGTGTGCCGGGAGCTGACGGAGGACGGCCTCGTCCTGCGTTACCGGCCCGAGGCCGACCACGTGGACGGACTGCCGGGCGGCGAAGGCGTCTTCGTCGCCTGCTCCTTCTGGCTCGCCCACGCGCTCGCCCTGCTCGGCCGCCGCGAACGGGCGCGGCGCCTGTTCGAGCGCCTGCTGTCGCTGCGCAACGACGTCGGCCTGCTGTCGGAGGAGTACGACGCCGGCCGCGGGCGACAGGTCGGCAACTTCCCCCAGGCCTACAGCCACGTCTCCGTCGTCAACGCGGCCCAGGCTCTGGCGGCGCCGGGTCCATCTGCCTGAGAGATGTCGTCCATCTGTTTCCCGCGCGTCTCGCGACCTACCCCGCGCCACCTGCCGCGTTGCATGATGCAAGTGAGGGCCGGGCGGGTCCGGGGAAACCCGCGGCCGCGGCCCTGCCGGGGGAAAGAGGTGACGCATCATGGTGCAACCAGGTCTGGCACGACGCCCGGACGCGACGGAACTGCGCCAGACGTACGATCGCGCGGGCTCGACCGTTCCCGCGCAAATCATGGACGGAGTGACGCTCCTCGCCGGGCTCTACCTCGCCATCTCGCCGTGGGTCGTGGGCTTCGCCGGATTCGGCGGCCTGGCGATCAACAACCTGATCATCGGGCTGACGGTCGCGGCGCTCGCGCTGAGCTGCGCGTCGGCGTTCGGCCGCACGTACGGCGTGAGCTGGGTGCTGCCGGTGCTGGGCGCCTGGACGATCATCGCGCCGTGGGTGATCCGCGGACAGCCGGCCACCACCGCGACCATCTGGGACAACGTGGTCACCGGGGCGATCATCTTCCTGTTCGGCCTCGGCGCGCTGGCGTTCGCGGCCAACTACCGGCAGCACGAGCGCGGCGGCCGGCGACGGGGAGTCGGCGCACCGGGCGGCCAGTGGTAGCCGCGAACGAGGCCAGGCCGCGTACCCGTCCCTGACGTCGTCGGGCCCGCGTACGCGTCCTGGCCGGCCGCGCGAAAGGGGCGGGGGATAAGCGGTTGCGGCCGTGCGCGGACGCGTGGGAGAGTGCGACCGCTTCACAGCACGCGTACAGACGAAGGACTGAGGCCATGGCTTCGGCGACCCGCAGCGGCCGCCGTCGGCACTGAGCGGTCCGCCACCCGGCGGCACCGGCGCGGGCAGTGCCGTCACCGTTTCACGGCGGCCCGACGCCGCGGTGCTCCGCGCACCGTCCGCGTCCCCCGATGGGGACGGCCCCCCGCGCGGCTCATCGCCCGCTCGACGTGGCGGGAGCGCGCTCCACTTCGTCATCGACGTGAGGTTCAATCACCGTGGACATCGATGTCCAGAGCTTTGCCGTGGCCAACCTTCGCCGCCGCCCCGAGGTCGTCGAGACCGGCGGCTTCGTCGTCGGGATCGATCCCGACACCCGCAGCCCGCACGTCAACTACGCAACCCCCCTGCCCGGAGCCCGGCCGTCCGCGCGGGACGTCGCGGCGCTGGTCGGGGCGTTCCGCGATCGCGGGCTCAAGCCCCGGCTCGAGTTCGCGCCGGACGCCGCGCCCGGCGTGGAGCCGGCGCTCGCCCGGGCGGGCTTCGGCGTGGAGGCGGTGCACGACTACCTCGTCTGCACCCCGGACACGCTGACGCCGCGAAGGGACGGCGGTCCCCTGGTGGAGACGCCGGTCGCGGACCAGGACTACCTGTCGATCGACGCCGCTCTGTCCGAGGCGTTCGGCGCCGAGTTCGCCGCCTCACCGGAGGGCGCGGCCCGGCTGCGCCGCCTGCAGGAGAGCGGCGGGGCGGTGCGGTTCGTCCGGGCGCGGGACGGCGGGTGCGCCGGCGCGGCCACCTGCTCCGCCCCCGCCGTCGGCACGTCGGAACTCGCCGGTGTCGGCACGCGCCCGGCCTTCCGCGGCCGGGGCGTCGCCGCCGCGGTCACCGCCGCGCTGACCGCCGAGATGTTCACCCGTGGCGCGCGGTCGGTGTGGCTCGAGTACGGCGGCGAGGGGTCGCGGCGCGTCTACGAACGCGTCGGCTACCGGCCGTCGGGCACCCGCCTGTACATGTCGCTCGCGGAGTGACCCGTCCGGGACCGGTCGCCGGCCAGGGATCGTCCGGCCGGCGGCGGGTGCCGTACGGCTGTGTGGCGTATCTCACCGAGGACGGGCCGCGACCGCGAGGACCAGCGGAAGTGTCGCGCGGCGGCGGCCCGAATCGGGTCATTTGCCGGTTTTTGGACCGTGTCTTACTTGTTATCTACTATGCTTCCCGTGTCGCGCCGGTGTGCGGTCCTCAACCCGAGGACGACCGGCGACCGCCGAATCCCGGACGTCATCCATCCCGGGAACCGGGGACCCATGTCTCTCGGGGTGAATCCGGACCATCCGGTAGGGCTACTCCTGGCCCGAACCCGTCAGCTAACCCGGTAGGCGGCCAAGGAGAGGAGAGCGCGTGGAGTGTCGGCTCCACCTGCCGATCCGGTCCGCGTCGCATCGACGGACCGCTTGCCCGCCCTGGAACGTCTCCAGGCTTCCGGGGTGATGGCGCGCCCGTGACGGGCTGCCACATCTCCCGTTTCTGATTCCGCCCCGCCGGAGGGCCGTGCCCTCGTACGGCCATGCCGTCGTGCCGTCACGCCCGGTGGGCCGGTTCGTCATGTCTTAAAGCGCGCCATGAGGAGCCTCCGATTTCCAGCGATCCCATAGCTCGGCAACTGCTCGACGCCGTCCGCCCGGAACTGGGCTACCGCGAACGAGCGGGAAAACATACGAAGTTCGGCGAGTGGTACGCCGACAACGTGGCCAAGGACCCCGACTTCAAGACCGCCCCCTGGTGCGACATGTTCGTCTCCTGGGCGGCGAACCGGGCCGGGGTGCAGGACCACGTCGGCGAGTTCGCGCTGACCACGCGGCATGCCAAGTGGTTCAAGAAGCAGCACGCCTGGAGCGACAAGCCCGAGCCGGGCGCGGTGGTCTTCTTCGACTGGTCGGGAACCAAGAACGTCCGCGACATCGACCACGTCGGCGTGGTCGAGAAGGTCGTGGGCGGGAAGGTCCACACGATCGAGGGCAACGTCGACGGCGTCTGGCTGAAGCGCAAGGTGCGCGACAAGAACAAGATCGTCGGGTACGGCCTGCCGCGCAAGGTCAAGCCGACGCCGAAGGCGACGGTGACGGTCCAGCCCGTGGCCGCGGTGAACGCGAGCGTCCAGGGTCCGGCCGGGCCCACCACCAGGAACATGGCGGCGCAACAGGGGCAGTCTCCCGACGTCGTGTGGTCGCCGGGCGACGCCGTCCTGCCGGCCGGTCTGCTCTTCGCGGTGGTCTCCACCGCCGTGACCGGGCTCCGGTTCAGGGCCGCGGCGGCGCCCTCCGTCGGACGGCACCGCAGGCGCCGCACCCGCTGACCTCCGCCGGCCGCGTCCCGGACGAGCGGGCCGTCACTGCTGGAGGAGGCGCTTCATCTCCGTGATCTCGGCCGACTGGCCGGAGACGACGGACGCCGCCATCCGCCGGGCCGGCTCGTACGCTCCGCCGCGCAGTTCGTCCCTGGCCATGCTGACGGCGCCCTCGTGGTGCCGGATCATCATGGTGAGGAAGGCCCGGTCGAAGGCCCGCCCGGACAGTCCCTCGAGGCGCCGCATGTCCTCGGGGGACATCATGCCGGGCATGGCGTGGTGGGCCGGCGCGGCGCTCTCGTCGGGCGCCCGCTCGCCCCAGGCGGTGAGCCAGCCGCTCATCGTGCGGATCTCGGCAGCCTGGGCGGCCTCGATCCGCTCGGCGAGCCGCCTGACCCGGGCGTCGGCCGCCCGGCTGCCGGCCAGCTTCGACATCTCCACCGCCTGACGATGGTGCGGGATCATCATCCGGGCGAACATGACGTCCTGCTCGTTGTGGCCGGCCGCCGGCGTCGTGGCGGCCGGGGCGGCGGCCAGTGTGGCGGCCGGGGCGGCGGCCAGTGCGGCGGGCGGGGCCGGCGTGCCGGCGAAGGCCGCGGTGCCGTACCCGCCCGTGCCGCTCAGCAGAGCGGCCGCCAGCAGGGCCGAGGGCAGTACGCGTCCGCTCATCGCAACCACCTCCGTATTCGTCCGGACACGGCGACCGGGCCGGAACGGGGCGACGGCCCGGCCCGCGGTGGCGGCCCGACCCGCCGTGGCACGCCGGAAGCCGCGGGGCCTGCCGCCCGCGAAACCTCCGCCGTGCCCGGACGCGACGCCCCCGCCGTCCGCCCCGGGAGACGTGCCCGGCCGGATGCCGATCATGCCTCCCGGGCCTCCTGGCGGTCGCGGGGGCCACGCGGTCCCCTCGGAAGGCGGCGGGTCAGCACTGGCCGTCGGCGAGCACCCAGTGATCCGGGCCGGTCTGCCGGAGCGCGTGGACGGTGAACGTGTTCCACAGGCCCATCGCGTCGTTCGACCCCTTGGCGTAGGTGTGGCCGCCGGACTGGTAGGCCCGTCCCGCCGTGGTGTGGGCGTAGTTGCTCGCCCGTACGCACGTCCCGGCCGGCGTGCCGCCGGGCGAGGGGCTGGGGCTGGCACTGGGACTGGGACTGGGACTGGGGCTGGGCTGGGCGCCGCCGTCCAGGCCGAAGAACCGGGCGTCGTGGTAGGCCGAGCAGATCGTGTCGAGGAAGTACGCCGCGGTGGCGCCGCACTGGTCGGGGGCGCCGCCGGGATCGACGGGGAGGCCGTGACCCATGCCGCCGATCTCGTAGAGGCGGACGTCGTCGTCGCCGTACACGGTGAGCGTGGCGCCGCCGGTGAGCGACCGTGTGGCGGTGGGGGCGGGGGAGACGCCCCGCACGTTCGCCCACTGGTCGCGCAGCTGCCTCCCGTTGGCGGGGACGACCGTGTAGTCCGCCTGGCCCTGCCAGACGGCCACCCGGGGATACGGCCCCGCGTAGCCGGGATAGGCGTTCCGGACCAGGTCACCCCACTGCTGCGGGGTCCTGCTCGCCGGGCCGTACTGGCAGCCGGACGCCTCGGTCAGGTTGCTCGCGCAGCGGTACGCGAGACCGGCCGCGATCGACCCGGCGGCGAAGACGTCCGGGTAGGTCGCCAGCATGACGGCGGACATCGCCCCGCCCGCCGACAGCCCGGACACGTAGACCCGCGCGGGGTCGGTCCCGTAGGCGGCGACCGCGTACGCCACCATGGCCCGGATGGACGCGGCCTCGCCCTGCCCCCTGGTGGTGTCGCCGGTCTGGAACCAGTTGAAGCAGCTGGACGCGTTGTTGGCGCTGCTCGTCTGCGGCAGCACGAGGGCGAAGCCCCACCGGTCGGCGTACTCGCGCCAGCCCGAGTCGGCGAAGTAGCCGCTCGCGTTCTGCGTGCAGCCGTGCAGGAGCACCACGAGCGGCCGGCCGCCGGGCAGGCCGTCGGGACGGTAGGCGTACATCGCGAGGTTGCCGGGATTGGAGCCGAACGACGCGACCTGGGCCAGTGACGCGGCGCGCGCGGGTGGGGCGCCCGCGCCGAGCAGGCCGGCCAGGACGAGAAGGAGGACGGCGACGGCGGCGACCGCTCGCGGCGGCCGGGTGGGGAGGGGGGTGACCATGGCGACTCCTCGGAAGACCGGGCTCACCGAGCCTTTCCGGGCACGGTAGAACGCCGGTGAGCGCCCGGACATGTTCGCCGGGCACACTTTTCGCCACGCTGTCATGGCGTCCGCCATCGGAGCGGACATAGGTCCGCTCAGCGGTCATGTCAGAGGCCTCCACTGCCCGCCGTCACGTCACAGCGGGTGAGCCTGGGCATCCCGGACTGTTCCTCGCGCCGTCAGGCGGACGGAGACGAGTGGACAGGGTCTAGAGTTGACTCGGCGAGTTCGGGCGGAAGAGGCGTTCATGGCACGAGGCGACACCGGACCTGACTTCATCGAGGCGCTGGCGCGCGGCCTCGATGTCATCAGGGCGTTCCAGCCGGGCCGCCCGGTCATGTCCCTGACCGAGGTGGCGGCCGCGACCGGCCTGGCCCGGCCGACCGCGCGGCGCATCCTGCTCACGCTGCAGGAGCTGGGGTACGCCCGGCCGGAGCAGGGCGGCTTCGCCCTCACCCCGCGGGTGCTCGAGCTCGGCGTCTCCTACGTCCGCTCGACCGGGCTGTGGGAGGTCGCCCGGCCGCATCTGGAACGGCTGGTCGCCCAGACGCGCGAGTCGTCGTCGATCGCCCAGCTCGACGGGTCCGACATCGTGTACGTCGCCCGGGTGGCCGTACCGAAGATCGTCGCCCTCTCGGTGCAGATCGGGACGCGGTTCCCGGCGCTGCAGACGTCCCTGGGCAAGGTGCTGCTCGCCGCGCTGCCGCCGGACGAGCTGGAGCGGGTGCTGGCCGAGCCGAGCCGGTCGGGCATCGAGCCGCGGTGGCGGCCCGGCCGGCAGGAGCGCGACGCGATGCTGCGCGAGGTGCGGGCGAAGGGCTGGGCGCTGACCGACGAGCAGCTCGCCCTCGGGATCCGGTCGGTGGCCGCGCCGCTGCGCGACGGCTCGGGCAAGGTCATCGCGGCGGTCAACGTGAACAGCCACGCCGCCGAGACCTCGCTGGACAGGCTCACCGGGGAGCACCTGCCCCTGCTGCTCACGACGGCCGGGGCGATCAGCGCCGACTGGGCGCTCTACGAGTCGGTCCCGCAGGTCACGGCCTCCTAGCCGAGGGAGTCGCGGCAGGGGCCTGCGCGGGAGACCTTCCTTACTCGCCGTGCTGCCGGCGCACCATCTCGGTGATCCAGACCGGCGCGAACGGAGACGTGCAGCCCGGGGATGTCGGGTAGTCCTTGAGCACCTCCAGGCGCTCACCGATGTCGATCGCACGGGCGCGGTGCTCGGGGTGCTCGATCCCGATCTGGGCCAGGCAGTGGTTCATCGCCCATTGCAGGCGATCCGGCGCGTTCTTCATCTCCGCCTCGACGACGTCGAGCAGCCCTGCGAGGTCGAGGCCCTCGGGCTTCTTCGCCACGCGTTCGGTGGTAAGTGCCCAGCCCGCGCTCGCGACCACCGGATCCGGGTCGGCGGACCAGGCCAGGCGCAGCTCTTCGGCGTGCGGGTTCTTCTTCACCACGTAGTTCACGAGCCAGTCGTGCACCTTGGGCGAGCGCGCCCCGCGCAGCATGGCGTCCAACTCGTCACGCTCGAACGCCTTCGGACGGCAGATCAGGAGCGCCAGCAGCCGCGCCGCCGTGTCGTCGGTCTCCCAGAGCGCGCGGGCGAGTTCGTGCTGCGTCTTCAGCCGCTTCGCGAGCGCGCGCAGCTTGCCGAGGTTGACACCGTGATCGTCGCCGTGTCTCTCGTTGACCTCGCGGGCCTTGGGGTCCTCGAGTCCGGCGAGCTCGGTCATCACCTCGGCCACGGTCGTCTCGGTCACCGTCGTCCCGGCCATCTCGGCCTCCCGTCCGTCACGTACGCGATCAGTCCTCAGCGAGCCCCGCCGGGGATGAGGACTATCCTGCCCGAGGCGGTGCCGGCGGTCTGGCGCTCCCAGGCGGCCGCGGCGTCCTCCAGCGGCACGCGCTCGTGGGCGACGGACAGCCGCCCGGCCACGGACTGCTCGGCCACGAACACGATCGAGGCGGCCCGCTGCTCCGGGGTCAGCTCGTTGTTGGTGTATCCCAGCAGCCGCAGCGACCTGCCGCGCAGCGTGGAGGAGTCGATCGGGCAGGTCTCGTCCGCCGAGGAGCCGAGGTTGACCCATCGGCCCCCGGGCCGCAGGGCGCGCGCCGCGGCGGCCGCGGGCGCGCCGAAGAGCGGGTCGAGCACGAGGTCGGCGGGCCCGTCGCACGCCTCGGCGAAGCGGGCCGCCAGCGTGGCGACGTCACCGGTGTCGAGCGCCACCACGGCGTCCGCGCCCGCCTGCCGGGCGCGTGCCGCGGCGGCGGGGGAGCGGGCGCCCGCCACGACCCTGCGGGCGCCGGCGATCCGCGCGATCCGTACGGCGGCCTGCCCGACCACGCCGCCCGCGCCGAGCACCACCACCTGTTCGCCGGGGGCGAGCTCGCCGCGCCAGGTCAGCGCCATGTGCGCGGCGACGGCCGAGAGCCCGAGCGCGGCGACCGCGACCGGATCGGCCCCGGCGGGCAGCTCGACGAGGTCGCGGGCGGGCACGGCCGCCACCTGCGCCATGCTGCCGTCGCCCGGCGCCATCCCGGCCGAGGTCGCGAACCACACGGGCCGCCCGTCCGCGGTTCCGGCGCCCTGCACCCCCGGCACGTACGGCGTGCGCGGCCGGCCGAAGTAGGACGTGCCGCTCGCGCAGAGCAGGTCGAGCGGCGTGACGGGCGCCGCGCCGACCTCGACCAGCGTCTCGCCGGGCCCGGCGGCGGGCACGGGCAGGTCGGCCACCAGCGGCGGCCTGCCGGGTTCCACGATCTGTGCCGCTCGCATGGTCCACCTTTCGCCGAAGCACGTCTGGTTGTGGCAGTCCGGTTGAAGCACGTCGTCGGCGAGAGCCGCCGGGCACGCCCCGCACGGCGTGCCCGGCGCCTCGCCGCCCCGGCCCGCTCACGACGGCGGGCAGGTCCGATCAGGTCGCGATGTCGGGGTACGGCAGGGTCATGTGGGCCAGCCGCCGGGCGTACTCGGTCTGGAAGCCCATCGGCTCGTGGTCGCGCTCGAACATCGCGATGAACAGCGTGAGCGTGAGGAACGGGTGCGCGCCCAGCTCGAACAGCTTCGGGTAGTCGTGCCCGGTCAGGGCCTCGCGCTCGGCGTCCTCGAAGCGCAGCCAGGTGGACGCCTCCCCGCCGTGGCAGCTCAGCAGCCGGTTGGCGTGCTCGGCCTCCCACCACTCGACCGTGCCCCGGGGGTCCTCACGGTAGCGCTCGACCAGGTCGGGATCGCGGTCCACGGTGAACAGGAACTTGTTCAGCAGATACTTGCTCACGCCACGCCTCCGTTGGGGTACCAGGTGAAGTAGGCCTCCATGGTGTGGAACAGGTCGTAGGTGTCGACGTAGTCGGCCTTGGCGCCCTCGCCGGCCACGCCCATCATCAGCATGAAGTCCATGAAGCCGTGCGTGGCGTTGCCGGGCAGGTGGAGGCTGTCGAGGGTGACCTCCGACAGGCACCCCTCGATGTCGCCCGAGGAGATCCACTCGACCGCCCTGCGGTCGAACTCGGGGTCGGGCCCGTGCGGGCCGAACTGGCGCGGCCCGCCGAGCTCCAGCGACAGGTGCCCGGTGCCGATCACCGCCACCCGCTTGCCGGCCGGCCACGACTCCACCAGCTCCCGGATCGTACGGCCGAGCTGCACGAACCGCTTCGGCCGCGGCAGCGGCGGGGCGAAGATGTTGGTGTAGATCGGCACGATCGGCAGGTCGTTCTGCGGCCGTAACGTGATGATCGGGCAGGTGATCGAGTGGTCGATCCGCAGCTCGTTGGAGAAGGCCAGGTCGAAACCCGCGTCCAGGCCCTCCCGCAGGATGTACGCCGACAGGTCCTCCTGGCCCGTGAAGAACATCCGGGGCAGGCCGAACTCGCGTTCCTCGTTGTACCAGTTCGCGTCGTAGAACGGCGCCTTGCCGACGAGGAACTGCGGCATGTTGTCGAGCCAGAGCTGATGGAAGTGGTCGGAGCCGACCATGACCAGCACGTCGGGCCGCGCCCTCGTCAGCGTCTCCCGGAACGCCTCGACCTTGCGCACCCACTCGTCGGCGAAGGGCGGGCGGTCCTCGCCGGTGGCCGTGCTGGCGCGGTAGTAGAACGGGTGATGGGTGGACGCGATCACCGCGACCAGTTCAGCCATGCGAACCTCCAGTGGCGTCAGGGGGTGTAGGGCTGGGGGCCGACGGACCGGTTGTTGAGGTCCACCGACAGGAAGATCTCGTTCGCCACCGGGCGGCGCAGCTCCTCGGCGAGCTGCCCGATCAGGCCGGCCGTACGGGCGAGCAGGGCGAAGCCGCGCAGCAGTTCGAGCGGCAGGCCGAGGTCGGCCAGCGCCGCGCCGCAGACGCCCGCGCCGTTGAGCGGGAGCGTCTTGCCCAGCACCTGCGGATGCACGCGGCCGATCGCGGCGAACAGCGACAGGTGCGGCCCGAACAGGTTCTCCTCGGCGGCGATCTCCATCAGCCGGGGCGTGCGCGGGTCGCCCTCCTTGTGCACGTGGTGGCCGAGGCCGGGGATGAACCGTTTCGCCTGCCGCCGGGCCCGTACGGTCTCCAGGGCGAGGGCGTCCCAGCCGTCGTCGCCGGTGGGCGGCGGGCCGTCGTGCGCCGCCAGCACCTCGTGCAGGAACCGGCCGCAGTCCTCGGTGACGCCGAGGAAGCGCGACCCGCCGCCGAGCAGCCCGGCCGCGAGCGCGCCCTGGATCGAGTCGGGCGCGGACAGGTACGTCAGCCGGGTGACGATCGCGGTCGGGGTGAACCCGTGGTCGGCCAGCGCGGCGAGCACGGCCTCGAACACGCGGGTCTCGCCCGGGGTCGGCCTGCGCTGGGCGGCGAGCCAGAACGCGAGCTCGCCGAACCCGACCTTGCCCATCACGTCCTCGGCCAGGTCGCAGCCGAGGAGCGTGATCGACTTCAGCGAGGACGCCCCCAACGCGGTCGGGTACGACGGCCGCTCGGTCGTCTCGGGCCGGTCAGACATCGCGGTCCTCCTCCTGCGTCAGCCACTCGCGCAGCTCGTCTCCGTGCTCGTTTAGCTCCGGCGGCGGCAGCCGGTAGGCGGCGGGGGTCGCGGAGAACCGGATCGGGTGGCGGGTGGTCGGGACCGCCCGGTCGCCCTCGCCCACCTCCACGACCGGGTCGAGCCCGAAGCGCTCTGCCATGGCGAACCCGCCGTCGACGGTGTTGATCGGCCCGCACGGCACCCCGGCGGCGACCAGCGACTCGAACCACTCCAGCGCGCCGCGCGTGGCGAGCCTCTCGACCAGGATGGGCCGCAGCTCCTCGCGGCGCGAGGTCCGGTCGGCGTTGCGCGCGAAGCGCGGGTCGTCGGCGATCTCCGGGATGCCGAGCACCTCGCACAGCTTGCGGAACTGGCCGTCGTTGCCGGCCGCGACGATGAGGTCGTTGTCGGCGGTGGGCAGTGGTTCGTAGGGGAACACGCTCGGGTGGGCGTTGCCCATGCGGTAGGGGACGACGCCGCCGGCGACGTACGCGGAGCTGTGGTTGACCAGGCCGGTCAGCGCCGAGGACAGCAGGTTGACCTCGACGTGCTGGCCCTGCCCGGTGGCGTCGCGGTGGCGCAGGGCGGCGAGGACGCCGATGGCGGCGTGGTTGCCCGCCATCACGTCGAAGACCGAGATCCCCGCGCGGTACGCCGGCCCGTCCGGGTCGCCGGTGAGGCTCATCAGGCCGGACATGGCCTGCACCATGAGGTCGTAGCCGGGCACGTCGCGGCCCGCGCCGGAGCCGAACCCGCTGATCGAGGCGTACACCACGCCGGGGTTGGCCGTGCTCACCGAGGCGTAGTCGAGGCCGTATTTGGCGAGCCCGCCCGGCTTGAAGTTCTCCACCAGCACGTCGGCACGCCGGGCCAGCTCCCGGGCCACCCGGGCGTCGTCGGAGTCCCGCAGGTCGAGCGCGATCGAGCGCTTGCCCCGGTTGACCCCCAGGTAGTACGTCGACACGTCGCCGCGTACGGGCGGCATCCAGGTGCGGGTGTCGTCTCCCTTGGGCCCTTCGACCTTGACGACCTCGGCGCCCAGGTCGGCCAGCAGCATCGTGGCGTACGGCCCGGCCAGGACCCGGGAGAAGTCGGCCACCAGCACGCCGGACAGCGGCCCGCCTCCCCGCTCGGGCGCGGTGTCGTCTGTCATCCGGCTCCCCTCCTTGCTGTGACTGCTGTGTCCGCTGAACGGACATCGGTCCGTGAGGCCGATTCTGGCACAGCCGTCTCTCTGGTCAAACGGGGTGACCGCTACTTCGTCGCAGGATGCGGCCGAAAACGCATGGTTGACAGCGGGGACGGCGCTCGGGAAAGTAACAGCGGATGCAGCACTGACCGTATGGCGGACAACTGTTCGGCAGATGCGGCCGTGCTCGGCACAGGTGAGGAGTTCGACGATGAACGAGCCGACCGATTTCGGGCCGGACCGGCCCGTGCTGCTGCGCGGCGGGACGGTGCTGCCGATGGACGACGGGCACAGTGTGCTGCCGAGCACGGACGTCCTCGTGGTCGGGGACCGGATCGCGGAGGTGGGGCCGGACCTGCCCGTGCCGGACGGCGCCGTGGTCGTCGACGCCACCGGGGGCATCGTCATGCCCGGCATGATCGACACTCACCGGCACATGTGGCAGACGGCGATGCGCGGCTACGGCGCCGACTGGACGCTGACGCAGTACTTCGTCTGGTACTACCTGGAGTACGGCAAGCTGTGGCGGCCGGAGGACGTGCACGCCGGCAACCTGCTGGCCGCGATCGAGGCGATCGACGCCGGTGTCACCACGGTCGTGGACTGGTCGCACGGGCTGCGGACCGTCGACCACGCCGACGCGGCCGTCGACGCCCTGCGGGCGGTGCCAGGCCGGTTCGTGCTGGCCTACGGCAACATCCAGGCGCCGCCGGCCGAGTGGACCGGCGCGCCGGAGTTCCGCGACTTCGTCGACCGCCGCATCACGGGCGACGACCTGCTGGGCTTCCAGATCGCCTTCGACGTCACCGGCGACCCGGCCTTCCCCGAGAAGCCGGCCTTCGAGGTGGCCCGCGACCTCGGCGTCCCCGTCACGACCCACGCGGGCGTGTGGGGCGCGACCAGCGACGACGGCATCCGGCTCATGTACGAGCACGGCTTCATGACGCCCGAGACGGTTTACGTCCACGCCGCCTCGCTGTCGGCGGACTCCTACCACCGCATCGCCGCCACCGGCGGTTCGATCTCGGTCTCCACCGAGAGCGAGCAGAGCGCGGGCCAGGGCTACCCGCCCACCTGGGCCATCCGCGCGCACGACATCCCGGTCTCGCTGTCGATGGACACCAGCGTCTGGTGGAGCGGCGACCTGTTCTCCGCGATGCGCACGACGCTCGGGGCCGACCGCTCCCGGGAGCACATGGAGGCGCACGCCAACGGGGAGACGGTCACCCACTGCAGCCTGCGCGCCGACCAGGTGGTGGACTGGGCGACGCGTGGCGGGGCCCGCGCGATCGGCCGCGCCGACGACCTCGGCCGCGTCGAGGCGGGCCGGAAGGCCGACATCGTGCTCATCAAGAACGACGCGTCGCCGGTGTCGTTCCCGCTGCTCAACCCGTACGGGCACGTCGCGTTCCAGGCGCAGCGCGGCGACGTGCACACGGTCCTCGTGAACGGCCGGGTGGTCAAGTACGAGCACCGGCTGGTCGGCGTGGACCTCGCCGCGGCCCGCCGCGACGTGGAGCGAACCGTCGAGTACCTGCGCTCGACCCTGGGCGAGGAGGCATGGCAGAAGGGGATGAACCCGGACATCCCCGAGACGAAGATCCTCGACAATCCCTACACGTACACCGACTACCACAGTGCGGCGACGCACAGCCGCTGACCTGGTACGCAGCGCGATCGGGCCGGGGGAAACCCTGGGAGATTCATGATTGTTTGCGGTTATTTGTGAGATTAGCTCACTGGTGGGGTTAGTGTGGGCAGCCACCCGCGGAAGCCGTGGAGCTTTCCCCCGTAACGACCGCTGGGAGTTGTCTCACATGCAAGGGCGCGTCCCGTCGCAGACGAGCCAGGACGATCATTTCCGGCAGGAGATCCTCTCCAGCCGGGATGAGCCGCCGGCCACGACCAAGAACAGGAAGCCTCTCGTCATCGCCGCCGCGGCGCTGGTCGCCGTACTGGCCGCCGGGGGAGCGGGCTACGCGCTGCGCGACGGCGCAGGCCCGGCGGACCCGCCCGCCGCGGGCGGCGTGCAACAGTCGGCGGACCCCGCCCAGGACGGCGGCTCCGCCGGTGACGGCACCGGCGACCAGACCGGGGCGGAGGGCGGACAGGACTCGCAGGGCTCGGCGGATCAGGGCTCAGGGGACCAGAATCCGGGCGACCAGGGCGCGACCGGGTCCGGCGGAGACGGCTCCGGTGGCGGCCAGGCGCCCGCCGGAGGCGGCGCGGACACCGCGGCCGGGTCCTCGGGCGGCGGCTCCTCCTCCGGAGGGCAGGGCTCCGGCACGGACCGGGCCGGGACCGGCACGTCCAAGACGGGCGGCGCCTCGAAGGGCGGTTCGAGCCAGGACCAGGGTGAGGTCCCGGCGGGCGCCGACGGGGCCCCCGGGCTCATCCCCGGCGTCTGCGCCGCCTCCGGCTGCTGACCCCCTGCCGGCCGGCCTCCTGACGGGCTCGCCCTCGGAAGCGGCAACGAGCGTGACGGGGGCCGGGCGGCTGCGACGTCAGGACGGGCCGGGCCAGCCCAGCGGGAAGGCGATGCGGGCCGGCGGTTCGCCCGCCGCCTCGTTGAACTCCCGCATGGCGACGATGAGGGCCTGCCGCCGGGACGCCGGCAGCCGCGTGAGGATCGCGGCGATCTCCTCCTTGCGCCGGGCGGTTACCTCGTCCACGATGCGCCGTCCGTTGTCGGTCAGCCGCAGCAGGGTCTCCCGCCGGTTGAGCGGGTTGACCTCACGCTCAAGCAGGCCGGCGACGGCGAGGCGATCGGCCATCCGCATTGCGGTCGACGGGTTCACGCCGAGCTTCTCGGCCAGCGTCACCAGCTTGGTCTCCCCCTGCCCGACCACCAGCAACATACGGAACTGCGGCAGGGTGACGCGGTCCTCCGCGGCGGCGAGGGACCGCGCGGAGACCGCGACGAGCACGCGCGAGGCGGTGAGCACGGCGACGGTGACGGCCTCCAGGTCGTCGCCGGTGGGCTCCTCGTCCGCTTCCTTTGCCATAGGCACCGTTTTTACACGCTCGCTCGCGCCGCCATGTCATTGCACCCTGCAACTAAGCGGCCTGCCGGCCGCGGTGCAACTAAGCGGCCTGCCAGCCGCGGTGCGATCCGAGCGGCCTGCCGGTGGCGGTGCGGTCCGAGCGGCCTGCCGGTGGCGGTGCGACGCGTGTCAGCCGAGCGAGGCCAGCAGCTCGTTGCAGGCCTGGGCGCAGCGGCGGCACGCCTCGGCGCACACCCGGCAGTGCTCGTGCACGTGGGCGTGCTGACCACACTCGTCACCGCAACTGCGGCACGCCTGCGCGCACGCCTCCAGCTGCGCGCGGGTCAGGTTCGCGTCGTACCCGGTGTGCCGCGACAGCACCCGGCCCGTCGTCGCGCAGATGTCGGCGCAGTCGAGGTTGGTGCGGATGCAACGGACCAGTTCCGCCACCGCGTGCTCGCTCAGACAGGCGTCCGCGCAGGCCGTACAGGTCTGCGCGCAGTCGAAGCACGCCTCGATGCACTTCGCCAGCACCTGCCTGTCCACGCCGCCGAGGTCGGCGGGGTAGGTCTCCAGCATCACTCCGGCGTGTCCCATGGCATCGCTCCTTCCGGTCTCGAACGGGCGGCTTCGTGCGGCGGCGAGAACCCCGGTCGGTACGGCCGGGCCCGTCCAGCCGCGGCGCCCGGCCGGCTGTCCGATCGGGGGTCGTGACGGCCGAAAAGCTCGTCCAGCTCTTGGCCATACCCGTCCGCAGAGACGTAAACGGAGAAGATCCCGTGTGCTGATCGACTTGCGGGGTAGTCGTGGGGGCACCGGAAATCGTGGAGGGACACCATGGGCTGGAGCTATCGAAAATCGCTCAAGATGGGACCGTTCAGGCTTAACCTCTCACGCGGCGGCGTCGGGCACAGCTTCGGCGGACGCGCCTTCCGCGTCACGAAGACGGCGGACGGGCGCCGTACTCTCACCGTGAACCTGCCCGGCGGCTTCCACTGGAGGAAGACGCTCAACTAGCTCGCGGGGGCGGCCGGCGCCTCGGGCGCGCCCCCGGCGCGCCCGTGGGCCCGTGCTCCTCTCATGCCTTTTCGGTCGCGGCTCCGGATGCCCGGTGAACGGCGTCGACGACCGCCTGAGTCGACGTCCGCCTGACCGGGCGGGGCCGCCAGCCGGCGCTCGGCGGACGGCACATCACTCCTCGGGGTGCAGGGCCGACGGCTTGTGCACCGCGGTCCCGCCGCTCTTCTCGCTGCGTACGAGGAACTGCGGGTCCTCGGGCGAGGCGGCCACCGTGCGGCCCGCCTCCTCCGTGCGCTCGGTGATCTTCTTCTCGACCTTGCCGGTCGCGGTGCCGCCGTGGCTCTTCCAGGTGACCTCGTCGCCCACGGACGGCTCTTCCTTCTTGCCTTTTTTACTCATACGCCCGGCCCTACCCGGGGAACCGCGCCGTCCTCCCGGCGTCGCGCCCGAACGGCTCTTATTTCGGCAAAGCCCTCCGTACGAACCGCACGTGCGCGGGAGCCGGTGCGAGAGATCTCCGATTCGTTGCCCTCCTGCCGGGATTGCCACGGCGCGCTCCCGCGCACGGTGGGAGCATGGGACGGACCGTGCGGCTGACCGCGACCGTCACTCCCGGGGACGGTGGCCTGTACTGCGCGCGGTGCGTCCAGGTCGAGATGGCCTGCGAAGGGCACACGGTCGACGAGGCGCTGGATCGGCTCCGCCGCGCCCTTGAGCAGCACTTCGAGCAGCGGCCGGTGCCGCACCCGCCCCCGCACCCGCCGATCGTGGTGCCGATCGATGTCAGCCTGCCGGACTGAGCTCGCCGAGCCGAGCTTGCCGGGCTGAGCCTGCCGGGCCGAGCTTGCCGGGCTGAGCCTGCCGGGCCGAGGTTGCCGGGCCGAGGTTGCCGACCTGGGCTCGCCGACCGATGCTCTCGTGATCGCGCCTGCCCGGCTGAGCCTGCCGCGCTCCTCAGCAGGCGCCGCACCCCAGGCCGGCACGGCGTGCGCTTGCGGGTGCGATGGGATCTTTGCGGGTGAAGCGCCCGATCATCATGCTTGACCGGACATTGGTCGTCGGATGCGTGATCACTCCCCGGTGCGGCGCTTACCGTCGTGCTCGTACCATCCATGACCTCGGGGGAGTCTCATGCCTCTCTGCACAGCCGCTGTGCTGGCCGCCGCCCTGCTGTCGGGGCCGGCCGCCGTGCCGCCGGACCCGGCCCCGCCCGGAACGAGGGCCACCACGGACAAGAACAACGCCGCGACGCCGTCCACGGGCCGGCCGCAACCCGCGTCGCTGCCCGGCATGGCGCCCCAGGCCGGGGACTTTCCGTTCCCCATTCCCCAGGCGCCGCCATGGATGACTCCCAGTGGGACGGACGGCAGGCGGAACGACACGGGCACCGCTCCCGAATCGCCGTCCGCTCCGAGCGCGGCCGGAGCCTCCGGTACGGGCGCCGGAAATCCCGCCCAGACGTCGGACACCCGGGCGGCCGGGGGGGAGAACGAGACCAAGTTCGTCCCGGTGATCGATCCGAAGACGCGCGACGTCTTCATCCAGCCCGTCCTCGCTTCCGGCGAGGCGCCGAAGCCGTTCACCTTCCGCCCCGTGCAGGGGGTCCAGACGACCAAGTCCTACCCGCAGCCCAGGGGACAGCAGAAGACGGCGCAGCAGAAGGCGCCGCGCCAGAAGACGGTCACCCGCCCCGGCCGGCACCATTCGCCGCGGCTGGTGAGCCCGCCCCGGACGGCCTGACGGACAGGCCCGTGTGAGCGGCCCGTCTGATCGGCCCGCCACACCGGTGCTGAGCCGGTGTGGCGGGCTCTTCCGGTGTCGCCGTCCGCAGGGGTCGGTAGGCGCGGGCGGTCGTGCGGGTGGCACGCCGCGCACCGCGTCCGGTACCGGGACCGATCGGTGCGTTCGCTCTGTGTCTCGTCACGCACCCGACCCGCCACCCAGCAACGACCTTTCCACGACTAAGGAAGCACGATCATGAATACCCGTCTGCTCGCCCTTGCCGCCCTGACCGCGGCGCTCTCGATGTCCGCGGCCTGCGGCAGTCAGGGCGACAACACCGCGGCTCCGGTCGCGGCCAACGAGACCGCCACGGACATGACCACCGAGACGCCCAGCCCGGAGGCGAGTGAGACCGTCTCCCCGAGCCCGTCGGCGTCGCCGGCGGTCTCCGGGACGCCCGTCGGCGCGGGCTGCTCCGCGCTGCCGGCCTCGGGCAAGGGCAGTCCCGCCGAGCTGGCCAAGGTGCCGGTCGGCACCGCGCTCTCCGACATCCCGTCGTTGTCCACGCTGGCGCGTGTGGTGAAGAAGGCCGGACTGGCCGAGACGCTCAACTCCGCCCAGGACATCACGGTGTTCGCGCCCACGAACGAAGCGTTCAACAAGATCCCCAAGAGCCAGCTCGACCAGATGATGTCGAACCGCAAGTCGCTCCGGGGACTGCTGGCCTACCACGTGGTGAAGGGACGCAAGGCGCCGGCGGACATGCACGGCCAGCTGACCTCTCTCGAGGGCCGCAAGCTCACGGTCTCCGGGTCCGACTCCAGCCTCAAGGTCAACGACGCGGCGGTGACCTGCGGGAACATCGCGACGAGCAACGCCACCGTCTACACGGTCGACAAGGTTCTCATGCCGAGGTGACCGTACGTCGCTCCGCGACCGTCTTGTGGGGGTGAGCCGCGCCGCGGCTCACCCCCGTTCGGTTTTGCGGAGCCGTTCTGTGGCGTCGCCGGCGGAGGTGGTTCCTCCGCGGATTCCGAAAATCTGCGGACAGCGGGACGGACATACAGCCTTATTTCGCGTTTTTATTGTTGATTGTCGCCGCGATTCGGGTCAGCACGTCTCCGGGGCCGGCGGGCGGTGTGTGACCTGCGGCCTATGTCCTGAAGCGGCTGATCCTCTTATTTGACCGGACACTGAGCGTCGGGTCCGTGATCGCCCGGCATCGTGCGCTTACCTTCGTTCTTGTACCGTCCACCAGATTTCGGGGGAAATTCTCATGCCTCTATGTACTGCCGTACTCGCCGCCGCTCTTCTTTCGGGTCCCGCGGGTGCGCCCGGCGACCAGGCTCCGCTGTCCGCCAGGGAGCCGATGTCGCCCGGCAAGCAGATCGCCGCACTGGCGATGAACCACCCGGAGGAGCCCGACTTCGTCGCCGCGAAGACGCTGGACATCCTGGACAAGGGCGCGAAGGTCGGCCCGTTCATGTCGGCCGACGACCAGGCCGAGAACCGGGCGAACGGTCCGGCGGCGAACGGCCGTCCCGCCAACCGGCCCGCGACCGGTACGCAGGCGAACGGCGGCGCGGGTGCCGCCGCCCCGCGCGGCGACGGCCCGACCGGGGCCGGCCCGAACGTTCCGCTGATCAGCCGCCCTGGCGACCAGGCGAACGGCTCGCAGCCGGCCAACGGCTCCATGTTCACGATGCCCGCCACCGGCAAGAACACCGCCAACGGCGGCGGCGCGCCTCAGGACGTCTTCCTTCACCCCACGTCCAATCAGCCGACGTACACGAAGCTGTCCGGCAACGACTTCACCCGTAAGCCGACGACCCGGCAGACCGACGACGAGGACGCCGGCGCCTGGGTGCGGGAGATGCAGGGCTGGGGCATGCAGAAGCCGGGTAAGGCGAAGGCCGCCAAGCCCCAGGCCAAGCCCCAGGCCAAGCCCAAGGCCCAGTCCAAGGCGCCCATCTCCGACGACTTCTGGAACATGCCGGGCTGGGACTGAGCGCCCGCGCCGTCGTGAGGCGGGGCGGTGACACGAGGGAGGGGTGAGCCGGACCGGCTCGCCCCTCACCCGTGTCCGCGGGCCCTGGCGGCGCGGCGCAGGTCGACGACCTCCACCAGATCGGCGAGATCGAGATGGGCCGCGACCTCCTCGACGGAGGCGCAGTAGCCCACGTGGTAGCCCAGGTGGCGGACGCGCAGCAGCCCGCGGCCCTCGATGACCACCAGGTCCACCTCGTGCCCTTCCGGGCTCACCCACCTGCGCACGGGGGGAAGAGTAGGCAACGCCGGGTCATGGGCCGGTAAAGCGGCCCTGGTCGAGCCGTCATGCGGCCAACACGGACATGAGACTGCAAGTGCGGGCGGCGGTCTCCGGGTATGAGGGCAACCGTCGGGATCGGGAGACCGGGCCGGGGTGATCGGCATGACGAGCGGGTGGACGTTCGAGGGACAGCCCAGCGCCATCGGCGGGGGCGCCATGACGCTCGTGGCCGGGGGATCGTTCTGCGTGTCGGCCCGCAACGGCGACATCCTGCCCGGGTCGGCGCAGGGGATCTACTACGCCGACACCCGGCTGCTGTCCCACTGGGAGCTGCGGGTCGACGACAGCCCGATCGAGGAGCTCCAGGTCCTCGCCGGCGAGCCGTACCACGCGACCTTCGTCGGGCGGACGGCGCCGCGGCCGGGACAGGCGGAGAGCACGCTGCTGATCGTGCGCGACAGGTACGTGGGCGGTGGGCTGTCGGAGGACGTCACCATCCGCAACATGTCCCACGAGCCGGCCGGCTGCATGGTGACCCTGCACATCGGCTCCGACGTGTGCGACCTGTTCGAGGTGAAGACCCACCGGGTGCACTGGGTGGCCGACGTGACGACCGCGGCGGAGGAACGGTCGCTGCGCATGTTCTCGGTCAGCAAGGCCAGGGGGGTGCGGGTGGCGGCCAAGGCCGACGGCACCCCGGTGATGCCGGTGGTCAACCCGCGCCTGCTCGTCTTCCGCGTGGTGGTGCCGCCGCGCGGCGAATGGACGACCTGCGTCCAGGCCAACCCGATCATCGACGGGGTCGAGACCGAGCCGTGGTACTCAGAGAAGCGGCTGTCGCCCGCGCTGGCCCGGCGGGCCGGACAGCTGTTCGAGTGGGACAAGCGCCTGCCCAAGGTGACGGCGACCAACACCGCTCTGGCGGGAATCCTGCGCCAGTCGCACGACGACCTCGGCGCGCTGCGGCTCTTCGATCCCGAGCATCCCGAGCTGCCGCCCACCGTCGCGGCGGGGGCGCCCTGGTTCATGACGCTGTTCGGCCGCGACTCGCTGCTCACCGCGTGGATGGCGCTGCCGCTCGACCCCGAACTGGCGCACGGCACGCTGGGCCGGCTGGCCGCCCTGCAGGGCACCGAGGTCGACCCGCTGACCGAGGAGGAGCCCGGCAAGATCATGCACGAGCTGCGCTACGGCGCCCGGCAGGACGACACGTCGGCCGGCGGGCACGCCTACTACGGCTCGGTGGACGCCAGCCCGCTGTTCGTCATCCTCCTCGGCGAGCTGCGCCGCTGGGGCCTGCACCGGGCGGCGGTGGAGCGGCTGCTCCCGCACGCCGACGCCGCGCTGGAGTGGATCGAGCGGTACGGCATGCGCGACGGGTTCCTGTGGTACCAGCGCAAGACCGACCAGGGCCTGCTCAACCAGGGCTGGAAGGACTCCTTCGACGGCGTCAACTTCGCCGACGGCACGATCGCCCGGCCGCCCATCGCCCTGGCCGAGGTGCAGGGATACGTCTACGCCGCCTACATCGCCCGCCACTACTTCGCCCAGGAGGCGGGCGACACCGAGACCGAGCGGCGCTACCGGGAGCGGGCAGCCGCGCTGCGCGCCCGGTTCAACGAACGGTTCTGGCTGCCCCACCGCGGCTACTTCGCCGTCGGGCTCGACCACGAGGGCCGCCCGATCGACGCCCTCGCCTCCAACATGGGCCACTGTCTGTGGTCGGGGATCGTCGACCGCGACAAGGCCGCGGCCGTGGCCGAGCATCTGCTGTCACCCCGGATGTTCACCGGCTTCGGCGTCCGCACCCTCGCCTCCGACATGGGCGCCTACAACCCGATGAGCTACCACAACGGTTCCGTCTGGCCGCACGACAGCGCGCTCACCGCGGCCGGGCTCATGCGCTACGGCTTCGTGGAGGAGGCCCAGCGCATCGCCATGGGGCTGCTCGACACCGCCCGCGCCTTCGGCGACCGGCTGCCGGAGCTGTTCTGCGGGTTCGACCGGGGGGAGTTCGGCGTGCCGGTGCCGTACCCGACCTCGTGCTCGCCGCAGGCCTGGGCCTCGGCCACCCCGATCCAGCTCGTACGGCTCCTGCTGCGCATCGACCCGTGGGTGCCGTACGGCAAGGTGTGGATCGCGCCGGCGCTGCCGGAGGGGTTCGGGGACCTGCGCGTCTCCGGAATGCCGCTGGCGGGTACGCGGGTCGACCTGGAGGCCAGGGAGGGCAGCGGCGCGGTGCACCTGTGTGGTCTGCCCGAGGGGGTGCGCCTCATCCCGGAGCCGCGCCCGGCGGGGACGTCCGGCGTCCGCTCCTGACCCCAGGCCGCCCCGGCCGCCCGGGCCGGCCGCCGATCGGCCGGGGCATAGTGGAGCCATGGCCGAGGATCTCAACTATTACTCGACGCTCATCGCGGTCGCCGACGACTGCCCGGTGGACGCCGCGGAGGTGCCCAAGCCCAGGGGCGGCCGGCCCACCGTCGCCGTCCTGCAGTACGAACTGATCTCCGGCGCGCCGTACGGCCTGACGCAGGAGGACGTGCTGTTCGAGACCTGGTTGCGCCGGCAGGACCCGCCGCCGCGGGACCTTTCGGAACAGCGGCGCGCGGAGCTCAGGAAGGAGTTCTTCTCCCGTTCCCAGGCCTGCCTGCGGGCCTCGCCCCTGCCCAAGAAGCACGGCTGGGGGCTGCTGTTCGACCGGGACGGCCGGATCGCGCTGTGCCCGATGGAGTCGGAGGAGTACCGGCGCCTGGTGGAGGGTCAAGCCGGCGGCCCGGGAGGGAGCGGCCCGGGCGACGACGGCGTGCGCGTGCTCAAGGCGATGCGTTCGCGCCGCTCCTGACGCCGCCCGCTCCCACGGGCGGACCGCGCGAGTTTGCCGGGAGCGGCCAGGGGTACGCCCGGTTGTTCCGCGGAGGTCGGCAGAAGTCGGCAGAGGCCGGCAGAGGCCGGCGGATCTCAGCGGAGTCCAGCTGGGCGCGGCCGGGGAGGGCGGGCGTCATGAGCGGAGTCGAACTCAGCGTGCGGATCCCCGTCGGCGGGGTCGTGCTCGACGCGGACGTCGTGGTCCCCGGGGAGGCCAGGGGGGCGGTGCTGTTCGCCCACGGCAGCGGCAGCGGGCGGCACAGCCCGCGCAACCGGTACGTCGCGGGGGAGCTGCAGCGGGCCGGGCTGGCCACCGTCCTGGCCGATCTGCTCACGGTGGAGGAGGAGCGCGCCGACGCCGTCACCGGCCATCTGCGCTTCGACATCGGCCTGCTGGCGGAACGGGTGGCCGGGCTGGCCGACCGGCTGCCCGGGGACGAGGCCGTCGGCGGCCTGCCCGTCGGGCTGTTCGGCGCGAGCACGGGCGCCGCCGCCGCGCTCGTCGCCGCGGCGGCGCGGCCCGCCGGCGTCGGGGCGGTGGTGTCCAGGGGCGGCAGGCCCGACCTCGCCGGGGACGCGCTTCACTCGGTGCGCCAGCCGACGCTGCTGATCGTGGGGGAGCGGGACTCCGTCGTCCTCGATCTCAACAGAACGGCGATGCGGGCGATCACCGCGCCGGTGGAGCTGGAGATCGTGCCCCGGGCCACGCATCTGTTCGAGGAGCCGGGCGCCCTGGAGACGGTCGCGCGGCTCGCCCGCGACTGGTTCCTGCGCCACCTGGCGGGTGGAGCGCCCCCCGCCTGAGCTGCCCCGCTACGATCTGACCTCATGGAACAGCGCGTGTTGGGCAGGACGGGCAGGCAGGTTGGCGTCGTCGGGCTGGGAGCCTGGCAGCTCGGGGCCGACTGGGGCGAGGTGAGCGAGGCGGACGCCCTGGCCACGCTCAACGCCGCGGTCGACGCCGGGACCACCTTCATCGACACGGCCGACGTGTACGGCGACGGCCGCAGCGAGAAGATCATCGGGAAGCTGCTGAAGGAACGGTCCGGCCTGACCGTGGCCACGAAGATGGGCCGCAGGGTGCAGCAGACGCCCGACGTCTACACCCTCGACAACTTCCGCGCCTGGACCGACCGATCCCGCGCCAACCTGGGCGTCGACACGCTCGACCTGGTGCAGCTCCACTGCCCGCCGAGCGCCGTCTTCGACACCGACGAGGTCTTCGACGCGCTCGACACGCTGGTCGCCGAGGGCCGCGTCGCCGCGTACGGCGTGAGCGTGGAGACGGTGTCCGAGGCCCTGACCGCGATCGCGCGGCCCGGCGTGGCCACCGTGCAGATCATCCTCAACGCCTTCCGGCTGAAGCCGCTGGACGAGGTCCTGCCCGCCGCGGAGAAGGCCGGTGTGGGCATCATCGCCCGGGTTCCGCTCGCCAGCGGCCTGCTGTCGGGCAAGTACGGCCCGCAGACGGTCTTCGCCGAGGACGACCACCGCAACTTCAACCGTCAGGGCGAGGCGTTCGACGTCGGCGAGACCTTCTCCGGCGTCGAGTACGGCGTCGGCCTCCAGGCGGTCGACCGGCTGCGCGACCTCGTGCCCGAGGGCATGACGATGGCGCAGTTCGCGCTGCGCTGGATCATCGACCAGCCCGGGGTCAGCGTCGTGATCCCCGGCGCCCGCAACCCGAACCAGGCCGAGGCCAACGCGGCGGCGGCGCGGTTTTCCGCTCTGCCGGCCGAGACGCACGACGCGGTCCGCGGGATCTACGACGATTTGATCCGTCCGCAGGTGCACCACCGCTGGTGACCCCGGCGTCGTGGCGTGCCCGCGGCCGATGAGCCGCCCCGCATGGGCCGGGGGCATCCGATCAGGGGGATCGGCTCGAATCACCCTGTGTGGAGACGTGGGATGCCACAGAGAAGAGGGCGGCCGAGGCTGACGGCACGCCCTCCGAGCGGCGCGGATCACGCCGGCCGCGCCTGACGGGGCCGTGGCCGGCCCGGCCGCCCGGCGGGCCGCGGCCGGACAGCGCCGGCAAGGACGGCAAGGACGGCGTGGCCCGCATGGTCGCTGTGGCCCGCATGGCCCGCACGGCCGGCCTCGTCCGCATCCTCCGCACGGCCCGCACGGCCGGTGTGATCCGGATGGCCGGTGTGGCCGCGCTGGCCGCGATGGTGGCCGCCCAGATCGCGACGGGGCTGCGGCCCCACGACCTGCGCCTCACCACCGTGGTCGTGGTCCTGCTCGCGGTGAGCGCGCTCGCCTTCGCGGCGGCGGCGTACGGCCCGGGCAGGGCGGCGGGCGCGTTCGCGGCGGCGGTGGCGGCGGGTTTCGCCGCCGAATGGGCCGGCATCAGGACGGGCCTGCCCTTCGGCGACTACCGCTACACCGACGCCCTGTGGCCGCGGCCCGGCGGCGTCCCGCTGGTCGTCGCCCTCGCGTGGGGCGGCATGGGCCTGGCCGCCCACGCCGTCGCCCGCCGCGTGGCGCCGCGCGGCCGGGTGATCGCGATCCTCGTGGGCGCCCTGGCGCTCACCGCCTGGGACCTGTTCCTCGACCCGCAGATGCTCCGGCTCGGGCTGTGGGTCTGGGCGGAGCCCGGGCCGTACCGCGGTGTGCCGCTCGGCAACTTCGCCGGGTGGCTGCTGGTCTCCCTCCTGGTCATGACGCTCGTCGACCGTCTCACGGGACGTACGGACGGCGGCCGGGCGGAGGCCACCGGGCTGGTCGCCCTCTACACGGTGATGGCGGCGATGGAGACCGTCGGCTTCGCCGTGGTCTTCCGGCCGCCCGATCCATGCGTGGCCGCCGCCGGAGGGCTCGCGATGGGCACGTTCGCCCTGCTCGCCTGGGGGCGCGCATGGCGGAGGTGATCGTGGTCGGGGGCGGCGTCGGCGGCATGGTGGCCGCCCTGCTGCTCGCGCGGGACGGGCACGAGGTGCGCGTCTACGAGCGGCTGCCCCGCCTGGGCGGCAAGCTGGCGGAACACAGGCGGGACGGCTTCACGTTCTCGATCGGTCCCTCGCTGCTCACGCTGCCGGGCATCTTCCTGGACCTCGGCGTCCCGCTCGACCTGCTCGAACTCGACGAGCTGTGCCGCTATCACTGGCCGGACGGCTCGACGCTGTCCACCTACCGCGACCCGGAGCGTACGGCGGAGGCGGTCGACCGGTTCGCGCCCGGCGAGGGCCGCCGCTGGCGGGCCTACCACCGCTGGGCCGGGCGATGCCTGGACGCCTCGATGCGCACCTTCTTCGCCGGACCGCTGTCCGGGCCCGTCGTCGAGCCGCCGATCCCGTGGTCCGGAGGGCGGGCCGCCGAGATCACGGACGGACGGCCGGACGCCGGGCGGCGCGGCGCCGTCCCGCGGCCCCGGCCGGGCGACCTGCTCGCGGTCGCGCCCGGCCGCACCCTGGACGCGCTGGCCGGCCGGTTCTTCCGGGACGCCCGCCTGCGTCAGTACGTCGGCCGCTACGCCACCTACGCCGGGTCGAACCCCTACCGCGCGCCCGCCGCCCTGGGCTGCGTCCCCGCCATCGAGCACGGAGACGGCGGGTGGTACGTGCGGGGCGGGCTGCCCCGCCTCGCCGACGCGCTGGCCGGGGCGCTCGAGAAGGCGGGCGTCGAGGTCCACCTGGAGACCGAGATCACCGAACTGATCGCGGGCCCGGGGCGGGTCGGCGGCGTCCGCACGGCCCGGGGCGAGGCGGTCCGGGCCGACATCGTGATCGTCAACGCCGACGCGGCGGCCCTGTACGGGCGGCTCCTGCCCGACCGTGCCCGGCTTCGCCGGATCGCCGGGCTGGGCCTGTCGTCGTCCGCCTTCCTGCTGCTCGCCGCCGTGGAGGGGCGGACCGAGGGCATGCCGCACCACTCGGTCGTGTTCTCCGCCGACTACCGGCGCGAGTTCGGCGACATCTTCGACCGGCGGCGGCCGCCGGAGGACCCCACGGTGTACATCGCCTGCCCCGCGGTGGACGACCCCACCCAGGCTCCCGCGGGCGCCGAGAGCTGGAGCATGCTGGTGAACGTTCCCGCCGGCGACCCCGCGCGCTGGCCGATGCCGCCCGAGGCGTACGCGGAGCTCGTCCTCGGTTGTCTGGCGAGCAGGGGTCACGACCTGTCCGGACGGCTGCGCTTCCTCGACCTGCTGACCCCGGCCGACCTGCGCGACCGGTACGGCGCGTGGGGCGGGGCGATCTACGGCGGCGCCTACGGCGGCCCGCTGGCCCCCTTCCGCCGTCCCGGCAACCGGGGGCCGCTGCGCGGCCTGTACCTCGTCGGCGGGTCCGTGCATCCGGGAGGCGGGCTGCCGCTGGTGGCGATGGGCGGCCGGATCGTGGCCGCGCTGGTGCGCCGCGACTTCCCCCGTGCCGGGCGGCGGCCCGAGGCGGTCGGACGATGAGGCCCAAGACGTCCAGGACAGCCGGGACAGCCGGGACAGCCGAGGCCGCCGGGCTGGCCGGAGTGGTCGGGATGGCGGGGATGGGCAGGGGCCCGCGGGCCGGGGCCGCCGGACGGCTGCTCGCCGCCGCCCAGGCCGTCGCCGCCGTCGTCGTGCTGGTGCGCCTCGCCCGCGGCCGGCGGCGCCTCCCGCCGCTCACCGCGTCCCCGTCCGTCACACCTTCCGGCGGCCGGACGACCGGGCCGGGCGGCGGTGCGGCCGGAGGCGACTCCTCAGCGGCATGCGCCGGCCGGGGGGAGACCTCCGACGGCGGACATCCGGGCATCTCGGTGGTCATCCCGGCCAGGGACGAGGAGCGGAGGCTCGGGCCCTGCCTGCGAGCGGTGCTGGCCGACCCCGCCGTCACCGAGGTCATCGTGGTGGACGACGAGTCCTCGGACGGCACCGCGCGGCTCGCCGCCGCGTACGGCGCGACGGTGGTGCGCGGACGCCCCTTGCCGCACGGCTGGGTGGGCAAGCAGTGGGCGCTGCACCAGGGGCTGTCGCGGGCGCGCGGCGAGATCGTGGTCACGCTGGACGCGGACACGCGGCCACGGCCGGGCCTGTTCGGCGCGCTCGCCGCCGCCCTCCGGGACCACGATCTGGTCAGCGCGGGCCCCCGTTTCGTCTGCGAGGGACTCGCCGAGCAGGCGCTGCACGCGTCGTTCCTCGCCACGCTGGTCTACCGGTTCGGCCCCATCGGCCCCCCGGCCCCGCCGCCGCCCCATCGCGTGGTGGCCAACGGCCAGTGCCTGGCCTTCCGCCGGGAGGCGATGCGGCGGGCCGACGGCTTCACCCGGGTGCGCGGGCACATGACCGACGACGTCGCCCTCGCCAGAGCCCTCGCCGCCGGCGGCTGGAGGGTCGGCTTCCTCGACGCGGGGGAACTGCTGGAGGTCGACATGCACGAGTCGGCGGCCGAGGTGTGGCGGGAGTGGGGGCGTTCGCTGCCGCTGCGCGACGTCACCCGCCCCGCCTGGCAGGCGGCCGACCTCGCCGTCGTCTGGCTCGCCGCCGCGTTGCCGGCGCTCCGCCTGGCCGCCGGGCGGCCGACCCGGCTCGACCTGGCGCTGCTCGCCGTACGGGTGCTGCTGACCACCGCGCTGCGGCGCAGCTACGCCCGGCCGGGCGCGGGCGTGGCGCTGTCGTTCCTGCTCGACCCGGCCACGGCCGTACGGCTGACGCAGGCGACGCTGCGGCCCGTCAGGACCTGGCGGAGCCGCGCCTACCCCGTCTTCCCCGCGGGCCGCGCGGCGGAGGCCGGCGCCGTCAGGCGCGGCGCGCGGCCAGCGCCGCCTGCCCGAAGCGCAGCCCGATGAGGCACATGAGCGCGCCGGTCGCGGCGACGTGGCCGATCGGCGCGAACGGCAGTTGCAGCAGCGGGATCGCGAACACCCCGGCCCGCGCCCCGGCCGCGAACGACCGCGTGAGCAGGAAGACCAGTCCGAGAACGGCGAGCGCGAGCCCGAAGGCGGGCGGGCAGATCACCGCGATGCCGCCGGCGAAGGTCAGCACCGACCGCCCGCCGCGGAACCCGGCGAAGACCGGCCAGGCGTGCCCGATCATCGCGGCCCCCACCGCCAGGTACGCCGCGGGGACGCTCGGGCCCGCGACCACCCCCGGCCCGGTGGTGTGGGCGCCGCCGGCCAGCAGGCCGAGCAGCCCGGCGAGCACGCCCTTGGCCGTGTCCCCGGCGAAGACCGGCGCGGCCGTCCGGCCGCCGAGCCGTTCGCGCACGTTCCAGAAGCCGGGGTTGCGGTCGCCGATCTCCCGGGGATCGACCCCCCGCCGCCCCGCGACCAGCACCGCGACCGGAACCGAGCCGAGAAGGTAGCCGCCGATGAGCGCCACGAGCAGGGGGACGAGCGGCGGGAGCGTCGTCACGTTCCACCTCCAGCGATACGCGGACCGGGGGGCGATGCGTCACATGGCCTTCGACCGACCGGTGCTGCGCCGCACCGGAGGGCTGCTGTTCTGGCGGCTGCTCGGCTCGGGCCGGGGAACGTCGATGACCCTCGGC
The DNA here is from genome assembly GCF_053604425.1 of Microbispora sp. NPDC004025. NCBI lineage: Bacteria > Bacillati > Actinomycetota > Actinomycetes > Streptosporangiales > Streptosporangiaceae > Microbispora > Microbispora sp. NPDC004025. Next base: position 90,105 of record NZ_JBSGHN010000002.1, on the reverse strand, counting down.
GCCGACCTGCGCCGCTGGGCGCTGCTCGCCGTCTGGCGGGACGAGCGGGCGCTCGAGGAGTTCCTGGCACGCTCGCCTATCCCCGCCAGGTGGCGGCGCGAGGCCGTCGAATCCTGGCACGTACGGCTCGCGCCGATCGCCTCGCGCGGACGCTGGAACGGGATCGAGCCGTTCACACCCGTGCCCGGGCCGCCCCCGCGGGCGACGTCGCACGCCACGGCGGGGCCGCAGGACGGGCCCGTGGCGGTGCTGACCCGGGCGTCGATCCGGCCGTCGCGTCTGGTCGCGTTCTACCGGTCCGTGCCCGCCGTCGAGGGGTGGCTGCGAGCCCAGGAGGGCTGCCTGGCCTCCGTCGGGCTGGGGGAGTGGCCGCTGGCCCGGCAGGCCACCTTCTCCCTGTGGCGTGACGCCGCCGCCGTCCGCGCGTTCGCCTACGCCGGGCGGGCGCACCGTGAGGTCGTCGAACGGGTCCGCGCCCATGACTGGTACTCCGAGGAGCTGTTCGCCCGGTTCGTTCCCTGTGCGAGCGTGGGCACCTGGGACGGCGCCGACCCCCTCGCCGGTCTCCGGGCCGATCCCTGAACCGCCGGGGCGGCGCCCGGACGCGCGGGAGGTCACGGCGCCGGTTGCACGGCGAGACGGTCGCCGAGCCGGGCGACGACCTCGCCCTCGGCGAGGTCGCGTGCGACCACGCAGGCCCGGGCGACGGTCCCGGCCCGGGAGGAGCCGTGCGCCACGACGACGGTGCGGGTGAGCCCGAGGAGGGCCGCGCCGCCGTGCGTCTCGGGGTCGTAGCGGGCCGCCACCCGGCGGAGGCCGGCCGGGCCGGCCACGCCCTCCGCCGCCGCGAGGGCGAGCATGGCGCGCACGGTCCCCTCCACGTTCTTCAGCACGACGTTGCCGGTGAACCCGTCGGTGACGATCACGTCGACGACCCCGGTGAGCACGTCGCCGCCCTCCACGTTGCCGTGGAAACGCAGCGGCAGGCCGCGCAGCAGGGTCTCGGCCCGGCGGGTCAGCCGGTTCCCCTTGCCGGGCTCCGCGCCGATCGACAGCAGCCCGACGCGAGGGTCGGCCACGCCCAGCACGAGCTGCGCGTACGACGCCCCGAGCAGCGCGAACTGGGCGATCATCTCGGGCATGGGGTCCACGGTCGCGCCGGCGTCGACCAGCACGGTGACCCCGCCCGCCGTGGTCGGCAGCGCCACGGCCAGCGCGGGGCGCAGCACGGCGGGCGCGGTGCCGAGCCGGTCGGCCGCGCAGGCGACCACGGCCCCGGTGGACCCCGCCGACACGAACGCGGCGCCGGCTCCCTCCCGCAGCAGGTCGAAGCCGACGGACAGGCTGGAGCGGGGCATGCGGACCGCACCCGCGCCCCGCTCGGTCATCGGCACGACGTCGGCGGCGTGCGCGACGTCGATCTCGCCCGCCGCCCCGAGCCGGGCCAGTTCGCCGCGTACGACCCCGGCCCGGCCGACGAGGACGACGGGCACGCCGTGCTCCCGCCACGCCTCGACCGCTCCCCGGACGATCTCCGCGGGCCCGTGGTCCCCGCCCATGGCGTCGACCACGACCGGGCGGGACGTCACGCGACCTCCACCCGGCGTTCGGCTCGGGCGGCGGCCCGTGCGGCGAACAGGTGCCGGGCGAAGATCGCGAGCCTGCGCCGCCGGGAGACCCTGGCCCGCCTCGCCAGCACGTCGTGCCCGGCCGCTCCGATCTCGTCCAGGATGCCGCCGTACAGCTCGTACGCCGCCCTGATGCAGGGGCGGGACGAGGGCGCGAGCAGCGCGATCCCGTCACGGGCCCGCCGGTAGTGGTCGCGGGCGCGGTCGCACTCGTAGGCCACCAGCTCCCGCACGGCCGGCGTGGCGTACGGCGCGGCCAGGTCGGCCTCCGTCACGCCGAACTTGTCGAGGTCGGCGAGCGGCAGGTAGACGCGGCCCCGTGTCAGGTCCTCGCGCACGTCGCGGATGAAGTTGGTGAGCTGGAAGGCCAGCCCGAGCTGGCGGGCAGGCTCGCGGGCCCGCCTCTCCTCGCCCGGCAGGGCCTCCAGCACCGGCAGCATCATCGTCCCGATGACCGCCGCCGACCCTTCCATGTATCCCAGCAGGTCGTCGTAGGTCGCGTACCGGTCCACGGTGAGGTCGGCGCGCATGGACGCGAGGAACGCCCGCACGTCGGCGTGGTCGATCCCGAACGCCCGCACCGTGTGCGTGAAGGCGGGGAGCACCGGGTCGCGGACGTGCTCGCCGTCCAGCGCGGCGGCGAGCCGGGAGGACAGGCGCTCCAGCGCCGCGGACCGGTCGCCGGTCACCGCGAACGAGTCGACGATCTCGTCGGCGTAGCGGGCGAAGCCGTACAACGCGTGGACGTGCGGCCGTTTCCAGGCGGGCAGCAGGCGGGTGGCCAGGTAGTACGAGCGGCCGTAGCTCGCGTGCAGCCTGCGGCACCGCTCGTAGCCGGCCGTCAGCGTCGCGGCCGGCGCCTGTGGTGGCGCGCTCATGGGGTGCTCTCCAGGATGCGTTCGGCGGCCAGGCGGCCGGAGATCAGCACGGGCGGCACCCCGACGCCGGGCGCCGTGTACATGCCCGCGAAGTGGAGGCCGGGGACCCGCCGGGCCATGCCGGACGGGCGGAACCACGCGGTCTGGGTGAAACGGGCGTCGAGCGCGAAGGGCGTGCCGCCCGAGTGGCCGCGCCGCCGCCAGGCGGGAGGATCGAACACCAGCCGGGGCGTGCCGGACAGGTCGCCGTACCCGAGGCCGGCGAGCCGGTCCAGCATGCGGTCCACGAGGCGGGGGGTGAGCGCGGTCCAGTCGGCTTCGCCCCGCGTGTTGGGGGCCGGCTCCAGCACGCTGAGCACGGCGGGCCCGTGGTTGTCAGGCCCGTGGTTGTCAGGCCCGTGGTTGTCAACGCAGGTCACCAGCAGGCTCGGGTCCGGCTGCGGCCTGCCCGCCTCCAGCTCCGCGAACGTCGTCTCCCACTCGCGCCCGAAGTGCAGGGTGTGGTGGGCCTGGCCGTCCGGGCGCCGGTCCAGCGCGAAGTGCGCCACCAGGCACGAGGGGGACAGCCGTGGCCGGCGCAGCCGCCAGTCGGCCGCCTCCTCGGGCAGCAGGCCGTCGCCGTCCCGCCGCCCGTGGGCCCGGAGCAGGTCGCAGGCCACCACGGCGTGCCGGGCCGCCAGCCGCTCCCCGGTGTCGAGGCGGACGGCGACGACCCCCGCCCCGTCGGTCTCGATCCGCGTGGCCCGCACGCCGTAGCGGAAGACGGCCCCGGCCTTCTCGGCGGCGGCGGCCATGGCCCGCGGGACGGCGTGCATGCCGCCCTCGCGGGGGAAGTAGACCCCGCCGACCGTGTCCATGTGGGCGATCACGGCGTACACGCCGAGGGCGCGGCGCGGTGACAGGCCGACGTACAGCGCCTGGAACGTGTGCGCCCTGATCAGCCGCTCGTCGGTGAGGTGGCGCCGCACGAGCCCGTCCAGCCGGCGGAAGCCGCCGAGCGCGGCCAGCCGCACCAGCGCGTACGGCCGGGCCAGCGCGCCCAGCCGGGTCATGTCGCGGTCGATGAACGTGCTCCACTCGGCCTCGAACATCTCGCCCAGCAACTGCCGGAACCGCCGGTAACGCACGGCCTCGGCGGGCCCGCACAGCGTCCGCACGCGCTCGGCCATCGCGTCGGCCCCCGCCACCACGTCCAGCCGCGATCCGTCGTGGAAGGTCAGCCGGTAGTACGGATCGAGCCGGCGCAGCGGCAGCCAGCGCTCCAGGTCCTGCCCGGCGGCGGCGAAGGTGTCGGCCAGCACCCCCGGCATGGTCAGCACCGAGGGCCCGGTGTCGACGCGGTGGGAGCCCAGGGCGGCCGTGCCGCAGCAGCCGCCCGGCACGTCGGCGGCTTCCACGACCGTCACCTCGCGGCCCGCCCCGGCCAGGCGCATCGCGGCGGCCAGGCCGCCCAGCCCGGCGCCGACGACCACGATCGGCCCGCCCGCGGTCATCGGCGGGCTCCGCCGGTCGAGGGCTCCGCGGAGCCGGCCACGGGAGCGGGGCCGAGCCGGGTGGCGCCGCCGGCGGGATCGGGCCGGCCAGGGCGAGTGCCAGTGGGATCGGGTTGGGAGTGGCGACTGTCCGGGCCGGGCTGGGCGCGGGCGGCGGGGTCGGGTCGAGCGGGGTCGGGTCGAGCGGGGCCGGATTGAGCGGGGCCGGTGTGGGTGAGGGGGCCCGTGGGATCACGGTGGAGAGGGTCCGTGGGATCGGGTTGGGAGTGGCGACTGTCCGGGCCGGGCTGGGCGCGGGCGGCGGGGTCGGGTCGAGCGGGGCCGGATTGAGCGGGGCCGGTGTGGGTGAGGGGGCCCGTGGGATCACGGTGGAGAGGGTCCGTGGGATCGGGATGGGTGAGGCGGCGGGCGAGGTCGAGCAGGGCCGACCGGGCGTCCGGGGGCATGTCCGCCCCGGACAGCGCCGCGGCCGCGGCCTCGGTCAGGTCGCCGATGCGCCGCTCGACCGTCTCCAGCGCGCCGGTAGCGACGATCATCTCCCGGGCCGCCGCCACGAGGTCCGGCCGTGCCTCGCCCGGCCCCGGCAGCGCGTCGAGCAGCGCCGCGCCCGGGCCGTCCGCCCGTTCGCGTGCCAGCGTCAGCAGGTAGGTCCGCTTGCCCTGCAGCAGGTCGGCCCCGGCGGGCTTGCCGGTCCGCGCCGGGTCGCCGAAGACGCCGAGGACGTCGTCGCGGAGCTGGAAGGCCTCGCCCAGCGGCAGCGCGTACGCGCTGAGGACCCGGCGCAACCCGGGCTCGCCCCCGGCGATGGCGTGGCCGAGGTGCAGCGGCCGCTCAACCGTGTATTTGCCCGACTTGTACGTCGAGATCAGCAGGGCCTCCCGGCGGCCGCCCCCGCCCCGGGCGGCGCAGGTCAGGTCGAGGTACTGCCCGGCGGCCAGTTCCACGCGCAACTGGGTGAGGACCTCCAGGGCGTCGGCCAGCCTGCGGCGGTCGGTCAGCAGCGCGGAGTCGGCCCAGGTGAAGGCCAGCATGCCGAGCAGGACGGCGGCCGACTCCCCGAACCGCCGCGACGATCCGGCCCAGCCGCCCTCCCGATGCCGCTCGGCGAGCGCCACGTGGGCGGTGACGCGGCCGCGCCGCAGCGGCGACTCGTCCATGACGTCGTCGAGGATCAGCGCGCACGCGTGGAGGAGCTCGATCGAGCAGCCCGCCGCCAGCACGGCGTCGAGGTCGTCGGGGGAGCCGCCGGAGGCCCGGTGGCCCCAGTACACGAAAGCCGGTCGCAGCCGCCTGCCGCCGCGCGCGACGAAGCCGGCGAGGTGGCTCCGCAACGTCTCCCGGTCCTCGGTCCCGAGGAAGGACAGCCGGTCCATCTCACGCCGGAGCAGCTCGTCCAGGGCCCGGTCGAACAGGGCACGGTCGAACAGGTCCCGGTCGAACAGGTCCCGGTCGAACAGGTCCCGGTCGAAAGGGGGACTGTCGATCAGGCCGGCGTCGGACAGGGCGCCGTCGGGCGGGCCGGGCAGGTGGCGATCGGACGGCTCCCGCGTCTCCTCCCCGACGCCGCCGGTCTCGCGGGTCAACGTCACCATGCGCACTGCTCCTTCGATCGTTACGGTGATCGGCGGCGCCGTCAGTAGAGTTTTCGCGCCCGCCCGCACCGGCGGTTGCATCCGTGCCGGGCTCCCCCGCCGAAACAAGGCCAGGGGGGTGGCCGGCAGGGGCGGCGGCGGCCACGAGGACCGTGCGCGTGCGGCCCCCGGTGCGCCGTGCCCGGCCCTGGGCCCGGTGCTCGCTAGGCGCGCGACCGCGGGCCGGAGGCCGGCCGGCGGGCACGCGGACGGGCGGCCGGAGCACGGCGAGCGGCCGGGACGACCGGCCGGACGGACAACGGGGTGAGCGGGTGGCAGACGAGGACGCACCGGGCGCCGGCGAGAACGCGGCCGCCGAGGAGGAGCCGGGCTACGGCATCGGGGCCGTCTCCCGGAGGCTCGGCGTGCCCGCGTCCACGCTGCGCACGTGGAACCTCAGGTACGGCATCGGCCCGAGCAGGCGCAGTCCCGGCGGGCACCGCCGTTACGACGACGCGGACCTGCGCCGGCTGGAGGAGATGAACCGGCTGATCCGGGCCGGGATGCCGCCGGCCGACGCCGCCAGGCAGGCGCTGCGGCCGAGGTCCGCATCGGGAGAGCGGGCGGCGCCCACGGCGTGGCCGGGCGCCGCCGCGCCGCCGGAGTCCGCTGCGCCCGCCAAACCGCCGCTGGTGCCGTCCGAGCCGCACGAGTCCCCCGGGCCGTCCGAGCCGCGCGTGCCGCCCGCGCCGTCCGCGCCCGCCGTACGGCAGGCCGCGGAACCCGGGTTGCTGTCGGCGGTGATGCTGGCCCGCGCGGTGACGGCGCTGGACGCCCCGACCATGAGCGCGGGACTGGACGCGGCGCTGACCACGCACGGCGTGGTGTGGACGTGGGAGCGGCTGGTGCTGCCGGTGTTCGCGGCCGTCAGCCGCAGGCAGCGGGACACGTGCGCCGGGATCGACGTCGAGCACCTGTTCTGCGAGCGGCTCCAGGCCGCGCTCGCGCGGTTCGCCGCCCGTGCGCCCTCGCCCGTGCATCCCCGTCCGGTCCTGCTGGCCGCCGCCGAGGAGGAGCAGCACGCGCTGCCGGTCCACGCCCTGGCCGCGGCGCTCGGCACGCTCGGGGTGGAGACTCGTGTGCTCGGGGCGCGCACGCCGTACCGGGCGCTGGCGGACGCGATGCGCCGCCTCGGCCCCGCGGCGGTGTTCGTGTGGTCGCAGATGCGGGAGACCGGCGATCCGGCGCCGCTGGCCGGTCTGCCGCGGCTGCGCCCCGCCTGCCGCGTCGTGGCAGGCGGCCCCGGGTGGGGGGACGACCTGCCCGCGGAGGTCGTCCGGGTGGCGACGTTTCGCGACGCCATCTCGGCGGTAATGACCACTCTGCGGTGAATTCGCGCCCTTTGGCGCTTTTTGAATCCAGCGTTCGGCCCCCATGGTTGCCCTCTCCAAGCGCGGGCAGTTATGAATAGATTTTGAATAAGTTTTCGCGTCAAGGGGGGCCGATGGAGGAGACGCTGGAGTTCCGCCTCGCCGCGGGAGACGTGGGCGCCCTGGGGGAGTGCTACCGCTCCCACTCGCCGGCCGTGCGCTCCTACCTGCGCAGACTCGTGCCGCCGCAGGACGTCGAGGACGTCCTCCAGGTCGTCTTCACCGAGGTGTGGCGCTTCCGGCACCGCTTCGACCCGGGCCGCAGCCTGTCGGCCTGGCTGTTCGGCATCGCCCGCAACCGCGCGGTGGACCACCTGCGGGCGCGCACGCCCGCGACGGTGCCGCTCGATGCGGTGCCCGACCCGGCGGGGCACGACGGCCGGCTGGACGGCGACGAGTTCGCCGACCGCGACCGCGTCCGGCGCGCGCTCGCCGCCCTGCCCCAGGTGCAGCGCCAGGCGATCGAGCTGGCGTACTACGGGGACCTGACCCAGCGGGAGATCGCCGAGCACCTGCGCGTCCCGCTCGGCACGGTCAAGGCGCGTACGGCGCGCGGTCTGCACCGCCTGTCCACGCTGCTGCGGACGGCGGCCTGACCATGGAACCGGCGGAGGGGATCAGGCCCAGGGTGGCCGTGTCGAGCTGCCTGCTCGGCGCTCCCGTGCGGTTCGACGGCGGCCACAGCCGTGACCGGTTCCTCACCGGCGAACTGTCGGAGCACGTGGACTGGGTGCCGGTGTGCCCCGAGATCGAGATCGGTCTCGGCGCTCCGCGCGAGACGCTCCGCCTGGAGCGCTCCGCCGACGGGCCCCGGCTGATGACCCGCCGGACGCGCGCGGACCTGACCGCGCCGATGACCGCCCTCGCCGCCGGGCGCGCGGCCGGTCTGGCGGACGTCGACGGGTACGTGTTCAAGTCGAGGAGCCCGAGTTGCGGACTCCACGGGATCCCCGTGTACGGGGGAGAGCGCGGGCCGGCCGACCGGCGCGGCAGGGGCGTCTTCGCCGCCGCGATCGCCGCCGCCCGGCCGGAGCTGGCGATCGAGGACGAGGGCCGGCTGCACGACGCCGTGCTGCGCGAGGAGTTCGTCGAGCGGATCTTCGCCTCGGCCCGCCTGCGGGCCCTGCTGGCAGGCGACTGGCGCCCCCGCGACCTGGTCGCCTTCCACACCCGGCACAAGATGCAGATCCTCGCGCACGCGCCCGCGGCGTACCGGGAGATCGGGCGGCTCGTGGCGGCGGCGGGCGAGCGGCCCAGGGACGCGCCGGCCAGGGACGCGCTGGCCAGGGACTACGACCGGGCGTTCCGGACGGCCCTCGCCACCAGGGCCACGGTCGGGCGCCACGTCAACGTCCTGCACCACTGCCTCGGCATGATCGGCCGGGAACTCGACCCGGTCCGCCGGGCCGACGTGGCCGAGGTGATCGCGTCGTACGGGGCCCGCAGGGTCGCCCTGACGGTGCCGATCGCCCTGCTCCGGCACCACGCGAGGGGCGCGGGGGTCGGCTACGTCCGCGACCAGACCTACCTGTCCCCGTATCCCGACGCGCTGCGCCTGCGCAACCACATTCCCGCATGAAGGCGCCGCACGGGGCAGAGGAAGATCCATGAGATCCACATCGACGAAGACGCTGCTGCGCACGGCCCTCGCCGTGACCGCCGCCGCCGCGGTCGGCGGCCTGTCCACCGACGCGCGCTCCGGCTGGTACCGCCGGCTGCGCAAGCCCTCCTGGCAGCCGCCGCCGCAGACGTTCGGCCTGGTCTGGACGCCGTTGTACGCGACGATCGCCTACGCCTCCGCCCGCGCGCTGTCGCGGGCCGGCGACGGCTCACGGCCGGCCCTGCGGCGGGCGCTCGCGGTGAACCTGGTGCTCAACACGGCCTGGCCGCCGCTGTTCTTCAAGGCGCGCAACCCCCGCCTCGCGCTCGCGGAGATCCTCGCCCTCGACGTGTCGAACGCGCTGCTGACCCGCCGCCTCCTGCGCGAGGACCGCACGGCCGGTCTCCTGCTGCTGCCGTACGCCGGGTGGACGCTCTTCGCCACCGCGCTCAACGCCGCCATCGCGCGTCGCAATCCGGACGCCTGAGCCCGCCGGCCCGCCACAGGGGGATCGGCGGCGACGGTCCGGCGCGCACGAACGCCTATAGCCTGGGGGTGCCCGCATTCCCCAGGCGGAGCGTTATGAGGTGGCCATGGTCCCGTCCCTGTTCGACCGGCTGGTCGCCGGCGATCACGTGTGCGACGTCTACGACGACGAGGAGCAACGCCTTACCGCAGTTGCCCGTTTCGTCCGCGCCGGCGTCGGCGGCGGTAACAGGGTCGTCCACTTCTCCGCGGGCTCCCCGCAGAAAGCCGTGGACGAGCTCGTGACCCAGGGCGTGGACGCCCGGGCGCTGTGCGAAACCGGCGCACTGCAGGTGTACGCCGCCGGGGACACCTACCTGGCGTCGGGCTCCTTCGACCCGGAGGCGGCGATCGACGGCTGGCGGCGGATGCTCGCGGACGCCCTGGAAGCGGGCTACACCGGCCTGTGGGCGCTGGGCGACATGTCCTGGGCGGCCTCGCGGATCCCCGGCGTCGAGCGCCTCCACTGGTATGAGGCCGAGGTCAACCGGGTCTTCTCCGGTGGCCAGGCCCTCGCCATGTGCCTGTACGACCGGCGGACGATGCCGCCGGAGGCGCTCGACCGGATCTCCGCCGCCCACCCCTCCCGGCTCGGCCCCGGGCCGGACGAGAACTGGGTCCCGCTGTTGCGCATGCGGCGGACGGCCGCTCCACCCGGCCTCGCCCTCACCGGTGAGGCCGACGCGTCCAACAGGGAGGCGCTCGCCGCCACGCTCGCCGGACTGCGGGAGGACCTGCCGGACGCGCGCGGACCGCTGACCGTCGATCTGTCGGAGCTGCGCTTCGCCGACGCGGCGGTCGCACGGCTGCTGATCGAGAGCCACCGTGCCCTTCGCGGAGGGATCAGGGTGGTCGGGTGCCCGCCTCAGGTCGCCCGGCTGTTACAGGTGCTGGGCGGCGAGGAGACTCTCGGCGTGGTCGACCGCGCGGAGGTGACGGCATGACCGGGTTCGACCACATTGGGCTGCTGTACCGGGACGAGGACGAGTACGCCGCGGAATGCGCCGCCTTCCTCCGGCACGCTCTGGCCGCCGAGGAACCCGCGATGGTAGCCGTGCCGGGCGGCAACGGCGAGCTGATCCGGGCCCGCCTCGGAAGCGACGCCCATCGTGTCGTCTTCCGGGACATGAGCGTCGCGGGCCGCAACCCGGGGCGGATCATCCCGTCGGTCCTGCTCGCTTTCCTCCGCGAGCACGCGGGCCGGCGCGTCTGGATCATCGGCGAGCCCATCTGGGACGGGCGCAGCGAGATCGAGTATCCCGCCTGCGCCCAGCACGAGGCCCTCATCAACGCGGTCTTCGCCGCCGAGGAGGCCGCGATCCTGTGCCCGTACGACGTGGCGCGGCTGAACCCGGAGGCGGTCGCCGACGCGCACCGGACCCATCCCGTCATGCAGGACGCGACCGGCGTCTGGGACAGCCCGGTCTACACCGATCCGATCGAGACCGCCGCCGCGTTCGACGTCTCGCTGCCCGCACCTCCGCCGACCGCGGCGGCCTACCGCTTCGAAGGCCTGCGCGCTCTGCCGGCGCTGCGCGCGTTCCTGTCCCGCGAGGCCCTGGCGGCCGGGCTCGGGGCGCGGCGCCTGACCGAGATGCTCATCGCCGTGAACGAGCTGGCCACCAACACCGGGGAGTACACCGACGGGGCCGGCACGCTGACGGTCTGGACCGAGGCAGGGACGCTGGTGTGCCAGATCGACGACGGCGGCCGGATCGCCGACCCGCTCGCGGGGCGGGTGCCACCCCCTGACCACGCCACCCACGGACGCGGCCTGCTCGTCGCCCACGAGTTCGCGGACCTGGTACGCGTCCACCGGCACCCGCGGGGGACGAGCATCCGCGTCCACTTCGCCCTGTCACCCGAGCAGGTGCCGGCCGTCGGGTGACGGGACCGGCGCCGTTCACTGGGCGGCGGCGTCGAGTTCGCGGGGACCCTCGACCTCGTCGGCCCGGTGTTCGAAGGCCGCGAGGATCGTGGCGAGGATCTCGCGGAACTGCCGCACCTGACCGGGGGTGAGGGGGTCGAACAGCACCCGCCGGACCTCCTCCACGTGGCCGGGCGCCGCCTTCACGATCGCGGCGAAGCCCTCGTCGGTGAGCTCGGCGACGGTCGTGCGCCGGTCCTCCGGCCGCTTGAGCCGCCGCACCCAGCCCTTCTCCTCCAGCCGGGAGACGGCGTGGGACAGGCGGCTGACCGAATACTGGAGCATGGCGGACAGCTCCGTCATCGTCATGGTCCGCCCGGGCGACTCGGAGAGGACCACCAGGATCATGTAGTAGGCGTGCGGCATGCTCGAGTCGCGCTGCAACTGCCGTTCGAGAGCCTCCTGGAGAAGCTGACTCGTCCGCAGGTAGGCGCGCCAGGTGCGCTGCTCCTCCTCGTCGAGCCATCGGGTGCCGGGCATGGCGCCAAGACTACCGCCGTGAGCAGCTTGATCTTGGGGCGAAAGACCCTGGTTCGGCCGCCGCCCTTGGGAAAGTGTCATGGGCATGAGCGCATACGGGAACATCGACGCCTACTGGCGGGCCGCGAACTATCTGTCCGTCGGCCAGATCTATCTGATGGACAACCCGCTGCTGACCGAGCCACTCAAGCCCGAGCACGTCAAGCCGCGACTGCTCGGCCACTGGGGGACGACCCCCGGGCTCAACTTCTGCTTCGCCCACTTGAACCGGATCATCCGGGAGCGGGACCAGGACATGATCTACATCGCCGGCCCCGGCCACGGCGGCCCGGCGGCGGTCGCCCACGCGTGGCTCGAAGGCACCTACACCGAGCGCTACCCCCACATCACGCGGGACGCCGAGGGCATGCGCCGGCTCTTCCGGCAGTTCTCCTTCCCCGGCGGCATCCCCAGCCACGTCGCCCCCGAGACTCCGGGCTCCATCCACGAGGGCGGCGAGCTCGGCTACGCCCTCTCCCACGCGTACGGCGCGGCCTTCGACAACCCCGGCCTTGTCGTGGCCTGCGTGGTCGGAGACGGCGAGGCCGAGACCGGCCCGCTCGCCACCGCGTGGCACTCCAACAAGTTCCTCAACCGGGACACCGACGGGGTGGTCCTGCCGATCCTGCACCTGAACGGGTACAAGATCGCCAACCCGACCGTGCTGGCCAGGATCCCCGAGGAGGAGCTGATCAAGCTCATCGAGGGGTACGGCTACCGCCCGCACATCGTCTCCGGCCACGAACCGGCCGAGATGCACGAGCTGATGGCCGGCACCCTCGACACGGTCTTCGACCAGATGGCCGACGGCGGCCCGCTGCCGATGATCATCCTGCGTACGCCGAAGGGCTGGACCGGGCCGCGCGAGGTCGACGGGCTGCCTGTCGAAGGCACCTGGCGCGCCCACCAGGTGCCGCTGACCGACGTACGGGACCGGTCGGACCGGCTGGCGGCCCTGGAGGAGTGGATGCGCTCCTACCGGCCGGAGGAGCTGTTCGACGTCGACGGACGGCCCATCGCGACGATCACGGAGACCGTCCCGGACGGGCCGCTGCGGATGAGCGCCAGCCCGCACGCCAACGGCGGCGAACTGCTGCGCCCGCTGGTGCTCCCCGACTTCCGGGAATACGCGGTCGAGGTCAAGGCTCCGGCGTCGGCCTCCAGCGAGCCGACCCGCGTCCTCGGGACGTTCCTGCGCGACGTCATCGCCGCCAACCCTGCGAACTTCCGGCTGCTCGGCCCGGACGAGACCGCCTCCAACCGCCTGTCGGCCGTCTTCGAGGCGACCGGCAAGGAGTGGGAGGCCGCCCTGCTGCCGACCGACGAGAACCTCGGCCCCCGGGGCAGGGTCATGGAGGTGCTCAGCGAGCACCAGTGCCAGGGCTGGCTGGAGGGCTACCTGCTGACCGGCCGCCACGGGCTGTTCAACTGCTACGAGGCCTTCATCCACATCGTCGACGCGATGTTCAACCAGCACGCCAAATGGCTGGAGTCCTCTCGCAAGATCCCCTGGCGGCGGCCGGTCGCCTCGCTGAACTACCTGTTGTCGTCCCACGTGTGGCGCCAGGACCACAACGGCTTCAGCCACCAGGACCCCGGCTTCCTCGACGTCGTCGCGAACAAGAAGGCCGAGGTCGTGCGCGTCTACCTGCCACCGGACGCCAACACCCTGCTGTCGGTCGCCGACCACTGCCTGCGCTCGCGCGACTACGTCAACGTCGTCGTGGCCGGCAAGCAGCCCGTGCTCGACCTGATGAGCATGGACCAGGCGGTCGTCCACTGCAGCCGCGGGCTGGGCATCCTCGACTGGGCCTCCACCGACGAGGGCGCCGACCCCGACGTCGTGCTCGCCTGCGCCGGAGACGTGCCCACGCTGGAGACCCTGGCCGCCGCCGCGCTGCTCCGCGAGCACCTGCCCGAGCTGCGGATCCGGGTGATCAACGTGGTCGACCTCATGCGGCTGCAGCCGGCCTCCGAGCACCCGCACGGCCTGCCCGACGCCGAGTTCGACGCGCTGTTCACCACGGGCCGGCCGATCATCTTCAACTTCCACGGCTACCCGTGGCTGATCCACCGCCTGACCTACCGGCGCAACGGGCACGACAACCTGCACGTGCGCGGCTACAAGGAGGAGGGCACCACGACCACGCCGTTCGACATGGCGATGCTCAACGACATCGACCGCTTCCACCTGGTGATGGACGTGATCGACCGGGTGCCCGGCCTGGGCAGCCGCGCGGCCCACCTGCGCCAGCGCATGGCCGACGCCCGGCTGCGGGCCCGCGCGCACACCCGCGAGTACGGCGAGGACCCCGCCGAGATCCGCGACTGGACGTGGCCGTACTGACTCCGCGGGCCCGGTGGATCCCGGCCCCCTCTCGCGCCGTGACCGGGACGCGGGCGCGGCGGCGCGGGCGGGCGCGGCGCATCCCCGCCATTAGGGGGCGGCGGCACCGGTAGCATCGGAGGCGACCGGTGCCGCCGCCCCGCGTGCGCGCGGCCACCGAGATCCACGCATCGAACCTGTCCTAAGGAGCCACCGTGTCCGCCGCCCTTGAGATACGCATCACCCTCGCCGGAGCCGAGCGCGTGGTGGCGGCGGGTACGACGGCCGGGGAGGCGCTCGGCGCCGACGGCAGGTCGGTGATCGCCGCCCGGATCAACGGCGAGCTGCGCGACCTGGCCGCCGAGGTCGCCGAGGGCGACGTGGTCGAGCCGGTCGCGATCGACAGCTCCGACGGCCGGGCCATCCTGCGCCACTCCACCGCGCACGTCATGGCCCAGGCCGTCCAGGAGATCTTCCCCGAGGCCAGGCTCGGCATCGGCCCGCCGGTCGAGAACGGCTTCTACTACGACTTCGACGTGCGCGAGCCCTTCACCCCCGACGACCTCAAGCGCATCGAGAAGCGCATGCGCGAGATCGTCAAGCAGGGGCAGACGTTCCGGCGCCGCCCGGTCGGCGACGACGAGGCCCGCGAGGAGCTCGCCGCCGAGCCGTACAAGCTGGAGCTCATCGGGCTCAAGGGCGGCGCGGCCGAGGCGGCCGACGGCGCGAACGTCGAGGTCGGCGGCGGCCAGCTCACCATCTACGACAACCTCGACCCCAAGTCGGGCGAGCTGTGCTGGAAGGACCTGTGCCGGGGGCCGCACCTGCCGACCACCCGCGTCATCCCGGCCTTCAAGCTGATGCGGTCCGGCGGCGCGTACTGGCGGGGCAGCGAGAAGAACCCGCAGCTCCAGCGCATCTACGGCACCGCCTGGGAGTCCCGCGAGAAGCAGGACGAGTACCTCAAGTTCCTGGAGGAGGCCGAGAAGCGCGACCACCGCAAGCTCGGCGCCGAGCTCGACCTGTTCTCCTTCCCGGACGAGCTGGGCTCCGGCCTGCCGGTCTTCCACCCCAAGGGCGGCATCATCCGCCGGGTGATGGAGGACTACTCGCGCCGCAGGCACGAGGAGGCGGGCTACTCCTTCGTCAACACCCCGCACATCACCAAGGAGAATCTGTACAAGATCTCCGGCCACCTCGACTGGTACGCCGACGGCATGTTCCCTCCGATGGAGCTGGAGGGCGCGCGCTACTACCTCAAGCCGATGAACTGCCCGATGCACAACCTGATCTTCAGGTCGCGCGGGCGGTCCTACCGCGAGCTGCCGCTGCGGCTGTTCGAGTTCGGCACCGTGTACCGGTATGAGAAGTCGGGCGTGGTGCACGGCCTGACCCGCGTACGCGGGCTGACCCAGGACGACGCGCACATCTACTGCACCCAGGAGCAGATGCGCGACGAGCTCAAGTCACTGCTGCGGTTCGTGCTCGACCTGCTGCGCGACTACGGCCTCGACGACTTCTACCTGGAGCTTTCCACCAAGGACCCGGAGAAGTACGTCGGCTCCGACGAGGTGTGGGAGCAGGCCACCGAGACCCTGCGCGAGGTCGCCGAGTCCGAGAACCTGAAGCTGGTTCTCGACCCGGGCGGCGCGGCCTTCTACGGCCCGAAGATCTCGGTGCAGGCGCGGGACGCCATCGGCCGCACCTGGCAGATGTCCACCATCCAGCTCGACTTCAACCTGCCCGAGCTGTTCGAGCTGGAATACCAGGCTGCGGACGGCACCAGGAAGCGGCCCGTCAAGATCCACCGGGCGCTGTTCGGGTCGATCGAGCGGTTCTTCGGCGTGCTGGTCGAGCACTACGCGGGCGCCTTCCCTCCGTGGCTGGCCCCTGTGCAGGTGGTCGGCATCCCGATCGCCGACGCCCACGCGCCCTACCTGCAGGACGTCGCCAAGCGGCTGCGTGAGCAGGGCATCAGGGTCGAGGTCGACGAGAGCGACGACCGCATGCAGAAGAAGATCCGCAACGCGCAGAAGGCCAAGGTGCCGTACATGCTGCTGGCGGGCGACGACGACATCGCCGCCGGCGCGGTGTCCTTCCGCTACCGCAACGGCGAGCAGAAGAACGGCGTGCCGATCGACGAGGCGATCAACGAGATCGTCGACGCCGTCCGCCGCCGCATCCAGGTCTGACGGAAGACAGTGGATCGGGCGTCCCCTCCGGGGCGCCCGATCGCGCACGTTCAGCCCGCGACCGGCCCGAGCGCCGGCTCAGGAGGCCGGCGCCGCCTCGGCGGAGGAGCCCTGGCCGGGAAGGCGGACGTCGTCGACGGTCACGTTGACCTCGACCACGCGCATGCCGAGCATGCGGCCCACCGACCGGGCGACGTTGACCTTGACCTCGGTGGCGACGTCCATGACCACATGGCCGTATACGATGACGATGGTCACGTCGACGGAGACCTGCTGATCCCGGATCTCCGCCCGCACCCCCTGCGTCGCCCGCTTGGTCCCCACGCCGATGCGGTCGCGTACGGATTCAAAGGCGCGCTCGAGGTCGCCGCCCAGGTCGGCGACACCGGGGATCTCCAGGGCGGCCAGCGCGGCGACCTTCTCCACGACCTCGTCGGCGACCTTGATGCGGCCCTTGAGGTCGTCCGCGGTCGGAACGTCGGGCCGGGGTGTCGCCGCGAGCGGTTCCGGCTCCGCCGCCGGGTCGCCGAGGCCCGCCTCGGTGTACGCGTCGACCTGCTCTTCCATCCGCTCCTCGACGGCGGCGGCCTCGCTCATGTGACGGCTCCATAAGGGTGGGGGGCGTCCGGCAGGTGCATTCTGCCCGACGACCAGGCGGGCCGTCCGGCGTCCGCGCATATCGGCGCACCGCGAATGCCGGCACACAGGCCGGACGGGCGGCCCGGGCTCCCCGCCGGGGGAGCGTGTCTCCGCCGCTCCCGGTCAACCCGGCGGGTGGGGAGAGATCCCCGGGGTCATATGCTGCTGCCGTGCCGTCGCTGTGCCGCCGCTGAGCCGTCGTGCGGGCGGAGGCGGCGGCGACCTGGCACAGGGGACGGACCGGAGGGAAGCACGACCGTGGATTCAGAGCCGATCGAGCAGGCCGGCGCCGGGGTTCCCGACAGCTTCCAGCGCCTGTGGACCCCGCACCGGATGGCCTACATCAAAGGCGAGAACAAGCCCAGCGGGTCCGGGGTGGACGACGGCTGCCCGTTCTGCGAGATCCCGAAGCTGTCCGACGAGGACGGGCTGATCGTGGCGCGGGGATCGGCCGTGTTCGCCGTGCTCAACCTCTACCCGTACAACTCCGGGCACCTGATGGTCTGCCCCTACCGCCACGTGTCGGACTACGCCGACCTCGACGGACCGGAGACGGCCGAGCTGGCCGAGTTCACCAAGCGCGCGACGCAGGCGCTGCGCAAGGCGAGCGGAGCGCAGGGCTTCAACGTCGGCATGAACCTCGGCGGCGTGGCGGGCGCGGGCATCGCCGCCCACCTCCACCAGCACGTCGTGCCCCGGTGGGGCGGCGACACCAACTTCATGCCGGTGGTCGGGCGCACCAAGGTGCTGCCGCAGCTGCTGCGCGACACCCGCGACCTGCTCGCCGACGCGTGGCCCGCCTCCTCCTGAGCGCCTCCTCCTGAGCGCCTGCTCCTGACCGGGCCGTACGCCGCGCGACGACCGGCCCGCGGGCGATCAGGCCGCCGGGGCCGGCTCGCCGTGCTGCAGAGCGCGGATGCCCGCGCTGAGGACGAGCGGCACGGCCAGGGCGAGGGCCATGGACAGCACCGCGGCTCCCGAGTCGTTGACGAGCATGCCGACCAGCCCGCTGACGAGCGCGCCGAGCAGGCCCGCCCTGAGCATGGGCGCCCGTTCGAACGCGATCGGCAGGACCCCGGCGCTCGCCGCCCCCGGCCGCAGCAGCGCGAAGACGAGGAACGCGAACGCGGCGATCACCACGGGCATCAGGTTGGGGCTGAGCAGCGTGGCCAGCATCGCCCCGAGCTTGCGGGAGATCACCGGCAGGAACGTGCCGTCGGCCACCTGCCCCACGAAGCGGCCGAGGTGGGTCTGGCTGGCCGGGGGACGCAGGTAATCGAGGTAGGCGATGGCCATCACCAGCACGCCGCCCGCGGCGCAGAAGGCGCCCAGCTTCACGATCGACACCCGCCTGCCCGCCACGATCAGCGCGGTGACCGCGATGCCCGGCACGAAGGCGATGACGCCGCCGAAGTCGCTGCCCACGCCCGGCCAGCCGTCGAGCAGCATCGCGAAGGCCCCGAGCGTGGCGACCAGGGCCACCGCGACGCCCTTGCGGCCCGCCCTGACCAGCCGGTCGGCGGCGGCGGTGGTGACGAGCAGCACGGCCGTGGCGAGCAACGCGAAGGGGATGTTCCCCAGGCCGTAGTAGCGGGCGCCGACCACGCCCGTGTAGCCCATCAGGCTGTTGAGCTGCAGGGGGGTGCCGGTCAGCAGGTCGCCGAGCAGCACCGCCGAGGTCACCGCGGCGATCACGGTCAGCGGCCCGAGCACGGCGCGCCGCCACGGCCCCGCGAGGGCCGCCACGGTGAGCGCCGCCGCGATCACCGCGATCGAGGCGAAGAGCGTCAGCGCGGGCTGTGCCGTACGGGCCCACGGGGTGAGGTTGACGAGGTAGGTCGAGACGGGGATCGCGGCGAGCGCCACGGCGGCGGCCCGTACGGCGGGCAGCCCGTCGCGGCGGCGCAGCAGCACGAACGCGACGACGTAGAAGAGCACCTGGAGCACGGCGAGGGTGGTGAAGAAGACGCCGGTCATGTCGCGGATCGTCTGCCCGGCCACGTCGGCGGTGCGCAGGGCCGCGACGCGCTCGTCCGGGGTCGCGGCGGCCGCGTGGGTCTCGACCGGCACGCCCACGACGTTCGCGGGAGCGGCCACCCCGGCCCGCGCCAGGATCGTGGCGGTGAGGTCAGGGACAATGATCATGTCGTCCCGGTGCGTGGAGCGGGCGCCGAGCGTGCCCGCCATCCCGCCGCCGTGGAGCATCGCGGCCCTGAGGTGGGGGACCGAGCCGTGGTCGGAGAGCCCGGCGACCAGCACCGTCGCCGATCCGAGCCGCGGCAGGAACGACCCGAGCTTCGCGTCGGCCGCCCGCGCCGCGGCCCGCCGCGCGGCGGCGGGCAGGAGTTCGGGCACGTCGGTCAGCCGGTCGCCGGAGATGTAGGGCGCGATGAGGTCGGGGATCTCCACGGCGACCACGTCGCCGCCCGACCACTGCGTGACCTCCGCCGGTGAGGGGGCGTAGACGTCGACCCGGCCCTCGCGGTCGGCCAGCGCGAGCGCGGCTCCCGGGCCGACGGCCATCGTCGTCCGCCCGGCCGCGTGCAGGGCCTGCCCGAGCGTGCCCGCGTCGCGCTGCCCCCGGGCCTCCCACAGCCAGGAGAACTCGGGGATCGCCGCCCCCGCGCCGTCCGCCTCGGGAGTGGGCGCCATGCCGCACCCGCCGCCCACCGCCGACCGCACCCCGGCCGAGACCGTGAGCCAGGCGTCGTACGGGCAGGTGTCCTTGCGCACGGCCCGCACCGACAGCGAGCCGAGGGCCGAGTCGCCGGCGAGCCGCCAGAGGGTCGGCGTGTCCTCCGGGGTGACGTCGCTCCACATCAGCCCGGGAATCCCGACGAGCACCACCCGCTCCCCGGCCGCCGTCCCGCTCTCACCCGGCCCGGCCGTGACCGCCGCGGACGCCGCCGGGGCGAGGGCCGCGACCGACACGCCGAACACGACGGCGACGAGCGCGCGCTTCACCCACGTGCCTCTCACCCGTGACCCCCAGACCCGCACATGATCTTGGAAAAACCCGCGACCACGCTACCGGACCCGTCGGCGCCCGCGCAGCCACACAATGAACGGATGAAGCTGGAGGACATGCGCAATCTGGGACCGAAGAGCGGGGAGTGGCTCGGGCGGGTGGGCATCGACAACCCGGAGCGGCTCGCCGAGCTCGGGGCGGTGGAGGCCTACCGGCGCCTCCGGGACGCCGGCACGCCCGGACTGTCGCTGAACGCGCTGTGGGCCATGGACGGCGCGCTCGAGGACGTCGATTGGCGGCTCATCCCCGCCGAGCGCAAGCGGGAGCTCCTGGCCGAGCTCGACGAGGGATGAACGCCATCGGGCCCCGCGTCAGCCCGCCCGGGTCGCCGGGCTCTCGTTGCCGAGACGGTCGACGGTGGTGACGTAGTAGGTGCCGGAGCCGCCGGCGGCGTACGACGGGGCGCCGGAGGCCGGCACGACCGCCACCAGGTTGCGCGCGTCCGCCGTCGCGCAGGAGGCGTCCTTGTCCGCCACCCGGTAGACGGCGTACGCCTGCGCGCCCGGCTGGGCCTGCCAGGTCAGCGTCCCGCCGGAGGCCTTCACCGCGCGCGGGGCGACGGGCGGCGTGGCGCTCGCCCTGAGCACCGGCGGCAGCGCCGGGCGGGCGTAGTGGCTCTTCGCGATCCGGTCGAGCACGCCCAACGGGTTCTTCACCAGCTGCGCCGCGCTGAAGTAGACGTCGCCCGAGATCTCCGGATACTTGCGGTTCAGGGTGAGGTGGGCGGGCAGCTCGCCAGCCTTGGTCCAGGCGGGGGTGTCGGCGGCCCCGACCCGGTAGAGGGCCTGCCCGATGTAGAGGTCGACGGCGGTGCCCTTCACCGCGTCGGCCCACCACTTGGCGAGCACGGAGTAGTCGGCCGCGGCGAACCCGCGGGGCCAGTAGAGCTGGGGCATCACGTAGTCGACCGAGCCCGCCTTGATCCACGCCTTGGCGTCCGCGTAGATCGAGTCGTAGGCCGACATGCCCTTGGTGGCCGAACCCGCCGGGTCCTCGGCCTTGTTGCGCCAGATGCCGAACGGGCTGATCCCGAAGACGGTGTGCGGCTTGGCCGAGTGGACCGCCTGCGAGACCTCGGCGACCAGCTGGTTCACGTTGCGCCGCCGCCAGTCGGCCAGCGGCACGCCCTTGCCGTACTTCTTGTACGCGGCCTGGTCGGCGAACCGCGTGCCCTGCCCGGGGTAGGGGTAGAAGTAGTCGTCGAAGTGGACGCCGTCGACGTCGTAGCGCTTGACGACGTCGGTCACGACCTTGGTCACCCAGCCGCGCACCTGCGGCAGGCCGGGGTTGTAGTACAGCTTGCCCTCGTGCTTGACGGTCCAGTCGGGGTGGAGCCGCGCCGGGTGCCCGGCGGGCAGCTTCGAGGAGGCGGAGTCGGCCGCCCGGTAGGGGTTGAACCACGCGTGGAACTGCAGGCCGCGCTTGTGGGCCTCGTCGACCAGGAACGGCAGCGGGTCCCAGCCCGGGTCCTGGCCCGCCGTGCCGGTGAGCCACTGGGACCACGGCTCCAGCGACGAGCGGTAGATCGCGTCCGAGGCGGGCCGGACCTGGAAGAACACCGAGTTCAGGCGCCGTTTCACGGCGTTGTCGAGGATTTTCACGTATTCGGCCTTCTGCCGGTCGGGCGGCAGTCCCGGCTTCGACGGCCAGTCGAGATTGTGCACGGTGGCGATCCAGACGCCGCGTAGCTGGCGCTTGGGATATTTCACGTTGACGGCGCAGGTGTCGGCCGCCGTGAGCGTCTCCGCCCTGACCTGCTGCCGCTGCGCCTTCGGAGCCACCGTACGGCCGGCCTTCTCGGCGCCGACCTTCTCGGCCTGGGCGCCGGGGCCGAACGTGTAGGCGGCTCCGACCGCGACCGCGGCGATGACGGTGGTCGCGATCAACGGACGGATGACCTGTCCCCGATCGGTCACGTGGCTACCCCTCCGATTTGCCAGTAAGTCCGGCCATAAGTCTTACACCGGCAAAAGAATGGTTTAGCCAGAAAAACGAAATGAACTTGTGATACGCATGTGACGCCGGGCACCTATCGGGGCTCCCCGTACGGCGCGAAAACGAAACCCGGCCCCTGGAAAAGGACCGGGTGAGCTGCGCGGACGCGACGGGACCCCGGCGGCGGGGAGGCGGGCCGCCGGGGTCCCGGCCGGGCTACTGCTCGCCCGCCGCGGCCACCTTGCCGGCCAGATGCGCGGGCAGGGGCTCGTACCGCAGGAAGGAACGGGTGAACGTGCCCGCCCCGTGGGACAGCGAGCGCAGGTCGATCGCGTACCGCGTGATCTCCAGTTGCGGCACCTCGGCGCGCACCAGCGTGCGGCCGGTGCCGACCGGTTCGGTGCCGAGCACCCTGCCCCGGCGGGAGGACAGGTCGGACATCACGGCTCCGACGTAGTCGTCGGCGACGAGGACCGCCACCTCGTCCACCGGTTCGAGCAGGTGCGTCGCCACCTTGGACGCGGCGTCCTTGAGCGCGAGCTGACCGGCGATCTGGAAGGCCATGTCGGACGAGTCGACCGAGTGGGCCTTGCCGTCGTAGAGCGTGACGCGGACGTCGACCATCGGATAGCCGGCGACCACCCCGCGTTCCATCTGCGCCCGCACGCCCTTCTCCACGGACGGGATGAACTGCCTCGGGACCACCCCGCCCACGATCTTGTCGACGAACTCGAACCCGCCGCCCGACGGCAGCGGCTCGACCTCGATGTGGCAGATCGCGTACTGCCCGTGGCCGCCGGTCTGCTTGACGTTGCGCCCCATGCCCTGCGCCTTGCCGGCGAAGGTCTCCCGCAGCGGCACCCGCAGGTCGATCTTCTCGACCTCGACCCCGTGCCGCTTGGCCAGCCGGTCGAGCAGGACGTCGGCGTGCGCCTCGCCCATGCACCACAGCACGAGCTGGCGGGTCTCGGCGTTGTTCTCCAGCCGCAGGGTCGGGTCCTCCGCGACCAGGCGGCTCAGGGCCTGGCTGAGCTTGTCCTCGTCGGCTTTCGACCTGGCACTGATCGCCACCGGCAGCAGCGGTTCGGGCATGGTCCACGCCTCGACCAGCAGCGGGTCGTCCTTGTCGGAGATCGTGTCGCCCGTCTCGGTCCGCGACAGCTTGGCCACCGCGCAGATGTCCCCGGCGACGCACTTGCCCATGGTCCGCTGGATCTTGCCCAGCGGCGACGACAGCGTGCCCACCCGCTCGTCGACGTCGTGGTCCTCGTGCCCCCGTTCCGCCAGACCGTGGCCGGAGACGTGCACGGTCATGTCCGGCCGCAGGGTGCCGGAGAAGACCCGGACCAGGCTGATCCGCCCGACGTACGGGTCACTCGTGGTCTTCACGACCTCGGCCACGAGCGGGCCGTCCGGGTCGGCGGTGATCTCCCTGCACGGCTTGCCGTCGATGGCGGTGATCTTCGGTAGCGGGTGTTCCAGGGGCGACGGGAAGCCCTGCGTGACGATTTCCAGGAGCTCCAGCAAGCCGACGCCGGGAGCCGTGGCGAGGACCGGGTAGAAGCCGGCCCGCGCGACCGCCTTCTCCAGGTCGTCGATCAGCACCTTGGTGTCGATCGTCTCGCCGGAGAGGTAGCGGTCCATGAGGGTCTCGTCCTCGCTCTCCTGGATGATCCCCTCGATGAGGTCGCCGCGGTACTGCTCGATGAGCGTGAGCTGGTCGGCGTCCGGCTCCCGCTCGGTCCGGCGGCCGCCGCCGTAGTCGAACAGCCGCTGCGAGAGCAGCCCGAGCAGCCCGGTGCCGTCCACCGGCAGATAGAGCGGCGCGACGCCGTCGCCGAACGCGTCCTGGCAGGTGGCGAGGACCTCGTCGAAGTTGGCGCGCTGATGGTCGATCTTGGTGATGACCACGGCGCGGGGCATCCCGACGAGCGCGCACTCCTCCCAGAGCATGCGGGTCAGCCCGTCCACGCCGTCGGCGGCCGAGACGACGAACAGCGCCGCGTCGGCCGCGCGCAGCCCGGCCCGCAGGTCGCCGACGAAGTCGGCGTACCCGGGGGTGTCCAAGAAGTTGATTTTGATGCCGTTGTAGACGACGGGGGCGACCGACAGGTTCACCGAGCGCTGCTGGCGCACCTCCACCTCGTCGAAGTCGCTGACCGTGGTGCCGTCCTCCACCCGGCCGGAACGCTGGATGGTGCCCGTCTCCGCGAGCAGCGCCTCGACCAGCGTGGTCTTCCCGGCCCCGGAATGGCCGACCAGCACGACATTGCGCACCATGTCCGGCCGATCGGCCGCGGGTGCCCTGCCCGCGGCCCCTGTTGTCGCGCCGGTTGATCTTTCGGCCACATCGCCTCCCGAATCTCGGAGCGGTCGGGATGGGCGCGTGGCACGCACCCCGCGCCGGCCGCTCGTGCCGTCGCTTCCCGCGCCCGGGGGCCCGCCCTTTCTCCGAAACCGCACGAAGATCTCCGTGACACCTCCGCGCGGCCCTGCGGGCGCGTGCTCTTCACCCTTTACCCATGTGGCGCATATCACAAGACTTTTCGGCCAATGTGCTTGCGAGGTGCGACAGCCCTGGATGGCCTACGATCGGACGGCGATGTTGAACATCCTGCGCCCCGCCGTCACCCGAGTCATGACCCCCCTGGGGCGAGCCCTCGCCCGATGGGGGATCTCGCCCGATGTGATCACGACGATCGGCACGCTCGGAGTGGTGGCCTCGGCCCTCGTCTTCTACCCCCGCGGGCATCTGTTCGCGGGAACGCTCGTCATCACGTTCTTCGTGCTCGCCGACCTCCTGGACGGCGTGCTGGCCCGCATGACGGGCAAGGGGAGCACGTGGGGCGCCTTCCTCGACTCCACGCTCGACCGCCTGGGCGACGCCTCGATCTTCTCGGGGCTGATCCTCTACTTCGTCCTCAAGGACGAGCCCGAGATCGTCCTCGCGGCAGTCGCGCTCTTCTGTCTTGTCGCGGGAGCATTGGTCTCCTACGCCAAGGCCAGGGCCGAGGGGCTCGGCATGACCGCGAACGTCGGCATCGCCGAGCGGGGGGAGCGTCTCGTGGTCGTGCTCGTCGCGGCCGGGCTGTCCGGCCTCGGCGTGCCGTACGTCCTGGCGGCGGGGCTCTGGCTGCTCGCCGCCGCCAGCGCCGTCACGGTGGTCCAGCGGATGGTGCACGTCTACAGACAGGCGGTGGTCGAATGAAGGGCACGGCCGGCCCACCCCAGGGGCGGTCCGGGCGACCTGGTGCGGCGCCGGGCGACCCGTCCCCCGCGCGCCCCGGCGCGGCGCCGCTCGCCGACCGGCTGGTCGCGGCCGCGTACACCGTCGGCTGGGCGGTGGTCCGCTACGTGCCGGGGCGGCTGGCCGCCTGGTTCTTCCAGGTCCTCGCCGACTGGCTGTGGCGCAGGCGGGGTAAGTCCGTGCGACGCCTGGAGGCCAACCTGGCCCGCGTCGTCGGCGGCGACCCCGGCGATCCGGCCGTGCGCGACCTGAGCCGGGCCGGCATGCGCTCCTACTTCCGGTACTGGATGGAGTCGTTCCGCTTCGCCGCCTACACCCGCGAGCGCATCCTCGACGACACCCGGGCGACCGGCGGCGAGCACATCTTCGACAACCTCGCCAGGGGCAGGGGAGTGGTGATCGCGCTGCCCCACATGGGCAACTACGACCTCGCCGGGGCCTGGCTGGTGCACAAGGGCCACCGCTTCACCACCGTCGCCGAGCGGCTGAAGCCGGAGTCGCTGTTCGAGCGCTTCGTCGCCTACCGCGAGCGGCTCGGCATGGAGGTGCTGCCGCTGACGGCCAAGGGCGGCGGCAGCGCGATGGCGTTCGGCACGCTCGCCAAGCGGCTGCGCGAGGGCCGGCCGGTGTGCCTGCCCGCCGAGCGCGACCTGACCGCCTCCGGCGTCGAGGTCGAGTTCTTCGGCGCCAGGACGCGCATGGTCGCCGGGCCCGCGCTGCTGGCGGTCCAGACGGGCGCCGCGCTGCTGCCCGCCGTGCTGTGGTTCGAGGACGACGGCTGGGGCATCCGGATCCACGAGGAGATCCCCGTGCCGTCGGAGGGGACGCGGCAGGAGAAGGTCGGGGTGATGACCCAGGCCATGGCGGCGGTGTTCGAGAAGGGCATCGCCGAGCACCCGGAGGACTGGCACATGCTCCAGCGCCTGTGGCTCGACGACCTGGAGCCGCACGCCGGAGCCGGGTCGTGAACATCGGCATCGTCTGCCCGTACACCTGGGAGGTTCCCGGGGGCGTGCAGGCGCACATCAGGGACCTGGCCGAGGCGCTCATCGACGACGGGCACAAGGTGTCGGTCATCGCCCCCGCCGCCGACGACGCCGAGCTGCCGCCGTACGTGACCCCGGCCGGCCGTGCGGTGCCCGTGCCGTACAACGGGTCGGTCGCCCGTCTGGCGTTCGGCTTCCTGTCGGCGAACCGGGTGCGCAAGTGGATCAGGGAGGGCGGGTTCGACGTGCTGCACGTGCACGAGCCCGCCGTGCCGTCCCTCGGCGTGCTGGCCTGCTGGGTGGCACGCGGGCCGATCGTGGCGACGTTCCACGCCTCCTACGAGAGGTCCCGGGCGATGTCCGTGGCGGCGCCGATGCTGCAGAGCGCGCTGGAGAAGATCACGGGCAGGATCGCGGTCTCCGACGCCGCCCGCAAGACGCTGGTGGAGCACCTGGGCGGCGACGCGGTGCTGATCCCGAACGGCGTCACGGTGCGCAGGTACGCCGAGGGCGAGCCGCTGCCGGGCTGGGGCCCGGACGGCGGCGTGATCGGCTTCCTCGGGCGGATGGACGAGCCGCGCAAGGGCCTGGCCGTGCTGCTGGAGGCGTTCGCGCTGCTCGCGCCCGAACGGCCGAAGCTGCGGCTGCTGATCGCCGGTCCCGGCGACCCCGACGACGTGCTCGGCCGGGTGCCCAAGCCGTACCGGGACAGGGTCGGGCTGCTCGGCATGGTCAGCGAGGCCGACAAGGTGCGCGCCTACCACTCCGTGGACGTCTTCTGCGCGCCCAACCTCGGCGGCGAGAGCTTCGGCATCGTGCTCACCGAGGCCATGTCGGCGGGGGCGCCGATCCTCGCCAGCGACATCCCCGCCTTCCGGCGCGTGCTGGGCGACGGCCAGGCCGGGGCGTTGTTCACGACCGGGGACCCCGCCGCTCTGGCGCTGGAGGCCGCGCGGCTGCTCGACGACCCCGGGCGCCGCGCCAAGCTCTCCGACGAGGCCCGTCAGGCCGTGTGGAAGTACGACTGGTCGACGGTGGCGCGGGAGGTCGTGCGCGTCTACGAGACCGTCACCCACGCCAGCGCGGGAGTCGTGGAGGACGCGCTGCCGTGACCACCACTGTCATCCTCGTGGCGGCCGTCGTCGTCGTGCTGTTCGCCGTCTACGTCTCCTGGCGGGCCGGGCGGCTCGACCGCCTCCACATCCGCCTGGAGACCGCGCAGGCCGCGCTCGACGCCGCGCTGCTGCGCCGCGCCGCGGTCTGCCTGGAGCTCGCCGGCTCGCGCATCCTCGACCCCGCCACCTCGCTGGTGCTCGCCGCGGCCGCCCACGAGGCCCGTACGGCGGGGCCGGACGAGCGCGAGCACGCCGAGAGCGACCTGTCGAGGACGCTGCGTGCGGTGGTCGAGCAGGAGCGGTTCAGGGAGAAGCTGGCCGAGCATCCCGCGGGGACGGCGCTGCTGGAGGAGCTGGACACGGCGGTCGCCAAGGTCGTCTACTCGCGCCGCTTCTACAACAACGCGGCCGCCGTCACCCGTACGGCGCAGGAGCGCTGGCTGGCCCGCACGCTGCGCCTGGCCGGGCACACCGATCCGCCCCGGTTCTTCGACATCGACGACGAACCGCCCGAGGCCCTCGCTACTGCATAGTCACTTTTTGTCGGGTATTTCGGGCTGATCCCGGTAAGCTCATGCCGTTTCATTGCCATGCTGGTCAACGGGTCCGCGTGGGCCAGGCCCGTCGTGCCTGGTGGCGGGGGCTTCCACCGGGAGGAGCGGTACGGTGCGGGCAGGGATCGGCTTCACGCTGGCCATGGCGGTCATCCTGACCGGAACCGCGTGTTCCGGCGACGACAGGCCGGCCGCGCAGTCCCAGGGGGCGAGCCCGCTGGAGTCCCCGTCGCCGACGCCGCCTCCCGAGCACCCGTTCACCGGCCGCCCGGTCGCCTCCCGCAGGCCCGTCCTCGCCGTGAAGATCGAGAACACCCACGCGGGCAAGCCGCAGATGGGTGTGCGCAGCGCCGACATCGTCTACGTCGAGCAGGTCGAGGGCGGGCTCACCCGGCTCATGGCGATCTTCTCCTCGAAGCTGCCCGCGCAGGTGGGGCCGGTCCGCAGCGCGCGCATCTCCGACCTGCACATCCTCCCGATGTTCGGCAAGCCCGCCCTGGCCTACTCCGGGGTGCAGACCAAGATGATCCCCTTCGTCCAGAAGGCCTCGCTGTTCGACGTGTCCGACAGCCGCGTCCCCGGTGCCTACACCCGCGCCCCGGGCCGCGTCGCGCCGTACAACCTGGTCGGCAGCCCCAGGCAGCTGCTCGCCAAGGCGCCGCAGGCGAGCAGGGCGAAGGACATCGGATTCGTCTTCTCCGACGAGCCGCCCGCCGGGGGCACGCCGCAGAAGAGCGTCAGCGTGCGCTATCCGGCGGCGCGCTTCACGTTCACCTGGTCGGCGGCGCACAAGCGCTGGCTGGTCACCCAGGACGGCGAGAAGGACATGGCCGCCGAGGGCGGCCAGCAGGGCGCCCCCACGATCGTCATCCAGTGGGTGAAGACCGACCGCTCGGAGTTCCACGACTTCACCGGCAGCTACACCCCGCTCGTGCACACGGTGGGCAAGGGCACCGGCGTCGTGCTCAGGGACGGCCAGGCCTACCGGGTGAAGTGGTCGCGCCCCTCGGAGAAGGAGGGCACCACCTACACCACGGCCGACGGCACGCCCATGCCGTTCGCCCGCGGCCAGGTCTGGGTCGTGCTCGCCTCGCGCAAGCCCGTCGCGCCGTGATGGACAAAAAACTTGATCGACTCCGCCATGTGGGCGCGTCGGGTGCGGCGGCGGCCAGCGCCTACCATGGAGAGGAATCCGTAGGCCCGCCGTCGTGAGGTAGCACCGTGTCCAGCAGCACCCCCGAAGTCAACGAGACCACCGCCGTCGGCACCGCCCGCGTGAAGCGCGGCATGGCCGAGATGCTCAAGGGCGGTGTCATCATGGACGTCGTCACCCCGGAGCAGGCCAAGATCGCCGAGGACGCCGGAGCCGTCGCCGTCATGGCGCTCGAGCGCGTTCCCGCCGACATCCGCGCCCAGGGCGGCGTGTCCCGGATGAGCGACCCCGACATGATCGAGGGCATCATCGGCGCCGTGTCCATCCCTGTGATGGCCAAGGCCAGGATCGGCCACTTCGTCGAGGCCCAGGTGCTCCAGGCGCTCGGCGTCGACTACATCGACGAGTCCGAGGTCCTGACCCCGGCCGACTACGCCAACCACATCGACAAGTGGCAGTTCACCGTCCCCTTCGTGTGCGGGGCCACCAACCTCGGCGAGGCGCTGCGCCGCATCACCGAGGGCGCCGCGATGATCCGCTCGAAGGGCGAGGCCGGCACCGGCGACGTCTCCAACGCCACCACCCACATGCGCAAGATCCGGGGCGAGCTCAAGCGCCTCACCTCGCTGCCCGAGGACGAGCTGTACGTCGCGGCCAAGGAACTGCAGGCGCCGTACGAGCTGGTGGCCGAGGTCGCCAAGTCCGGCAAGCTGCCGGTGGTGCTGTTCACCGCGGGCGGCATCGCCACTCCCGCCGACGCCGCGATGATGATGCAGCTCGGCGCCGAGGGCGTGTTCGTCGGCTCGGGCATCTTCAAGTCCGGCGACCCGGCCAAGCGCGCCGCCGCCATCGTCAAGGCCACCACGTTCTACGACGACCCCGACGTGATCGCCAAGGTCTCGCGCGGCCTGGGCGAGCCCATGGTCGGCATCAACGTCGACGACATCCCCGTGCCGCACCGCCTCGCCGAGCGCGGCTGGTAGACAGCCCCGCGTGCTCGGCACGCGGGGAGACACGCCCGGCTGGGAGATCCCGGCCGGGCGTTCTCGTCGTCTGGGCGGCAGAGGCCGGGATGACCGTGCGGTGATGTCGCCTTTCGGGTGACCGATATCGTTCCGCCGCTCTTTACTCTCCAGTCACGATCGATCGTCAGGCTGCGGGCGTCCCCACTGATCGTCCCAGGGAGCCCAGTTGCCCGGCCTCGATCGTCGTTCCTTCCTCGTCACCGGACTCGCCGCCGCCGGCGCCGTCGCCGCGGCACCCGCGACCGCCTCGGCGGCCCCCACGCCATCGCCTGAGACCGCGGGCGAACTCGCCTCCCGCGGCCTGCGCGCCGATCCGTTCACGCTCGGGGTGGCCTCGGGCGACCCCGACCACACCGGCTTCGTGATCTGGACCCGCCTCGCCCCGCAGCCGCTCGCCGAGGACGGGCTCGGCGGCATGCCGAAGCGCGCGTTCACGGTGCAGTGGCAGGTCTACGCCGACGAGAGCTGCCGCCGCGTGGTGCGGGCGGGCGTGGCCGAGGCGAGCCCGGAATGGGGGCACAGCGTCCACGTCGAGGTGGACCACCTGCGGCCCGGCAGCGAGTACTGGTACCGCTTCCGCGTAGGGCCGTACGTCTCACCGGCCGGCAGGGCCCTGACCGCGCCGGACCCGCTGTCGTTCGGCGGTCCGCTGACGATGGCCTTCGTGTCCTGCGCGCAGTACGAGCACGGCTACTTCACCTCCTACCGCCGCCTCGCCGAGGACCACCCGGACCTGGTCCTCCACCTGGGCGACTACCAGTACGAGTACACCAGGAACACCTACGTCGCCCCCGGCGGCAACGTGCGCGATCACGAAGGGCCGGAGACGATGACGCTGGCGAACTACCGCCAGCGGCACGCGCAGTACAAGACCGACCCCGACCTGCAGGCCGCGCACGCCGGCGCGCCGTGGCTGGTCGTCTTCGACGACCACGAGGTGGACAACAACTGGGCCGACGAGATGCCGGAGCGCCCGGAGGAGCAGCCCACCTTTCTCGAGCGCAGGGCCGCCGCCTTCCGCGCCTACTACGAGAACATGCCGCTGCGCCGCACCTCCGTGCCGCGTGGCATCGACATGCAGCTCTACCGGCGCGTCCGGTGGGGGGCGATGGCGAACTTCCACATGCTCGACACGCGGCAGTTCCGCGACGACCAGGGCTGCGGCGACGGCTACAAGGACTGCCCGGAGGCGGTCGACCCGGCCCGCTCGATCATGGGCTTCGAACAGGAGGCGTGGCTGCTCGACGGCTTCCGGCGATCGCGGGCGCGCTGGGACGTCATCGGCCAGCAGGTCTTCTTCGCCCAGCGCGACAACAACGCCGGGCCGGTGAAGATCACCAGCCAGGACGCCTGGGACGGTTACGTCGCCTCGCGGCAGCGTGTCACCCAGGGCTGGATCGACGCCGGCGTCCGCAACCCCGTCGTGCTCACGGGAGACGTGCACGCGCACTGGGCCAGTGACCTGAAGCTGGACTACGACGACCCGACCGGCCCCACGGTCGGGTCCGAGCTGGTGACGACGTCCATCAGCACCACCGGCGACGGAGCCGACTCCGACCCGGCGGCGCACCCGTTCCTGAAGATCAACCCCCACCTGAAGTTCTACAACAACCAGCGCGGCTACGTCCTCACGAAGATCGACAAGGACGCGATGACCGCCGACTTCAGGGTGGTGCCCGTCGTCTCCGCCCCCGGCTCCGAGGCGCACACGAGGGCGACGTTCGTGATCGAGGACAGGGTGCCCGGCGTGCGGCAGACCTACCTGCGCCCGCTCGACCCCTCGATCGCGGCGCGGCGGGAGATGACGGCCGAGGACATGGTGGAGGCGACCGTGCGGCAGGAGACCGAGCGCCCCTGAACGACGCGCCCCCGGCGGGCGGCGCCCCCTTCTCCGGGGCGCCGCCCGCTTCGTCCGTTCCGGCCCGGCCCCCGTTATCGTGACCTGCTATGACGACCGACGACACCGGGCGGCTCGCCGAGGCCCTGTCACGCGAGCTGCGCCACATCGTGATGCTGCTGCGCCGTACGACGGCGGGGCAGCCGGTCACCAGCCAGCAGTACTCCGTGCTCGGCTCCCTGGAGACCGGCGCGCGCCGGATGACCGAGCTGGCCGAGGAGCACGGTGTGCAGCTCCCCACGATGACCGTGCAGGTCAACCGCCTTGAGGAGGCCGGCCTGGTCGCGCGGGGCACCGACGCCTCCGACGCGCGGGTGCGCACCGTCGAGCTGACCGGGGAGGGCCGCGACCGCCTCCGGGCCGTACGGCGGGCGCGGGTCGCCTACCTGTCCGGGCGGCTGGACACGCTGACACCTGAGGAACGCTCGGCCATCGCCCGCGCCCTTCCCGCCCTCGCCAAGCTGGGTCGCGCCTGATTTATCGTTTTGGGCGCGCAAGACCGTGGCCATACCCTGAACAGGGTCACCACAGGAAGGGAAACCGTGAGGTCCGCACCCAAGATCGGCGTGCTCGCCCTGCAGGGCGACGTGCGCGAGCACATCCGCGCTCTGGAGGAGTCGGGCGCGACCGCCGTGCCGGTGCGCAGGCAGGAGGAGCTCGCCGCGGTGGACGCGCTGGTCGTCCCGGGCGGGGAGTCGACCACGATCTGGAAGCTCGCCACCGCCTTCGAGCTGCTCGAACCGCTGCGGTCGCGGATCAAGGAGGGCATGCCCGCCTACGGCTCGTGCGCCGGCATGATCATGCTGGCCGACCGCATCCGGGGCGGCATCGAGGGCCAGGAGACGCTGGGCGGCATCGACATGGTGGTCCGCCGCAACGCCTTCGGCCGCCAGGTCGACTCGTTCGAGGCCGATCTCGACTTCGCCGGGCGCGGGGCGATGAGGGCCGTGTTCATCCGCGCGCCCTGGGTCGAGTCCGTGGGGCCCGACGTGGAGGTGCTGGGCCGCACCGAAGCTGGGGATAGGATCGTCGCGGTCCGTCAGGGACCGCTGCTCGCGACGTCCTTCCATCCGGAGCTGACCGGCGACGCGCGGGTGCACTCGTATTTTGTCGAGATGGTGAGGGAGCTCTAGGCGATGTCCGGCCACTCCAAATGGGCGACGACGAAGCACAAGAAGGCGGCGCTGGACTCCAAGCGCGGCAAGCTTTTCGCCAAGCTCATCAAGAACATCGAGGTCGCGGCCAGGACCGGCGGGCCCGACCCGGACGGCAACCCCACGCTGTTCGACGCCATCACCAAGGCCAGGAAGAACTCGGTCCCGATCGACAACATCGAGCGGGCCCGCAAGCGCGGCGGCGGCCTCGAGGCCGGCGGCGCCGACTGGCAGACGATCATGTACGAGGGCTACGCCCCGGGCGGCGTCGCGGTCCTCATCGAGTGCCTCACCGACAACCGCAACCGCGCGGCGTCCGAGGTGCGCGTGGCGCTGACCCGCAACGGCGGCTCGCTCGCCGACCCCGGCTCGGTGTCGTACATGTTCAACCGCAAGGGCGTCGTGATCGTCCCCAAGGGGTCGCTGACCGAGGACGACGTGCTCATGGCCGTCCTCGACGCGGGGGCCGAGGAGGTCAACGACCTCGGTGAGAACTTCGAGGTGGTCTGCGAGGCCTCCGACCTCATCCCGGTGCGCAAGGCGCTGCAGGACGCGGGGATCGACTACGAGTCGGCCGAGATGAGCTTCGTCCCCACGCTCAACGTCCCCCTCGACGAGGACGGCGCCCGCAAGGTCTTCAAGCTCATCGACGCGCTCGAGGACAGCGACGACGTGCAGAACGTCTGGGCGAACTTCGACGTGAGCGACGAGGTCATGGAGAAGGTCGAGGCCTGACGCCGAATCCGGGCAGAAGGGTGGAAAACCGGTGGCAGCGGCCACCGGCGCCCGCATAGCCTGACCTGCTGTGGAAATCCGTCATCTCACGAGCGACGACCTGGACGCGGTCCTCGACTCCCGCAGGCGCGCCTTCGGCCCGTTGTCCGGCGACGGCGCGGAGACGTGGCGCAAGCTCGTCTCCCCGATGCTGCCCGAGGGCCGTTACCTCGGCGCCTTCGACGGCACCCGCCTCGTCGGCACGGCCAGGATCAACCCGTACGTCCAGTGGTGGCACGGCCGCCCGCAGTCGATGGGCGGTGTGGCGGGCGTGACGGTGGCGCCGGAGGACCGCGGCAGGGGAGTGGGCCGGACGCTCATGGACGCGGTGCTCGAGCGCTGCGCGCAGCTCGGCCACGCGGTCTCCGCGCTGTACCCGGCCACCACGCCGCTGTACCGGAGCGCGGGCTACGAGCACGCCGGCGTGCTCCAGCGGATCACCCTGCCCGCGGAGGCGCTGCGTACGGTGGGCGACCCCGGCGGCGCGGTCAAGCTGCGCCGGATGGGCCCGGCCGACGCGGCCGAGCTCGTCGCCTTGATCGGCAGAGTGCACGCCGCCACGCGCGCGAGCGGGCCGCTGTCCTTCGACGAGCGGACCTGGCGCCTGTGGCTCGAGGACGACGACGACTTCTGCTACCTGGCCGAGGACGGGTTCGTCGTCTACCGGTGGAACGACGGGGACATCGAGGTCGACAACCTGCTCGCGGGGTCGGAGGCGACGGCCCGGGCCCTGTGGTCGATGGTCGGCAGCGCCTCGTCCGTCGCGAAGTCGGTGACCGCCTGCGCCGACCCGGCCGACCCGGTGCTCTGGATGCTGCGGGAGCGGTCGAAGGACGAGGTCACCCAGACCCGGTGGATGTTCCGGCTGATCGACCTGGCCGCCGCCGTCGGAGGGCGCGGCTTCCCCGCCGGGGTGTCCGTCGAGATCCCCGTCGAGGTGACCGACTCCCGGCGCCCCGGCGACGCGGGCGCGTGGCTGCTGCGGGTGGACGGCGGTTCCGGCTCCGCGACGCGCCTGGACGCCGTGCCCGGGGAGAGCACCCGGCTCACGATCGGCGGCATGTCCGCGCTGTTCGCCGGCGTGTCCACGGCCACGCTCCGCCGCGCCGGCCTGCTGACCGGCGGCTCTCCCGAGGCCGACGACGCACTGGACGCGGCCTTCGGCTGCGCCGCGTACATGATCGACTACTTCTGACGCACCCGCGCCGCCGCTGATCGCGATAGAGTGACCGGCCGAACAGGTGTTCGGCGCAGTGGCGGTGAGGTGCGGTGGCTGCGCCGGCCGGGATCAGGGAGGCGTGCCGGTGCGGTTGCCCCAGATGCGGGTGATGGGCGTGGACCCGGGGCTGACGCGGTGCGGTCTCGGCGCCGTGGAGGGCCGTCCGGGCGCGCCGCTGAGCCTGCTGTCGGTGGGGGTGGTCCGCACCCCGGCCGACGACGACATCGGGTCCCGGCTGGTCGTCATCGAAGCGGAGATCGAGCGCTGGCTCGACGAGATCAAGCCGGACGCGGTCGCCGTCGAGCGGGTCTTCGCCCAGCACAACGTCCGCACGGTCATGGGGACGGCCCAGGCGTCGGCCGTCGCGATCGTCTGCGCGGCCCGGCGGGGGCTGCCGGTCGCGCTGCACACGCCGAGCGAGGTCAAGGCCGCCATCACGGGCAACGGCAACGCCGACAAGAAGCAGGTCGGCACCATGGTCACCCGGCTGCTGCGGCTCGACGCCATGCCCAAGCCGGCGGACGCCGCCGACGCGCTCGCCCTGGCCATCTGCCACGTCTGGCGCGGCGGCGTTCAGCACCGCCTGGCCGACGCCCTGGCCAGGGCCCGTCACGGCGGTGCGAAGCCCGCGGGCTCTGGTAGGACTGGGACGCCCGGCGAAGTCGCGGCCGGGCGTTCGGACCGGGGAGGGAGCACGCGGTGATCGCATCCGTTGCGGGACAGGTGGCGGCCATCGGGGCCGACAGCGCCGTGGTCGAGGTGGGCGGCGTCGGGATGCTCGTCCACTGCACCCCCGGGACCCTGGCCGGGCTGCGCGTCGGCGAGCCCGCCCGGTTGTCCACCTCGCTCGTCGTCCGCGAGGACTCCCTCACGTTGTACGGCTTCGCCTCCGACGACGAGCGCACCGTCTTCGAACTGCTCCAGACGGCCAGCGGGGTCGGGCCGCGCCTGGCCCTGGCCATGCTCGCGGTCCACGCGCCCAACGCCCTGCGCGTCGCGGTGGCGAGCGCCGACATCAAGGCCCTGACGATGGTGCCGGGCATCGGCCAGAAGGGCGCGCAGCGCATCGTGCTCGAACTCAAGGACAAGCTCGGCACCCCGGCCGGGGCCGTCGACGCCGCGCTGAACGGCTCGGCCGCTCCGCCGGCCTGGCGCGACCAGGTCCACTCCGGGCTGGTGGGGCTGGGCTACTCGTCCCGCGACGCCGACGAGGCGGTGGCGGCGGTGACCGCGGAGGCCGAGGCGGAGGTCGCGGCCGGCCGCGCCCCGCAGGTGGCCGTGCTGCTGAAGTCCGCCCTGCGCGCGCTGAGCGTGCGGTGACCGTGTGACGGGCTGATGGTTCGATGAAATTTTCACCGGGAAGCGGACTCCCGGCAGGCCGAGCGGATGGTGTCGAGTGAGCTTCGAGCGGGATCTCGTGTCGCCCGAACCGGAGGGTGACGAGCGGGCGATCGAGGCCGCGCTGCGTCCCCGGCGTCTTGAGGAGTTCATCGGGCAGGGCCGGGTGCGCGAGCAGCTCTCGCTGGTGCTGGAGAGCGCCCTGCGCCGCAACCGCCCGCCCGACCACGTCCTGATGAGCGGGGGGCCCGGGCTCGGCAAGACGACGCTCGCCATGATCATCGCCTCCGAGCTGGGCGCGCCGCTGCGGATGACCTCGGGGCCGGCGCTGGAGCGCGCGGGCGATCTCGCCGCGATCCTGTCCACGCTGACCGAGGGCGAGGTCCTGTTCATCGACGAGATCCACCGCATGGCCCGCCCGGCGGAGGAGATGCTCTACCTGGCCATGGAGGACTTCCGGGTCGACATCGTGGTCGGCAAGGGCCCCGGCGCCACCTCGATCCCTCTCGACATCGCCCCGTTCACGCTGGTCGGGGCCACCACGCGGGCGGGGCTGCTGCCCGCGCCGCTGCGTGACAGGTTCGGCTTCACCGCGCACATGGACTTCTACGAGGTGGCCGAGCTCGAGCAGGTCCTGCGGCGCTCGGCCCGCCTGCTGTCGGTCGATCTGCCGGATGAAGGTGCCCACGAGATCGCCCGCCGGTCACGCGGCACGCCCCGGATCGCCAACCGCCTGCTGCGGCGGGTGCGCGACTTCTCCGAGGTGCGCGCCGAAGGCGTGATCACCAGGGACGTCGCGGCGGCGGCGCTCAACCTGTACGAGGTCGACGCCGAGGGGCTGGACCGCCTCGACCGGGCCGTGCTCGACGCGCTGCTGCGCAAGTTCGGCGGCGGCCCGGTGGGCCTGTCGACGCTCGCGGTGGCCGTGGGGGAGGAGCCGGAGACCGTCGAGGTCGTGGCCGAGCCCTTCCTGGTGCGGCAGGGGCTGCTGGCCCGCACCCCGCGGGGCCGCGTCGCCACCGCCGCGGCCTGGGCGCACCTCGGCATGACTCCGCCCCCCGACGCCGTGGGCGCGGTCGCCGCGCCCACGCTCTTCGACGACAAGTGAGCGCCCCTCCACCGGCGCCGGCTCGGACTCGGCGGCTGGAAGCGGAAAGCGGGGCAAAGAGGTAACAGACCGATTGCGAAGCCCATGAAACGGGAACTTTCCTGCCCGCCGGGCCGTGGGTTCGTTGCCGGGCTTCTGCAGGCTCGCATACACTGCGTGGCTTGACTGGCCGTTCTTGCGACACGAGAAGCGTCGCGGTGGCCCGCGTGTGAAGCGCACAAGACCTCCGGCGCCAGGCCGGTTCATCACGTTACGGAAGGGTGGCCCCCGTGGGTAACAACCCGCTTGGGACGTTCCTGCCACTGATCTTGCTGGTAGTGGTGTTCTACTTCCTCCTGATCCGCCCTCAGCGCAAGCGGCAGCAGGAGCAGATCCAGATGCAGAACTCCCTCACCCCGGGCGTCCGGGTCATGACCACGACAGGCCTGTTCGCGACGGTCGTCGCCCTCGAGGACGACGACGTCGTGCTGGAGCTGGCCCCCGGTGTCGAGACCCGCTGGGTCAAGGCGGCGATCGGCCGGGTGCTCACTCCCGTCGACGAGGTGACGAGCGGGGAGACCGAGGGGACCGTGACGGAAGGTTCCGACACGGGGAACGGTGACGACACGAGCACCAAGCAGTCCTGAGTAGGCTGATCACAACTTTTCGACGAAAGAACTGACCTCCAGTGGCCCCACCGACAAGTAGCCAGAGCAAGCCTGGACGCACACTCCTGCTGCTCTTTGTGCTCATCCTCGTCATGGGCGCGACGGTCGCCCTCCAGAAGGCGTTCGTCCCCAAGTTCGGCCTCGACCTCGCGGGCGGCACCACGGTGACGCTCTCGCCGGTCACGGCGAACGGGAAGGCGCCGTCGCAGGAGAGCCTCGACCGAGCCGTGACGATCATCCGGCAGCGCGTCAACGGCACCGGCATCTCCGACGCCCAGGTCGCGAAGGCGAACGCCAACATCGTGATCCAGATCCCGGGCGCGGGCCGGGACGAGGCGTTGCGACTGGTGTCGACCACCGCCGAACTGCGCATGCGGCAGGTTCTCGCGGTGGCCGCCGCCACGAACCAGCCGGCCGAGGTGCCCACGGCGGCCCCCACGCCGAGCTCGTCGGCGGCGGCGACGCCCGCGGCCACTGCGAGTGAGTCGACGCCTGCCAGGCAGAGCGCGGCTCCCAGCGGGAACGCCTCTCCGGCGGGCCGTGTCCTGTCGAAGGCGCTGACCGCGCCGTCCCCGGAGCCGACGAGCACCTCGACGAGGGACACGACCCACCGCAGGGCCGGCGCGGGAGCCGCCAGGGCCAAGGCCTCGCCCTCGCCCTCGGCCGCTGCGAGCCCGCCGACGGCCGCTCCGGATGACGCCGGCGACCCACTGGCCGGTCAGGACACCAGCGGCATCGAGCCGGCGCTGCTCGACGAGTTCCGTAAGATCGACTGCACCGCGAAGAACCGCGGCCAGGGCGCCCTCGACGACCCGAACAAGCAGATCGTCGCCTGCAGCGACGACGGTACGGCCCGGTACATCCTGGACAAGGCCGCGGTGCAGGGCACCGAGATCAGCGGCGCGCAGGCGGGCACCGACCCCACCACCGGTGAGTGGATCATCCAGGTCGACTTCAAGTCGAAGGGCGCGACGCTGTTCGCCGACATCACCCGGCGCATCACCAGCCTGCCCGCCCCGCGCAACCAGCTCGCCAACGTGCTGGACGGCGTCGTCATCGTCGCTCCGACGATCGAGGAGGCCATCCCCGGCGGCAGCGCCCGCATCTCCGGCAGCTTCACGCAGAAGACCGCGACCGAACTGGCCGACCAGCTCAAGTACGGCGCGCTGCCGCTGAAGTTCCAGCAGAGCTCGGTCGTCTCGGTCTCCTCGACCCTCGGCCAGGACCAGCTCAGGGGCGGTCTCATCGCCGGCGCGCTCGGCCTGATCGTCGTCGTGTTCTACCTGCTGCTCTACTACCGCGGCCTGGGGCTCATCGGCATGGCCAGCCTGGGCGTGGCCACCGTGTTCACGTACCTGACGGTGGACGTGCTGAGTCACAACGCCGGCTTCCGGCTCTCGCTGCCGCACATCATCGGTCTGGTGGTCTCGATCGGCATCACCGCGGACTCGTTCATCGTCTACTTCGAACGGATCCGCGACGAGATCAAGGAGGGCCGCCGCACGCTGCGTTCGGCGGTGGAGGTGGCCTGGCGGCGCGCCCGGCGGACCATCCTGGTCGCCGACGCCGTCATGTTCATCGCCGCGGTGGTGCTCTACTTCCTCGCGGTCGGCGACGTGGCCGGCTTCGCGTTCGCGATGGGCCTGACCACGCTCATCGACATCGTGGTGGTGTTCCTGTTCACCAAGCCGCTGATGTCCCTCGTGGCGCGGTTGCGGTTCTTCTCGAAGGGCCACAAGCTGTCCGGACTCGACGCGGAGCGCATGGGCCGCACCAGCCCCGCCGAGCAGACCCTGCAGGAGGCGTGATGCCGGGAGTGATCAGCCGCCTCTACCGCGGCGACATCAACATCGACTTCGTCGGCAAGCGCAAGGTCTGGTACGGCCTGTCGGTGTTCCTGCTGGCCGTCTCCATCCTGGGCCTGGTGCTCAACGGGCTGAACCTGGGCGTGGAGTTCCGCGGCGGCTCGGTCTTCGACTTCACGCGCACGCCCGGCTCCAGCATCGAGCAGGTCCGCGAGACCGTCGCGGACGCCGGAGTCCACCAGGTCATCGTGCAGCAGGCCGGCCCGAACTGGCGGGTCACCACCGAGAGCCTCAAGGGCGAGGAGGTGACCAAGGTCCAGCAGACGGTGGCCCAGAAGTACGGCATCACGGAGGACGAGGTCAGCTCGCAGGTCATCGGCGCGACCTGGGGTGGCGAGGTCTCCCAGAAGGCCTGGATCGGCCTCGCTGTCTTCATGATCGCGATCATGCTGTACCTGTCGGTGGCCTTCGAGTGGCGGATGGCCCTCGCGGCGATCGTCGCCCTCATCCACGACCTCGTGATCACCGCTGGCGTCTACGCCTGGTCGGGCTTCGAGGTCACCCCGGCGACCATGCTCGGCTTCCTCACGATCCTCGGCTACTCCTTGTACGACGCGGTCGTGGTCTTCGACATGATCAAGGAGGTCACGGGCAAGCTCGGCACGAGCGCGAAGATGACCTACACACAGGCCGCCAACAACGCGCTCAGCCACACGCTGATCCGTTCGCTGAACACCTCGCTGGTGGCGATCCTGCCGGTGGCGGCGATCCTGTTCATCGGCACCACGCTGCTCGGCGCCGGCACGCTGAAGGACCTGTCGCTGGCCCTGTTCGTCGGCATGGTCGTCGGCACGTACTCGTCCCTGTGCGTGGCGACGCCGATCCTGGTCACGCTCAAGGAGCGGGAGCCCAAGTGGCAGGCGCTGGCCCAGCGGGTGCACGCCAAGGAGGCCTCCGCCGCCAAGGCCGCCCGTACGGCGAAGGAGCCCGTCTCCGCGGGCTCGCAGAACGTCACCGTGCAGACCACGGACAAGCGCAAGAAGAGCTGACCGCGTTCGCCGCAGACGCCCCCGGAACCCGCGAGGTCCCGGGGGCGTCTTC
This sequence comes from Microbispora sp. NPDC004025, assembly GCF_053604425.1. Classification (NCBI taxonomy): domain Bacteria; kingdom Bacillati; phylum Actinomycetota; class Actinomycetes; order Streptosporangiales; family Streptosporangiaceae; genus Microbispora; species Microbispora sp. NPDC004025. The sequence goes on along the minus strand of NZ_JBSGHN010000002.1, from coordinate 49,291 downwards.
GCGTTCTCCGAGCCCGCCGGGGGCCCGCTAGGGTGAGCGTCGTGACTGACTGGACGGCTCTCATCAGGGATGTCCCCGACTACCCCAAGCCGGGCATCCTCTTCAAGGACATCACTCCGCTCCTGGCGGACCACGGCGCCTTCACCCAGGTCGTGGGCGAACTCGGGGACGGCCTGGAGTTCGACAAGGTGGTCGGCATCGAGGCACGGGGCTTCATCCTGGCCGCGCCGGTGGCCTACCGCAGCGGCGCGGGGTTCGTCCCAGTGCGCAAAAAGGGCAAATTGCCCTCCGACACGTACGAGGCCTCCTATGATCTCGAGTACGGCTCCGCGACGATCGAGGTGCACGCCGACGCCTTCGACCCCGGCGACCGGGTCCTGATCGTGGACGACGTCCTCGCCACGGGCGGCACGGCCAGGGCGGCCGTGGAGCTGGTCAGGAGGACGGGCGCGGAGGTCGTGGCCGTCTCCTTCCTGATGGAGCTGTCCTTCCTCTCCGGCCGCGACCGCCTGCCGGGCCTGGACGTCCGGACCCTGCTCACCGTCTGAGCGGAGCCGCCGCTCGGGGGGCGGGTGGCCGAGAGTGCTGTGGCAGCACGGATACACTGTGGAATCTGGACTCGACGTGAGGAGTCTGTGTGCCCCGTGATGTGGTCGTGCCCGGCAGCGCGCGGGTCGATCGCGGAGTGATCTCCCGCGACGCCCCCGAGCCCGTCGCCGATGTGCCCCCTGACGCGGCGCGCGACCCGGCGGAGAGCCCGGAGGACAGGCCGGCTACGGCCACGCGACGAAGGCTCGCCCGGTTCGGGGGGCAGTGGGGTGCTATGAATCCGGTGTTGGAACCGCTCTTCAAGACGGTCCGTGCCACCCATCCCAAGGCCGACCTGCGGCTGATCGAGCGGGCGTACGACGTCGCCGCCTACCATCACCGCGATCAGAAGCGCAAGAGCGGCGACCCCTACATCACCCACCCGCTCGCGGTGGCGACGATCCTGGCGGAGCTGGGCACCGACGACGAGACGCTGTGCGCCGCCCTGCTGCACGACACCGTCGAGGACACCGCCTACAGCCTCGACGAGTTACGAGCCGACTTCGGCGACAACATCGCGTTGCTCGTCGACGGCGTGACCAAGCTCGACAAGGTGAAGTTCGGCGACGCGGCGCAGGCCGAGACCGTGCGCAAGATGGTCGTGGCGATGTCGCGCGACATCCGCGTACTGGTGATCAAGCTGGCCGACCGGCTGCACAACATGCGGACCATGCGCTACATGCCCGAGCACAAGCGCCAGCAGAAGTCCCGGGAGACCTTGGAGATCTTCGCGCCGCTGGCGCACCGGCTCGGCATGAACACCATCAAGTGGGAGCTGGAGGACCTCGCGTTCGCCATGCTCTACCCCAAGCGGTACGACGAGATCGCCCGGATGGTGTCGGAGCGCGCGCCCCGCCGCGACCTGTTCCTGCACGAGGTCATCGAGAAGGTCTCCGCCGACCTGCGCGAGGCGAAGATCAAGGCGACCGTGCGCGGCCGGCCCAAGCACTACTACTCGATCTACCAGAAGATGATCGCCAAGGGCGTGGCCTTCGACGACATCTACGACCTGGTGGGCATCCGCGTCCTGGTCGACACGGTCCGCGACTGCTACGCCGCGCTCGGAACGATCCACGCCCAGTGGAAGCCGGTGCCGGGGCGGTTCAAGGACTACATCGCCATGCCCAAGTTCAACATGTACCAGTCGCTCCACACGACGGTCATGGGCCCCGAGGGCAAGGCCATCGAGCTGCAGATCCGCACGCGGGCCATGCACAACCGCGCCGAGTACGGCGTGGCCGCGCACTGGAAGTACAAAGAGGAGATGACCGGGGCGGGTCCCGGCAAGGTCAAGCAGGTCAACGACATGGCCTGGCTCCGCCAGCTGCTGGACTGGCAGAAGGAGACCTCCGACCCCGGGGAGTTCCTGGAGTCGCTGCGCTTCGACCTGTCGGTGTCGGAGGTGTTCGTCTTCACCCCGCGCGGCCAGGTGATCGCCCTGCCCGAGGGCGCCACCCCGGTCGACTTCGCGTACGCCGTGCACACCGAGGTCGGCCACCGATGTATCGGCGCGCGGGTGAACGGCAGGCTGGTGCCGCTGGAGTCCCGCCTGGGCAACGGCGACACCGTCGAGATCTTCACGTCGAAGTCCCCGGACGCGGGCCCGTCGAGAGACTGGCTCAAGTTCGTGAAGAGCGGCCGGGCCCGCAACAAGATCCGCCAGTGGTTCACCAAGGAGCGCCGCGAGACCGCCATCGAGGCGGGCAAGGAGGCGATCGGGCGGGCCATGCGCAAGCAGGGCCTGCCGCTGCAGCGGCTGATGTCCGGCGAGGCGCTGCTGGCCCTGGCCAGGGACCTGCGCTACGCGGACGTGTCCGCGCTGTACGCGGCCGTCGGCGAGGGGCACATCACGGCCCAGGCGGTGGTGGACAAGCTCGTACAGGCCCTGGGCGGCGTCGAGGGGGCCGAGGAGGACATCGCCGAGGCCCAGGTCCCGACGCGGCTCAAGGGCCGTCTGAGGGCCAACTCGAACGCCGGTGTCATGGTCGCGGGCGACCCCGACGTGTGGGTCCGTCTGTCGCGTTGCTGCACCCCGGTGCCGGGGGACGAGATCGTCGGGTTCGTCACGCGGGGGCACGGCGTCTCCGTGCACCGCACCAACTGCCCCAACGTGGAGCAGCTCAGCGCCCACCCCGACCGGCTGGTGCAGGTCGCCTGGTCGCCCGGGGACGACTCGGTCTTCCTCGTCGCCATCCAGGTGGAGGCGCTCGACCGGCCCCGGCTGCTGTCGGACGTCACGCGGACCCTGTCCGACCAGCACGTGAACATCCTGTCGGCGTCGGTGACGACCAGCCGCGACCGGGTGGCGATCAGCAAGTTCACGTTCGAGATGGGCGACCCGAAGCACCTCGGCCACGTGCTCAAGGCGGTGCGCAACGTCGCGGGCGTCTACGACGTCTACCGCGTGACCAGCTGACGCCGGCCGCGGCCTGACCGGCTGGAGGGCTGCGCCCGCCCGCGCCCGCGACGGGGGACGTCCTCCCACGCGGGCGCGGACCCGCACGCGCACCGATCCCGGCGTGACGCGCGGTCACGCCGGGATCGACGGTCACATGAGGCCGGTCAGGAGAACTCGGCGAGCGTGCGCTCGGCCTCCTGGAGCCAGGAGCGGCGGGCGGACAGGGCCTCCTCCGCCTCCTTGACGTCCTTGTCCCGTCCCGCCGCCTGGGCCTTGGCCAGCCGGGTCTCCAGCTGACCGATGGACTTGAGTAGCTGGTTGACCGTGTCCTGGGCGCGGGCCCTGGCCTCGGGGTTGGAGCGCTTCCACTCGGCCTCCTCGGCCCTGCGCACCGCGTCGTCGACCTTGCGCAGCCCGCCCTCCAGGCGGTCGCGCTGGTCGCGCGGCACCGGCCCGGCGGCCTCCCAGCGCTCCAGGATGCCCCGCAGCGTCGAGCGCGCGGCACGGGCGTCGGTGACCGGCAGCAGCTTCTCGGCCTCGGCCAGCAGGGCCTCCTTCACCTCCGCGTTGGCGGCGAAGGAGGCGTCCCGCTCGGCGAAGACCGCCGAGCGGGCCTGGAAGAACTGGTCCTGGGCGGCCTTGAAGCGCGTCCACAGCTCGTCCTCGACCTCGCGGGAGGCGCGGCCCGCGGCCTTCCACTCGCGCATCAGCTCCCGGTAGGCCGCCGCGGTGGCGTTCCAATCCGTCGAGTCGGCCAGCGCCTCCGCCTCGCCCACGATGCGCTCCTTGGTACCGCGCACCGCGTCGCGCTGCTGGTCGAGCGAGGAGAAGTACGCCTTGCGCCGCTTGGCGAAGGCCGTACGCGCCGTGGAGAGCCTCTTCCACAGCGTCGCCTCGGTGGCCCGGTCGACCCGCTCGGCGGCCTTCCACTCCTCGACGAGCTGCCGCAGCCGCTCGCCGCCGGACTTCCAGTGCGTCGTCTCCTCGGCGATGCGCTCGGCCTCGGCGACGATCCGCTCCTTCACCTCGCGCGCGTGCGCCCGGGCCTGGTCACGCGCCGCCCGCAGCTCCTCGCGCCGCTTGCCGACCAGCTCGGTCAGCGCCGTCAGCCGGTCCTGCAGCGAGCCGAGGTCGCCGACCGCGTGGGCGTCGGTCACCGACTCGCGCAGCTTGGCGATGCTCGCCTCGGCCTGGGCCGGCGCGAGGTCGGTGCCGCGCACCCGCTGCTCCAGGAGCTGCACCTGGCCCGCCAGCTCGTCGAACTTCCGGCGGTAGTAGGCCAGCGCCTCCTCCGGCTCGCCGGCCTGCCAGGACCCGACGGCCCGTTCTCCCTCAGCCGTACGCACGTAGACGGTGCCGTCCTCGTCTACCCGGCCCCACGGGTCGGTGCTCACCGTGTCCTCCCGCACTTGAATCAGCCTCCAGGGCTCGATGTGCCCTTGGTTGTATTACGTCAGCTCTTGCTGGTGATTGTCACGTCTTTGATGACCACAGGCTGCTTCGGGGCACCGGTGCCGTCCCCGCCGGCACTGGCGATGACGCCCTTCTTGGCGACCTTGTCCACGATTTCGAGTCCTTTGGTCACCGTACCGAAAGGCGTGTAGTCGGGCGTCAGCCCGGTGTCCCCGAACACGATGAAGAACTGGCTCCCGTTCGTGTTCGGGCCGCTGTTCGCCATCGCGAGCACGCCCCGCGTGTACTTCGCGCCCGCCAGGTTCTCGTTGACGAACCGGTAGCCCGGCCCGCCCTGGCCGTCGGTCGGGTTCTCGCCGTCGGCCTTGGCCAGCGGGTCGCCGCACTGCAGGATCGGGAAGTCCGTCCCCATCCGGTGGCACTTCGTGTCGTCGAAGAAGTCCTTGGAAGCCAGGAACTTGAACGAGTTGACCGTGCAGGGCGCCTTCTCGCTGTCCAGCCGCGCGACGATGTCGCCGAGGTTGGTCTTGATGGTCATGGTCGCCGGGGCCGTGCTCACCTTCTCCGGCGGCATGCCGACGTTCTTGACCTGACCGCTGCCCTCGTCGGCGACGTAGCCGCAGGTGCCCTTCGCCGGGTCGTACGGCTTGGGGTCGGCCACGGCGGGCTTGATGCTCGCCGACGGCTTCGCCGACGCCGTGGCGGCGTCGTCGTGGTCGCGGCCGAGCAGGGTCGTGGCCGCCACGACTCCGCCGATCACCACCACCACGGCCGCGGTGGTGCCGATGACGGCGTTGCGCCGCACCTTCTGCTCGCGTTCCGCGCGTGCCTGCAGTTGCCGCTGGTAGTGCTCCCGGGCCAGCTGCTTCTGCCGGTCCTTGCCGGTGACCACTTCGACCTCCCGACTTGTCCTGTTTCCCATGGTCGTACGCCCGGACGCGATCTCGCCGGCGCGTGCCCGCCACGCCCGGAGGTGCTCCGGGAATGGCGGCCCGTTCTATAGCATCCGGCTCGACTGCTCCAAGAATGACTATTGAGGTGGGCGAATCGTATCGGCTGACGGGTATTGGTTCGCAGCCTGCCGACCCGCACCGGTACCCTTCGGTTACATTCGCTCGCGCAATCCTTGATTGATCCGTAGAGACGCAGAGGCCGCTTCCGTGCTCGTCGCCGGGTTTCCCGCAGGGTCGTTCCAGACCAACTGTTACGTCGTCGCTCCCGCAGCAGGCGAGGAGTGTGTGGTCATCGACCCAGGTCAGGACGCCGTGGAGGATCTCGACGCGCTGCTGCGCGAGCACCGGCTGAAGCCGGTCGCGGTGCTGCTCACCCACGGCCACATCGACCACGTGTGGTCGGTGGCGCCGGTGTGCGGCGCCCGCGACGTGCCCGCGTGGATCCATCCCGAGGACCGCGACCTGCTGTCGGACCCGGCGAAGGGGTTCCCGCCGCAGGCGGGCCAGGTGTTCGGCGGGCTGAAACTTTCCGAGCCCGACGACGTGCGGGAGCTGGCCGACGGGGCCGTGCTGTCGCTGGCCGGGCTGGAGCTCACGGTCGAGCACAGGCCGGGCCATACCTGGGGGTCGGTGACGTTCCGGACGCCCGTCGAGGACTCCGAGGTCCTGTTCGCGGGCGACCTGCTGTTCGCCGGCTCCATCGGCCGTACCGACCTGCCCGGCGGCGACTACGCCGCCATGCTGCGCAGCCTCGCCAAGACGCTGACGCTGCCGGACGAGACCACGGTCCTGCCCGGCCACGGACCGCAGACGACCATCGGCCGCGAGCGCGCGACCAACCCCTTCCTCAGGGACGTCGCGCCGCACGCAGGCCCGACCAGGGGATTGTGATGACCTTTCAGGCGCCCAAGGGCACCTTCGACTGGATGCCCCCGCGTTCGGAGTGGGCTCTCGCCGTACGGGACGCCCTGGCCGCGCCGGCCCGCCGCGCCGGCTACGGCTACGTCGAGACGCCGGCCTTCGAGGACACGGCGCTGTTCTCCCGCGGCGTCGGCGAGTCGACCGACATCGTGACCAAGGAGATGTACACGTTCACGAGCCGGGGCGGGCAGTCGCTGACGCTGCGCCCCGAGGGCACCGCGAGCGTGATGCGGGCCGTGCTCGAACACGGCCTGTACGGCGGCCCGCTGCCCATCAAGCTCTGGTACTCGGGCAGCTACTTCCGCTACGAGCGGGCCCAGGCCGGCCGCTACCGCCACTTCTCCCAGGTGGGAGCGGAGGCCCTGGGGGCCGAGGATCCCGCGCTCGACGCCGAGCTCATCGTCCTCGCGATGGACGGCTACGCCTCACTGGGCCTGCGCGGCGTCCGGCTGCTGCTGAACTCGCTCGGCTGCAAGGAGTGCCGGCCGGCCTACCGCGCCGCGCTCCAGGACTTCCTGCGCGGCCTGGACCTCGACGAGGCCACCCGCAACCGGATCGAGATCAACCCGCTGCGCGTGCTCGACGACAAGCGTCCCGAGGTGCGCGCGCAGCTGGAGGGCGCGCCGCTGGTCACCGACCACCTGTGCGGGGCCTGCAAGGCCTACCACGAGGAGGTCAGGGGCCTGCTGACGGCCGCCGGCGTGGGGTACGAGGACGACCCCCGGCTCGTGCGCGGCCTCGACTACTACACACGCACGACCTTCGAGTTCCTGCACGACGGCCTGGGCGCCCAGTCGGCGGTCGGCGGGGGAGGGCGCTACGACGGGCTGAGCGAGCAGATCGGCGGCCCGGCACTGCCCAGCGTGGGCTGGGCCCTCGGGGTGGACCGCACGGTGCTCGCGATGGAGGCCGAGGGCCTGCTCGCCGAGCGGCCCCGCGGCGTCGAGGTGTTCGCCGTACCGCTCGGCGAGGAGGCCAGGCGGCGGGTGTTCCCCCTGGTGAGCGAGCTGCGCCGGGCCGGCCTCGCCGTAGACATGGCCTTCGGCGGCCGTGGCGTCAAGGGCGCGATGAAGGCCGCCGACCGCAGCGGCGCGCGGTACGCGCTCATCCTCGGCGACCGAGATATCGAGGCGGGCGCCGTGCAAGTGAAGGACCTGACCACAGCCGACCAGACCGCGGTTCCGCTCGCGGAGGTCGTCGAGTTCTTGAAGGGGAAACTCTCGTGATCCGCACCCACGAGGCAGGCACGCTCCGCAAGGAGCACGCGGGCCAGAAGGTGACGCTCGCCGGATGGGTGGCGCGCCGGCGCGACCACGGCGGCGTGGTCTTCATCGACCTGCGCGACGCCTCCGGCTCGGCCCAGGTGGTCTTCCGCGAGGAGGACCACGCCCACGACCTGCGCGCGGAATACTGCGTGAAGGTCACAGGCGAGGTACGCCGGCGCCCGGCCGGCAACGAGAACCCCGATCTGCCCACGGGCGAGATCGAGGTCGTCGCCTCCGAGGTGGAGGTGCTTAGCGAGTCGGCCCCGCTGCCGTTCCCGATCGAGGGCAACGCGGGCGTGTCGGAGGAGGCGCGGCTGAAGTACCGCTACCTCGACATCCGCCGCCAGAAGATCGCCGACGCCCTGCGCATCCGCTCGCAGGCGACCTACCTCGCCAACGAGGTCATGCGTGAGCGCGGCTTCGTCTACGTCGAGACCCCGAACCTGACCCGTTCGACGCCCGAGGGCGCCCGCGACTTCCTGGTGCCCGTACGGCTCCAGCCGGGCAACTGGTACGCGCTGCCGCAGTCGCCGCAGCTGTTCAAGCAGCTGCTCATGGTCTCCGGCCTGGAGCGCTACTACCAGCTCGCCCGCTGCTTCCGCGACGAGGACCTGCGGGCCGACCGGCAGCCCGAGTTCACCCAGATCGACATCGAGATGTCGTTCGTGGACCAGGACGACGTCATCGAGCTGGGCGAGGCGCTCATCGGGCGGATCTGGAAGGAGACGATCGGCTACGAGCTGCCGACGCCGCTGCCCCGGATGACGTACGCCGAGGCGATGGCGCGCTACGGCTCGGACAAGCCGGACCTGCGCTTCGGCGTCGAGCTGACCGACCTCACGGACTACTTCTCCGGCACCTCGTTCCGCGTCTTCCAGGCGCCGTACGTGGGCGCGGTCGTCATGCCGGGCGGCGCCTCGCAGACCCGCAAGGAGCTCGACGCCTGGCAGGAGTGGGCCAAGTCGCGCGGCGCCCGCGGCCTGGCGTACGTGCTGGTCCAGGAGGACGGCACGCTGGGCGGCCCGGTGGCCAAGAACCTGTCGGAGACCGAGCTGGCCGGCCTCGCCGGCAAGACCGGCGCCAAGCCCGGCGACGCGATCTTCTTCGCGGCCGGCGCGCGCGCGGCCTCCCGCGACCTGCTCGGCGCGGCCCGCCTCGAGATCGGCCGCCGCTGCGACCTGATCGACGAGTCGCAGTGGTCGTTCCTGTGGATCGTCGACGCCCCCATGTTCGAGGAGGACGGCGAGGGCGGCTGGACCCCGGTCCACCACCCGTTCACCTCTCCCAAGCCGGAGTGGGCCGACAACTTCCAGGACAACCCCGGCGAGGCCCTGGCGTACGCCTACGACATGGTCTGCAACGGCATGGAGATCGGCGGCGGCTCGATCCGTATCCACCGCGCGGAGATGCAGCAGCGCGTGTTCGACGTGCTCGGCATCTCAAAGGAGGAGGCCGAGAGCAAGTTCGGCTGGCTGCTGGAGGCGTTCAAGTACGGCCCGCCGCCGCACGGGGGCATCGCCTACGGCTGGGACCGCGTCTGCATGCTGCTCGCGGGCGGCGAGTCGATCCGGGACGTGATCGCGTTCCCGAAGACGGCGTCCGGCTACGACCCGCTCAGCGGGGCGCCCACCCCGATCAGCCCGGACCAGCGCAAGGAGGCCGGCGTGGACGCCACGCCGAAGGCGGACAAGCCCGAGTCCGCGCAGTAGAACGCGAGACGGCCCCCGCGACACCGGTCGCGGGGGCCGTCCTGTGTCCGGGGCCGGTCAGACGATGGCCACGTCCTTGATGACGACCTTCTTCTTCGGGGCGTTGGAGCCCTCGCCCCGCACGTCGGCGGTGGGGTCGCCGTTGAACGGGATGATCCCGCCTCTGGCGATCTTGTCGATCACGTTCATGCCCTTGCTCACCACACCGATCATGGTGAACGCGCCGCCGGCGGCGGTCAGCTGGCTGTTCTCGTCGCTGAAGGAGATGAAGAACTGGCTGCCGTTGGAGTTGGCGTCCTCCGTGGCCTGCGCCAGTCCCACGGTTCCCCGGACGAGCGGCATGCCGCCGAGGTTCTCGTCGTCGAACAGGTAGCCGGGCCCGCCCGAGCCGTCCTCCTTGCGCTTGCCGTTACCCGTGGCCAGGGGGTCGCCGCACTGCAGCATGCCCAGGCCGACGGTCTCCACCGTCGCGAGGCGGTGGCAAACGGTGTTGTCGTAGAAGTTCTTACTCGCCAGGAACGCGAGCGAGTTCACCGCGCACGGCACGTCCTTGGTGGCCAGGTCGATGACGATCTCACCCTGGTTGGTCGTGATGATCATCTGCTTGGCCAGGATGACCCTCCTGGTCAGCTTGCTCGGCGGCATGCCCACGGACTTCGACGGGCTGCCCGAGTCGTCCTTGCGGTACGTGCAGGAGATCTGACGCAGGTCGGTGGGCCTGGCCGTCGGCGCGTCCGGCGCCAGCGTGGTCTCGGTCACGGTGGGGGCGTCCGAGGGGGACGCGGAGGAACTGGCCGAGGCTGTGGCCTTGGCCTCGTTGGCCGTGCCGTCACTGCAGGCCACCAGGCCGCCCGCCAGCGCGAGGAGCCCGAGCCCGGCACCGAGGGTGCTCCCCAGGCGGCGACGTGCAGTGGTCGCGCGCCCGGCCGTGCTCACGCGCGAAGCCGGTTGCTTCTGCCGATCAGTGTCGGTCACCGCTATGCCTTCCGTTTTCCCATTTATTACGACTGGTGCGCCACTCTATCCGTGATCCCGTCGGCTTCGTGTAAAGCACGCGTCCCTTGGGTATCACCATGGTTTGCGCCAGGTGCGCTCATCTTGCTCTCAGATCTGCCTGGGAACCTCCTGACGATCGAATCCGTATATCGGGAGCGGCCCGCGATCCGCGCCCCGGCTGCCGTCACAGGAGCGATGCACGATGTTCGACCAGGTCTTCGGACTCCCGGCCCATGCTCTGATCGTCCACGCGGCGGTGATCTTCGCGCCGCTGCTCGCGGCGCTGTCCATCGCGTACGCCGCGCTGCCCCGCCTGCGGCACAAGCTCGACTGGGCCCTGGTGGCGACCGCCGTGGTGGCGCTCGGCGCCGTGTTCGCGGCCGAGCAGAGCGGGGAGGCGCTGGAGCACCGGATGTTCCAGGGGCGGCCCTCCGCCGCGATCGAGACCCACTCCGGGCTCGCCGAGGTCCTCGTGCCGGTGACCGCGCTCCTGACCGTCGTGTCCCTGGTGATGGTGTGGCTCACCCGGGCCCGCCGCGCCCCGCGGGGCGCCGGATCGCGGGCGGGCCTCATGGTCGTGTCCGCCGCCGCCGTGATCCTCGCGGTGGTCGTCGGTTACTACGCCGTACGGACCGGGCACACGGGCGCGACCGCCGTGTGGGGCGGCTGACGGTAGTGTCGGCGACGTGGAGAGCCTGTTCGATTCGGCCGCGGAGGAGGCGCACCGGGGCCAGGAGCCGCTGGCCGTGCGCATGCGGCCGCGCTCGCTGGAGGAGGTGATCGGCCAGCGGCACCTGCTGGGACCCGGCACGCCGCTGCGCCGTCTGGTGGAGAGCGACGCCCCGATGTCGCTGTTCCTGTGGGGACCCCCGGGCACCGGAAAGACCACGCTGGCGTACGTCGTGGCGGGCGCCACCAAGCGGAGGTTCGTCGAGATCTCGGCCGTCTCCGCCGGGGTCAAGGACGTGCGCGCCGCCATCGACCAGGCACGCCGCGAGCTCGGCATGTCCGGCAGGCAGACCGTGCTGTTCGTGGACGAGGTCCACCGGTTCAACAAGGCGCAGCAGGACGCGCTGCTGCCCGCCGTGGAGAATCGCTGGGTCACCTTCATCGGCGCGACCACCGAGAATCCGTTCTTCTCGGTCATCTCCCCGCTGCTGTCCCGCTCGCTGCTGCTCACGCTCGAGCCGCTGGCCGAAGACGACGTCCGCGGCGTCCTGGAGCGCGCGGTCGCCGACCCGCGCGGCCTCGGCGGGCGCGTCACGCTGCACCCCGACGCCCTCGACCAGCTCGTACGGCTGGCCGGAGGCGACGCGCGGCGCTCGCTTACCTACCTGGAGGCGGCCGCGATGCTGACCGACGGGGCCACGGCAGAGGTCACCGTCGAGGTGGTGGAGAAGGCCGTCGACAAGGCGGCCGTGCGCTACGACCGGCAGGGCGACCAGCACTACGACGTGGTCAGCGCGTTCATCAAGAGCATGCGGGGCTCGGACGCCGACGCGGCGCTGCACTACCTCGCCCGGATGGTGGAGGCGGGGGAGGACCCGCGGTTCATCGCCCGCCGGATCGTGATCTTCGCCAGTGAGGACGTGGGCATGGCCGACCCCACGTGCCTGCAGGTCGCGGTGGCCGCCGCGCAGGCCGTGGAGTTCATCGGCCTGCCCGAGGGCCGGATCAACCTCGCCCAGGCCGTCATCCACTGCGCGCTGGCGCCCAAGTCGAACGCGGTCGTGAAGGCGATCGGCGCGGCCTCCGACGACGTGCGGCGGGGCATGGTGGGGCGCGTCCCCGGTCACCTGCGCGACGCCCACTACGCGGGCGCGAAGAAGCTCGGCCACGGCAAGGGCTACCAGTACCCCCACGACTTTGAGCACGGCCTCGTCCGCCAGGACTACGCGCCGGAGGAGCTGCGGGAGCGCCGCTACTACGAGCCGACCACGCACGGCGCGGAGGCGCGGTTCGCCGAGCGCTGGGCGAAGATCCGGAGCTTCCTGCGCGGAGGCTGACCTCCGCCTGTGGGTTATGCCGAGCGCCCCGAATGTGTGGCGCGTAGCGCTCCGTATGTGTGGCGCGCAGCGCCCCGTGTGTGTGGTGCGGAGCGCCCCGTGTGTGTGGTGCGGAACGGCGGGCAGGTCGTTCGCGATAAGGTCTTGCCATTCCAGCTCCGTTGATCTAGGGAGATCGGCACATGCTTACCGCGGGAGAGCTGGCGGGCCTCGTGGTCGCCATTTTCTGGGTGATCCTGGTCTGCTTCATGGTCGTCGTGCTGGTCAGGCTGGCCAGACTGCTGACCGAGACCCGCAAGTCGGTGGCCGAGCTGAGCGACCGCATCGCCCCGCTCCTCGACGACATGAGCCAGACCGTCTCCGAGGCCAACCGGCGGCTGGTGGCGGCCGAGGAGATCACGGACAACATGCGTGACGTCAGCGGCAACATGGTGAGGATCACCGGGGTGGCGTCCACGCTGCTCGCCGGTCCGGTGCTCAAGATCTCCGCCTTCCGCGACGGCTTCCGCCTGGCGCTGGCCAGGCGAGGCGCCCGACGGGTCCCGGCCCGCAGGGTCGCCCGCGGCGGCCCCCGGACCGGGGACAGGATCAGCGAGCGGCACGCGGCCGAGCGGGCCGCGGAGCGGCGGGCGATCGGGAGGGGACGCGGATGATCCGGCGGCTTTTCTACATGTCCCTGGGCGCGTTCGTCACGGTCTGGACGATGCGTAAGCTTCAGTCGTTGCGGCCCGACCACGTGGCCAGGCGCACCGCCGATCGCGCGGTGACCCTCGCCGACCAGCTCAGGGACTTCGCCGGCGAGGTGCGCCGCCTGTCGGCGAGCAGGGAAACCGAGTTGCGCGCCGAGTTCGGACTCGACACGGTTGCTGGAAACACCACAGGCAAGAACAGAATCTACGACGTAAAGGACGGCCGCTGAAATGGAGTCGGCAGAGATCGCGCGCCGCTTCCTGCGCTTCTTCGAGGAGCGCGGGCACACAGTCGTGCCCTCGGCCAGCCTGGTCGCCGAGGACCCGACACTGCTTCTGGTGAACGCGGGGATGGTCCCGTTCAAGCCCTTCTTCCTGGCGCAGCAGACGCCGCCGTACCGGCGGGCGACCAGCGCGCAGAAGGTCATGCGGACCCTCGACATCGACGAGGTCGGCAAGACCACCCGGCACGCCAGCTTCTTCCAGATGCTCGGCAACTTCTCCTTCGGCGACTACTTCAAGGAGCAGGCGATCCCGTTCGCCTGGGAGTTGCTGACGCGGCCCGAGTCCGAAGGCGGCTTCGGCTTCCCGGAGGACCGCCTGTGGGCGACCGTCTACCTGGACGACGACGAGGCCCAGGACATCTGGCACCGCAAGGTGGGGCTGCCGCTCGACCGCATCCAGCGCCGTGACCTGGCCGACAACTACTGGCACATGGGCGTCCCCGGGCCGGGCGGCCCCTGCTCGGAGATCTACTACGACCGCGGCCCGGAGTACGGCCGCGAGGGTGGGCCGATCGCCGACGAGAACCGCTACCTCGAGGTGTGGAACCTCGTCTTCATGCAGTTCCAGCTCAGCACGGTCCGCGCCAAGACCGACTTCGACGTCGCGGGCGAGCTGCCGGCCAAGAACATCGACACCGGCATGGGCCTGGAGCGCATGGCGGCCATCCTGCAGGGCGTCGACAACATCTACGAGATCGACACGACGTACAAGATCCTCGACACGGCGGCCGACCTCACCCGGTCGCGCTACGGGCGCGACAAGCGCGCGGACGTGTCGCTGCGGGTGATCGCCGACCACATGCGGGCGGGCGTCATGCTCGTCGGCGACGGTGTGCTCCCGTCCAACGAGGGCCGCGGCTATGTGCTGCGCCGCATGCTGCGCCGTGCGATCCGCAACCTCCGCCTGCTCGGCGCGGGCGAGGAGCGGCACATGCACGCGCTCACCGCCGTGACCATCGACGTGATGGGCCAGCAGTACCCCGAGCTCAGGGCCGACGCCGCCAACATCCACACCGTCATCGACGCCGAGGAGGCGTCGTTCCTCGGCACGCTCCGCACCGGCACGGCGATATTCGACGTCGCGGTGGAGGAGAGCAAGCGCAAGGGCGCCTCGACGCTCAGCGGCGACCAGGCGTTCCAGCTCCACGACACCTACGGCTTCCCGATCGACCTCACCCTGGAGATGGCGGCCGAGCAGGGCCTCCAGGTGGACGAGGAGGGCTTCCGCCGGCTCATGAAGGAGCAGCGGGACCGCGCCAAGGCCGACGCCGCGGCGAAGAAGACCGGCAACGCCGACATCTCGGTGTTCACCGGCATCCTCGAGAAGGCCGGGAAGATCGACTTCCTCGGCTACGACCACACCACCGCCGAGGGATCCGTCATCGGCCTCCTCGTCGACGGCGCGTCCGTCCCGGCGGCCGGCGCGGGGACCACGCTGGAGGTCGTGCTCGACCGCACCCCGTTCTACGCCGAGGGCGGTGGCCAGCTCTCCGACCAGGGCGTGATCCGCACCGGTGGCGCGGAGATCGACATCGTCGACGTCCAGTCGCCGGTGCCCGGCCTGGTCGTGCACCGCGGCAAGGTGCGCGTCGGCGAGGTGCGCGTCGGCGACCAGGCGCAGGCCGACATCGACCTGGAGCGGCGCCGCGCGATCTCCCGCAGCCACACCGCGACCCACCTCGTGCACCGCGGATTCCGCAACGCGCTCGGCGAGTCGGCGGCCCAGGCGGGCTCGGAGAACTCCCCGGGCCGCTTCCGCTTCGATTTCACCGCGGCCGGGGCCGTCTCCCCGTCGATGCTGCGCGACGTCGAGGACGAGGTGAACGCCGTCCTGATCAACGACCTCAAGGTCAACGCCTTCTACACCAGCCAGGCGCAGGCCCGTGCGATGGGCGCGCTCGCCCTGTTCGGCGAGAAGTACGGCGACGAGGTGCGGGTGGTCGAGGTCGGCGACTACTCCCGGGAGCTGTGCGGCGGCACGCACGTGGCCAGCTCCGGTCAGCTCGGCCTGGTGAAGGTGCTGGGCGAGTCGTCCATCGGCGCGGGCGTGCGCCGCGTGGAGGCGCTCGTCGGCCTCGACGCGTTCCGGTTCCTGGCCCGCGAGAGCGTGCTGGTCGCCCAGCTCAGCGAGCAGCTGAAGACCCGCCGCGAGGAGCTGCCCGAGCGTATCGAGGGCATCGTCACCCGGCTGCGGACGGCGGAGAAGGAGCTGGAGAAGCTGCGCTCGGCCCAGGTGCTCGCGGTGGCCGGCGAACTCGCCGCGCAGGCCCGCGAGATCCAGGGCGTCTCCGTGGTGACGCACCGCGCGCCTGATGGCACCACCGCCGACGACCTGCGTAAACTCGCCCTCGATGTGCGCGGCAGGTTCCCTGGCGACCGCGCCGCGGTCGTCGTCGTCTCCGGCGTCCCCTCCGACCGGCCGGTCGTCGTCGCCGCGGTCAACGAGGCGGGACGCGAGCGCGGCCTGAAGGCGGGCCGGCTCGTCGGCGTCGCCGCCAAGGCACTCGGGGGTGGCGGTGGCGGCAAGGACGACGTGGCCCAGGGCGGTGGCACGCGGCCCGAGGCGATCGGCGACGCGCTGCGCGCGGTCGAGGAGGCCATCTCCTCCGCGGTGGCGTGAGCGGCCGATGAGGCACGGCGTCAGGATCGGGGTCGACGTCGGCTCCGTCCGCATCGGCGTGGCCCGCAGCGACCCGTCGGGTCTGCTGGCCACGCCGGTGGAGACCGTACGGCGCGGCCGGGGCGACCTGGCGAGGATCGCGGAGATCGCCGCCGAGCACGAGGCGATCGAGATCGTGGTGGGCCTGCCCACGTCGTTGTCGGGCAGGGAGAGTCACGCCGCCGAGGCGGCACGGGCCTTCGCCACGCGGCTGGCCGCCCGGATGGCTCCGGTCCCGATCCGGCTGGTGGACGAACGGCTCACCACGGTCAGTGCCCAGCAGGGCCTGCGGTCCAGCGGCGTGAAGGCCCGCAACCAGCGCGACGTGATCGACCAGGCGGCGGCCGTCGTGCTGCTGCAGGCCGCGCTCGACGGCGAGCGGGCCACCGGCAATCCCCCCGGCAGACCTCTCGAACCACCGCGGCCCGGCGCCGGGCCCGGTGAGGAAGCGAGCGGCGGGACCGCACGGTGAGGCGGACCGCGGCCGTCGTGGCCGGGGCGCTCGCCCTGGTCGCGGCGGCGGTGGCGTACGGCGTGCACGAGGTCGTCGGGCAGTCGGACAAGGCCCCCGACTACTCCGGCGGCGGGTCGGGGACGGTCACGGTCGAGATCACGCCGGGCACGAGCGCCGGAGAGATCGGCAGGACGCTGGAGAGCGCCGGCGTGGTGGCCAGCGCCCAGTCGTTCATCGAGCAGGTGATCACGCGCTCCAAGGAGAGCAGCCTGCGCCCGGGCCGCTACGTCCTGCGGCGCCGGATGGCCGCCGCCGACGCCCTCGACCTGCTGCTCGCGCCCGCGAGCAAGGTCGTGCGCAAGGTCACCGTGCCCGAGGGGCTGCGCACGCGTGAGGTGCTCCGCATCCTCGCGGAGGGGACCGGCATCCCGCTGAAGGACTTCACCGAGGCCGCCGCCGACCCCGGGCGGCTGCGCCTGCCCGCGTACGCCGAGGGGACCGCCGAGGGGTTCCTGTTCCCGGCCACGTACGAGATCGAGCCGGGCGTGACCGCCGTCGACATGCTCAGGAAGATGGTGGCCCGGTTCCGGGTCGCCGCGCGGAAGGTGCGGCTGGAGGAGCTGGCGCCGCGCGTGCGGCTCACGCCCAAGCAGGCGGTGACGGTGGCGAGCATCATCCAGGCCGAGGGCGGCGTCCCCGCCGACTACCCCAAGATCGCCAGAGTGGTGTACAACCGTCTCGCGCGCGGGGCGAAGCTGGAGATGGACAGCACGGTCAACTACGCGCTGGACCGCCACACGCTCAAAGTCAGCAACGAGGACACGCGGGTCGACTCGCCGTACAACACCTACGCGCGGCCGGGACTGCCGCCGGGGCCCATCGGCAACCCGGGAGAGGCCGCGCTCGTCGCCGCGCTCCATCCCGCCGAGGGCACGTGGTACTGGTTCGTGACCACTGATCCTCGTCGTAAAATCACCAAATTCACTGACAAAGAGGCGGAGTTCAGGAAATATCGGGAGGAGCTGAACAGGTATCTCGGGACGAACTGATCGCCTCCCGGGGCATCCGCGCGGCGCCGGCCCGCGGGGGTCCGGAGCGCGCCCGGTGCGTCCGCACGGCCCCGCCGCCCCCTGGGCGGGGCTCCATATATCGGGAACGCCCCCCGCGGAACCCCCTGTCCCGAACCCCCTCGGTTTGGCACACTCGCTTGACGGGAGGCCTCTCGTACCGAGAGATTGGCCAGCGCACTATGAATGATCTGGACATGGACTTCCTGCTCGGCGCCGAGGACGACGACGGTTCTCCCCGGCGCCGGACCTCTGGCAGCCGCACCCAGCAGCGGCGCAGCCGCAGACGCCGCAAGAAGCAGCGGCGCAAGGGCAGGGTCGCGACGCTGTTCGCCGTTGTGATCATCGTCGGCGTCCTCGGCGGCCTCGGCTACTTCGGATTCACCTGGGCGCGCGGCGTGATGATCCCCAAGGACTACACCGGGGAGGGGCGCGGGGAGGTCGTCGTCGAGATCGAGGAGGGCGCGAGCGCCACCGACGTCGCCCAGATGCTGGAGGACGAGGGCGTCGTGGCCAGCGCGCGGGCGTTCATCAACGCCATCGGCGCGGCCGGGAAGAGCTCCTCGCTCCAGCCGGGCCAGTACGAGATGCGCAAGAGCATGTCCGCCGAGTCCGCCCTGGCCCTGCTCGACCCCAAGAACCGCATGCTCAACCGGCTGACCATCCGTGAGGGGCTGCGGCTGAGCAAGATCTACGAGGAGCTGTCCACCGCCACGGGCAAGCCGGTCGAGGACTTCAAGAAGGCCGCTCGCGCCGACATCGGGCTCCCCGCGTACGCCAAGGGCCGTCTGGAGGGCTACGCGTTCCCGGCCACGTACGAGATCAGCAGCAAGCTCACCCCGCAGCAGATCCTCACCAAGATGGTCGACCGGTTCAACCAGACCGCGGACCGGGTCGACCTGGAGGGTCAGGCGAAGCAGCTCGGCTTCAGCGCCAGGCAGATCATCATCATCGCCAGCATCGTGCAGGCGGAGGCCGGCAGCGCCGAGGACATGCCGAAGGTCGCCCGGGTCATCTACAACCGGCTGGCCTCCAACCCCCAGATGAAGCTGGGCATGGACAGCACGGTCATGTACGGCCTCAACAAGTACGGCATCGCGGCCTCGCACGCCGACCTGGAGAGCACCTCGCGGTACAACACCTACAAGTACTTCGGCCTGCCGCCCGGCCCGATCGCCAACCCCGGCGACCACGCGATCGAGGCCGCGCTGCACCCGGCCGACGGCAACTGGCTGTACTTCGTGACGGTCGACCCCAAGCGGGGCATCACCAAGTTCACCGACAAGGAGTCGGAGTTCTGGAAGCTGCGCGACGAGTTCAACCGGAACAACAAATGACCGGGACCGGCCAGGGGACCGGCCGCCGGGCCGCGGTCCTCGGGTCCCCGATCGCCCACTCGCTGTCCCCGGTCCTGCACCGGGCGGCGTACGCGGAGATGGGCCTGGACGACTGGCGCTACGACGCGATCGAGTGCGCCGAGGACGGGCTCGCCGGCCTGATGGCCGGTCTGGGCGCCGAATGGGCCGGGCTGTCGCTCACGATGCCGCTCAAGCGCGCCGTGCTCCCCCTGCTGGACAGCGTCTCCGACCTCGCGCTGGCCGTCGGCGGCGCCAACACGGTGGTCTTCGGCGAGGACGGCGCGCGGCACGGCGAGAACACCGACGTGTACGGCATCGTGCGGGCGCTCGCGGAGGCGGGCGTGCCCGCACGGGCCTCCGCGGTCGTCCTCGGCGGCGGCGCCACCGCGGCCTCGGCCGTCGCCGCCCTGCGGGAGACGGGGCTCGCGGAGGTCACGCTGGTCGTCCGCGACCCGGCCCGCGCGGGGGAGACCCTGCGGGTCGCCGAGCGCCTCGGCACGACGGTGACCGTGCGCTCCTTCGACGACTTCGATCCCGCGGCCGATCTGGTCGTCTCCACGTTGCCGTCCGGCGCGGCCGACGCGCTGGCCGATCGGGTCGCGGCGCGCCTGCCCGAGAAGGCGGCGCTGTTCGACGTCGTCTACGCGCCTTGGCCGACCGCGCTGGCCGCGGCCGCAGGCGCGCGCGGGCGCACCGTGCTCGGGGGCTTCCCGATGCTGCTGCACCAGGCGGTGCGGCAGGTCGAGCTGATGACCGGGCGCGCGGACGTGCCGGTGGAGACGATGCGCGCCGCCGGCGAGGCCGAGATCGCACGCCGGGCGGCCTCCTGAGCGGCGTCGCGCCGGGGCAGGAATACGTCGAGGGACATTCGGGTTTGTGGTAGCGTAGGAACTCGATCGGTCCGGCATGAGCTGGACGCGCAAGCGGAGGTCCTCCTCCCACCTGCTCCGCCGAAAGGCGGACGGGTTCAGGATCACACCGGAGTTTTCGGCAGGAGAGCTCAGTGACCCCGCATGCGTGACGTGCGGGGTTTTTGTTTTGCCCCGCACGGTCGAGACAAGCGGAAGTCTTTTGGAGGTCCCATCAGCACCGAGCCCCGCATCAACGACCGTATTCGTGTGCCCGAGGTGCGCCTCGTCGGCCCGAACGGCGAACAGGTCGGCATCGTCTCCATCGGCGACGCGCTGAAGCTGGCCCAGGAGAGCGATCTCGACCTGGTGGAGGTCGCGGCCACGGCCCGCCCGCCCGTCTGCAAGCTCATGGACTACGGCAAGTTCAAGTACGAGTCGGCCATGAAGGCGCGTGAGGCCCGCCGTAACCAGGCGCACACGATCATCAAGGAGATCAAGCTCCGGCCGAAGATCGACCCGCACGACTACGAGACCAAGAAGGGTCACGTCGTGCGCTTCCTGAAGGCGGGAGACAAGGTCAAGGTCACGATCATGTTCCGGGGCCGCGAGCAGTCCCGGCCAGAGCTGGGCTTCCGGCTCCTGCAGCGCCTCGCTGAGGACGTCACCGACCTGGGGTTCGTCGAGTCGCAGCCGAAGCAGGACGGTCGCAACATGATCATGGTGATCGGGCCGCACAAGAAGAAGGCCGAGGCGAAGGCCGAGAAGGCCGCCGCCAAGGCCCGCGGCGCCGACGTGCCGGAGGCGGAGCCCGCCGAGGAGCAGGCCGCGCAGCCGCAGTGACACCCGCCTGAACCACCAGGCGGGGCGCCGCAGACGTACACGGAAACCGAGACCGGGGCGGTCTCGCGGAGTAAGGCAGGCCGCCGGCCCGGGTCACCGGCCCGGGCCGTCGGCACGGACGAAAGAGGAGAGACGGCTGAGATGCCGAAGATGAAGACGCACAGCGGTGCGAAGAAGCGGTTCCGGCTCACCGGATCCGGCAAGGTTGTCCGCCGCCGCGCCAACCGGCAGCACCTGTTCGAGCACAAGCCGTCCACTCGCACGCGCCGTCTCGAGGGTGTCGTCGTCATGTCCGACGCCGACACCAAGAAGATCAAGAAGCTGCTCGCGAAGTAACGACCCGGGGAGATAGAACAACATGGCACGCGTGAAGCGGGCGCTCAACGCCAAGAAGAAGCGCCGGGTCGTCCTCGAGCGGGCGAGCGGTTACCGGGGGCAGCGGTCGCGCCTCTACCGCAAGGCCAAGGAGCAGATGCTCCACTCGATGACCTATGCGTACCGGGACCGCAAGGACAAGAAGGGCACGTTCCGCCGGCTGTGGATCCAGCGGATCAACGCCGCGGCCCGGGCCAACGGCATCACCTACAACCGGTTCATCCAGGGCCTGCGCCTGGCCGGCATCGAGGTGGACCGCAAGATCCTCGCGGACCTCGCGGTGAACGACGCCCAGACCTTCGCCACGCTGGTCGAGTCCGCCAAGAAGGCGCTCCCGTCCGACGTGAACGCGCCGGTCGCCTGACACACCTGCTTCGACGAGGGCCCGCCGCCTGCGGCGGGCCCTCGTCCACGTCGAGGGGGGAATGAGCGGGCATGGCGGAGCTCACCAACATCAAGTCGCCGCGGGTCAAGGCGGCCCGCAGGCTGACCAAGCGCGCGTTCCGGGATCGTGACCGGGCGTTCCTGGCCGAGGGACCGCAGGCCGTCCGCGAGGCCCTCGCGATCAAGGACGTCACGGTCGAACTGTTCACGACGGTGGAGGCGGAGACGCGGCACGCCGACATCGTGGCCGACGCCGTGGCGGCGGGCGTTCCCGTCCACCGCGCGAGCGGCGAGGTCATGTCGGAACTGACCCAGACCGTCACCCCGCAGGGTCTGCTGGCCGTGTGCCGCTTCGTGCACGTCCCGCTGGCCGAGGCGGTGCCGCGGGGGACGCGGCTGGTGGCGATCCTCGCCCACGTGCGCGACCCCGGCAACGCCGGCACGGTCCTGCGAACGGCCGACGCCGCGGGCGCCGACTCGGTGGTGTTCACCGACGCGTCGGTGGATCCGTACAACGGCAAGTGCGTGCGGGCCAGCGCGGGAAGCCTGTTCCACCTGCCGGTCGTGACCGGCACTTCCGTCGCGGACGCCGTACGGCACGCCAAGGAGGCGGGGCTGCGCGTGCTCGCGGCCGACGGCGCGGGCACCCGGACGCTCGACGAGGTCGCCCTCGACGCGCCCACCGCCTGGCTGTTCGGCAACGAGGCGTGGGGCTTGCCGCCCGAACTCCTCGCGCTGGCCGACGAGGTCGTCCGCGTCCCGATTTACGGGCGGGCGGAAAGCCTCAATCTCGCCACCGCCGCGGCGGTCTGCCTGTACGCCTCCGCACGCGTTCAGCGGCAGACCTTACATTCCGTGGAAGATCCCACTACCCCCGCGCCCTGAGGCTGCTGCCGGGCCCGGGAAACCCGCTATTGTCGGCGAAGGAGTCGCGCAGAACCCGGCGGCGCGCGCAGTTCCGGAGCTCGAGGAGGCGGTCTCGTGCGAGGTGACGACACCCCCGGCGGCGCCCTTGAGGGGGACCCCGGAGGGCGGGCGGACATCGACGCCGACGACCTCCCCGACGGCCTCGTCGCCACCGACGCCGACGGCGTGATCCTCGTGGTCAACCGGGCCGCCGAGTGGCTCACCGGCGTGACCCGCGAGGCGGCCGTGGGCAGGCTCATCGGCGACGTGCTGCCGCTGCGCGACCAGGACGGCCGCGACTGGTGGAAGTGGCTCGACCCGCAGGGCGGGCTGTCCACGCGCAGCCGCCAGCCGGAACGGCCGCTGCACCTGCCCGGCCGCCAGGAGATGCTCGTCGCCGCGCGCTTGGTCCGCACGCCGAGGCGCGGCGGGCGGGTGGAACGCGTGGTCATCACGCTGCGTGACGCCTCGGCGCGCGCCCGGATCGAGCGCAGCCGCGCCGATCTCGTCTCGACCGTGGCCCACGAGCTGCGCTCGCCGCTGACCAGCGTCAAGGGGTTCACCGCGACGCTGCTCGCCAAATGGGACCGCTTCACCGACGCCCAGAAGCGCGTGATGCTGGAGACGGTCAACGCGGACGCCGACCGGGTGACACGGCTGATCACCGAGCTGCTCGACGTCTCGCGCATCGAGTCGGGCAGGGTGGAGATCCACCGCCAGATCGTGGACGTGCCGGCCCGGGCCCGCAGGATCATCGCGGGCCGGGTGGCGGCGGGGGAGCCGGAGGACCGCTTCCGGCTGGAGGTTCTCGGCGAGCTGCCCGAGATGTGGCTCGACCAGGACAAGATTGACCAGGTTCTCGCGAACCTGGTGGAAAATGCGGTGCGCCACGGACGCGGTACGGTGACCATAGTGGTGGAGCCGGTCGAATGGGGAGTGGCGGTGTCGGTGCGGGACCAGGGTGAGGGCGTGGCGCCCGAGCTGGTCGGCCGCGTCTTCCGCCAGTTCTGGCGGGGCAACGGCCGCCGCCGCGGGGGGACCGGACTCGGCCTGTTCATCGTCAAGGGCCTCATCGAGGCCCACGGCGGCACGATCAGCGTGCAGCGCGCGCCCGGCGGCGGCGCGGAATTCCGATTTACGTTGCCCACCGGCACCCCTGACTTCGCCTGAGCCTTTTCCACAGGCTCCCCGCGCGGAGGACGGCCCGGTGGGCTGATCGGACTAGACTCGTTGCCGCTGAGCGCAGGGCGCTCGCAAGCCCCTGGATACGGAGCTCTCTCTTGTCGAACACCTATGACCCGGTCGAGGTGACGCCGCTGCACGCCGACGAGGTCGCGCGGGCGCAGGCCGACGCCCTCGCCGCCATCGCCGCGGCGCGCGACCTCGACGATCTGAAGCAGGCCAGGCTCGCGCACGCGGGCGACCGCTCGCCGATCGCGCTGGCCAACCGTGAGATCGGCGCACTGCCGCCCGCCGCGCGAGCCGAGGCGGGCAAACGGATCGGCACCGCGCGCAAGGCCATCGGTGAGGCCCTCGCGGCCCGCCAGGCCGAGCTGGAGGCCGAGCGGGACGAGCGGGTCCTCATCGAGGAGACCGTCGACGTCACGCTGCCCTGGGACCGCGCGCCGCGCGGCGCCCGGCACCCGCTGACCACCCTCCAGGAGCGCATCGCGGACGCCTTCGTCGCGATGGGCTACGAGGTGGCCGAGGGGCCCGAGCTCGAAGGCGAGTGGTTCAACTTCGACGCGCTGAACATCGCCACCGACCACCCGGCCAGGTCCGACCACGACACGTTCTTCGTGGAGAGCGTCGAGTCGGGGAAGGTGCTGCGCACGCAGACGTCCCCGGTGCAGATCAGGGCCCTGCTTTCGCGCCCGTTGCCCGTGTACGTCGTGTCGCCGGGCAAGACCTTCCGCACCGACGAGCTCGACGCCACGCACACACCGGTCTTCCACCAGGTCGAGGGCCTGGCGGTGGACAAGGGGCTGACGATGGCCCACCTGAAGGGCACGCTCGACCGGTTCGCCGAGGTGATGTTCGGCGCGGGGATCACCACCCGCTTCCGGCCGCACTACTTCCCGTTCACCGAGCCGTCCGCCGAGCTCGACCTGCGCTGCTTCGTCTGCCGCGGCTCCTCGGCGGTGCCCGGCAACCCGCCCTGCCGCACCTGCAAGTCGGAGGGCTGGATCGAGTGGGGCGGCTGCGGCATGGTCAACCCGCGCGTGCTGATCGCCTGCGGTGTCGACCCCGCCGTCTACTCGGGATTCGCCTTCGGCATGGGCGTGGAGCGGACGCTGATGTTCCGCCACAACGCCGAGGACATGCGTGACATGGTCGAGGGCGACATCCGGTTCACCCTGCCGTTCGGGATGGAGGTCTGATGAAGGTCCCGCTTTCATGGCTGCGGGAGTACGTCGATCTCCCCGCGGTCACCGCCCAGGAGGTGGCCGACCGGCTCACCGCCGCCGGCCTCAAGCTGGAGGCCATCCAGTCGCACGGCCACGAGATCAAGAACGTCGTGGTCGGCCGGGTCCTCGAGATCGAGGAGCTGACCGGGTTCAAGAAGCCGATCCGGCACTGCAAGGTCGAGGTGGGGGAGGCGACGCCGCGCGAGATCGTGTGCGGCGCGACGAACTTCTCCGAGGGCGCCGTGGTCCCGGTCGCGCTGCCCGGCGCGGTGCTCCCCGGCGGCTTCGAGATCGGCTCCCGCAAGACCTACGGGCGCCTGTCCGACGGCATGATCTGTTCGGAGGCCGAGCTCGGCATCGCCGAGTCCTCCCCGGGCATCCTGCTGCTGCCGCAGGACACCCCGATCGGCGCGGACGTGGTCGAGCTGCTCGGCCTGCGTGACGACGTGCTCGAACTCGAGGTCGCCACCGACCGCGGATACGCCCTGTCGATCCGCGGCGTCGCGCGTGAGGCGGCCGTCGCGTTCGGCGTGCCGTTCCGCGACCCCGCCGCGGTCGAGACGCCGGCGGACGGCGGCGAGTCCTGGCCGGCGGCGATCGCCGACCCGACCGCCTGCGACCGTTTCGTGCTGCGCTCGGTCACCGGGTTCGACCCGGCCGCCGTGTCCCCGCTGTGGATGCGGGTGCGGCTGGCCCGCGCCGGCATGCGCTCGGTCTCGCTGGCCGTCGACGTCACCAACTACGTGATGCTGGAGCTCGGCCAGCCGCTGCACGCCTTCGACCGGTCGCGCCTGTCCGGCACGGTCGTCGTACGGCGGGCCCGGCCGGGCGAGAAGCTCGAGACGCTCGACCACGTGGTGCGCACGCTCCACGAGGAGGACATCCTCATCACCGACGACTCGGGCCCGATCTCGATGGCGGGCACGATGGGCGGCCTGCACACGGAGATCTCCGACACCTCGACCGACATCGTCATCGAGGCGGCGCACTTCTCCGCCACCGGCATCGCCCGCGAGTCGCGGCGGCACAACCTGGTCAGCGAGGCGTCCAAGCGGTTCGAGCGCGGCGTCGACCGGGAGCTGCCGCTGGCCGCGTCGTGGCGGGCCGTCCAGCTCCTGGCCGAGCTGGGCGGGGCCGTCGCCGAGCCCGGAGTGACCCACGCCCAGACGGAGGTGTCCCCGGTTCGGATCACCATCCCGGTCGACCACCCCAGCCGCGTGGCGGGCGTGCCGTACGAGCGGGAGAGCGTGATCCGCAGGCTGGAGCAGATCGGCTGCACGGTGACCGAGGGCGCCGCGCCCGCGGCCGCCGCCGGGACCGGTGTCGCTGCCACCGGCGTGCTCGCGTCCGGCGACCTCGCCGGCCGGCTGGCCGTGCACGGCGACGACCTGATCACCGTCACGCCGCCGACGTGGCGTCCCGACCTGACCGACCCGAACGACCTCGCGGAGGAGGTCATCCGGCTGGAGGGGTACGACCGTATCCCGTCGGTCCTGCCGCCCGCTCCCGCCGGCGGCGGGCTGACGGAGGAGCAGCGGCTGCGCCGCCGGGTGGGCCGGGCCCTGGCCCACGCGGGCTTCGTGGAGGTGCTCGCCTACCCGTTCATGGGACCGCGCGACCTCGACAACCTGCTGCTGCCCGGTGAGGACCCCCGCAGGCGGGCGACCCGGCTGGTCAACCCGCTCAGCGAGGACGAGCCGTACATGCGGACCACGCTGCTGCCCGGTCTGCTGAAGATCCTGGTGCGCAACGTGGGCCGCGGATTCGCCGACGCGGCGCTGTTCGAGTCCGGGCTGGTCTACCGGCCCGAGCCGGACGCCCCCGCCACGGCGCCGGTCCTCGCGGTCGACCGCAGGCCCTCTGAGGAGGAGCTGGCGGCGATCGAGAGGGCGCTGCCGAGGCAGCCGCTCCGGGTGGCCGTGGTGCTCGCGGGAGAGTTCGAGCGCTCCGGCTGGTGGGGCCAGGGCCGGCAGGCGTCCTGGGCGGACGCCGTCGAGGCGGCCCGCACGGTCGCGCGTGCGGCGGGTGTGGAGCTCGGCGTCCGGGCCGACCAGCACGAGCCGTGGCACCCCGGGCGGTGCGCCGCGCTGACCGTGACCGACGCGGAGACCGGTGAGCAGGTCCTGGCCGGTCACGCCGGCGAGCTGCACCCCCGGGTCGTCGAGGCCTACGGGCTGCCGCCGCGCACCTGCGCGATGGAGCTGGAGCTGTCGCTGCTGGTTCCCGCCGGGCCGGTGGAGACGCCCGCGGTCTCGGCCTACCCGGTGGCGACGCAGGACGTCGCCCTGACCGTCTCCGCCTCGGTCCCGGTCGCCGAGGTCGAGGCCGCGCTCCGCGAGGGCGCGGGCGAGCTGCTCGAGTCGGTCAGGCTGTTCGACGTCTACACGGGCCCGCAGGTGGGCGAGGGGAACAAGTCCCTGGCCTACACGCTGCGGTTCCGGGCCCCCGACCGCACGCTCACGGCCGAGGAGACCACGGCGGCGCGGGACGCCGCCGTCGCCGTCGCCGCGCAGCGCACCGGAGCCCAGCTCCGCGGCGCCTGAGAAGGTTCACCTCGGCGGGTGCCGGCAGCGGTGCGAACGCGCACCGGGCCGGCACCCGCCGCCATGTCGCCCCCTGCACCCATGGGCAGTCGAGGGGCGAGCAGCGATCTCCGGAGGAGCGGTGCGTCACCTGCTGGTGTTCCCCGAGCGGGACAGCGCGGAGGAGTCGGCCGAGGCCGTGGCCGAGTTGTTCCCGGCACTGGGCGTCCCCACCGTCGTCCGTGAGCTGCTCGCCGGCGAGGACGACGCCGAGGACGCCCAGTGGGTGGTCGTGGTGGACGACCCGGATGGCGCGCTCGGCCCGGCCGGCCTCGCCCGGCTCGACGCCCTCGCCGAGGAGGGCGAGGGCTGGCGCGAGCCGGGCTGACCGTCCTATCTGCCGTACACCTCGAAGGAGTACAGCGAGTAGCCGTAGCCGGTGCCCCGCTTGACCCCCTGCATCCGCACGTGGCGCGCGCTGCCCGGCGTGAATGTGACGGTGTCCACGCCGCCGTCGCCCGTGGTCGTCTGCGCGACGGTGGTCCATGTTGAACCGTCCGCCGAGGTCTGGATCCGGTACGACGAGGCGTACGCCGCCTCCCAGCGCAGGATGACCCGGCTCACGGTCTTCGCCGAGCCGAGATCGACCTGGATGTACTGGTTGTCGCTCCACGCGCTGGCCCACCGGCTCGCGGGGTCTCCGTCGACGGCCTTGGCGGGGCCGTTGGAGCCCTGCGTGCTCGACGCGCTCGCCGTACGGCCCAGGGCGAGGTCGGTCACGTCGTCGCCGCGGTGCGCGGGGAACGAGACCACCTGCTGGTAGGTCGGCCGGTTCTGCCACGAGATCAGCGAGTGCTTGACGCCGCCGAGCGGTGACTGCCGGACGGCGTCGGCGCACCACTGGTCGCCCGCCGAGCAGGAGTCGTCACCCGGGTAGGTCGTCGCCGCCGGTTCGGCCAGCGCGGCCGCCAGGCTGTCCAGCAGGACCGTACGGCAGGCCGCCACGGTGGCCCCGCAGTACTTCGCCGGCAGGGGAGCTGCCACCGGGTCGCCCAGCACGGCCCGGATGTCCTTGTCCACGTAGCCCCACCAGCCGTACTGGAACGACGAGCCCTTGTGGGGCTGCGCCTCGTTGGCCGAGCCGGGCAGTGAGGAGACGTCGCCCTGCTGGTGCCCGGAGGGCGACTCGTTGATCTGCAGCGCGTTGACGAGCGCCTGGTAGAGCCCGTCGCCCAGTCCGGGCCGGAACTGCGCCCGGACCAGCTTCGGCCACCACGCGTCGAAGATCCGGATGGCGTCGGCGTGCGCGTACGTCTTGCTGCCCTTCGAGGTCTCCTGCCGCGTGGCGCCCGCGGCGGCCCAGGCGGACAGCTTGGCGACGGCTGAGGCCAGAGCGGGATCGGAGACGGCGGCGCTGTTCACGACGCGCAGCAGCTTGGGCAGCACCTTCCATCCGCGCAGGTCGGTCGTCGCGGCCGACGCCATGATCTTCACGACTCCGGCGCGGTCGAGGGTGCCCGAGGACAGGGCCGCTCTCACCGGCGCGTCGAGCAGGTCGCCCCGATGGACCGCGCCGAAGCTGAAGTTGCCGTCCGACGCGCCGAAGTCCTTGGCCTGCTTGTTGTTCCAGCTCACGAAGTAGTCCTGGTTGACCGCCTGCGGATGCGCCGAGGGCGGGACGTAGGACGCCGTGTTGGCCGCCGGGTCGAAGCCGCTCCACTCGTGCGCGGCGTCGCCCGCCATGGGCAGGTTCGGGTCGGACACCGCCGACCGTACGGGGACGTTGCCGGACATGAAGTACGCCGCGTCGGCGGAGTTCACGTAGAACCAGTTGAACGCGAAGCCGATGGTGGAGGCCGAGTTGCGGAACGCGGCCGCCGACCCCATCTCGGCCGGGTCGTTGAACATCTGGAACCCGATCGCGGAGTCCGCCTCGTGCTGGTAGGTCGAGCGCAGCGTGGTGAAGGCCGTCGGCACGCCGCCGACCGTGCCCCGCCAGGTCACCAGGCCGTACTTGGTGCGCTTGACGACCAGGTCGTACGACCCGGCGGCGGTGGAGTCGGCCGTGTTGGGCTTCCAGGAGTTGGTCTTCTTCAGCGTCTCCATCGCCGTGCAGGCGCCGTGGTAGAGGTAGTGGTCCGACGAGAGCGTGGGCGTGCCGCCGTTCGGGTCGCACAACGTCACCGCGTAGGTGTCGGTGATGTCCTCGGCGGCGGAGGTGGCGCTCCACGCGTAGTCGGTTCCGCGTCCGAGCAGCACGTAGAGGTTGAGCCCGGCGAAGGCCGCGCCGCGTGCCCGGATGCCGGGCCCGGACAGCTCCTCCAGCATGAGCAGTTGCGGCGCGAAGTAGCCGGTCTGCGGCCCGAACACCGCGATCGGGTGCCCGCCGGCCGCCTTGGCGGCCGAGATCACGATGGCGTTGGACATCCCGGGTTTGGAATTGTCGACCGTGAGCCCGGTCAGCGCGCTCTCGGCCTGCGTGGTCGCGGAGGTGGCGGTGCCGGTCTCGTTGGCCGTGATGTCGACCGGCGCGGTCGTGCCGGCGTCGGGCAGCACCACTCCGGTCGCGCCGGACGGGGCCGCCCCGAAGGGGAAGCTCTGCCCGTCGTGCAGGGTCAGCACGGTCTCCGGGTCGTTCTGGGCGCGGAAGGCCGTCCACATCCGGTCTCCCTCGGCGGCTCCGTACTTCGCCCGCGCGGCCACGCGGACGAGGGCGGACTGCATCTCGGCGCCGCCGCCACCGCCGAACAGGCCGCCGATCACGCCGGAGATCGCGATCAGGTCGGTCATCCGGAAGTCCTCCGGGCCGCCCTTGTTCGTGATCGCGTCGAGGTGGCCGGTCAGCACGTACTCGCCCGGGCAGTCGCGGTTGGCCATGCAGTGGTCGATGTACGCGTTGATCCCGGCGACGTAGCTCTGCACGTCCGCGTACAGCTGGGCGCCCCTGGAGCCGGCGGTCCGCAGCCGGTCGATCTGCGCTTGGAGATCGGCCTCGGTGTAGGGGGAGTTGCGCCAGACGCTCTGCTCCAGCTCCCTGTTGCCGGCCGCGCCGCCGGCGAACGGCGTCAGCTCGCCCCGGCCGACGTGACGCATGAGGTCCATCAGCCACAGGCGGTCCTGCGCGCCGGCGTATCCGGCGCCGAACATGGTGCCCTCCCGGGTGGTGCCGGTGACGTGCGGGACGCCGGTCGCCTTGTCGCGGA
Source organism: Microbispora sp. NPDC004025 (assembly GCF_053604425.1). NCBI lineage: Bacteria > Bacillati > Actinomycetota > Actinomycetes > Streptosporangiales > Streptosporangiaceae > Microbispora > Microbispora sp. NPDC004025. Next base: position 19,042 of record NZ_JBSGHN010000002.1, on the reverse strand, counting down.
CGATGGTGACGTCCGAGCGCGGGCTCACCGTGCTCGCGACCTGGTTCGCCGGCACGCCGAAACCGCTGTCGTTGAAGAACGCGGAGATCTGCTCGTCGGTGAGGCCGGTGTAGCCGGAGATGAGGTCGGCGTACCTGCCGAGCTGGTCCTTGCTGTGGGCGGGATACGTGCCGAGGGTCTGGTTGCCCAGGATGTCGACGAGCGTGGCGTTGCCGTTCTGGCCGGGCGGCAGGATGTCCGCGCACTGGCCCAGGCAATAGTCGTCGGGAGGGTAGTAAGGGGCGGCGGCGGCCGGTGCCGCGGGCAGGCCGACGGCGACCAGGGCCAGCGCGGCGGCAGCGGTGATCGCCCGTCGAAGGCGCGCGTGCATGGGGGATCTTCCCTTCGCGGTGTCGGGGGGGTGAAGGGACCGTGGTGGTGCTGTTCACGCGCGTGAATGTGAGCCAGGCTCAATTCCGGACGATACCCGCGGGTAACCGGAGGAGCAATGGCCACTTCGTGGTCATCGTGCGCCCGCCCCGGGCCCTGAAGGAGACCTGGACAGCGGAAAGGTACGGCGCTCCCCGGAGAGCGCCGCACCGTTCCTGGCGGTCAGTCCACACGGCAGGAGACCGACGGCCAGGTTCATACGCCAATGGGGTGGCCGGATCGTGGCCCGCAATGCGCCAAAGGTGCTCCGCATTGCGGGCCACGGGTGCGGGCTATCGGTTCCAGGTCCACTTCTGGTTGTTGCCGCCGTGGCAGGAGTACAGCTGGAGCTGGGTGCCGTTGCCGGTGCCGGCGCCGACGGCGTCGAGGCACAGCCCGGACTGGACGCCCTGGATGCTGCCGTCGGAGTTGACGCGCCACTTCTGGTTGTCGCCACCCCAGCAGCTGTAGATCTGCACCTTCGCGCCGTTGCCGGTGCCGGCCGCGTCCAGGCACTTGTTGCCGTACACCCGGATCTCACCGGACGAGGAGGAGCTCCAGGCCTGGTTGGTCTGGCCGTTGCAGTCCCACAGCTGCACCTGAGCGCCGTCCGAGGTGCTCGCGTTCGCCACGTCCACGCAGCGGCCCGAGGCGACACCCCTGATCTGCCCACTGCCACCACCGGAGGTGGGAGTCGCGCTTGGAGACTGGGGGATCGTCGGGGAGGGGGAGACGGGCCCGCTGCCGTCGGGGGCGACGGCGCGGCCGGTGGTGGGGGAGATCATGCCGGCGCACAGGTTGCGGCTGCGGAGGTTGGCGGCGATCTGCGGGATCGCCTGGACCGTCGTGGCGTACTGGTCGTGCATGAGGATGATCTGGCCGTTCTGCAGGCGGCCGGCGGCCTGGACGATGGCGGAGGTGCTGGCGCCGTTCCAGTCCTGGGAGTCGACGTCCCAGATGATCTCCCTGAGGCCGAGCTGCTGCTCGACGGACTTCAGCGTGGAGTTGGTCTCGCCGTACGGCGGGCGGAACAGCTTGGGCGCCGAGCCGGTGGCCTGCTGGATGGCCTGCTGGGTCCGCTGGAGTTCGGACTGGATCTGCGAGCTGCTCATCTGGGTGAGATGGGGGTGGGTGTAGCTGTGGTTGCCGACCCACATGCCCGCGTCCACCTGGGCGCGGACCAGGGACTGGTTGTTCTGGGCGTTCTGGCCGATGTTGAAGAACGTGGCCCGCAGGCCGTTGGCCTTCAACGTGTTCAGCAGATTCGTGGTGTTGCTCGGGTTGGGCCCGTCGTCGTACGTCAGTCCGACGTAGCCGCCGCTGCAGTCGGCCGCCTGCGCGGCCGTGGCGGACAGGGTCACGGTCGCGAGCGCCGCGGTGACGACGCCCGCGAGCGCCGTGGCGAGCATCTTGCGTAAGCCTGCACGTCTTGCGGTGGGCACGGCGCTGTCGGCCATCTCTTGCTCCTCCGATCGGGAGGGCCGGACGGCGCTGTCCACCGATAGGTGGGCGCCGCCCGGCCCAGGGGTTCGCCGGGGCATCATTCTGGAGAACGAGACTGAAACATGTCAAAGATTCACAGAAACATTTCAACAAATGAGTCGCTCATGTTCCCGTTGAGCTGCCGAAACATCGGATGAAGGTTTCATGAGGCGGCCGATTCGGGCAGTCCACGTGCCTCCGAGTAGAGCCGCACCTGGAGACGGGACGGCCGTACGGCGGGGAGGTGAGCCCTTCCCGCCGCACGGCCGGTGTCAGGCGATCGCCGTCGCGCTGTCCGTCAGGACGCGCTGCAGGTCAGTGCCGGCGTGGCGGCGGTGCCGTTGGCGACGAAGCCGAAGGTGGTGGAGGCGCTCGCGCCCAGGCTGCCGTTCCACGTTTCGTTGCGCACGCTGACGGAGGAGCCGGAGCCGGACCGCAGGCCTCCCCACAGCTGGCTGACGGACTGGGAGCCGGGCCAGCTCCAGGTCACCGTCCAGCCTCTGATGGCCGAACTGCCCGCGCGCACCGTCACGTTCGACTGGAACCCGCCACCCCAGGAGTTGACGGTCTCCATCGTCGCCGTGCAACCGCCCGGTCCCCCCGTGGGTGTGATCGTGGGGCTGGGGCTGGGGCTGGGGCTGGGGCTGGGGCTGGGGCTGGGGGATTGCGGGATCGTCGGGGAGGGGGAGACGGGCCCGCCGCCGTCGGGGGCGACGGCGCGGCCGGTGGTGGGGGAGATCATGCCGGCGCACAGGTTGCGGCTGCGGAGGTTGGCGGCGATCTGCGGGATCGCCTGGACCGTCGTGGCGTACTGGTCGTGCATCAGGATGACTTGACCGTTCTGCAGGCGGCCGGCGGCCTGGACGATGGCGGAGGTGCTGGCGCCGTTCCAGTCCTGGGAGTCGACGTCCCAGATGATCTCCTTCAGGCCGAGCTGCTGCTCCACCGACTGGAGGGTCGAGTTGGTCTCGCCGTACGGCGGGCGGAACAGCTTGGGCGCGGAGCCGGTGGCCTGCTGGATGGCCTGCTGGGTCCGCTGTAGCTCCGACTGGATCTGCGAGCTGCTCATCTGGGGCAGGTGCGGGTGGGTGTAGCTGTGGTTGCCGACCCACATGCCCGCGTCCACCTGCGCTCTGACCAGGGACGGGTTGGCGGCGGCGTTCTGGCCGATGTTGAAGAACGTGGCCCGCAGGCCGTTGGCCTTCAACGTGTTGAGCAGGTTCGTCGTGTTGCTGGGATTCGGGCCGTCGTCGTAAGTGAGTCCGACGTAGCCGCCGCTGCAGTCGGCCGCCTGCGCGGCGGTGGCGGACAGGGTCACGGTCGCGAGCGCCGCGGTGACGACGCCCGCGAGCGCCGTGGCGACCGTCTTGCGTAAGCCTGCGCGTCTTCCAATGGGCACGGCGCTGTCGGCCATGTCTGCTCCTCCTGCCGGGGCTCTGATCGGACACCGGGGCCAGGCCTGGTGGCACGTCACCCTGCGAGGGAGGCGCCGTCCGGCCCGGCGGTTCGCCGGGGGCATCATTCTGGGAAGCGCCGTTGAAACATGTCAAAGACTCGGTAGAAATATTTCAGCGGCAACCGGTCAAGCGCGGGTCGCACCGCCGGACGCCGATGAACCTTTCACGCCGTCGCGGACTCCGGCGGGCGGAGAGCGAGCGCGTGCTCGTCGGTCCTCGCGTCGTACCGGCGGAACCTGGGCAGCGCGGCCGCCATCAGCCCGACCGCGGCCACGCACAGCAGGCCGCCCGCTCCGAGGGAGAATCGGGTGCCGCCCAACTGGCCCATGAACCCGGCGCGCGCGTCGCCCAGCATCGGTCCGGCCGAGTAGGACAGCAGTTCGATGCCCGCGAGCCGTCCACGGTAGGAGTCCGGAATCGTCTGGTTCCAGATGGTGCCGCGGAACAGGCCGCTCACCATGTCGGCGCCGCCGGCGACGGCGAGGAGCAGGAACATCAGCCAGATGTCCGGCATCAGGGCCGCGAGCGCCACGGCGACGCCCCACAGGGCGGCCGAGACGATGACGGCGAGCCCGTGCCGATGGACGTGGGCCGTCCAGCCCGAGGTGAGGGAGGCGACCACCGCGCCGACGCCACCGGCCGCGTACAGGACTCCGACGGCCTTCGACGCGCCGAGGTCCTCGGCGAGGAACGGGAACAGCGCGGTGGAACTCGCGAAGGCCATCGCCGCGATGTCCACAAGATAGGTGCCCATCAGGTCGGGCCGCCGCAGCGCGTACCGCACGCCTTCCAGCAGGGAGCGCAGCGACGCGGGCGTGGGCTCCTCGGCGCGCGGGACTGCGCCGACCCTGACCAGCAGCGCGAGGGACAGCAGGAACGAGGCGACGTCGACGCCGTAGGAGGCGGCCGGCCCGAGCGAGGCCACGATGAGACCGCCCGCCGCCGGCCCCGCGATCATGGCGGCGTTGCGGACCAGGCCCTGCAGCGCGAACGCCGCGGGCATCCGGTCCAGCGGCAGCACGCGGTTGATCATCGCCTGCTCGCTGGGCGACCGTATGCTGCCGAGCCCGGCGGCCAGCGCCCCGGCGGCGTACAGCACCCAGACCTGCGGCCGGGGCAGCAGCGCGTTGACGAGCAGGAGCGCCGAGGACAGACACAGCCCGAGCTCGCTGAGTATCACGATCCTGCGCCGGTCGTGCGCGTCCGCGATCGCGCCGCCCCACAGGCCGCAGACCACCATCGGGACGAACTCGGCCATGCCGACCAGGCCCACCGCCACGTAGGAGTCGGTGAGCTGCTTCATCTGGTACGGCACGGCCACGGTCGTGACGACCGTGCCGAGCATCGTGATCAGACCGGAGCCGAGCAGCAGGCGGAAGTCGCGGAACTCCCGCAGCGGGCTGAGATCCAGTCTCAGCCGCCGGGCCAGGGACTTCACAGAACGATCAGGGCTGCCCCCCACGATGGCCCATTCCATCGATTCGCCGCGAGGGCAGGCAACTGCTTTTCCGCCGCGCCCCGGCGACACTTCGGTGGGTGGCCGCAGCCGATCACGTTCGCCTGAGAAAGGATGAGGAAAACGCGGTGATCCACGGCATGGGGCGCCAGTAGGTTCCCCCTATGAACAGCGATCTACAGAAGGCGCGGGCGCTGGCGGAAGCCGGCGACGTCTCCGGGCTCATGGGTCATCTGCGCTCCACCGTGGATCGTCTCCCGATCGCCGACAGCGCGGCCCTCGTCCGGCGGGCGGCGGAACTCATGAAGTTCGCCGACCTGGCCGAGACGGCGGCCGCCGTGTCGGCCGACCCCGGCCGGCCGCGGGCGCTCTACGCGTACGGCTACGCCTGCATAGAGCGGGGCGCCTCCTTCCTGGCGGTCCCCGCCCTGCGGGAGGCGCTGCGCCGGGAGCCGGGCTCGGCGGCGATCCTGCGGGAGCTGGTCACCGCTTTCGAGGACGAGAATCGGCACGGCGAGGCCGTTTTCGTGCTGCGCGAGCACGAGGCCGTCCTGACTCCGTGGCCCGATCGCTACCTGCTGGCCTACAACGCGCTGATGTCCGGCGATGTGGACCGTGCCGCCGCCGAGGCGGACGGGCTCCCCTTCCCGGAGGACGAGTTCTGGCTGCCGGCCCGGGGCCGTCTGTCCAGGATGCTCGCGCGGGCGCGGCAGGCGCGGGCCCTCGGCCGGCTCGACCCACGTGACCTGCGGGGCTGGCATTTCGCGCTGACCGGCGGTGTCCTGGCCACCCTGTCGCCGTTCGGCGTCGACCAGGGCATGAACGGCCGGTACGCCTACCTGAACGACGACTTCGGCGCCTGCCTGTACGGCCTGCGCCGGCTGCGCACCGTCCTGGAGGCGGCGGGCCGGACGCCGAAGACGGTGTCCCTGCTGCCCGGCCGGGGCGATCTCGCTCTCGGCCTCGCCGCGTCCCAGGTCCTGGGGCTGCCCGCCGAGCCCTTCGCCTCCGGCCGGACCGACACGGTCGTCATCGCCTACGACCTCGGGAACGCCGGTGACCTCGTCGTGGACCTGTACGAACGCGCGGCCGGCCAGATCCTCTACGAGCACGCGACATGCTGGACCGAGCCGCCTCAGGTCAGCGCCGACGTCAGCGCGCTGCTCTGCCAGATGATCGTCGCGCCCTGGGACGAGAAGATGCACTTCACGCCGGACGGTGACATGGCCAGGTCCCCGGCCGACGATCGCGGGGCGGAGGACCTGGCCGCGGACATCCTGCGTGCCACCCCCACGCCCGACGAACTGCCCTCCGACACCGACGAGGCGCTCGCCCGGTTCGTGGCCGGGATCGCCCCGATGTGGCCGGCCGACGGCACGCGCGACCGCGTCCGCTCCGCCGGGCCCGCCCCCAGTTCTCGTTTCTGAGGACGGGCTCCCGGGGGAGAGGCGGTCAGGCGGGAACCTTGTCGAGGAAGCCGTACACGCTGCGGATCCGGCCGTCCTCGTCGAGCACCATCACGTCGAAGCCGATCACGACCGGCTCGGCCGCCTCTCCGGCGCTCTGCGGGCCGAGGTGCCAGGTGAAGCGCGCGATGTCGTGGTGGCCGTCCACGGGCCCGCCGAGGGTGAACACGAACCCGGGGAACATCTCCTGCGCACCGGCGATCACCGCGGCGATGCCGTCGTGTCCGGTGACGGAGGCCAGCGGGTCGGTGTAGCCGCCGTCCTCGGCCCACAGCTCCGCCACGGCCTTCGCCCTGGCCTCGGCGTCGCGCTCGTTCCAGGCGGCGACGTAACGCTCGGCCAGGGCAGTGTGATCGGTCATTTCCACTCCTTCGGGGATGTCTTCCGTGACGACACGTGAACGGTGTCACGGACCCCCGAGGCGGGGCGATTACGTGGCAGGTAACCCTAGAGGCCCAGGGTCTCCTTGCGCAGGTGGGTCTTGAGTACCTTGCCGCCGGGGTTGCGCGGCAGTTCGGCCTCCCTGAACCAGAACCGCACCGGCACCTTGAACGCCGCGATGCGGCCGCGCAGGAACTCCTGGAGCTCCTCGCCGGTGGCGCCGGCGCCCTGCTTGAGCCGTACGACGGCGCCGACCTGCTCGCCCAGCTCGTCGTCCGGGATGCCGATCACCGCCGCGTCGTCCACCGCGGGATGCTCGAACAGGGCGGCCTCGACCTCGGCGCAGTAGACGTTCTCGCCACCCCTGATCACCATGTCCTTGGCGCGGTCGACGATGTAGACGAAGCCGTCCTCGTCGATGCGGGCCAGGTCCCCGGTGTGCAGCCAGCCGTCCACGAACGTCTCGGCCGTGGCGTCCGGGCGGTTCCAGTAGCCCATGATGACGATCGGCCCGCGCATGCACAGCTCGCCGACCTCGCCGGGCGGCAGTTCGGCGCCGAGCGGGTCGCAGACCTTGACGTCCACGACGGCGAGCGGCAGTCCGATGCTGTCGGGCTTGGCCAGGTAGTCGGCGCCGCTGTTGTAGATCGCGAGCGCGGTCGTCTCGGTCATGCCGTACCCGTTGGCGGGCGTGCGGTTGGGGAGCGTCTCGGTGAGCCGCTCCAGCAGCTTCGGCGGGGCCGGGGCGCCGCCGTACGAGATGGAGCCGAGCGAGGAGACGTCGTGCTTGTCCAGGTCGGGGTGGGACAGCAGTTGCCAGGCGTTGGTCGGCACGCCGCTCATCACGGTGACCCGCTCACGCTCGATGAGCTCCAGGGCCCGCTTGGGGTCCCACTTGTACATCAGCACGAGCCCGCCGCCGCTGAACATCGTGGTCATCAGCACGGCGAAGCACCCGGTGACGTGGAAGAGGGGCACGGTGAGCAGGGTGATCCTGCGCTTCTCGGCCGCCGCGGCCACGTCCCTGCCGGCCATGGCCACGGTGCGCATCATCGCGTACGCGACGGTCATCGGCGCCTGGCCGAGGTTGCGGTGGCTGCCGAGGGCGCCCTTGGACCTGCCGGTGGTGCCGGAGGTGTAGAAGATCGTGGCGAGGTCGTCGGGGCCGATGTCGACCTGCGGCAGCGTCACGTCGGCCCGGACCTCGCCGAGGACCTCCGCCCAGTTGGCGCCCGCGCCGCGGGTGACGATCATCGGCAGGCCGCTGCCGGCCATCCGGGCGGCGCGCTCGCCGTCGGCGATCACGACCTTGGCACCCGAGTCGTCGAGGCCGTACGCCAGTTCCTGCTCGGTCCACCAGGCGTTGAGCGGCACGGCCACCGCGCCCGCGGCGAGCACCGCGGAGAAGGAGATGATCCATTCCGGATAGTTGCGCATGGCGACGGCGACGCGGTCGCCCTTGCGCACGCCGAAGTCGTCCACGAGACGGTTGGCGAGTGTCGCGGCCAGCCGGAAGTGCTCTTCGAAGGTGATGCGCTCGTCCTCGTAGACCACGAACACCTTGTCCCCGTGGAACCGGGTGATCTCCAGGAGGGCCCGGAAGGTGGCCGGGGCATGCTTCCACGCCCGGATCTTGTGACCGCCGACCTCGACCTCGTCCATCTCGAAGAGCTGTCCGGGCGCCGTGAGCTGGGCCTGGACCTGTTCGTTCGTGATCGTCATGCTGGCGCACTCCCGGATTCGTTCGTTAACCGGAGGTTTCACGATACCGACCGGTAGGTACGGCGGCTAGATGTCCATTCCTCGGAACGCTGCTTGCATGCTCATGCTTTGCGTTGCATACTCTCTACACAAGCAAGAACATGAGGTCTGCTGCATGACCATGCAGTGATCGCGGAGAATCGGGGGCGCGGATGAGGGCGGCGATCGCCGGAGCCAGCGGCTATGCGGGAGGAGAGCTGCTCCGCCTGCTGCTCGGCCATCCCGACGTCGAGATCGGCGCGCTGACCGCGGCGTCCAGCGCGGGCACGAGACTCGGCGCCCACCAGCCCCACCTGCCGTCGCTGGCCGGTCGGGTGATCGAGCAGACCACCCCCGACGTGCTCGCCGGCCACGACGTCGTCTTCCTCGCCCTCCCGCACGGCCAGTCCGCCGCGGTCGCCGCCGAACTCGGCGACGGCACGCTCGTCGTCGACTGCGGCGCCGACTTCCGGCTGACCAGCGCGCAGGAGTGGACAGCATTCTACGGCGGCGCCCACGCCGGCACGTGGCCCTACGGCCTGCCCGAGCTGCCCGGTCAGCGTGAGGTCCTGCGCGGCGCCCGGCGCATCGCCGTCCCGGGCTGTTACCCGACCGCCGCGACACTGGCGTTGTTCCCCGCCTTCGCGGCCGGGCTGGCCGAGCCCGACGTCGTGGTCGTCGCCGCGAGCGGCGCCTCCGGGGCCGGCCGGGCACCCAAGGCCCATCTGCTCGGCAGCGAGCTCATGGGCTCGGTCAGCGCGTACGGGGTGGGCGGGGTGCACCGGCACACTCCGGAGATGGAGCAGAACCTGTCGGCGGTGGCCGGACGGCCGGTCCGCGTGTCGTTCACGCCGACCCTCGCACCGATGAGCCGGGGCATCCTCGCCACCTGCACGGCTCCCGCCGCCTCCGGCGTCACCGCCGCCACGCTCCGCGAGGCGTACGAGACGGCGGTGAAGGACGAGCCGTTCCTCCACCTGCTGCCCGAGGGGGTCTGGCCGGCGACCGCGATGACGGCCGGGGCCAACACGGCGATCCTGCAGGTCACCCTCGACGAGCGAGCCGGGCGGATCGTCGCCGTCGTCGCCATCGACAACCTCACCAAGGGCACCGCGGGCGGCGCGATCCAGAGCGCCAACCTCGCTCTCGGCCTGCCGGAAGAAGTCGGACTTCCCACCAATGGAGTCGCCCCGTGAGCAAGATTGTTTCGTTTGGAGGAGCGCGCATGAGCGAGCGAATCGATAGGCAGAGCGCGATTCGCGCGGCACTGACCTGCGCGCCTTCGGCACGACGTGACTCCGAGCTCGCAGTCGAGGGGGCGGCATGAGCGTCACCGCACCGCTGGGTTTCCGCGCCGCCGGAGTCGCCGCCGGGATCAAGAGCGGCGGCGCCCGTGACCTCGCCCTGGTCGTCAACGACGGCCCCTCGCGCGCCGCGGCCGGCGTCTTCACCCGCAACCGCTTCAAGGCCGCACCGGTCCTGTGGTCGGCCCAGGTCCTCAGTGAAGGCCGGGTCAGGGCCGTCGTCCTCAACTCCGGCGGCGCCAACGCCTGCACCGGTCCGCTGGGTTTCCAGGACACCCACGCCACCGCCGAGAAGGTCGCCGAGGTCCTGGACGACTCCGCGGCCGAGGTCGCGGTCTGCTCCACCGGCCTGATCGGCGAGCGGCTGCCGATCGACACGCTGCTCGGCGGCGTGGGGACCGCGGCCGCCCAGCTCAGCCGCGACGGTGGCCTGGCGGCGGCCGACGCGATCCGGACCACCGACACCGTCAGCAAGATCTCCTTTCGCCGCGGTGAGAACGGCTACATGGTGGGCGGCATGGCCAAGGGCGCGGGGATGCTCGCGCCGGCACTCGCCACGATGCTGTGCGTGCTCACCACCGACGCCGACCTCACCTCCGAGGAACTCGACACGGTGCTGCGCAGGGCCACCTCCGTGACGTTCGACCGGCTCGACACCGACGGATGCATGTCGACCAACGACACGGTGCTGCTGCTCGCGAGCGGCGCGTCGGGCGTTCGCCCCGACCTCGCCGAGTTCGAGAAGGTCGTCACCGCGGTCTGCGCGGACCTGGCCCGCCAGCTTCTGGTCGACGCCGAGGGCGCCACGAAGGCGATCGCCATCGAGGTCGTCGGCGCGGCGTCGGAGGAGGACGCGGTGGCGGTGGGCCGTGCGGTGGCCCGCTCGAACCTGCTCAAGTGCGCCATCCACGGCGAGGACCCCAACTGGGGCCGGGTGGTCAGCGCGGTGGGCACCACCGACGCCGTGTTCGAGGCCGAGCGGGTCAACGTGGCGGTCAACGGCATCTGGATCTGCCGCGGCGGCGCGGCGGGGGACGACCGTGCCAAGGTCGACCTGCGGCCCCGCGACGTGACCATCACCGTCGACCTGTCCGCGGGCACGCACACCGCTACCGTGCACACCACCGACCTCACGGCGGCGTACGTCCACGAGAACTCGGCGTACTCGTCATGAGCGTCAGGCGGAACGGCGCCCTGGACAAGGCGCACACCCTGATCGAGGCGCTGCCCTGGCTGGCGCGCTTCCACGGCGCGACCGTCGTCATCAAGTACGGCGGGAACGCGATGACCGAGGAGCACCTGCGGGCCAAGTTCGCGGCCGACGTGGTGTTTCTGCGTTACGCCGGCCTGCGGCCGGTGATCGTGCACGGCGGCGGCCCGCAGATCCAGTCGCACCTCGACCTGCTCGGGATCGACAGCCACTTCGTGTCCGGGTTGCGGGTGACCACCCCCGAGGCGATGCAGGTCGTCCGGATGGTCCTGGTCGGCCAGGTCAACCGCGACGTGGTCGGCCTGATCAACGGGCACGGCCCGTTCGCGGTCGGCATGTCCGGCGAGGACGCCCACCTGTTCACCGCCGAGCGCAAGCACGTCGTCGTGGACGGCGTCAAGGTCGACATCGGCCAGGTCGGGGAGATCATCAGGGTCGAGGCCGGAGCCGTGCGGGCCCTGCTCGACGACGGCCGCATCCCCGTGGTGTCCTCCGTGGCCCGAGGCGAGGACGGCGGGATCTACAACGTCAACGCCGACACCGCCGCGGCCGCCCTCGCCGTGGCGCTCCAGGCGTCGAAGCTCATCGTCCTCACCGACGTCGAAGGGCTGTACGCCGACTGGCCTCGCAGCGAGGAGGTCGTCAGCCGCATAGGGGCGTCCGAGCTCGCCGCGTTGCTGCCCTCGCTGTCCAGTGGCATGGTGCCGAAGATGGAGGCATGTCTGGCCGCCGTGCGCGGTGGCGTCCCGCAGGCGCACGTGCTCGACGGGCGGGTGCCGCACGCGCTGCTGCTGGAGGTCTTCACCGACGAGGGCATCGGGACGATGGTCGAGCCCGACGCCGCCGTCGCGGCGGCGGACGGGATCGGGGCGACGGCGGACGGCGCCGTCAACGGGGAGGTTGCCAGATGAGCACCAACGACGAACTGCGCGGACGTTTCGAAGCGGCGTTCATGCGCAACTACGGTGTGCCGCCCGTCGCCATCGCCCGCGGTGAGGGCTGCGCCGTCTGGGACGTGGACGGACGCCGCTACCTCGACCTCATCGGCGGCATCGCGGTGACCTCGCTCGGGCACAACCACCCGGCCCTGGTCGAGGCGGTGTCCCGGCAGGTGGCAACCCTCGCGCACACCTCGAACCTGTTCCTGCACGAGCCCGAGGTGCTGCTCGCCGAGAAGCTGCTCGCCCTGCTCGCGGAGCCCGCGCGGGTCTTCCTCGCCAACTCCGGCACCGAGGCCAACGAGGCGGCGGTCAAGATCGCCATCAAGTACGGCAGGACCCACGGCCGCGGCTACATGGTCGCGGCGGAGAACGGCTTCCACGGGCGTACGCTCGGCGCGCTGTCGCTCACCGGAAAGCCGTCGATCCGCGACCAGTTCGGGCCGTTCCCGCTCGACGTGCGGTTCGTCCCCTACGGTGACGCGGACGCGCTGAAGAACGCGGTGACCGAAGACTGCGCCGCGGTCTTCCTGGAGCCCACCCAGGGCGAGGCCGGGGTCGTCCCGCCGCCCGAGGGCTACTTCCGGGCCGCCAGGGAGATCTGCTCCTCGGCGGGGGCGCTGCTCGTCGCCGACGAGATCCAGTCGGCCATCGGCCGTACCGGGCACTGGTTCGCGCACCAGGCGGAAGGGGTCGTCCCGGATGTCCTGACGCTGGCCAAGGGCCTCGGCGGCGGCCTGCCGATCGGCGCCTGTGTGGGCTTCGGCGAAGCCGGCGAGGTCTTCGCCAAGGGCGACCACGGCTCGACCTTCGGCGGCAACCCGATCTCGTCCGCGGCGGCGCTCGCGGTGCTGGACACGATCGAGCGCGACGGACTGCTCGGCAACGTCGCCAAGGTGGGAGCGCTGCTGTCCGAGGGCATCTCCGCCGTGCGGCACCCGTTGCTCAAGGGGGTCAGGGGCCGAGGGCTCTGGCTGGCCGCCGTCCTCACCGCGCCCAAGTCCGCGCAGGTGCAGGCGGCGGCGCAGGAGGCAGGTTTCCTGGTCAACGCCCTTCAGCCCGACGCGGTACGGCTCGCGCCACCGCTTGTGATCACCGAGTCCGATGTGAAGACCTTCCTCGACGCACTGCCCGGCATCCTGGAGACCGCAAATGCCTGACGACGACCTCCTGACCCCCGACGACGGCCCGAGCCAGGGTGGCTACCCGGCGCGAGTCAGGCAGGGCGCGGACCCGGCGCGAGTCAGGGAGGGCGCGGACCCGGCGCGTGTCAGGCACTTCCTGCGGGACGACGACCTGTCGCCGGAGGAGCAGGCACAGGTGCTCGACCTGGCCGAGGCGATGAAGAAGGACAGGTTCGGCTACCGGCCCTTCGCGGGCCCCCGCACGGTCGCCGTGCTGTTCGACAAGCCCTCCACCCGCACCCGGGTCTCCTTCACCGTCGGCGTCGCCGAGCTGGGCGGCCAGCCACTGGTCATGGACCTCGGCACGTCGCAGATGGGACGCGGCGAGCCGGTCGAGGACACCGCGCGGGTGCTGTCCCGGCAGGTCGCGGCGATCGTGTGGCGGACGGCGGGCCAGGAGCGCATCGAGGCGATGGCGGCCCATTCGTCGGTGCCGGTGGTGAACGCGCTGACCGACGAGTTCCACCCCTGCCAGATCCTCGCCGACCTGCAGACGATCCGGGAGCACAAGGGCTCGCCGAGGGGGCTCACGCTCGCCTACCTCGGCGACGGTGCCAACAACATGGCCCACTCCTACCTGCTGGGCGGGGCCACGGCCGGCATGCACGTCCGGGTCGGGGCGCCGGCGGGCTACCTGCCCGACGCCCTGGTCATGGAGCGGGCGGCCGAGATCGCGGCGGCGACGGGCGGGTCGGTCACGGCGGTGAGCGACCCGGCGGCCGCGGTGGCCGGGGCCCATGTCGTCGCCACCGACACCTGGGTGTCCATGGGCCAGGACGGCAAGGACGAGCGGGTCGCGGCCTTCGCCTCCTACCAGGTGTCCACCGCCCTGCTCGGCCTCGCGGACCCGGACGCGATCGTCCTCCACTGTCTTCCGGCATATCGGGGGATGGAGATAGCCGCGGACGTCATCGACGGGCCGCAGAGCGTCGTGTGGGACCAGGCGGAGAACCGGCTGCATGCCCAGAAGGCGCTGCTGCACTGGCTGGCGACACGGGGCGCGGAGGGGTCGTGACCATCCCGCTCACCAAGGCCGCCCGGCACGCTCGCATAGTGGAGCTGCTGACCAGGCACAAGGTGCGCTCGCAGCCGGAGCTGGCCAAGCTCCTGGCGGAGCAGGGAGTGGAGGTCACCCAGGCCACGCTCTCCCGGGATCTCGACGAGCTGGGCGCGCTGAAGCTGCGGGCCGACGACGGCACGCTGGTCTACGCGCTGCCCGGTGAGGGCGGGGGGCGGATTCCCCTTTATCGCACCGGTGCCACGAACGGGTTGCCGGAGAACCCCGACGCGCGGCTGCGGAGGATCGCGGAGGAGCTTCTGGTGTCGGCCGAGGCGTCGGCCAACCTCGTGATCCTGCGCACGCCGCCGGGAGCGGCGCAGTTCCTCGCCTCGGCCATCGACCACGCGGGCTGGGAATCCATCCTCGGCACGGTGGCCGGCGACGACACGATCCTCGTCATCAGCCGTGATCCCGCAGGGGGGCAGGGGCTGGCGGAGTCCCTGCTCAACCTCGCCACCCGCCGCACGCCCGACGTGAGCAGGCACAAGCTCGCCGCGGAGGTCCGCGCCCACGACGGCGAAGAGCGGGAAGAGTGACGGATCGGGCAGTGCCCGCCTCCTACGGCGATGTCGCCGGGGAAGGGTCTGCCGATCGGCCTCGTCGAGAGGTCGAGGCACTCGATCGGTGAGAACGAAATCGCGGCCGCGCGGGACTCCCGCCAGGCCTGATCGACTCGGCATACGCCCCGGTTCCGGTGCAGGGACCGGGGCGTACGTCGGCTAAGGTCGCGGATTAGTCCCGCAAAGGATCCGCGTGAAGAATCGCGCCGAGTGTTCATCCGAGAAAGCCGGACCAGGCGCAAGGATCTACGTACGACGGCCCGGGCGGGAACGGTGCGCGGTCATCTTTTCGGCAGGGACTCGAATATCGGAGGGAGAAGACGGTGGCGGACAACAAGCCGATGAGGCTCTGGGGTGGCAGGTTCGAGGGGGGACCCGCGGACGCCCTCACGCGCCTGTCGGTGAGCGTGCAGTTCGACTGGCGGCTCGCGCCGTACGATCTGCTTGCCTCGCGCGCGCACGCGCGGGTGCTGCACCGCGCCGGGCTGCTGACGCAGGAGGAGCTCGACCGCATGCTGGGCGCGCTCGACGACCTCGACCGGGCCTGCCGCACGGGAGAGTTCCGCCCCACCGTGGCCGACGAGGACGTGCACACGGCACTGGAGCGTGGCCTGCTCGAACGGCTCGGCTCGCTGGGCGGCAAGCTCCGCGCCGGCCGCAGCCGCAACGACCAGGTCGCCACCGACCTGCGCCTCTACCTGCGTGACCACGTCCGCACGATCGTCTCCCGGCTCGCCGAGCTGGAGACGGCGCTGATCAGCCAGGCCGAGGAGAACGCCGACGTCGCCGCCCCCGGCATGACGCACCTGCAGCACGCCCAGCCGGTGTCGTTCGGCCACCAGCTTCTGGCTCACGTTCACGCGCTCACCAGGGACGTGGACCGCCTCCGTGACTGGGACAGGCGCGCGGCGATCTCGCCGCTCGGCTCGGGCGCGCTGGCCGGTTCCTCCCTGCCGCTCGACCCCGCCGCCGTCGCCGCCGAACTCGGGTTCGACGCTCCCGCGCCGAACTCGATGGACGCGGTCGCCGACCGCGACTTCGCGGCGGAGTTCCTGTTCTGTGCCGCGCTGATCGGCGTGCACATCTCCAGGCTCGGCGAGGAGATCGTGCTGTGGGCCTCGCAGGAGTTCCGGTGGATCGAGGTGGACGACGCCTACTCGACCGGCTCGTCGATCATGCCGCAGAAGAAGAACCCCGACGTCGCCGAGCTGGCCCGGGGCAAGAGCGGCAGGCTGATCGGTTCGCTGATGTCGCTGCTGACGACCCTCAAGGGCCTGCCGCTCACCTACAACCGGGACCTGCAGGAGGACAAGGAGCCGGTGTTCGACGCGGTCGACACCCTGCTTCTGGTGCTTCCCGCGGTGTCGGGCATGGTCTCCACGATGCGGGTGAACAAGGCCAAGCTGGAGTCCAGCGCGCCCGACGGCTTCGCCCTGGCGACCGACCTCGCCGAACTGCTCGTCCGCCGCGGGGTCCCGTTCCGTGACGCGCACGAGGCCGTCGGCCACCTCGTGGTGTGGTGCCAGGTGAACGACAAGGACCTCGGCGAGCTCACCGACGACGAGCTGGCCAAGGTCTCGCCGCACTTCGCCGTCGACGCCACGGGTGCGAGCGTGCGTGACGTGCTGAACGTGCACGGCGCGCTGGCCGCCCGCAGCGCCTTCGGCGGCACCGCGCCCGACCGGGTCCGCGACCAGATCGCGAACCTCCGGGAGACCGTCGACGGTCAGGCGGCATGGGCGAACGAGAGCTGATCGAGGACGTCGCGGGCGCGCCGCTCGGCCGCGACTTCTTCGACCGTCCTTCTGACGTGGTCGCGCCCGACCTGCTCGGCCGCGTGGTCGTGCACGGGTCGGTGGCGGTGCGGCTGAGCGAGGTCGAGGCGTACGGCGGGCCGGGGCAGGACCCGGCCTCCCACACCTACCGGGGACGCACGCCGCGCAACTCGGTCATGTTCGGGCCGCCGGGGCACCTCTACGTCTACTTCACGTACGGCATGCACTACTGCGCGAACCTCGTGTGCATGCCCGCGGGCACCGGCTCGGCCGTCCTGTTACGCGCCGGCGAGGTGATCGCGGGCGTGCACACCGCCCGCATCCGCCGTATGCCGCACGCCGACGGTCCGGAACTGGAAGGGCTGGTGCGGCGGGTCCCGGACCGTGACCTGGCGCGTGGACCGGCCCGGCTCACGGTGGCGCTCGGCCTGGTGCGGGAGCACAACGGGACGGACTGCTGCGCCGGCGGCCCGATCCGGGTGCACGAGGGCCGGGCCGTGCCGTCCGGCCAGGTCAGGACGGGCCCCCGAACCGGAGTGTCCGCGGGCGCCGACACGCCCTGGCGGTTCTGGATCGACGGGGATCCCACCGTGTCGCCGTACCGCGCCCACGTGCCCCGGCGCCGGGGTCGCACCACGAGCTGACGCGCCGGAGTGAAGTGGCGATAAGGTTTCGTGATCAGGCAGGCTTGTACGGAAGCCCGTACATCCACCATCAATAAGCGAAAGCCACGACCGTGACCGCAACTTCAGGCAATCTCGTGCCGACGTCGGAGATGGCTGACATCCTCGACGAGCTCGAGTGGCGCGACGTGATCGCGCAGACCACCGACATCGACGCGCTGCGCAAGGCGCTGGCCGACGGTCCGATCACCGTGTATGCGGGCTTCGACCCGACCGCACCGTCATTGCACGTGGGCAACCTGGCCACGCTGCTGATCCTGACCCGCTTCCAGCGCGCGGGCCATCGGCCCATCGGTTTGGTCGGCGGCGCCACCGGTCTGATCGGCGATCCGAGCGGCCGCAGCACCGAGCGGGCGTTGAACTCCAGCGACATCGTCGCCGAGTGGGTGGCGCGCATCCGCGTGCAGGTCGAGAAGTTCCTGTCGTTCGAGGAGGGGCCGACGGCGGCGACGCTGGTCAGCAACCTCGACTGGACGGCGCAGCTGTCGGCGATCGACTTCCTCCGGGACGTCGGCAAGCACTTCCCCGTCAACCGCATGCTGGCGAGGGAATCCGTCTCCGCCCGGCTGGCCGGTGAGGGGCTGAGCTACACCGAGTTCAGCTACCAGATCCTGCAGGCCAACGACTACCTGGAGTTGTACCGGCGGAACGGATGCACCCTGCAGCTCGGTGGCAGCGATCAGTGGGGCAACATCACCGCCGGAGTCGACCTGATCCGGCGGGTCGAGGGTGGGCACGTCCACGCGCTCACCGGCAAGCTGATCACCAAGGCCGACGGTACGAAGTTCGGCAAGACGGCGGGCGGTGCGATCTGGCTCGATCCCGCCCTGACCTCGCCGTACGCGTTCTACCAGTTCTGGTTGAACGCCGACGACCGGGACGTGGTGCGTTTCCTCAAGGTCTTCACCTTCCGCACCCGGGAGGAGATCGAGGAGCTGGAGAAGGCCGTGGCCGAGCGGCCGGCGGCTCGAGAGGCGCAGCGAGCCCTGGCCGAGGACCTGACGACTCTGGTGCACGGTGCCGACGAGCTGGCCCGCGTGATCGCCGCCTCGCGTGCGCTGTTCGGCCAGGGCTCCCTGGCCGAACTCGACGCCCGGACGCTGGAGTCCGCCCTCGCTGAGGTGCCCAAGGCCGTCGTGCCGGCTCTGGGTGCGCCGTACGTCGAGCTGCTCGCGGAGAGCGGGCTGGTGGAGTCGAAGTCCGCGGCGCGGCGTGCCGTCAAGGAGGGCGGCGCGTACCTGAACAACACGAAGATCACCGACGAGGAGTACGTGCCCTCGGCGGACGACCTGCTGCACGGCCGGTTCCTCGTGTTGCGCAGAGGCAAGAAGACGGTGGGCGGCGTCGAGATCGCCTGACCCTCGGAACCGAACAGCCGCCCCGGCCTGAGGCTGGGGCGGCTGTTTTATGGCCAAGAGTTGTTGTGACGAGGGTAACAATCTTGTGGCGTTCATGGCGGTCAGCGCCGGAAGTTCCCGTCTGGCCTGGGGTTTCGGCCATCTCGCCGTGATTTGACGGCCAGACCCGGGTTGCCTAATGTTTTCTTCGCCCCCGGGGAGAGCGGGACGCCGACAGGCGGCCGGACCCCGACGGGCAAGCCACTCTGACAACCACCCAGACGAGGCGCTCGCGTCAAGTCCGGGTCATCCGTGGTGCGGCCAGACCGAAGGGTTTGACGCGAAGCGGGCGAGGGTTTAAGATGGAGTGGTTGCCCCGAGAGGGGCGGTCACTCTAACAAGAGCATCGGCCGAGATCGCATGGCCCTCCAGGTCTGCGGTGCGGCGATCGCCGCAGAGTCGGCCGAACGGAAGTTATCGCCCTGGATCTCGGGACCTGTTGATCAGGTTCTGGGTGATGGTGGTCGCGTCCGTTTCTTGAGAACTCAACAGTGTGCTAAAAGCCAGTGCATGAAATCATGCATGACCCCGTCATGACGGC
>NZ_JBSGHN010000001.1:660036-915826 GCF_053604425.1 Microbispora sp. NPDC004025 | reverse complement strand
TTCTGGTCCTGGTCAACGCCGAATCCCTCCCCACCGACC
Organism: Microbispora sp. NPDC004025; assembly: GCF_053604425.1. NCBI lineage: Bacteria > Bacillati > Actinomycetota > Actinomycetes > Streptosporangiales > Streptosporangiaceae > Microbispora > Microbispora sp. NPDC004025. The sequence goes on along the minus strand of NZ_JBSGHN010000001.1, from coordinate 915,787 downwards.
CCACCCCCGAGCACGCCCCCGAGCACGCTGGAAGTGCCGGCCACCCCGCGAGCGCCTACCACCCCGAGGACAGCCGGGACAGTCGGGACAGCCAGGCCGGCCGGGACAGCGAGGACATCAGTGCCTCCGCCGAGGAGGACGACCCGACTGACGTCGGCAGCACTAGCCCCGCCGACCCTGTCGACGTTGCGGAGAGCGGTGACGCCGAGGAGGCCGAGGCAGCCGGTTCCGCAGTAGGCGCCGATGCCGACGTATCCGCAGGGGCCGCCGTGGAGAACGCCGACCAGAGCGCCGCCAACGGCGCAGACCCGGCGACCGGGCCCCGTGACGTGCAGCCCAGCAATGACGCGACCAGACGCGCGCAGGCGAAAAGCCCACAGCGGAGGGAGTCACAGCGAGGCTCGTCGCAGCAGAGCACGCCACAGCGGCAGGAGTCGCACTCGCGGGAGTCACGGTGGGGCAAGTGGCACTCGCCTGATCCTCCTGGGGACACCTGTGCCCCTCACACCCACGCCGGGCCTCGGCCTGCGGGGGATGCCCGGCATGGGCCGGGAGGCACGGAAACCCCGTCCGGCACGTCCGGACCAGAGCCGGGGACGCCCGGCGCCCGGGGATCAGAGCCGGGGTCGCCACCGGGAGCGGAGTCCGGAGGGCTGCCGGGGGCAGGGCCGGGCGCGGCGTGGGGTCCACTGCTGGGGACGGCGCCGGGGTTGCTGCTGGCGACCGGGCAGGTGCTGCCCATCGCCGGCGTGCACCGCCTGGCCCGCACCTCCACCCTCATGCGCCTGGTCATGGACGCCGACGGACAGGTGCTCGACATGGGCCGCAAGGTCCGCTTGGCCACCCCGGCCCAGCGGCGGGCCGTCTTCGCCCGCTACGCCACCTGCTGGATCGACGGCTGCCCCCTCCCCGCCACCAAATGCCAGATCGACCACGCCGACAACTGGAGCACCGGCGGCCTGACCGACCTCAAACTCCTGGGCCCGGCCTGCCAGTTCCACAACCGCGACCGCTACCAGCACCCCGACCGCTACACCCGCCGGAGGGCCGGCAACGACCGCTGGGCCTTCACCTACCTCGGCCGGTTCGCGCCTTTCCGGCAGCGTTGACGGGCCCGCTCGCACCGCGGCGCGGGACAATGACCCCATGGAGATCTGGATCAATCCGGCCTGCTCGAAGTGCCGGTCGGCCTTGTCCCTGCTGGACGCCGAGGGCGCCGGGTACACGATTCGGCACTACCTGGAGGACCCGCCGAGCGCGGAGGAGCTCGCAGAGATGCTGCGGCGTCTCGGGCTGGAACCCTGGGACGTCGCCCGCCTCGGCGAGCCCGTCGCGGCGGAGCTGGGCATCGAGTCGTGGCCGCGCGACGAGGCGGCTCGCGGGCGGTGGATCGAGGCCATGACCGCTCACCCGATCCTGATCCAGCGGCCGATCATCACCGCCGACGACGGGACCGCCGTGGTCGCCCGCTCCCCCGAGGCCGTACGCTCCGCCCTGCGGTGACGAAGGGGCGTCCGCACTAGGCTTGCCGCCGTGAGCAAGACCAAGAGCAAGGGCGGCCAGGGCACTCCGGCGACCGTCGCCCTCACGCAGGCCAAGGCGGAGTTCACCCTTCACCCCTACGACCACGACCCGAACGCCCAGGCGTACGGCGAGGAGGCGGCCGACGCGCTCGGCCTGCCGTACGAGCAGATCTTCAAGACGCTGGTGGCGGAGACCGAGGCGGGCCTGGCGGTCGCGGTCGTGCCGGTCGCGGGCAAGCTCGACCTCAAGGCGTTCGCCGCGGCGCTGAAGGGCAAGCGGGCGGCGATGGCCGACGCGGCGAAGGTGGAGCGGGTCACCGGCTACGTGGTGGGAGGCATCAGCCCGCTCGGGCAGCGCAAGCGGCTGCCGACCGTGGTGGACGAGTCGGCGCTCGGCTTCGAGACGATCTACTTCTCCGCCGGGCGGCGTGGCCTGCAGATCGAGACGGCGCCGGGCAACCTCATCCGGCTCGCCCAGGCGGTGACCGCCCCCATCGCCAAGGCCTGAACCTGTCGAGTGTTGCCGTCGCCCGTCCGGCTCGCAGGCCGTGAAACTGGCCGGAGACCGTAGGGAACGGGGAGATATGAACGAACTGGCCGGCCTCACCGCGACCGAGATGGCCGCGCTGCTCCGGGCCCGCGAGGTGAGCGCGGTCGAACTGGCCGAGGCTTGCCTGCGGCGCATCGACGAGACGAACCCGCGGGTCAACGCCGTCGTCACGCTGACCGCGGAGCGGGCGCTCGACCAGGCCGCGCGCGCCGACGAGGACCTGCGGCGCGGGCACGTGCGCGGCCCGCTGCACGGCATCCCGGTCGCGCACAAGGACCTCGCCGACACCGCGGGCGTGCGGACCACGTACGGCTCACCGGCCTTCGCGAACCACGTGCCCACCGAGGACGACCCGCTGGTGCGGCGCATCCGCGAGGCGGGCGCGATCGCGCTCGGCAAGACGAACACCCCGGAGTTCGGCACCGGCTCGCACACGGTCAACGAGGTGTTCGGGGCGACGCGCAACCCCTACGACCTGTCGAAGAGCGCGGGCGGCAGCAGCGGCGGCGCCGCGGCGGCGCTGGCGTGCCGGATGGTGCCGCTCGCCGACGGCTCCGACATGGGCGGGTCGCTGCGCAACCCCGCGTCGTTCTGCAACGTGGCGGGCCTGCGGCCCACCCCCGGGCGGGTGCCCGCCAAGTCGGCGACGGCGGCCTGGTTCACGCTCAGCGTGCCGGGTCCGATGGCCCGCACGGCCGCCGACCTGGCGCTGTTCATGTCGGCCGTCGCCGGGTTCGACCCGGTCTCGCCGTTCTCGATTCGCGAGGACGGCTCGGCGTTCGCGGCACCGTTGGACCTGCACCCCGCCAACATGGACCTCGCCGGCGTCCGCGTCGCCTTCAGCCCCGACCTGGGCGGCCTCCCGGTCGACCCGCGGACGGCCGCGGCGACGGCGCGGGCGGCCGAGACGCTGGCCGGGCTGGGCGCCAAGGTCGAGCAGGTGGACCTGGACCTGTCCGACGCCGACGAGGCGTTCCGCGTCTACCGGTCGTGGTACTACGCGCTCAGTTTCGGCGACCTGCCCGAGGTTGGTCCCAACGTGGCCTGGAACGTGGAGCAGGGGCGGAAGGTCACCGGGGCCGACCTCGCCCGGGCCGAGCGGCTGCGCACCGGGCTGTTCCACCGCATGCGGGAGTTCTTCGGCCGGTACGAATTCCTCGTGGCGCCCGTCAGCCAGGTGCCGCCGTTCCCGGTCGAGCAGCCGTACGTCACGGAGGTGGCGGGGGTGGAGATGCCCGACTACCTGGCATGGATGCGCTCGTGCTACTGGATCAGCGTGCTGCACGCGCCCGCGATGTCGGTGCCGTGCGGGTTCACGCCCGAGGGCCTGCCGGTCGGCCTGCAGATCGTCGGCAGGCCGTGGGCCGACATGGACGTCCTGCGTCTCGGGCACGCCTTCGAGCAGGCGACCGGTCTGTGGCGGACCGAGCCGGTCCTCGACAGGAGCGACGAGGCCTAGCGGCCGCGCTGGTTGTACGTCACGGCGAACTCGATGACCCAGAAGACCGCGGTGGCGACGAGCGGCCAGGCGAACAGCACGCCGTACGCGGTCAGGTCCAGCGAGGCCGTGGTGGTGTAGCCGTCCGGTCCCGCCGCCTGGACCACGCCCTTGGCCGTGCCGCCGACCAGCATCGCGACGTACCCGGCGAGCAGCCCGCCGCTCGCGAGCCCCACGAGGACCTCGACCGGCCGGTCGCGCGACAGCACGTACCCCGCGACCGCGCAGACCAGGCCGAACGCGCCGGTGACGGCGGCGAACCAGCCGTCGGCCTCGATGAGGGACTGCGTCTCCGGGTCGGCCAGGTGCGGCGTCCCGTCGACCAGCACGTACCGCGTGGCGGGGGCGAGCGCCGACCAGACGTACCCGGCGACCACGCCGAGAACGGCGAGCACGAGGACGGTCACGACGGTCGTAGCCAGATTGCCCCTCAGATGCCGCACCGTCCCGATAGTACCCACATGGTAATCGGGACCGATCCCGTTACTCTTGCTGAAGCCGGGTGCAGGGGACGCACGGCATCGGTGTTGGCCAAGGAGGCCGAGTGAGCGAAGAGGTATGGCAGATCGACCCGTCCGGCCCGTTGCGGGGGGACGTGGAGGTCCGGGGATCGAAGAACGCGGTTTCCAAGCACATGGTGGCGGCGATGCTCGGGACGGGCCCGAGCACGCTGCACAACGCCCCCGAGGTCGGCGAGGTGGGGCTGACCGCCGCCATGCTCGAAGCCCTCGGCATCCATGTGGAGATCACCCCGGGTGAGATCACCATCGAGCGGGGCAGCGAGATCCGGCCGCGCGTGCCGGAGGAGTACACCGGGCTCAACCGCATCCCGATCCTGATGCTCGGCCCGCTGCTGCACCTGGCGGGCGAGGCGTTCGTCCCCCTCGTCGGCGGCGACCCCATCGGCAGGCGGCCGGTGAACTTCCACGTCGAGGCGCTGCGGTCGATGGGCGCGGAGATCGAGGTCGGCGACAACGGCATCACCGCCAAGGCGAGCCGCCTGCGCGGCAACCGCATCACGCTCCCCTACCCCAGCGTGGGCGCCACCGAGACGATCCTCATGACGGCGGTGCTCGCGGAGGGCAAGACCGTCATCAAGGGCGCGGCGATGGAGCCCGAGGTGGTGGAGCTGGCGCTGTTCCTCCAGCGCATGGGCGCGATGATCGAGCTGAGCCCGGACCGGCGCATCGTCATCGAGGGCGTCGAGAAGCTGCACGGCGCCTCCACCTGGCTGGCCGGCGACCGCATCGAGGCGTTCTCCTACCTGGTGGCGGGCCTGGTGACGGGCGGCGAGGTGCGCGTGCACGGCTGCCACCAGGACCGGCTCGTGACCGCCATCACCACGCTGGCGAGGATGGGCGCGCGGTTCGAGATAACCGACGAGTGGCTGTGCGCCTCGGCCCCGGACGGCCTGCGGGCGGCGGCGGTGCAGACCGACACCCACCCCGGTTTCATGACGGACTGGCAGACGCCGCTGATGGTGCTGTTCACCCGCGCCGAGGGCATGTCGGTGTTGCACGAGACGGTGTTCGAGAACCGGCTCGTGTACGTGCCCGCGCTGCAGAAGATGGGGTGCGAGATCGAGGTGTTCGCCCAGTGCCTGGGCGGCCCGGCGTGCCGCTACCACGACACCAACGCCAAGCACTCGGCGGTCGTACGCGGAGTCTCCAATCTGCGCGGGGCCGACGTCACGCTCCCCGACATCCGCGCCGGGTTCTCCGCGGTGCTGGCCGCCGCCGTGGCCGAGGGCACCTCGACCCTGCGGGGCGTCAACCACATCGAACGCGGTTACCACAGACCGTTCGAACAGTTCACCTCGCTCGGATTGAAGATCAACAGGATCACGTAAAGCTTTACGGCTCCCGGGTTTGGACAAACGCCGGAGGTCGCACTGATATCCCGTGACCTCTCGTCTTCTCGGCGTCACCGTCGGGCGCGCCGTCCTCGCGCTGGGCCTGTGCGGCACAGCCGGGGGCACCCTGGTCGCCGGGCTGGCCATGCCCTTCGTGGGCGGAGCCGGCCTGGCGGCCAGGAGCGCCGCGTCCACTCTCACCTACCTGCCCGCGCCGCTGCGCGAGGAGCCGCTGCCCGAGGTGACACGGCTGCTCGACCGCAACGGGCGTCAGATCGCGCAGTTCTACTACCAGAACCGGCAGTCGGTGCCGCTGAGCGCGGTCGCCCCGGTCATGCGCCGGGCCATCGTCGCCATCGAGGACGCCCGGTTCTACGAGCACGGCGGCCTCGACCTCAAGGGCACGCTGCGCGCCTTCGTCACCAACACCCGGGCCGGCGGGATCCGGCAGGGCGGCTCGTCCATCAGCCAGCAGCTCGTCAAGAACATCATGCTGAACCAGGCCGAGTCGGAGGACGAGCGGGCGCAGGCCCTCGTGCGCTCGTTCCGCCGCAAACTCGACGAGCTGCGGTACGCGCTGGCGCTGGAGCGCAAATACACCAAGGACCAGATCCTCGAGCGTTACCTCAACATCGCCTACTTCGGCGCGGGGGCGTTCGGCGTGCAGGCCGCGGCCAAGCGGTTCTTCGGCGTCGACGCCGCCGACCTGACGCTCACGCAGGCCGCGACGCTCGCCGGCGCCGTGCGCACGCCGTACGACACCGATCCCTCCCTGGGCGACGAGCACAGGGACCGGCTGCGGGCCCGGCGCGACCTGGTCCTGGACCGGATGGCCGAGCTCGGGGTGATCGACGGCGACGTGGCGCGCACCGCCGCCGCCGAGCCGCTGGGGCTGCGCCTGCGGCCCGAGCCCGGCGGCTGCGCCGGCAGCGCCTACCCCTTCTTCTGCGTGTACGTGGAACGCGAGGTGCTCGGCAACCCCGCGTTCGGCTACACCAGGGCCGACCGGGAGCGGCGTCTGCAGCGGGGCGGGCTGACCATCTGGACGACCGTCGACCCGGTCGCGCAGCGGGCCGCGGCGCGTGCCATCGCCGCGCGGGTCAGACCGCGTGACAACCAGGTCGCGTCGGAGACGATGATCGAGCCGGGCACCGGTCACATCCGCGCGATGGCGGTGAGCAAACGGTACGGGCGCAACCCGCACGACCGGGACCTCGGGCCCGCCACCACCTACAACCTGGCGGCCGACACGGCGCACGGCGGCGGGCTCGGCCTGCAGGCGGGCTCCACGTTCAAGGTGTTCACGCTGGCCACCGCACTCAAGCAGGGGATGCGGTTCGGCGACGGCTTCACGATCCCCGGCTCGTACGTCCCGTCGTACGGCTATCGCGACTGCTCGGGCAGGGCCGTCAACGACCCGAAAACCGTCATCCACAACGCGGGTGGCGAGGGCGGCGGCGGGCCGTACAGCCTGGAGATGGGCACCTGGCAGTCGGTGAACATCTTCTACATGCGGCTGGAGCGCGAGGTCGGCCTGTGCGACGTCGTGCAGACGGCCAGGTCACTGGGCATCAGGCGGGCGGACGGCGCGCCGCTGCACGAGGTGCCGACGTTCACGCTGGGGGCCAACGAGATGGACCCGACCACCGTGGCGGCGGCGTACGCGGCGCTGGCCGCCCGTGGCCGCTACTGCCGGCCGCTGGCCATCACCGCCGTGGTGGAACGCGACGGCACCCGCACCGAAATTCCGCCGGCGTGCGTGAGCGCGATCGAGCCCGAGGTCGCCGACGCGGTGAGCCATGTGCTCACGGGGGTCTTCACCAAGGGCACGATGCGCGGCCAGTCCATCGGGCGGCCCGCCGCGGGCAAGACGGGCACCAACAACGGGTACACCTCGGCCTGGTTCGCCGGGTACACCCCGGGCCTCGCGGCCGCCGTGAGCGTGGGCGACATCCGCGGCTCCTACCGCTATCCGCTCACCGGCGTCACCATCGGCGGCCGCTACTACGGCTCGGTGCAGGGCGCCTCGCTGCCGGGTCCGATCTGGGTGGACTCGATGCGCGCGGCGCTACGGGACGTCCCCGTGTACGGCTTCGTCCCGCCCGACATGGCCCGGTTCGGCGGCGGGTTCACGCCGGGCCTGAAGGAGGCGCTGGAGAAGCAGCGCAAGAAGGAGAAAAAGGAGAAGAAGAAGCGGGAGCGGGAGGCCGAGCGGCCGGTCAGCCGGCCAGGCAGGCCGGACCGAGCAGCTGCTTGAGGTCGCCCATCAGGGCCGGCGAGGGGCTCACGCGGAGCCGGTCGTCCAGCCGCATGACCGTCGTACGCGGCCCGTTGTGCACCTGGAGGTGGACCTCCGTGGTCCCCGGGTGAGTGGTGAGCACCTCCTTGAGCCGGCCGACGACGGGCGGCGTGCAGCGGTTGATCGGCATGCTCACCACCAGCGGCCCGCCCGACTCGACGGTGAGGTCCGGCGCGGTCACCTCCATCGCGATGATCTTCGCGACGTCCTCCCGCTTGTCGATCCGGCCCTTGACGAAGACGATCGCGTCCTCGGCGAGCACGGTCGCGCAGAGCTGGTAGGCCGACGGGAAGATCATGACCTCGATCGAGCCCTCCAGGTCCTCCAGCATCGTGAGGACCCAGGTGTCGCCCTTCTTGGTCACCTTGCGCTGCAGGCCCGACAGGATGCCGCCGACCGTGACGACCTGCCCGTCGGGGCGGCTGTCGTCCTGCAGCGCCGCGATCGAGCAGTCGGCGCCCGCCGACAGGATGTGCTCGACGCCGAACAACGGGTGGTCGGAGACGTACAGGCCGAGCATCTCCCGCTCGAACTGCAGCAGCGTCGTCTTGTCCCACTCCCCCGGCGGGATCTGCACGTCGAAGGTCTGGTCCTCGCCGCCGTCGATCGCGCCGAACAGCGAGTCCTGGCCGATGGCCTCGTTCTTCTTGATGTCGATGATCGCGTCCACGGCCTGCTCGTGGACCATCAGCAGGCCCTTGCGGACGTGCCCGAACGAGTCGAACGCGCCCGACTTGATCAGCGACTCGATGACCCGCTTGTTGCAGACGACCGCCGGAACCTTGCGCAGGAAGTCCTTGAAGTCGGTGAACCTGCCCTTCTCCTTGCGCGCCGCGATGATCCCGTCCACGACGTTCGCGCCGACGTTGCGGATGGCCGACAGGCCGAACCGGATGTCGGTGCCGCGCGGGGTGAAGTCGAAGTCGGAGTCGTTGACGTCCGGCGGGAGCACCGTGATGCCCATGCGACGGCACTCGTTGAGGTAGAGGGCCGACTTGTCCTTGTCGTCCTTGACGCTGGTCAGCAGCGCCGCCATGTACTCGGCCGGGTAGTTGGCCTTGAGGTAGGCGGTCCAGTACGACACCAGGCCGTATCCGGCGGTGTGGGCCTTGTTGAACGCGTAGTCGGAGAACGGGAGAAGGATGTCCCACAGGGCCTTGATGGCCGCGGCGGAGAACCCGTTCTCCTTCATGCCCTTCTCGAAGAACTCGAACTGCTTGTCCAGCTCGGACTTCTTCTTCTTGCCCATCGCGCGGCGGAGCAGGTCGGCGCCGCCGAGCGTGTAGTTGGCCACCTTCTGCGCGATGGCCATGACCTGCTCCTGATACACGATCAGGCCGTGGGTCGTGCTGAGGATGTCCTTGAGCGGCTCCTCCAGCTCGGGGTGGATCGGGGTGATCTCCTGCTGGCCGTTCTTGCGCAGGGCGTAGTTGGTGTGCGAGTTGGCGCCCATCGGGCCGGGCCGGTAGAGCGCGAGGGCCGCGGAGATGTCCTCGAAGTTGTCGGGCTTCATCAGCCGCAGCAGCGTGCGCATGCCGCCGCCGTCCAGCTGGAAGATGCCGAGCGTGTCGCCCTTGGCCAGCAGCTCGTACGTTTTGGTGTCGTCGAGCGGGAGGTCGAGCAGCTCGATCCTGTTCCCGGTGTTGCCCTCGATCATCTTCAGGCAGTCGTCGATGATCGTGAGGTTGCGCAGGCCCAGGAAGTCCATCTTCAGCAGGCCGAGCGTCTCGCAGGTCGGGTAGTCGAACTGCGTGATGATCGCGCCGTCGGAGTCGCGGCGCATGATCGGGATGTGGTCGGTCAGCGGCTCGGCCGACATGATGACGCCCGCGGCGTGCACGCCGGTCTGCCGGATCAGGCCCTCCAGGCCGCGCCCGAGGTCGATCGTCGCCTTGACGTCGACGTCCTCCTCGTACAGCTTGCGCAGCTCGCCCGCCTCGTTGTAGCGCGGGTGGTCGGCGTCGAAGATGCCCGACAGCGGGATGTCCTTGCCCATCACGGCCGGGGGGAACGCCTTGGAGATGCGGTCGCCCAGCGCGTACGGGTAGCCGAGGACGCGGCCGGCGTCCTTCACGGCCGCCTTCGCCTTGATGGTGCCGAACGTGGCGATCATGGCGACCTTGTCGGCGCCCCACTTCTCGGTCACGTAGCGGATCACGTCGGCGCGCCGGCGCTCGTCGAAGTCGATGTCGATGTCGGGCATCGAGACGCGCTCGGGGTTGAGGAACCGCTCGAAGATCAGGCCGTGCGGGATCGGGTCGAGGTCGGTGATGCCCAGCGCGTACGCGACCAGCGAGCCGGCGGCCGAGCCACGGCCGGGACCGACCCGGATGCCGTTGTTCTTCGCCCACATGATGAAGTCGGCGACCACGAGGAAGTAGCTCGGGAAGCCCATCTGGAGGATGACGCCGATCTCGTTCTCGACCCAGGCGCGGTGCTCCTCGTCCACGCCGCCCGGGAAGCGGCGCTTCATGCCCTCCCAGACCTGCTGCCGGAAGTACTCCTCCTCCGTCAGCCCCTCGGGGATCGGGTAGGTCGGCATCAGGTTGTGGTACGGGAAGAAGCCCTCGGGGTCGACCTTCTCGGCCACCAGCAGCGTGTTGCGGCAGCCCTCCTGCCAGATGTCGGAGGAGTCGACCGCCCGCATCTCGTCGGCGGACTTGACGTAGTAGCCGCTGCCGTCGAACCGGAACCGGTCGGGGTCGCTGAGCTGCTTGCCCGTCTGGATGCACAGGAGGGCGTCGTGGCCGGCGGCGTCGGACTCGTAGGTGTAGTGGGAGTCGTTGGTGACGACCGGCGGGATGTCCAGCTCCCGGCTGATGCGGATGAGGCCGTCGCGGACCCGCCGCTCGATGTCGAGGCCGTGGTCCATGATCTCCAGGAAGTAGTTGTCCTTCCCGAAGATCTCCTGGTACTTCGCCGCGGCCTTGAGCGCCTGGTCGTACTGGCCGAGCCGCAGGCGGGTCTGCACCTCGCCGGAGGGGCAGCCGGTGGTGGCCATAAGGCCCTCGGCGTGCTCGGCGAGGATGTCGGCGTCCATCCGGGCCCACTTGCGGACGAAGCCCTCGGTGTAGGCGCGCGAGCTGAGCTTCATCAGGTTCTGCAGCCCGGCCTTGTTCCGCGCCCAGATCGTCATGTGGGTGTAGTAGCCACCCGCCGAGACGTCGTCGCTCTTCTGGTGCGGCTCACCCCACAACACCGGCTTCTTGTGCATGCGCGACTCGGGCGCGACGTACGCCTCGATGCCGAGGATGGGCTTCACCCCGGCGGCGGTCGCCTGCTTGTAGAAGTCGTAGGCGCCGTGCATGTTGCCGTGGTCGGTGATCGCGATCGCGGGCATCTCCAGCTCGCCCACGAGTTTGAACATCTGCTTCAGCCGCGCCGCTCCGTCGAGCATCGAGTACTCGGTGTGGACGTGCAGATGCACAAACGAATCACCCATGAGACCCCCATCGTCACCGGACCGCGGACCAGAGCCTACGCCGTGATCGCGAACCAGTGGGACTCAGGTGAAGCAGAGTTTATCTCCGGTCCTCGCCGTCCCGCGTCTCCTCCGACAGGCGCAGTCCGGCCTCGATCACGGCGTTCATGATCGGGGCGAGCAGCCCGGCGCCGAGGCTGGGGGCGCGGCGGGCCATGGCCGCGACGAGGCGGCGCTCGCGCTCCATGTCCCGGCCCCGGAAACCGCCGACGGGCTTGAGGCGCTGGATCCGCCCGGCCAGCCCGGCCCGGCGTTCGAGGAGCGTGGCGAGGGCCGCGTCCACGCGGTCGATCGCGCTCCGGGCCCCGTCGATGGTCTCGGGCGCCTCCGGCCGCACGACCGCCGCCACGACGGTCGCCGCCTCGTGCGCCGCCGCGAGGGCCCGCACGGGCGCGCCCGGGCCGACCAGCAGGCCGTCCGCCCCCGCCGCCACCGCCGCGTCCGCCAGCGCGCCGTCGCCGCCCAGCCCGGCGAGCACGGGGCGGCCGGTGCGCTCCCGCGCCGCGCGCATGAGCCCGAGGTCGGGGGCGGCGTCCTCCGGCTCCGCGCGCCCGCCGCTCTCGCAGAGCACGATCGCCTCGTTGCCCTCGGCGGCGCAGTCGTCCACCGCGGTCAGCCACTCCTCCAGCGTCGCCGTACGCCCGCCCACGACGCCCCGCTGCAGGACGACGGGCAACCCGAGCCGGGCCGCGGCGCGGACGAGGCCGGGATCGCACGCCCAGGCCGCCCCGGCCACCACTCCGTCGGCGTGCCGGGCCACGGCGGGCAGGTCGGCGGCCGAGGCGGGCTCCACCAGCAGCGGGCCCGCCCAGCTCGCCCTGGCCTCGGCGACCGCGACCTCAGCGGGCGGGCCGCCGTCGCCGCGCAGGCGCAGCCAGCGGGCGTCCTGACCGCCGACGACCACCACGGGTAGCCCGTCGCCGATCACGAGATCACCGATCCGCACGGCGTCGCGGTCGAGTTGGGCTGCCTTCGACATGTGGGTTCCTCCGTGGCCGCGTGCGAAAACCGGACGTGCGAAACGAAAAAGGCAGAGACGCTGGCGTCCCTGCCTCAAGCCGGCTCCGGATGGTCGCTAGCTCATCGTCACGCGACCGGCCCTCCCGGAGCCGGCCTCGTAAACGAGCTGTACGTACCCATAACTAGGACCTTAGCAGCGACGGGCCACGACTCGAACCGATCTGTCTCGGATTTCGGGATCGTCGGCGATGGACGCGGTTGATCCCTTTGCCATCCGTGGGACGATTCATGAGTCCAGGAAGGGGTTCGAGTGTCGCGTGCGGAAGGCCGGCTCGTCGGAGGCCGGTACCAGTTGGTGGAGCCGATCGGCCGGGGTGGCATGGGCGTCGTCTGGCGCGCCCACGACGAGTTGCTGGACCGCGCGGTCGCGGTGAAGGAGGTCCGCTACGACAGCGCCATGGGCGACGAGCTCAGCGACCTCAACCGCCGGACCATGCGCGAGGCCCGGGCCGCCGGGCGTCTCACCCACCCGAACGTGGTGGTCGTCCACGACGTGATCGAGGAGGACGACCGGCCCTGGATCATCATGCAGCTGGTGCCGTCCCGCTCGCTCGGGCAGGTGATCAGGGAGGACGGCCCGCTGTCCCCCGAGCGGACCGTCGAGATCGGGCTGCAGATCCTGGACGCGCTGCGCGCCGCGCATCGGCAGGGCGTGCTGCACCGCGACGTCAAGCCCGAGAACGTGCTGCTCACCGACGACGGCCGGGTGGTCCTGACCGACTTCGGCATCGCCCGGCTCGAAGCCGACTCCACGATGACCCGCACCGGCCTGGTCGGCACCCCCGCCTTCATCGCCCCCGAACGGCTCCGCGGCGAGGCCGCGCAGCGCGAGTCGGACCTGTGGTCGCTGGGCGCCACGCTGTACACGGCGGTCGAGGGCAAGCCCCCGCACGACCGCGGCATGGCGATGGCCACGATGCACGCCGTGCTGAACGAGGACCCCGCCCTGCCGCGGCGCGCGGGCGCGCTCGGTCCCGTGCTGCTGCGGATGCTCGGCAAGGAGCCCGCGGACCGGCCCGGTTACGAGGAACTGACCCGTCTGCTCAAGCGGGCGTCGCGGGACCTGGCCCCGCTGGCCCCGCCGCCGTCCCGGCCCGCAGCGGCGGCCGAGGGCAAGGCACCCCGGGGCTCGGCGCCGTACCCGCCCGTGTCCTCCCCGCCGGAGCCCCCGGCGCGGCGCGCCGAGCGTCCCGCGCCGCCCGCGCCACCCGTGGAGCCCGCGGAGTCCGCGGAGCCCGGCGACGCGGCCGCGGGCCCCGGTGAGATCACCTCGCCCATCCCCGTCGTCCAGGACGACCCCGCGCCCCCTCGGGCGGAGGACGCCCCGGCGCCCATGCCGGAGACCGGCGTGCAGGCCGCCCCGCCCGCCCGTACGACGCCCTCCGTCGACGGCGACGAGGCGACGGACGACAAGGACAGCAAGGACGAGGAGGGCGGGAAGGACGACAAGGACGACACCACCAAGGTCGGCACGGCCGGCGGTGCGGTCGCGCAGGAGGACCGCGGGATCGCCGACGCCGGCGACCGGCTCGCCGGGCTGCGGCAGGAGCAGCCCGCGGCGCCGCCGGGGCAGGGCGGGGCGGCGTGGCACGCCGCGTCCACCACCCCGGTCGAGCCCAAGTCGCCGGGCGGACTGCTGAAGGTCGCGCTCGTCCTCATCCCCGCGCTGCTGGTCATCGCGGGCGTCGCGGGGTATTTCGGGGTGCGGTCGGGCGGGAGCGACCCGGGGGGCAAACCCGCCGCCGGGTCGGACCCGTCGACCGGGAAGACCACCGAGAAGCCCTCCGCCTCGGCGCCCTCCTCGGCCGCGCCGTCCTCCGCCGAGCCGTCGGCGTCCTCCTCGGACGAGCCGGCGGCGTCGGCGTCCCCCGAGCCCTCCCCGAGCAGCGACGACCCCGGTCCCGGGGACGTCCCCGACGGCTGGCACAAGTACAAGCACCCGAGCGGGTTCTCCATCGCGCTGCCGAAGGGGTGGCACGCCGACGGCAGCGGGAACGGCGAGGTTCGCTTCCGCGGGGACTCCCACACCTACCTGGAGGTGCACCACACCTCCAGCCCCGAGTCGGACGCGCTGAAGGTCTGGCGGCGCGACGTACCGGGCATGAGCCGGAACTTCCCCGGCTACAAGCTCATCGCCATCAGAGAGGTCAAGGGCTACTGGAAGACCGCGGCCGACTGGGAGTTCACCTTCGGCGACAGCCGCTACCGGTCCCGGGTGATCGACCGCGGCTTCGTCACCGACAAGAACAACGGCTACGCGCTGCTCTACAAGACCCAGGACAAGGACTGGAAAAAGAAGAAGAAGCTCTTCGAGACCATGGCCGCGACCTTCAAGCCGGCGAAGAAGTAGCGGGACCGGGCGCCTCGGTCCCCGGACCTCAGCCGGCCCGGCGGGCCTGCTCCAGGTAGGAGACCAGCCCGGTCATCCGCTCCGCCGGCCAGGGCAGGCTCCGGCCGATCTCCGCGCTGTTGTCCTGCCAGAGCCTCCGCGCGGCCGCCTTGGTCTCCGCGCCGGCCGGTCCTTCGGGGTGGAATCCGCCCGCCAGCGCGTCCCAGCGGCGTACGAGGTCCCGGGCGCGCGGGTCGTCCGCGGGGACGCCGCTCTCGATGAGCCGCAGCCCTTCCTCGACGAGTCCCGTCCACTCGTGCTTGGCCGCCTCGACGGCCTCGGCTCCCAGCGCGTCCCTGCGCTCGGCCAGTCGCTCCCGCTGCTGCTGCGTGAAGTGGCTTTCGTACACCGACATCATCTCCAGGGTCGTCATGAACCAGCCGGGATCGGGGGCGGACGGGCCGTCCAGCCGGCCGAGCATCTCGCCGACCCGGCCCCGGAGCGCCTCGATCCGCTGCGCGTGCTCCTCCAGCCTGCTCAGCTGCGCCGCCAGTAGGTGGCGCAGCGACTCCGGGTCGTCCGCGGCGCCCGCCAGGACGGCCGCGACCTCCTCCAGAGACAGGCCGAGCGCGCGCAGCGCCCGCACCCGGTACAGTCGGCGCAGGTCGCGCTCGCTGTACCGGCGATGTCCCGAGGGCGTGCGTTCGCTCGCGGTCAGCAGCCCGATCTCGTCGTAGTGGTGCAGCGCTCGCACCGTCATCCCGGTCGCGCGCGCCAGCTCGCCGATGGACCACCGCCGTCCGGCGTCGTCTGCCCCGATCACGCCCGCAACGCTACGACCTCCCGTTGCGGCAGGTTCAAGCCCGGGGCGGGGGCCGCTCCCGAGCGTCCGCGCGTTCAAGGCCCGCCGCGTTTTGCAACGCTTCTGTAAGCGAACTGAAAGTCGTCTGAGATTGCCTTCTCCTGGAACGCGACGGAGGACAGCCGAAGGGGCATGATGCGGACGTCGACGACTCTGTCGATCTATGTCGAGCTGGCACGTGGTTCTGCCGAGTCGATGGCGGCGCAACTGGCCAGGCAGCTGAGGCAGGCCGTCCTGGACGGCCGCCTGCCGCCGGACACCCGCCTGCCGTCCAGCCGGACCCTCGCCGAGCTGCTGCGGGTGTCCCGGCCGGTCGTGCAGGAGGCCTATCGCACGCTGGAAGCCGAGAACCTGATCGAGAGCAGGCGCAGGTCGGGGACCTACGTCAGGCGGGCCCGGCCGGAGAAGGCCGCCGGGGAGCCGCACCGGGGCAAGCCGCCTACGGACCGGGCCCGCAGGACGCTCGTCGACCTGTCCCCCGACCAGCCGTCCGGGGAGGACTTCCCGGTGCCGGTGTGGCGGGCCGCGTGGCGCCGGGCCGCGCACCGGATCCCGGAGGTGGTGGAGGGGCCCGGCGAGGCGGTGCTACGCCGCGCGGTGGCCGCGCACCTGCGGGCGGTACGCGGACTGGACGCCGATCCGGCGAACGTGCTGATCACCACCGGGGCCCGGCAGTCGCTGGACCTGGTGGCGGCGGTCGCGATGCAGCCGGGCACCGTCGCGGCGGTCGAGGATCCCTGCCTGCCCACGGTGATCCGGCTGCTGCGCCAGCACGACGTCGTCACCGTGCCCGTGCCGGTGGACGCCGACGGGGCGCTGGTGGAGGCCGTGCCCCGCGCCGCGGGGGCGGTCGTGGTGCGCCCCTCCCACCAGATGCCGCTCGGGGTGGAACTGTCCCTGTCGCGGCGGCGCGCGCTGGTCGAGCTGGCCGTCACCCGTGGCGCGCTGATCGTGGAGGACGACCGGGACCACGACTTCACCGAGGCGATCCGGCCGCAGTCGCTGTGGGACCTGAGCCGGGACCGCACCGACGACGTCCTCTACGTGGGCTGCCTGTGCCGGCTGCTCCCGGACGTGGTGTGCACCGGCTACATCCTCGCCCGCGGGCGCCGGCTGCGGCAGCTGGCCGAGCACCTGTCGCTGCGGCAGTCGGGCACGGTCACGGTGGCGCAGCGCGCCGTGGCCGAGATGCTCGGCTCGGCCGAGACCCGGGCCCGCGTCGACCGGCTGCGTCACGCGTACCAGGCCAAGCGGCAGCTCGTGGTGGAGGCCCTGGCGGATCACCCGGCCGTGGAGCGGCTGAGCGGCACCCGGTCGGGGTCGCACGTGCACGTCGAACTGCGTCCCGACGTGCCCGCCGGCCGGATCGCCCTGGCGTTCGAACGGCGGGGGATCGTGACGCCGACCACCGCGCGGTACGAGTGGAGCGGCCTGGTGCGACCCCGGAACGGTTTCCTCGTCAGCCACAACCACCTGACCGAGGCGGTGCTGTCCCGCACGCTCGCGAAGATCACCCGCTGCCTGGACCACACGGTGGCCTGCCCCTGCTGAGGCGCGCACACCTGTCCACTAAAGACCGTTAATGCCGGTCAACTGGCTATCCTCGTCCGTCTCGTACACCGGCAGGATGAGAACAACGGCCAGGCCCGTCAACGTGGACGCGCTGGGAGCGACGCGTTGGCCGTGGGACGTGAGAAGGCGAGCCCCCGCGCTCACGCGGCCGTCCCGGCCCTTCCCACCCGCCGCGCGGTGTTCCGGCCCTCCATGAGGCCGCAGAATCGAGTGCCCGAGAAAGGCCACGACATGCTCTTCCGCCTGCTGGGACGTGTTCAGGTCGGCGACGACGACGCGTCCCTGGCCATCGGATCGGCCCCGGTGAGGGGGCTGCTCGCCGCGCTGCTGCTCGAAGAGGGACGCTCGGTGCCGGTGGAGCAACTGATGAGATACCTGTGGGAGGATCCGCCCGGCTCGGCCCGCAAGAACCTGAGACTGCACGTCGCCCGGCTGCGTACCGGGCTGGCGGCCCTCGGGCTGCGCGACCGCCTGGTCACACTGCGGGGAGGCGGCGGCGAAGGCGGTTACCGCCTGCTCGCCGTGCCCGAGGAGGTGGACGCGGTCATGTTCAGGCGGCTCGCCATGGAAGGCTTCGCCCGGCTGCGCGACCGGCAGCCCCGCGCGGCGGAGGAGGCGCTCAGCGGGGCGCTCGATCTGTGGCAGGGGCCGATCGGTCAGGACTGCACCGCCTCGGAACTGCTGCGGTCGCGGTTCACCGCCTTCGCCGAGCTGCACCTGACGGTGCGGGAGCGCCTCGTGGAGGCCCGCCTGGGCCTGGGCCGCACGACCGATCTCATCCCCGAGATCCTGGAGGTGCTGGGCGACGCCCCCTTCCGCGAGACCAGCTGGGCGCACCTCATGCGCGCCTACTACCTGGGCGGGGACGTGGCCGGGGCGATCTCCGCCTGGGGACGCGCCACGGCCGTGCTCGGCGACCAGCTCGGTCTCGACCCGTCGGCCGAGCTGCACGAACTCCACGTCGCCGTGCTCCGCCGGGACTGCGACGCCGTCCGGGGCACCGTCGCCCCCCAGCCGGAGCCCGTCTTCTAGCGCGCCCCGCGGCCATGACCACGGTCATGTTTTTCCGGCGGCCGGTCACATTCGCGCCGCGGAGATCTAGGGTCGAGTCATGGCGCGTTTCGACTGGTTGCGCGACGCCGATCGGCCGTCCCTGTTGAACGTCGCGTTCTGGGCGATGACGGCCCTGCTGACCATCGGCCTCGCGGAGGCGGTCGCGACCGGCCGAGGCAGCGGCCTGCCGGAGTACGTGCTGTTCGCCGCCAACGTCGTGCTGGTCGCGGCGCTCTGGCCGGCGCTGCCGTGGCAGCGGGCGGCGCGCCGCCGCTGGGTGGCGCCGCTGTTCCTGGCGGCGACGCTCGCGCTGGGAGTCACGGGGTCCGTGGAGACGCACATGCCCCTGGTCCTCATCGCGATGGCCAACCTCGCCTTCGTGTACGGCATGCGCGTCGCGACCGCTCTCCTGTCCTGCGTCACGGCCCTGTGCGCGGTCGTGCCCCTGATCGAGGGCAGGACGGTCACGGAAGGTTTCGCCCAGGCCGCCACGATGGCGGTGTTCGCGGCGGTCGGCCTCGGCATGGCGGCCTCCACGCTGGAGGCGCGGCGCAGGCGCGAGGAGGCCCAGGGGTTGCTGGAACGCATCAGGGAGCTGGCCGTGGCCGAGGAACGGGCGCGGATGGCGGCGGAGATGCACGACTCGGTCGGCCACCACCTCACGGTCATCAAGATGGGCCTGGAGAACGCCGAGCGCTTCCGCGAGCGACGCCCCGAGGCCGCCTGGGCGGAGGTCCGCCAGGCCAAGGAGCTCACCGCGGAGGCGCTGACCGACGCGCGGCGCTGGGTGCGCGCGCTGCGGCCGCTCGCGCTGGACGGCCGCGTCGGCAGCGCCGCGCTCGGACGGCTCGCGGCGTCGTTCGACGGCACCGGCATCAGCGTGAGCTTCGAGGTGCGGGGCGAGGAGCGGCGGCTCGAGCCCGACACCGAGCTCGTCCTCTACCGGGTGCTGCAGGAAGGGCTCACCAACGCGCTGCGGCACGCGAAGGCGGAGCACGTGCGCGGCACGCTCGCCTTCGGCGACGACCGCGTCGTGCTCATGGTGAGCG
Organism: Microbispora sp. NPDC004025; assembly: GCF_053604425.1. NCBI lineage: Bacteria > Bacillati > Actinomycetota > Actinomycetes > Streptosporangiales > Streptosporangiaceae > Microbispora > Microbispora sp. NPDC004025. The sequence continues at coordinate 896,699 of NZ_JBSGHN010000001.1, read as the reverse complement.
ACGACGGGAAGGGCAGGGACGACCGGCCGGCCGGCGGTTTCGGGCTGACGTCGCTTGCGGAGCGGGCCAGGGCCCTGGGCGGCACGCTGGCCGGCGCCAACAGGCCGGGCGGAGGGTTCGAGTTGCGCGCGGAGCTGCCGTTGTCGGAGGTGCGGGCATGACGCCGGTCAGGGTCGTGCTGGTGGACGACCAGGCACTGCTGCGCGAGGGGCTGCGCAAGCTGCTCGACGTCGAGGACGGCATCGAGGTCGTGGGTGAGGCGGCCGACGGGCACGAGGCGCTGCGGGTGATCTCCGGCCGCCGCCCGCACGTGGCGCTGGTGGACATGCGCATGCCGGGCATGAACGGAGTGGAGCTGATCGGCCGCCTGGCCGCCGAGCACCCGGAGGTGGCGGTCGTCGTGCTCAGCACGTTCGACGAGGACGAGTACATCTTCGGCGCGCTGCGCGGCGGCGCGACCGGCTACCTGCTGAAGGACTGCTCGCCGGAGGAGCTGGTCTCGGCCGTGCACCGGGTGAGCCGCGGGGAGACCGTGCTGGGCAGCCCGGTGGCGGCCCGCCTGGTCGCCGAGCTGCGGCATCTGCCGGTGAGCCCGGTCGCCTTCCGCGGCCAGGATCTGCTGTCCGCCCGCGAGGTGGAGGTGGCGCGGATGGTCGCCGCCGGGGCCGCCAACAGGGAGATCGCGGCGCGGCTGTTCATCACCGAGGGGACCGTCAAGAACCACGTGTCCAGCGTGCTGCGCAAGCTGGGCCTGCGCGACCGGATCCAGCTCGCCCTGCACCTGCGTCCCTGAACCGCGCGCACCCGGAACCGGCGGCTCCCGCGAACGGGAGCCGCCGGTGAGGGGTCACCAGGAGGCGGGCTTGCCCTTCTGGAACAGCCACACGTCGAAGAACGCCTTCAGGTCCATGCCCGAGACCTTCTCCGCCGCCGCGACGAACTCGGCGGTGCTCGTGTTGCCGTACCGGTGCCGAGCCGCCCAGTCCTTGATGAGCGTGAAGAACGCGGCGTCGCCGATCTTGCCGCGCAGCGCGTGCAGCGTCATCGCGCCGCGGTTGTACGGCACGTTGCCGAACATGTCCTCGGGGCCGGGGTCGGCCGTGACGATCTGCCAGAACGACGAGGTCGCCGCCCGGCCGTAGTTGCTCGCGCCGCTGAACGTCTGCTGGGCGGTGGCGCCTCCGGTGTGCTCGGTCCACAGCCAGGTCGCGTACGTCGCGAAGCCCTCGTTCAGCCAGATGTCGGACCACTTGCCGACGCTCACGCTGTCGCCGTACCACTGGTGTGCGAGCTCGTGCGCCATCGTGCCGACGCTGGGCGCGCTGGAGAAGATCGGCTTGGTCTGGCTCTCCAGGGCGTAGCCGACGTTCGGCGCGCGGTCGATGATGGCGCCCGCCTGGTTGAAGGGGTACGGCCCGAAGATCGAGGAGAAGTACTCCAGGATGTCGGGGATCCGGGCGACGGCCGCGGCCGACTGGGTCACCAGACGCGGGTCCACGGCCGTGTAGACCGGGATGCCGCTCGGCGTGGTCGTCTCGGTCACGACGAAGTTCCCCAGGGTCACCGTGGCGAGGTAGGTCGCCATCGGCTCGGCCGAGTCCCACACGAACGTCGTCTTGCCGTTCGCGGTCGTCTTGGACACCAGGCGGCCGTTGCCGACCACCGTGACACCCTCGGGAACCGTCGCCCGGAAGGTGAACGTCGCCTTGTCGGCGGGGCTGTCGTTGGAGGGCAGCCACGCCGGCGCGCCCTGCGGCTCGCCCGGCACGAAGACGCCGTCGTCGGTGGGCACCCAGCCCTCGATCGAGCCGTCGGGGTCGGTGATGACCGGCGGCGTCCCGGTGTACGTCACCGTGACGGTGAAAGTCTCCCCTGTCTTCAGCTTCGGCCGCGGCGTGACGATGAGCTCCTGCCCGTCCCGCCGGTAGCCGGCCGGGTGCTTGCCCACTGTCAGCGATGTGATCTCCGGGCCCTGGAAGTCCAGGTCGAACTGGTCGAGGTCCTGGGTGGCGACCGCGGTGATCACCGTCGTGGCGTCCATGACCTTGGTTGCGGGGTCGTAGGAGAACGTGACGTCGTAGTGCCGCACGTCGTAGCCGCCGTTGCCCTGGTCGGGGAAGTACGGGTCGCCGAGCGAGGGGGCGCCCGCGGAGTAGCGCGGCTCCCCGGGGTTGCCGGGGGCCGCGAGAGCCGTGGTCGTCTGGGTCGCGGTCAGCAGCGCGGCCGCGAGCGCGGCGCCGCCGATCCGCGCCGCCCGGCGCGAACGGGACGATGTCATGTGTGTTCCTTTCGGTGGGGTCAGGCGAGGGTCAGGCGACGACGGAGCGGAGCGGGATGCCCGCCGCGCCGAGATCGCGGACCAGGTCGCGGACGAACGGGTGCTCGTCGGCGGACAGGCCGTCGGGGTTCGGGATCGTGACGTAGGACGAGCCGTCCGCGGACGCGGTCAGCGCCGTGTCCGTGTAGCGCTCGACCACCGCGCGGGTCCGCGCCAGATCGGCGTCCGCCACCTGGATGACGATCGGCCGCCACTCACCGCCGAGGTTCGGCGGCTCCTCCGTCGCCGCCGCGGCGACGCGCAGCGGATCCGGGGCCGGGGCGATTCGCTGCTTGGCCTGCGGCGACGCCTGCGACGCGCCTGCCGGATACAGCAGCGCGTTGGCGAGCAGGTGGATGCCGTTCTCGTTATACGCCCTGAACAGCGGGTTGTAGGCGAACAGCACGGCGTGTCCGGCGCCGGTCGGCTCGTCGACCAGGGAGACGGTGCCCTTGAGCGCCTCGGCGCCCACGGTGTAGCCGTTGGACCAGAACGTGTCGTCGGAGGGGTAGGTGAGCACGTTGACCCCGGTCTGGCTGGGGCTGAGGATCGGGTCGCCGTTGTTGAACTGGAAGTCCTCCGCCGGGCGGCCGAGGGACACCTGGGTGCCGGGGGTCACGTCCACCCGGAAGTGCGAGCCGATGACCTGGTAGCCGGTCGGCTTGGCCTTCTCGGTCGTGGAGGTGAGGCCGGCGGCCCTGGCGACGCGGGTGCCCTCGTTGCGCAGCCCGACGTACGTGCCGCCCGCGGCCACCCACTGCCTGAGGTTGGCCAGGCCCTGCGCCGTGAGCCCGCCGTTGGAGCTGCTGCCGTCCGGGACGAGCAGGACGGTCCGCCCGGTGAAGGCCGGGGTGTTGCCGTTGACGTCGGCCGTCGTCACCGGCTTGAGGTCGAGACCCCAGCGGTCGCCGAGCACGTAGCGGGCCTCGCCGTACGACCCGGAGGTGGTGGAGACGCCGGTGCCGGCGAACAGGCCGACGTCGGGCGCGCGCAGCGCGGCGCCGGAGGCCGGGGCGGCGCGGCCCTCGACCGTCACGCCCAGCGAACGGGCGAGCTTGTCCAGCTCGCCGCGGTTCGTCGCCGCGGCGGGCAGGCCGACGACGCCGCTGCCGGCGTCACGCGTGAGCGGCACGCCCGCGCCGAGCAGCCGGAAGGTCAGCTCGGAGGCGGCGGCCGAGTCCATCGGGTAGGAGTACGACCCGCCCCGGGGCGCGGCGGAGACCACGCCGCCCTCGACGTCCTTGACGAGGTCGGCCTTCGGCGACAGGGCGTCGCCGGTGGAGATGGCGTTCACGCCCGCGAGCAGCGGGTTGCTCCACGAGGAGACGTCGTAGAAGTAGGGGAACGGGACGTACGGGTCCTCTCCCATGACCGCCTGGATCCAGTGCTTCTGCGGCTGGTCCATCGGGATCCAGTAGGCCCCCTCGGGGACGGTCACGCCACTGGCCGTCCGGCCGCCGAAGACCCGCGCGGAGGGCACCTTGACGGGCTTGCTCACCCGGTAGACCTCGACGTCCATTCGGCGCAGCCGCTCGACCAACCGGCGCACGTCGCCGAGCTGCCGGTCGGGCAGCAGGAAGTAGGACCGGACCGTCACGTCGGGCACCGGGAACCGGACCGTGTTGGACGGCTGGACGACCTCGTTCGGCTCCAGCGTGCCCGCGGCCCCCTCGGCGAGCGCGGTCCGCCAGATGGAGTAGTAGCCGTCCAGGATCTCGCGCCGGTTGTCGGCGGCCCAGCCGGTCGTCGCCCACTGGGTGTCGAACTGCTGCTGCACCCGGTCCTCGACCGCCGACGAGCTGCCCTTCTCGAACGTCATCCCGGCGGCGCCGAAGCCGGCGGCCGGGACGCTGTCGCCGTAGCCCATGTAGAACAGGTCGTAGGTCGCGTAGTTGAAGTAGCACTCGGTGGTGACCGCGCCGCCGCAGGCGCCGTTGTAGCCGAAGCCCGCGGCGTTCGCCGCGCCGATGCGGTTGATCCAGTCCACCGGCTGGTCGGGGATCTCATGGTGGATCGGGTCGGCGTTGGGCGGGAAGAAGTACTGCCGCCCGCCCATCTCGTGCGCGTCGACGAAGACCTGCGGCGGGAACCGGCGGAGCATCTCGATCTTGCCGTCGGTCTCCGGCTGGGTGCGGGCGAACCAGTCCCGGTTGAGGTCGAAGCCGTACTCGTTCTGCCTGCGGCTCGCGTCGCGGCCGTCCGGGTTCTGGGTCGGGATGATGACCGTGACCAGGTTGTCGTTGCGCTTGGCGACATCGCAGGACAGGCCGCCGGCCAGCTCGTACAGCGTCTTGAGGGCGGCGTCGGCGCCGCTCTTCTCGCCGCCGTGGACGTTCCCGGCGATCCACACGATGGCGGGCGAGCCGGCGGCGATGCGCGCCGCCTTGTCCGCCTTCAGCGACCTCGGGTCGCGCAGCGAGCGGATCTGGTCCGCGATCTTCTTGAGCTGCCCCGGGACCATGTTGTGGGAGTCGGACACGATGGCGTACGGCAGCTCCTGGCCGGTCACGCTGTGCGCCACCGTGCCCGTGACCACGCGGTCCGAGGCGCCCGCCACGGCGTCCACGTACTTCTTGATCTCTTCGGTCGTGAGCACCCGGGGCTGCCCCTTGCCCAGCGGGAAGCCGAAGAACTGCTCCGGAGCGGGCACTGCGGCCAGGTGGGCGTCCGGGTCGGTGCCGCACCGTGCGGGCGCCTTGCCGGCCGGGTCGGCCTGCGCGGGGGACGCCGGCGTCAGCGTGAGCGCGGCCGACACCAGGACCGCGGCGCCGAGCGCCATGCCGTAGGGGGATCTTCCGCACAACGTCGTGCGTAACCGCATCTCGCCTCCAGGCGGGGGACGGGGGATGTCTCGGGGGGAGCACCGGTTCGGGAAACGACAAAGTCACTGCGGACAGTATTAGAAGGGAATAAACCGGACAAGGCGCGCGAAATATAACCGCACCGCGACGGAAAGTGTGAGAAGTCACGTTTTCGCATGTCGTCGCGCCACTGCCTGACCGAATCCCTCTTATATAACGTCCGATAACAAGTGGGCATCGGGTTCGCCCGTCGTTCACCGCGCGCTTCCTCCGGTCCCGCCGGGTTCGGGGCGGACGGCCGCACGCCCGCCTGTGGGACCATTCAGAAGATTTGGAGGAGGACAGGGTGGACGAGGAGCGTCGGGTGGCGGGCAGGTACCACCTGCTCGAACCGATCGGCCGCGGGGGCATGGGCGTCGTCTGGCGCGCCCACGACGATCTGCTCGACCGCACGGTGGCCGTGAAAGAGGTGCTCTACCACCCCACCTCGGAAGAGGACAGGGAGACCTTCAACCGGCGCACCATCCGGGAGGCGCGGGCGGCCGGCCGCATCGACCACCCGAACGTCGTCGTCGTCCACGACGTGATCGAGGAGGACGGCCGTCCCTGGATCGTGATGCAGCTGGTGCAGTCGCGGTCGCTGGGCCAGGTGCTGCGCGACCAGGGCCCGCTCCCGCCCGCCCGGGTCGCCGCGATCGGCCTGCAGGTGCTCGACGCGCTGTGCACCGCGCACGCCGCGGGAGTGCTCCACCGGGACGTCAAGCCGGAGAACGTGCTGCTCAACGGAGAGACCCGGGTGGTGCTCACCGACTTCGGCATCGCGACGATGCCGGAGGAGGCCGGGCTGACCATGACCGGCGGCATCACCGGCACCCCCGCGTTCATGCCCCCGGAGCGGCTGAACGGTCACCCCGCGACCCCCGAGTCCGACCTGTGGTCCCTCGGCGCCACGCTGTACGCGGCGGTCGAGGGCAGAACCCCGTTCGACCGCAACTCCCCCGTGGCCACGATGGCGGCCATCCTGCACGACGATCCCGCCCCGCCCCTGCGGGCGGGCGCACTGACGCCGGCGCTCGAGGGCCTGCTGCGCAAGGACCCCGCCCGGCGCATCGGCGCGGCCGAGGCCGCCGCCCTGCTCAACGCGGCCCTGTCGGCCGGGCAGGAGCCCGTTCCCCCGGGACCCGGGCCCCAGCCCGGCCCCTGGAGTCAGAGCCCGACCGGCCCCCCTCCGCCGTACGGCGCCCATCCGTACGGCGCGCACACCGCACCGGGCGCGCGCCCCGCGAGGCGCGGCTCCGCCGGCAGAGTGGCGCTGTTCGTCCTGTTACCGCTGCTGCTCGTGGCCCTCGCCGCGGGCGGCTGGTACGGCTACAGCACGCGGACCGGCGGCGGGACCGCCGCCGAGGACCTCACGCCGACGGACTACGGCCCCACCTCGGGCTCGGATCCCACCTCGGGCGACGCCGAGCCGACACCGGAACCCTCGGAGACACCGACCGAGGAGCCGTCGGAGGAACCGTCCGAGGAACCCTCCCCGGAACCCCCCACGCCGACGGCGGCCGCGCTGCCCGCCGGCTGGAAGGTCCACCGCGACCGGCTCGGCTTCTCGATCGCCCTGCCCTCCGGCTGGGTCCCGTACAGCAGGGAGGCCACCCGGGTGCGCTTCCACCACCCGAGCGGGCGTGACTACCTGCAGGTGGACCTGACCCCGTGGGAGACCACCGATCCGATGGCCGCGGTGCGCACGGTGGAGGCGGCCTCGACCAAGAAGGGGTACCTGCGCGACTACGAGCGCATCGGCGTCACGGACACGGAATACCTCGGCGTGCCCGCCGCGGACTGGGAGTTCACGCACAGGACCGACGCCGGCAGGGTGCGGGTGCTCGACCGCGCCTTCAGGCTCGACGACGGCCGCTGCGTCGCCCTCTACTGGCAGGTCGCCGACTCCCGATGGACTTCCGGTTTGTCCTATTTTCGCGTCTTCGAGCGTACCTTCCGACCGAAATAACGATTCGGTTAAGATCCGCAGGTCAAGGGAGATTTCGTCCCCGAAGAGCAATGATGTCGCATGCGTTCGCCCAAGTGGGGTAGCGCGACAATCATGGCTGAAGCGCAGACCTCCGAACGTGTCGTGGCAGGACGCTATCGCCTGATCGAGCCGCTGGGGCGGGGCGGCATGGGCACCGTGTGGCGAGCCGTCGACCAGGTGCTCGAACGGGAGGTCGCCGTCAAGGAGCTGCTCGCCTCAGCCGAGCTCACCGGCCCGGAGCGGGAGGTCTTCACCATCAGGACCTTCCGCGAGGCCAGGGCCGCCGGACGGTTGAGCCATCCGAGCGTGGCGGCAGTGTACGACGCGTTCGAGGAGAACGGCTACCCCTGGATCGTCCTCGAACTGATCCCGTCCCGGACGCTGGGGTCGGTCATCCGCGACGAGGGCCCCCTGCCGCCCCGGCGGGTGGCGGAGATCGGGTCGCAGGTGCTGGCCGCGCTGCGCGTCGCCCACGCGAACGGTGTGCTGCACCGGGACGTCAAGCCCGACAACGTGCTGCTCGCCGACGACGGCCGGGTCGTGCTGACGGACTTCGGCATCGCCGCGATGGAGGACGACTCGCCGGTCACCCGCACCGGCATGCTGATCGGCACCCCGGCGTTCATCGCCCCGGAGCGGGCGGCGGGCCGGCAGGCGCAGCGGGCGTCGGACCTGTGGTCGCTCGGGGTGACGCTGTTCCTGGCCGTCGAGGGGCGCTCGCCGTTCAACCGCGGCCACGCGCTGGCGACGCTGGCCGCGGTCATGTACGAGGAGGCCGGCCCGATGCACAACGCCGGCCCGCTGGCGCCGGTCATCGAGGGCCTGCTGGTCAAGGACCCGGACCACAGGGTAAGCGCGGACTACGCCGCGCAGCATCTGCACGCCGTGGCCACCGGCCAGGTGACCGGCCCGGTCGTGCCGCGCCCGCGGCAGCCGCCCAGGCTCGCCCGGCTGATGCCCGGGTTCGAGAGCACCGCCCCGACTCCCGCGCCCACTCCCGCGTCTCTCCCCGGGATCACCCCGGCGCCGACCCCGGTCCCCGCCCACGTGCTGGTGGAGGGACGCCGCAGCCCCTGGGCGCTGGCGGCGGGCTCGGGGGCCCTCGTCGCGCTGGTCGGCCTGGCGGCGGGCGCCGTCGCGTTCGCCACCGCCCGGCCTCCGGCCGACCCCCGGGGGACCACCGTGGTGAGCACGCCCACGGTGACGGTCTTCGCGACCAAGACCCCCGAGGCCGTCACGACCGCCGAGGCCGCCAAGAGCGGCAGGCGGACCGAGAGCCGAGGGGCGGAAAGGAAGACGGCCACCCAGCCGGTGGCGAATCCCGGGGGCGGGCAGCGCCCGGACCACCGCGGCGGGCCCGGGAACAGGTTCGCAGAAGACTCCACCTCCGGGACCGGCGGCGCGAAGCCCAAGGAGAAGCCCAAGGGGAAGCCCGACGGGGCCGCGTCCAAGCCCAAGGGCTCCGGCCAGGCGAACCACCCCGGCAACGGGCCGGGCAACGGATCGAGCAAGGGGAAGCCCTCCACACCCAAGTCCGGGAAGGGCGGCGGATCCGTCGCGCCGACCCAGGGCAAGAGTGGAGGCCCGGGAAAAGGCGAGGGCCACACGGCCACCACGGACGAGGACACCGCTGACATCCCCGACGGCTACACCCAGCCGGAGCACGACTGGGGGGCGTGACAGGTCCCGTCAGCCCTCGTCCGCGAGGATCTCCAGCGCGCGGGCCAGGTCGCCGGGGTAGTCGCTGGTGAAGGTCATCCACTCCCCCGTCGCCGGGTGCTCGAACGACAGCGAGACGGCGTGCAGCCACTGCCGGCTCACGCCGAGACGGGCGGCGAGGGTGGGGTCGGCGCCGTACAGCAGGTCGCCCACGCACGGATGCCGGAGCGCGGCCATGTGCACCCGGATCTGGTGCGTCCTGCCGGTCTCCAGCTTGATGTCGAGCAGCGACGCCGCCCGGAACGCCTCGATCGTGTCGTAGTGCGTGACCGAGTCCTTGCCTCCGGCCACCACCGCGAAGCGCCCGTCGCCCGACGGATGCCGGTCGATCGGCGCGTCCACGGTGCCGCGCAGCGGGTCCATGTGCCCCTGGACGAGCGCGTGGTAACGCTTGTCGACGGTGCGCTCCTTGAACGCCCGCTTGAGGTGGGAGTAGGCCCGCTCGCTCTTGGCGACGACCATCACGCCGGTGGTGTTGGCGTCGAGCCGGTGGACGATGCCCTGGCGCTCGGCCGCGCCGCTCGTGGACACCCGGTGGCCGGCGCCGAGCAGGCCGCCGATCACGGTGGGGCCGGTCCAGCCGACGGTCGGATGCGCCGCGACGCCGATCGGCTTGCTCACGACGACGACGTCGTCGTCCTCGTGCAGGATCGTCATGCCCGGGACGGGCTCGGCCACGGGCATCGGCGCCGCGGGGGGCGGCGGGATCGTGACGTCCAGCCAGGCCCCGGCGTGGACGCGATCGGACTTCGCCGGGACGGCGCCGTCGACCAGCACGTCCCCCGAGGCGATCAGTTCGGCCGCGCGGGTGCGGGAGAAGCCGAACAGCCGGGCCAGGGCGGCGTCGAGACGCTCGCCCTCCAGACCGTCGGGGACGGGCAGGCTGCGCTGGTCACCCATCGGCCCGCTCCCCCGCCCGCTCGCCGGCCTGCTTGTCCGTGTGCTCCTCGTCCTGCTCCTCCGTCTGGCGAGTGCCGTCGATCTGGTAGCCGCGCCAGGCGAGGAACACGGCGAGCACGCCGCCGCACACGATGGCCGAGTCGGCGACGTTGAACACCGGGAACCGGGTGACGGGGAACACCTGGATGAAGTCGACCACGTGCCCCTGGAACGGCGCCGGCGACCGGAAGACGCGGTCGGTCAGGTTGCCGACCGCGCCGCCCAGCAGCAGGCCGAGCGTGATCGCCCAGGGCAGGCTGCGCAACTGCCGCGCCGTACGCACGATCGCGACGACGACGGCCAGCGCGATCACCGTGAACACGATCGTCATGCCGGTGCCGATGCTGAAGGCGGCGCCGGCGTTGCGGATCACGGTCAGCACGAGCGCGCCGGGAACGACGGTGAGCGGCTCCTCGTGCTCCAGGAACTCCACGACCAGGAACTTGCTGACCTGGTCGAGCACGTAGACGATCGAGGCCAGGACGGCGAGAAGGGCGATCCTCCGCGCCCGGTCGGGCCTCGCGGGGACCGAGCCGCTCAGCGGCGCTCCTCCCGCTGCTTGCACGCTACGCACAGCGTCGCTCTCGGGAATGCCCTCAGGCGCTCCTTGCCGATCGGCTTGTGGCACGATTCGCACTCTCCGTAAGTCCCTGCCTCGACGCGGGCGATCGCCCGCTCGTTCTGCGCGAGCAGGTCGCGCGCATTCAGGGTAAGGGCGATCTCACGCTCACGCTCATACGTCTTGGCCCCGGCATCGGCCGGATCGTCCCCCGCGCCCTGGCTCACGTCACCGGACGCGAGCTGTTCCTCCGCCCTCGCGATGTCGGCGCGCAACTCCTCGATCTCGTGCCGCAGCCGCTCCCGGACCTCGGCGAGCTCCTCCTCGGACCAGACGTCCTCACCGATGGCGGTTCTCGCCGTGCGCGTCGTCATTGCGGGCCTCCCCTTCGCCCAGGAACCCTTCGAGCCCGTGCCCCTCGGGCAGGGCGCACATCGGGCCGGTCCGGGCAGAATAAGTCGCCGATAACGGATCGGCAACGGACTCGCCGAGGCTTTTACCCCACCCGTACCCGGATGGCATATTCGGCTGGCTCCTCCTCGTCGCCCTCTATTTCGATCTTTTGTCGCGTCTGGTGCCGCCGGCGTCCTCCCCCGTATTCCCGCGACGAGCCGCGTCTCACCCGGATCGTCGCCCGCATATCGGGAAGCCCTCACGGCCGGGTTGCGTTATCGTCTTAGTCTGCAAGGCGTTGATGGGGACGAGTACCTCCGCATCCGCCCGCTCAGCGACCCGGGGACGGTGTGAGCCCGGGGCGGGCCGCAGAGGGAAGATCACCCCGGAGCCGCCGGAGGAAAGGCCGTCCCGGCCGAGTAGAACCGGCAGCGGAGAGAAACGAGAGGGCGCCCGCCACCGGCCGGGCGTCAAGAAGGGTGGTACCGCGGAGCCGTTCGGCGGCTTCGTCCCTTCACGCCATGTCAGCAGCGCTGTCACAGCCACCGCGTGGAGGTTCCGCCCGACGATGTCTTCCCATCACTTCCGCTCACTTCCCGCGCAGGTCGACCTGCCGGCCCTCGAGCACGAGGTCCTCGAACGCTGGCGGGACGGGAAGGTCTTCGAGCGCTCGCTGGAGCAGAACGCCGACGGCCCGTCCTGGGTGTTCTACGAGGGCCCGCCCACCGCCAACGGCATGCCCGGCGTGCACCACGTCGAGGCCCGCGTCTTCAAGGACGTCTTCCCCCGCTACAAGTCGATGCGCGGCTACCACGTCCCCCGCAAGGCCGGCTGGGACTGCCACGGCCTGCCCGTCGAGGTCGCCGTCGAGAAGGAACTCGGCCTGTCCGGCAAGCCCGAGATCGAGTCGTACGGCATCGCCGAGTTCAACGCGCGCTGCCGCGAGTCGGTGCTGCGGCACGTGGACGCGTTCGAGGAGATGACCGAGCGGATGGGCTACTGGGTCGACATGTCCCAGGCCTACCGCACCATGGACCCCCAGTACGTCGAGGCCGTCTGGTGGTCGCTCAAGGTCGTCTGGGACAAGGGCCTGCTGTTCCGCGACCACCGCATCACGCCGTACTGCCCCCGTTGCGGCACCGGCCTGTCCGACCACGAGCTCGGCCAGCCCGGCGGCTACGAGACCGTCTCCAGCCCGTCGGTGTACGTGCGGATGCCCGTCGTGTCCGGCCCGCTGGCCGAGCTGAACGCCTCGCTGCTGATCTGGACCACCACGCCCTGGACCCTGGTGTCCAACACCGCGGTCGCCGTGCACCCCGACGTGACGTACGTCGCGGCCCGGCGCGGGGACGAGGTGCTCGTGGTGGCCGAGCCGCTGCTGCGGCGGGTCCTCGGCGAGGACGCCGAGGTGCTGGCCACTTTCAAGGGCTCCGAGCTGGAGCACACCGCCTACCGGCGCCCCTTCGACCTGGTCGACATCGAGGGCGCCCACTACGTCGTGCTCGGCACGTACGTCACGGTCGAGGACGGCACCGGCCTGGTCCACCAGGCCCCCGCCTTCGGCGCCGACGACATGACGGTCTGCAAGCGGTACGGCCTGCCCGTGGTCAACCCGATCGGCCCGGACGGGCGTTTCCTGCCGGACGTGCCGTTCGTGGGCGGCCTGTTCTTCAAGGACGCCGACGAGCCGCTCACCGACAACCTCCGCGAGCGCGGCCTGCTGTTCCGCGGCGAGCACTTCGAGCACAGCTACCCGCACTGCTGGCGCTGCCACACCCCGCTGCTCTACTACGCGCTGCCGTCCTGGTACATCAGGACCACGGAGATCAAGGACCGGCTCCTCGCGGAGAACGAGCGCACCAACTGGTTCCCCGAGACCATCAAGCACGGCCGGTACGGCGAGTGGCTCCGTAACAACGTCGACTGGGCGCTGTCGCGGTCCCGCTACTGGGGCACGCCGCTGCCGCTGTGGGTCTGCTCCCGGGACGAGGAGCACGTCACCTGCGTCGGCTCGCTGGAGGAGCTGGGCGAGCTGGCGGGCCGCGACCTGACCGCGCTCGACCCGCACCGCCCGTACGTCGACGACGTGACCTTCCCCTGCCCGTCGTGTCAGGCGGAGGCCCGGCGCGTGCCCGACGTGATCGACGTCTGGTACGACTCGGGTGCCATGCCGTTCGCCCAGTGGGGCGCGCCGCTGGTCAACAAGGAGGTCTTCGAGAGCTCCTTCCCCGGCCAGTTCATCTGCGAGGCGATCGACCAGACCCGCGGCTGGTTCTACTCGATGATGACCGTCGGCACGCTGGTGTTCGGCCGGTCGTCGTACGAGAACGTGCTCTGCCTCGGCCTGATCCTCGCCGAGGACGGCCGCAAGATGAGCAAGCACCTGGGCAACGTGCTGCGGCCGATGCCGCTGATGGACCAGCACGGCGCCGACGCCCTGCGCTGGTACATGGCCACCTCCGGCTCCCCCTGGGCTCCGCGCAGGATCGGCCACGCGGCGCTGGAGGAGATCGTCCGGAAGGTCCTGCTGACCTACTGGAACACCGCGTCGTTCTTCACGCTCTACGCCAACGCCGAGTCGTGGTCCCCCTCTCGGGTGGCCGAGGCCCCGGCGTACGCCGAGCGGCCGCTGATCGACCGGTGGGCGCTGGCGGAGCTGCACCGCACGGTGGCCGAGGTCACCGCGTCCATGGAGGAGTTCGACACCGCCCGGGCCGGCCGTCGGCTGACCGAGTTCCTGGACGACCTGTCCAACTGGTACGTCCGCCGCTCGCGCCGCCGCTTCTGGTCCGGCGAGGTGTCGGCCTTCGCGACGCTGTACGAGTGCCTGGAGACCGTCACCCGGCTCATGGCCCCGCTGGTGCCGTTCCTCACCGACTACCTGTGGGACGTGCTGCGCGACCCGGACGCCCCGGCGTCGGTGCACCTGGCCACCTGGCCCGAGGTGGACACCGCGCTGCTCGACCCCGAGCTGTCGGAGCGGATGGCGCTGGTGCGCCGCCTGGTCGAGCTGGGCCGTTCGGCCCGCGCGTCCTCGTCGGTCAAGACCCGCCAGCCGCTCGGCCGGGCGCTGGTCGGCGCCCCCGGCTGGGCCGCGCTCCCCGGCGAGCTGCGTGAGCTGATCGCCGACGAGCTCAACGTCCAGCGGCTGGAGGACCTGTCCGGGTTCTCCGCCGACCTGGTGACGTTCACGGTCAAGCCCAACTTCCGCAGCCTCGGCAAGCGGTTCGGCTCGCAGACCAAGCTCGTCGCCTCCGCCGTGTCGGCGGCCGACCCGGCGGCGCTGGCCCGGGCCCTGCGCTCGGGCGGGACCGCGACGGTCGAGGCCGGGGAGCTGGGCACGGTGGAGCTGGGCGCGGACGACGTGATCGTGACCGAGCAGCCCAAGTCGGGCTGGGCCGTGGAGACCGGCGCGGTGGACACCGGCACCGGCGAGACCGTGGCCCTGGACCTGGCGATCACCGACGAACTGCGCCGGGCCGGCCTGGTCCGCGACGTGGTCCGGCTCGTCCAGGAGGCCCGCAAGTCTACCGGGCTGTCCATCACCGACCGCATCGACCTGTGGTGGTCGGCCGAGGGCGAGCTGGCCGAGGCGCTGCGCGGAGCCGCAGGCGCCGTGGCCGACGAGGTGCTCGCCTCCCGGATCGCGGAAGGCGCCCCGGACGAGGACCTGCCGGTCCACGAGGACGCCGACCTCGGCCTGTCCTTCCGCCTGCGCAAGGCCTGAGCCGGGCTGTCGCCCGATGTCACCGGGGCCGGTCCACCGGCCCCGGTGACACCAAGAGTCGCCTCTTCTCCTATCAAACTGCGGCCTTGTGTTGTCTCCCGCCGGAACTTATTGTCATGAATCGAGTCAACGCTGACTCCTTCTCGACAGCACGGTTCCGACCAGCACGGTTCGACCAGCACGGTTCTGACCAGCACGGGTCCGACAGCACGGGTGCGACGGCCTGTCACAGCCGATCGACGAGATGAGGAGACGGTGGGCAGCTACGACTACGTCGTGATCGGGGCAGGGTCGGCGGGGGCCGTGGTGGCCGGGCGCCTGACGCGGGACCCGGCGGTCAAGGTCCTCCTCATCGAGGCCGGCGGCTCCGGACGTCATCCGAACGTCCGGATCCCCGCCGCCTTCGCCAAACAGTTCAGGACCAGGCACGACTGGGAGTTCTACACGGAGCCGGAACCGCATCTGGGCGGGCGCGTCCTCTACCACCCGCGCGGGAAGATGCTGGGCGGCTGCAGCGGCCAGAACGCGATGATCTACATCCGCGGCCACCGTTCCGACTACGACGGCTGGGCCGCGAACGGTGCGACCGGCTGGTCCTACGACGAGGTGCTGCCGCTGTTCAAGCGGGCCGAGCGCAACTCACGCGGCCCCGGCGAGTACCACGGCGCCGACGGGCCGCTGTACGTCGAAGACCCTCGTTCGCCGAACGAACTGAGCGAACGTCTCGTGGCGGCCATGGTCGGCACCGGCATCCCGCGCAACGACGACTTCAACGGCGCCGAGCAGGTGGGCGCCGGGCTGTATCAGCTGACCCAGCGCCGCGGGCAGCGCTGGACCACCGCGGACGGTTACCTGCGTCCCGCGCGCAAGCGCCCGAACCTGACGGTGCTCACCGACACCCACGTCCTCAGACTGCGCGTCGAGGGCGGACGCGCGACCGGTGTCGAGGTCGTCCGCGCGGGCAGACGCGAGTCCTACCGGGCCGAGCGTGAAGTCGTGCTGTCGGCCGGCGCGTTCAACACCCCCCAGCTGCTGATGCTGTCGGGCATCGGACCGGCCGACCACCTGGCCGAGCACGGGATCCCGGTGGTGGTGGACAACCCCAACGTCGGCGCCCACCTGATGGACCACCCGATGTCCATGGTCGTCTTCGAGACGACGGCCAAGGGAACACTCGCCGGCGCCCAGTCACCGGTGCAACTGCTCGACTACCTGGTGCGGCGCCGCGGCCTGCTGACGTCCAACATCGGCGAGGCCGGGGCGTTCTTCCACACCCGCTCGGGCGACGACGCGCCGTACATGCAGTTCATCGCCGCGCCGGGCTACTTCTACAACCACGGGTTCACCTCCTACGCGCGCCCGGCGTTCAGCATCGGCTGCTCCATGGTCGGCGCGTCCAGCACCGGCCGTGTGCGGCTGCGCAGCGCCGACCCGCGGGAGAAGGTGGCGATCACGTTCAACTACCTCGCGGAACCGGAGGACATGGAGGCGATGGTCACGGCCGTCGAGCGGGCCCGCGAGGTGGCGGCGGCCGGGCCGCTGCGGGGGTTCCTCGGCAGGGAACTGCACCCCGGGGCGCACATCCTGAAGCGGGACCGGCTCGAGGAGGACGTCCGCCGGACGGTGGAGCACACCTACCATCCGGCCTGCACCGCCCGCATCGGCACCGAGACCGGCGGCGTGGTCGATCCCGAACTGCGGGTGCACGGCGTGTCCGGCCTGCGCGTCGTCGACGCGTCCGTCTTCCCCCGCATCCCGCACGGCAACACCCACGCGCCGACCGTGATGGTCGCGGAGCGGGCGGTGGACCTTCTCCGCGCCGCCCGCTGAGCGGCGCCCCGGCTCTACTCGGTGGTGGCCTTCTCGCTGCCGCCCGCCTCGTCGGCGTCGGCCGCGGCCGCTCCGGGACGTGCCGGGCCGGAGGTGGAGCCGGCCGAGGCCGCGAATCCGGCGCGCCCGGATTCGCGGGTCTCTGCCGGCTCCACCGGCTCTCCGGTCCCCGCGGGCGGGGACGTGGGGGCGTCCGCACCGGGGCCGCCCTTGTTTTGGGAGGTCTGGTCCTGGGAGGTCTGGTCGTCACGGTCCTGCGCGTCGTCCCCGGCCGTGTTTCCATCGGGGTCGCCGTCCCCGGACGACGGGGCGTCCTTGGCCGCGTCGGCGGCCGTGGACCGTGCGGAATCCCACGGCAGGGGGACCCTGCCGGGCCTGAACCAGTCGTGCTCCGCGGTGTCGGTGATCGACTCGTCCGTCTCGTCGTCCGTCGGGCCCTGCGCCGATCCCGCCGCCGGCGGAGACCAGGCCGGTGCGGACCATGACGTGGCGGAGGGCGAGGACGGCGGTGTGGCGGCGGCGGGTCCCGGCGCGGGAGCATCGGCGTCGGCGTCGGACGGCCGCGCACCGCTCCGGCCGAACCAGTCCACCGGTGTGTGCCCGTCGTCCTCGGCGCCGGCGTCGGCCTCCGGGCCCCCGGGCGCGTCCGCCTCGCCGGTCGTCTCGCCGGACGCCTTCCGCGGCGTCTCAGGGGACTCTTCACGCTCTTCGTCACCGGACTGCGTGTCCTCGGACTGCGTGTCCTCCGACTGCGCGGGCGGAACGGGCGACTCGGGCAGGCGCGGCCCCGGGACGCCGGGCTGAGAAAGCCGCGCGATGGGCGGCTCCGGGTCAGCGG
This sequence comes from Microbispora sp. NPDC004025, assembly GCF_053604425.1. Lineage (NCBI taxonomy): Bacteria > Bacillati > Actinomycetota > Actinomycetes > Streptosporangiales > Streptosporangiaceae > Microbispora > Microbispora sp. NPDC004025. The sequence goes on along the minus strand of NZ_JBSGHN010000001.1, from coordinate 879,547 downwards.
GCGTGGGACGGGTCGGTTCCCTGCCGGTCGTGCCGGTGGTCCCGGCCGCGGGCGTGGTGGTCGTGGGAGCGGCCTCCTCCGGCTCGGCCACACGGGCGGAGGCCTCGGGGAGGCAGGTGGTGCAGGGAGTGAAGCCCTCCTCGCGGGCCTCCTCGTGGGTCAGCTCCTCGGTCTCCCGCCCGGCGAGCTGACGGCAGGTGGCCAGGTGGAAGCGCTTGCGCCCGGGGATCACGAGGACGATCGCGTCGGGGGCGAGGCCGCGCCCCGGGGCGGCCGGGGGCCGCATGATCGGTCCCGTCCGCTGGGGCGGCGGGGACGGGAAGGTCTGGGGGGGCAGTGCCCCGTGATGCGTGACCGGCGGTGCCGCCACCATGGGCGTCGCCACCGGATGCGCCGGTGCCCCGGCGAGAGCTCCGCCGTACGCCCCGCTCACGGCACCGGCGTGCGCGAGCTGGGGCACGGACGAACCCGGGGGGGTGGGAGCCGTTCCCTCGGCGGCACGCCCGCCGGCCGGGAACAGCTCGTGGCGCCTCAGCAGTGCTCCGATCAGCAGGCAGACCGCCGACAGCACGCTGACGACGATCGACCACATCACGAGAGGGGGTGTCCCCAGCACGACGCCCGCGATGAGCAGGACGATTGCGGCGAGGACCAGTGCGGCACTGATGAGGATCACGGGGGGTTCTCCGAGCTATCGGGTCCCTGTGGGACCCGCCACTGCTTACCGGCGGTCGTTGTGGGGGCCGTCGGGACCGGGGAAGGCGCCGGAGTGCTGCGAGGGCTCCTGTCCGAACGGGTTGGGGGCGGCGCCCATCTGCTGGGGACCGGGGGCGACGGCGTGGGCCATGGCCGGGGCGGCGCCCACGATCGGGAAGCCTCCGCTGCCCTCACCGGCGACGTTCAGCTCGGCGAGCTGGTTCTCCAGGTAGAGCTTGAGGCGGCTGCGGTACTCGCGCTCGAAGCTGCGCAGCTCCTCGACCTTGCGCTCCAGCTCGTCGCGGGTCTGCACCAGGGTGCCCATGGCCTGACGGTGCCGCTCCTGCGCGTCGCGCTCAAGCGTCTCGGCGCGCGCGCGGGCGTCGCCGATGATCTGCTCGGCCTGACGGCGGGCCTTGCCGAGGATGTCGTCGGCCTCGCGCCGGGCGCGGGTCACGGTCTCGTCCGCCTCACGACGGGCGTCGGCGATCGCCTGGTCGGCCGTCTGCTGGGCGAGGGCGAGCACGCGGGCCGCGGTGTCCATGTTGTCCTCGGCGGGCGGCAGGCCCATGCCGACGGGCACCGGCTCGGGGCGGGCCGGCTCCGGAGGCTTGATCGGCTCCGGCTGGGGGGCCATCATCTCGGGCTTCGGCTCGGCCACCGGAGCGGGAGCCATCTGCATGGAGCCGGGCATGCCCATGCCCCCGGGGACCTTGCCCCTGAGGCACTCGGCCAGCTTCGCGCGGAGTTCCTCGTTCTCCTGGATGAGACGGTCCAACTCGGCCTCGACCTCGTCGAGGAACGCGTCGACCTCCTCCTCGTCGTACCCCGGCCTCAGCCGGGTGGTACTGAACTGCTTGTTCCGCACATCGGCGGGCGTCAACGGCATTTGGGTCTCCTTGGCGCGCTTGGAGTCTGTCCGGTCGGACGGTACCCGATCAACGAAGCGCGTTCACGACTTGGATCAAGACCAAAACCACAATGAACAGCACTGTGAAGCTCAGGTCAAAGGCCACCGTACCCAACCTGAGGGGCGGAATGAAACGGCGGAGGAACTTGAGAGGCGGGTCAGTCACTGTGTAAACGACCTCCGCCAGCACCAGGACGACCCCGGTGGGCCGCCAGGCGCGGGCGAACGCCTGCACCGTATCTATGATCATTCTGCCGATCAGCAGAACCAGGAAGAGGGTCAGGGCGATGACCAAGATCTCGCTAATGATCCCCACAGTCGAGCCCCGCCTCCCCTCGGTCCAGCCGTCCTCGGGCCGCACGGGCGCCGCTCAGCCGGTCACTGTTCATGTATGGAACTCTAGCTCTGGTTGAAGAAGCCGCGTTCCGCGATTCTGGCCTTGTCCTCGGCGGTCACCTCAACGTTGGCGGGGGACAACAGGAACACCTTGTTGGTAACACGTTCGATGCTGCCGTGTAGGCCAAAGACGAGACCTGCCGCGAAATCGACAAGGCGCTTGGCGTCGCTGTCGACCATTTCTGTCAGATTCATGATGACCGGCGTGCCCTCGCGGAAGTGCTCGCCGATCGTCCGCGCCTCGTTGTACGTGCGGGGATGCAGGGTGGTGATACGCGCCAGATCGGTCGTACGGCGCTCCAGCACGGTCGTGGGGGGACGCGGAGCGGGGACGGCCGTCTCGGTGTCGTCCTCGCGCTCCAGGGGCCCGGAGTGCGTACCCGAGGGGGCGGCGAAGCCGCGCCGCGGCGACTCGTACTCCTCGTCGCCGTACTCCTCGTCGGTGCCGTACTCTGCCGCGTACCTGTCTTCGTAGCGGTCGTCCTCCACGAGACCGAGGTAGACCGCCATCTTGCGCATCGCGCCGGCCATCGCTCGTCGTCCTCCGCGTTACTGGTGCCTTCAAGGTCCCTTCGGAAGGCCAGGGCGGTAGCCGTACCCCCCTTTGAGCTCACCGCTGATCGACCTCTACCTGAGCGCGGACACCATGGTCCACTTGGGGGACATTACCTGACGAAGGGCTTTCTGCGGCCGAGCAACGCCGTACCGACTCGCAGGTGTGTCGCGCCGTTCATCACAGCCTGAGGGATGTCTCCACTCATTCCGGCCGATATCACGTCCGCGGCGGGATGTTCCTCGCGCACGCGCTCGGCGACGGCGCGGAGCCGGGCGAACGCGGCGGCCGGGTCCTCCCCCAGCGGGGCGACCGCCATGACCCCCCGCAGGCGCAGCCCCTCCGCCTTGGCGACGAGCCCGGCGAGCGCCGGCACCTCCTCCGGCGCGACGCCGCCCCGCCCGGCCCCGTCGCCCAGCCCGACCTGGACGAGGCAGTCCACCTCGCGCCCCGCGCGTACGGCCTCGCGGCTGAGCGCGTCCACCAGGCGGGAGCGGTCCACCGAGTGGACCATGTGGGCGTAGGAGACGACGGAGCGGGCCTTGTTGGACTGCAGCTGGCCGATGAAGTGCCAGGTGAGGCCGAGGCCGGCGCACTCGGCCGCCTTGGCCGCGGCCTCCTGGTCGCGGTTCTCGCCGACGTGCGACACACCCAGTTCCGCGAGCAGCCGCACGTCGGAGGCCGGGTACGTCTTCGTCACCGCGATCAGGGTGATCTCCGACCGCGACCGGCCCGCGGCCCGGCAGGCGTCCTCGACACGCCGCTCCACCTCGGCCAGGGCCGCGGCCAGCTCCTCGCGCCGGTCACCCACGGACAGCGCCCCCGGCCGTACGAACGGTCGGCGTCACTTGAGGAAGTCCGGTACGTCGAGCTCCTCCTCCTGCTCCTCGAACACCACCGGGCGCCGGGGACCCGGCTGCGCGGTCCTGGAGGTGATCGGAGTCGGCGGCTCGGGAGCGGGGCGCGGGATCGACAGCGGCCCGGTGACGCCCTGGTCGCGTCCGCCGTCGGCCTGCGCGTCGCGCGGGAACGGCGTGACGGCGTCGGCCTGCTGCGCCTGCGGCGCGGACGCCGCCTGCTGGACCGGCTGGCTCACGGGCTGGGCCTGCGGCGGCGCGGCGTTCACCGGCTGCGCGTTCACCGGCAGCTGGGTCACCGGCGGCGCGGTGTTCACCGGCTGCGCGGTGTTCACCGGGTGCGCCTGCGCGGGCTGTGCCGTGCCCGCCGTGCCGCTCACCGGCCGTACCGGCGGCTGCGCGGGCTCCGGCTTGGCCGGGGCGGGCGCGGGCCGGGCCGGCGGCGCGGCCTGCGCGGGCCGGGACGACTGCTGCGGCCGCGACAGCGGCGCGGCCGCCGGCTTGGCCGGCGCGGGCTCGTCGAACCCGGCCGCGATGACCGTGACCCGCACCTCGTCGCCGAGCGCGTCGTCGATGACCGTGCCGAAGATGATGTTGGCGTCGGGCGCGGCGGCGTTGCTGACGAGCTGCGCCGCCTCGTTGATCTCGAACAGGCCCAGGTCGGAGCCGCCCGCGATGGACAGCAGCACGCCGTGGGCGCCGTCGATGCTCGCCTCCAGCAGCGGGCTGGAGACCGCCATCTCGGCGGCGGCGACCGACCGGTCGTCGCCCCTGGCATGGCCGATGCCCATGAGGGCCGAGCCCGCCCCGGACATGACCGACTTCACGTCGGCGAAGTCCAGGTTGATCAGACCGGGCGTGGTGATGAGGTCGGTGATGCCCTGCACACCGGACAGCAGCACCTGGTCGGCGGCCTTGAACGCGTCGAGCACGCTCACCTGGCGGTCGGAGATCGACAGCAGCCGGTCGTTCGGAATGACGATCAGCGTGTCGACCTCCTCGCGGAGGGTCTCGATGCCGGCCTCGGCCTGCATGGCCCGGCGCTTGCCCTCGAAGCTGAAGGGCCGGGTGACCACGCCGATCGTCAGGGCGCCGAGCGAACGGGCGATGCTGGCCACGACCGGCGCGCCGCCGGTCCCGGTGCCGCCGCCCTCGCCCGCGGTCACGAAGACCATGTCGGCGCCCTTGAGGACCTCCTCGATCTCCTCCCGGTGGTCCTCGGCGGCCTTGCGGCCGACCTCGGGGTTGGCGCCCGCGCCGAGGCCTCGCGTGAGCTCGCGCCCCACGTCGAGCTTCACGTCGGCGTCACTCATCAGCAGCGCCTGGGCGTCAGTGTTTATGGCGATGAACTCGACGCCCTTGAGTCCCTCTTCGATCATCCGGTTGACGGCGTTCACTCCGCCGCCGCCGATGCCGACGACCTTGATGACCGCGAGGTAGTTCTGCGGTGCTGCCACGACGAGGGGCCTTTCCGCTCGTTTGCGTTTCATGCGGGCGGGGCCCGCGTGTCTTCTGAACTCTCACCCTCAAGTTGAGATTTAGAGTTATGTCAACCTGAGGATTGATACGGACAGTAGGGTTGCGCATCCCCCAGGGTCAACTAACCGCGCCGCAAGGCCGTCCGGCGTGTCGCGGGCTGTCCTATTCGCACGATGCCCCGCCCTGAGCCGGATTCGGATCATGCGTTCCCGGCCCGTGAGATATCTCACCTGACCGTCACCACCTGCGGCGAGCTGACATCGTAGCTGGTACCCGGCTTGGCGAGCGCGGCGAGCAGGACACGTCCCTTCTGCGCCGAGCGCCCCGCGTCCCCCCAGACGACCGTACGGCCGTCCGTGAGCTTGAGCGTGATCGACCGGGGCGAGGGGACGCGCAGCTCCCGCAGCCGCTCCAGCACGCTCTCCGGCAGCGCCCGCAACACGGTGAGCCCGGCCCTGGTGGCGGGATCGTCCGCGGCCGCCCGCTGGACGCGCAGCACCGGCAGCAGGGGCGGAGCCACGGTCACCTGCTGCAGCACGACGCCGTACCGGTCGATCACCGCGGTCGTCGGGCCCATGGGCACGGCGGCGGCGGGGACGCGCTCGACCACGCTGACGCGCAGCGTCCCTGGCCAGCCGCGGTCGACCGCGGCCGACTCGACCGCGCGCATCGCCCGCAGCCGCCGTTCGACCTCGGCGAGGTCCACGGTGGCGAGCGGGGTGCCGGTGCGCACCCCCGCGGCCTGGCGCAGCTGCTCGGCGGGGATCCGGCTGTTGCCGGTGATCTCGACCTCCCGCACGCCGAGGACCGGCGAGAAGAACACGACCCACGTGGCGACGCCCACCACCCCGCCGGTCAGCAGGGTGGCGAGGGCCGAACGCCGGACCGCCCGCCTCACCGGTCGGACAGCTCCGCGACGATCTTCGGGCCGAGCTCCGTCACGTCTCCCGCGCCCATGGTGAGCACGATGTCGCCGGCACGGGCCCGGCCGGCGACGAGGGCGGGCACGGCCTGCCGGTCGGGCGCGTAGACGACCCGCTCGGCGGGAAGCGGGACCTTCCCCGCGACGAGGGCGCCGGAGACCCCGGGCTCGGGGTCCTCGCGCGCGCCGTACACGTCGAGCACGACCACCTCGTCGGCGAGGCCGAGCGCCGCGCCGAACTCGTCGGCGAAGAACCGCGTGCGCGAGTACAGGTGCGGCTGGAAGACCGCGATGACCCGGCCGTCGCCGGTCACGACGTCGCGGGCGGCGCGCAGGTCGGCGGTCAGCTCGGTCGGGTGGTGGGCGTAGCTGTCGTAGACCGTCACGCCCCCGGCCTCGCCCTTCGACTCGAACCGCCGCTTGGCCCCGCCGAAGGCGGCCAGGCCCTCCTTGACGTCGTCGAAGCGCAGTCCGAGGTGGAGGGCCACGGCGATCACCGCGGTCGCGTTGAGCGCGTTGTGCCGGCCCGGCACGGCGAGGCGTACCTCGCCGCGTCCCGCTCCCCCGGGCGCGGCGGGACCCAGCTCCACGGCGAACTCCACGCCGAGGCCGCGCGGCACGACGTCGGTCGTGCGCAGGTCGGCGCCCTGACTCTCGCCGTACGTCACCACGGTGAGGCCGCGCTCGCGCGCGACCGGAATGAGGGCGGCGGCGCCCGGGTCGTCGGCGCAGACCACGAGCAGCGCCCCGATCCGCTCGACGAAGCGGGCGAAGCTGTCATGGACGGCCTGGGGGTCGCCGTAGTTGTCGAGATGGTCGGCCTCGACGTTGGTCACCACCGCGATGTCCGGCGCGAGCATGAGGAACGAGCCGTCGCTCTCGTCGGCCTCCGCCACGAACACCTCGCCCGCGCCGTCGTCGGCGCCGAGCCCGGTCGTCACGAGCTGCCCGCCGACGCAGTACGACGGGTCCTCCCCGCACTTCTGCAGGGCCACCGTCAGCATCGAGGTGGTCGTGGTCTTGCCGTGCGTGCCGGCGACGGCGATGCCGGTGCGGCCGGTCATGACCGACGCCAGCGCGGCGGCGCGCGGGATCACCCGCAGGTCCTGCCGCAGCGCCTCCCCCAGCTCGGGGTTGGAGTCGCGGATCGCGGTGGACACCACGACCGTGTCCACGTTCTTGATGTGGGAGGCGGCGTGGCCGACGTGGATGGCGGCGCCCAGCTCACGCAGCTCGGTCAGCAGCTCCGAGGGCCGCGCGTCGCTGCCCGACACCGGCACGCCCCGCTTGAGCAGGATCCGGGCGATGCCCGACATCCCGGCGCCGCCGATGCCGATGAAGTGCACCCGCCCCAGGTCGGCAGCGGGAACGGGATCCACGAGCTTGACGAGACTCATCGGTGAGCGATCTCCAGCACCTTGCGGGCGAGCGCCGTGTCGGCGTCCTTGCGGCCCATCCGCGACGCGGCCTCGGACATCGCGACCACGCGCTCGGGGTCGTTCAGGATCGGCAGCAGCGTCTGGACGATCCAGGCGGCCGACAGGTTCGCGTCGTCGACCATCAGGCCGCCCCCGCCCCGCACGATGGGCTCGGCGTTGAGGCGCTGCTCGCCGTTGCCGTGCGGCAGCGGCACGAACGCCGCGGGCAGCCCCACGGCGGTGAGCTCGGCGCAGGTCATGGCGCCCGCGCGGGACAGCACGAGGTCGGCGGCGGCGTAGGCGAGGTCCATCCGGTCGACGTACGGCAGGATCACGTACTGCGGGTCGCCCGGCGGGGGCTCCACCTCGACGGTGTTCTTGGGCCCGATCACGTGCAGCACCTGGACGCCGGCCGCCCGGAGGTAGGGCGCGGCCTCCAGCGCCGCCTGGTTGATGGAGCGCGCGCCCTGCGAGCCGCCGAACACCAGCAGCGTCACCCGGTCGGACTCCAGCCCGAAGTACGACCGCGCCTTGTCGCCCATCGACAGCCGGTCCATCATGCTGATCTCGCGGCGCAGCGGGATGCCGATGTACTCGGCGTTCGGGAGCGCGGCCTCCGGGTGGCCGGTGAAGACGTGCTCGGTGAGGCGGGCACCGAGCCGGTTGGCCAGGCCGGGCCGGGGGTTGGCCTCGTGGACCACGATCGGCACCCCACGCCGCCGGGCGCCGAGGTAGCCGGGCGTGGCGACGTACCCGCCGAAGCCGACCAGGACGTCGGCCCCGACCCTGTCGAGGATGCCCGCGGCGCTGCCGATGGCCCCGGCGAGGCGGCCGGGCACGGTGAGGAGCTGAGGGCTGAGCGAGCGGGGCAGCGGCACCGCGGGCACGAGTTCGAGCTCGTAGCCCCGGGCGGGCACCAGTCGGGTCTCCAGACCGCGCTCGGTGCCGAGGCAGGTGATGCCGATCCCCGGGTCGAGCCGGCGAAGCGCGTCGGCCAGCGCGAGCGCCGGCTCGATATGGCCGGCCGTCCCGCCGCCGGCGAGGACCACCCTCATGTCACTCCCTGTTCTCGCGGATGTTCTCGCGGATTCTCCCGCGTCCGTTCCCGCGGCGTTCCGTTTCGTGCCGTCCGCGGCCGTGCCTTCTGTGCCGCCTGCCGCCGGGACGGTGCCCGCGAGGCCGCGGGCCGCCGCCTGGCGCGGCCGTTCAGGCCAAGCCAGCTTAGAGCCCGCGCGGCCGGTCCCGGGCCACGGGCGGCCAGCGCCTCGGCCGCTCCGGGCTCCTGCTTGGCGAACGACAGCAGCATGCCGAGCGCCGCGAGCGTCGGCAGCAGCGCCGATCCGCCGTACGACACCAGGGGCAGCGGGATGCCGGTGACCGGGAAGACCCCGATGACCGCGCCGATGTTGACGACGGCCTGCCCGGCGATCCAGGCGGTGGTGGCGGCGGCCGACAGCCGGACGAAGGGGTCCTTCGTCCGCATCGCGATGCGCAGGCCGGCGTAGCCGAGCAGGCCGAACAGCGCGACCACCACGAGCGTCCCCATCAGCCCGAGCTCCTCGCCCAGGATGGAGAAGATGAAGTCGCTCTCCGCGTGCGGGACGTAGTTCCACTTCTGCCGGCCCGCGCCGAGCCCGAGGCCGAACCAGCCGCCCGAGCCGATCGCCATCAGCCCCTGGGCGGACTGGAACCCCTCGTCCTGCGCCGTCTCCCACACGTGCATGAAGCCGGTGAGACGGCCGAGCCGGTACGGCTCGACGATGATCATAGTGGCGGTCGCCAGCACGAGCAGCGCGAGGATCCCGCCGAACAGCCGCACCGGCGCGCCGACCACCCACAGCAGCGCGAGGAAGATCATCATGAGCACGAGCGTCGTGCCGAGATCGCGCCCCAGCATGACCAGGACGGCCAGCAGGGCCACGCCCGGCATCAGCGGGATCAGCAGCTGGCGCCACTCGATGCGCCCGGCGCGCGCCCGCGTCGCGAGCAGGTCGGCCCCCCACAGCACCAGCGCCAGCTTCGCCGGCTCCGACGGCTGCACCGAGAACGGGCCGATGACGATCCACCGCTGGGCGCCCAGCAGCTCCTGGCCGAGGAAGATGACCATCAGCAGGCCGAGGATCGACAGGCCCATCAGCGGATAGCCGGCCAGGCGGAAGAACCGCTGCGGCAGCCGGGAGCAGACCCACATCAGGGGGAGCCCGATCGCCACGGACGTGACCTGCTTGAGAAACCAGTAGAACGGGTCGCCGGTCCGCTGCAGCGCCTCGATGCTCGACGCCGACAGCACCATCATCAGGCCGAGCGCCAGCAGCAGCGCGCTGCAGCCGAGCACGAGGTGGTAGGACGTCAGCGGGCGGCCGAGCAGCTCGCGCAGCGCGGCGAGCTGGGCGGCGGCCCAGCCGATGGGCTCGGGCCCCTGATGCTCGGAACCCTGGCGCTCGGAACCCTGGCGCTCAGAACCCTGGCGGTCGGTCTTCCGCGCGGGGGCGGCGCCGGCGGGGCCGGTCGCGGGGCCCGTCACCGGTCCGCCAGCCGCTGCACGGCTCGGGCGAAGGCCTCCCCACGCGCTCCGTACGAGGTGAACATGTCCAGCGAGGCCCCGGCGGGGGCGAGCAGCACGGTGTCGCCCGGGGTGGCGAGCCGGGCTGCTTCGGCGACGACGCGGTCCATGACCCCAGTGTCTTGCCCCGGCACGTCCACGACGGGGACATTCGCGGCGTGTCGCGTCAATGCCCGGCGGATCACGTCCCGGTCGGTCCCCAGCAGCACCGCGCCGCGCAGCCGGGGCGCGGCCTGCCGTACGAGCTCGTCGACCTCGGCGCCCTTGAGCTGCCCGCCCGCGATCCACACGACCGACTCGTAGGCGGCCAGCGACGCGGCGGCCGCGTGCGGGTTGGTGGCCTTGGAATCGTCCACGTAGTCGACCTCGCCGACCCGGGCGACGTGCTCGATCCGGTGCGGGTCGGGGGTGAACTCCCGCAGGCCGCGGCGTACGGCCTCGGGCGGCACACCGTAGGCGCGGGCCAGGGCGGCCGCGGCGAGCGCGTTGGCGACGTTGTGCGGGGCGAACGGCCGCACGTCGGCGAGACAGGCCAGCTCCTCCGCCGAGGTCGCCGGGTCGGCCACGAAGGCCCGGTCGACGAGCAGGTCCTCCACGACTCCCAGCTGCCCGGGCCTGGGCACGGCGAGCGTGAAGCCCACCCGCGAGGCGTACGGCTCGGCCAGGCGGGACGACCACGGGTCGTCGGCGTTGTAGACCACGGTGTCGGCGTGCGCGAAGACGCGGGCCTTGGCCGCGGCGTACTCCTCCATCGAGCCGTGCCAGTCGATGTGGTCCGGCGCGACGTTGAGCACGGCCGCCGCGAGCGGGGCCGGGGTCGAGGACCAGTGGAGCTGGAAGCTCGACAGCTCCACCGCCAGCACGTCGTACGGCCCGTCCACGGCCTCCACGATGGGGACGCCGACGTTGCCCACGGCCAGGGCCTTGTGCCCGGCGGCGGACAGCATGGAGGCGAGCATGCGGACGGCGGTGGTCTTGCCGTTGGTGCCGGTCAGCGCGAGCCAGGGGGCGGCCGGCTCCTCCCGCAGCCGCCAGGCCAGCTCGACCTCCCCGATGACCTCGACGCCCGCGTCCGCGGCGGCGACGAGCAGCGGGGTGGCGGGCCGCCAGCCCGGCGAGGTGACCAGGAGCGAGGCGCCGTCGGGCAGGGCGGGCTCGCCGAAGCGCACCTCCACGCCCAGCTCGGCGAGCTCGGCCGCCGTCGCGCGCTGCCGCTCGCCGTCCGCGGCCTCCAGCACGATCACACGCTCGCCGCGGGCGGCCAGGGCCCGCGCCGCGGCGGCGCCCGACACGCCGAGGCCGGCGACGACGACGTTCACTGTTTCGGCATCCATTCGAGGTAGAACAGTCCGAGACCGGCGGCCACGCACAACGCGGCGATCAGCCAGAAACGCACCACGATCGTCGTCTCGGCCCAGCCCGACAGCTCGAAGTGGTGCTGGAGCGGCGCCATGCGGAAGACGCGTCTGCGGGTCAGTTTGAAGGACCCGACCTGGATGATCACCGACATCGTGATGATCGCGAACAGGCCGCCCAGGATGACGAGCAGGAGCTGGGTCCGGGTGGTGAAGGCCAGGCCGGCGATCACGCCGCCGAGGGCCAGCGAGCCGGTGTCACCCATGAAGATCTTGGCGGGCGGGGCGTTCCACCACAGGAAGCCCAGACAGGCGCCCAGCACCGCCGCCGCGACCACCGCCAGGTCGAGCGGATCTCGCACCCAGTAGCAGTTGGGGCCGAAGCCGACCGTCGTGCAGCTGTTGCGCAGCTGCCAGTTGCCGATCAGCACGTACGCCGCGAGGACCAGGCAGGTGGCGCCGGAGGCCAGGCCGTCGAGGCCGTCGGTCAGGTTCACCGCGTTGGAGAAGCCCACGATGAAGAACACGACCCAGATCATGAAGCCGATCAGGCCGATCGACGGCCCGATGTCCCGCAGGAACGACACCCGCGTCTCCGCTGGGGTCACGGCGTAGGCGTTGGGAAACCGCAGGACGAGCACCGCGAAGATCGCGCCGACGACGAGCTGCCCGGCCGCTTTGGCGCCGCTGCGCAGCCCGAGGCTCCGCTGCTTGTAGATCTTGATGAAGTCGTCGAGGAAGCCGACCGCGCCGAGGCCCGTCATCAGGAACAGCACCAGCAGCCCCGAGGCCGTCGGGGGGTCGCCGACCTCCGAGAAGACGGTCGCCCCGTGGGCGACGAAGTAGCCGAGCAGCGACGCGATGACGATCACCGTGCCGCCCATCGTCGGGGTGCCCTTCTTGTCGTAGTGCCCCGACGGCCCCTCCTCACGGATGTTCTGGCCGTAGCCCCTGCGGGCGAACAGCCGGATGGCCAGCGGCGTGCCGACCATGGACAGAATCAGCGAGATCGCCCCCGCGATGAGGATGTTCCTCACCGGGCGTCACCTCCGAGGATCGCCTCGGCGACCCGCTCGAGCCCGGCCGCACGCGGCCCCTTCACCAGCACCACGTCGCCCGGAGCGAGCCGGTCCGCCAGCTCCCCGGCCGCCGTCGCGACGTCGGGCGCGTAGATCGCGGCGGGCGCGCCGGCGAGCACGGGCTCGGCGTCCTCCCCCACGACGACCAGCGCCTCCAGCCCCACGTCCGCGGCCAGCCGCCCGAACTCCTCGTTCAGCGCCGCGCCGTGCTCCCCCAGCTCGCGCATCGCGGCGATCACCGCGAACCGCCGCCGCCCCTCGCCGATGACCGCGAGGCTGCCGATGGCGGCCCGCACGGAGTCGGGGCTGGCGTTGTAGGCGTCGTTGATCACGGTCACGCCGTCGGGCCGCTCGGTGACCTCCATGCGCCACCGGCTGCGCGGCTCGGCCGCCGACAGCTCCTCGGCGATGTCCGCCACCGGCAGCCCCAGCTCGTGGGCGGCCGCCGCCGCGGCGAGGGCGTTGGACACGAGGTGCGCGCCGTGCAGACGCAGCCGGACCGGCGCCGTGCCGGACGGCGTGCGCAGCGTGAACGAGGCGCGGCCGGTCGCGTCCAGCGTCTCGTCCTCCGCCCGCACGTGCGCCTCGGGCGAGCGCCCGAAGTAGGTGACACGCGCGCGCGTACGGCCGGCCATCGCGCGCACCAGCGGGTCGTCGGCGTTGAGCACGGCGACCCCGTCCGCGGGCAGCGCCTCGACCAGCTCGCCCTTGGCCCGGGCGATCGCCTCCTTGCCGCCGAACACGCCGAGGTGCGCGGCGCCGACGTTGAGCACCACGCCGATGCGGGGCGGGGCGATCCTCGCCAGGTAGGCGATGTGACCGACGTTCCGGGCGCTCAGCTCCAGGACCAGGAACCGGGTGGCCTCGTCGGCCTTCAGCACGGTCAGCGGGTGGCCGATCTCGTTGTTGAACGAGCCGACGGGGGCGATGGTGGGGCCCAGCCGCGCGGTGAGACCCGCCAGCAGGTCCTTGGTCGTGGTCTTGCCCGCCGACCCGGTCACGCCGACCACGGTCGCGGCGGGCAGCTCCGACACCACGGCGGTGGCCAGCGAGGCCAGGGCCGCGAGCGGATCGTCGACGATCACGGCCGGCGCCTCGACGGGCCGGGTGGCGAGGACGGCGACGGCGCCGGCGTCGTGGGCCTGCCGGGCGAAGTCGTGCCCGTCGGCCCGCTCGCCCTTGATCGCCACGAACAGCGAGCCCGGTCCGGCCGCCCGCGAGTCGATCACGACGGGTCCCCGGACGACGGCCGAGGGGTCGGCCGCCGCGTTCAGCGTTCCGGACGTGATCTCGGCGACCCGGGCCAGCGGCAACGGGATCATGGTGTCTTTCCTGCTCTCTTTCGCGTCGCTAACTCGGCCGCCAGGGCACTGCCCGGCATCGGCTCACGCATCGGCGGCCTCCTGCGCCGCCCGCCGTGCCAGGCTCCGTTCCGCGATGGCCGCGGCGGCCACCTCGCGGTCGTCGAAGGGGACGACCCGGCCCCCGGCATACTGCCCCTGCTCGTGTCCCTTGCCGGCCACAACTACCACATCTCCGGGCGCGGCACCGCGGATCGCCAGATGGATGGCGGCCGCCCGGTCCGGCTCCACGATTACGTGGCCCCGCTCCTCGATGGGTACCCGCAGCGCGCCCTCCAGCATCGCGGCGAGGATCGCGAGCGGGTCCTCCGTACGAGGGTTGTCGCTGGTGAACACGGCCAGGTCGGCGAGGCGGACGGCGGCCTCGCCCATCATCGGGCGCTTGCCGCGGTCGCGGTCGCCGCCGCAGCCGAGCACGATCACCAGGCGGCCGCCGGGCCCGTCGCCGAGCACCGCGCGCAGGGAGCGCAGGACCGACTCCACCGCGCCCGGCTTGTGCGCGTAGTCGACGATCACCTGCACGTCGTCCGCGCCCGGCACCCGCTCCATCCGGCCCGGCACGCCGGAGAAGTCGCGGACGCCGGTCACCGCGGCCTGCAGCGGGACCCCCGCCTCGACCAGGGCCACCAGCGCGCCGAGGGTGTTGGCCACGTTGAACGGGCCGGGCAGGGCCACCGACACCTCGGCCTCGACCCCTCCGGGACCGACCAGGCGGAACCGGCTGCCCGCGGGGCCGAGGCGCACGTCCTCGGCGCGCCAGTCGGCCTCCGGCGCCCCGGTGGCGGAGAACGTGGTGATCGGGATCTTGGCCGTGGCGGCCAGCTCGCGTCCGTGGGCGTCGTCGATGTTCACCACGCCCGCCCGGCTGAACTCCGGAGTGAACAGGCGGGCCTTGGCCGCGAAGTAGTCGTCCAGGTCGCGGTGGAAGTCCAGGTGGTCCTGCGACAGGTTGGTGAAGATCGACACGTCGTAGAAGAGGCCGTCGACCCGGCCGAGGGCCAGGGCGTGACTGGAGACCTCCATGGCCGCGGCGCTCACGCCCCGCTCGCGCATCAGCGCGAACAGCCCCTGCAGGTCGGTCGCCTCGGGGGTGGTGAGCTCGGGGGTGAAACGCACGTCGCCGGCGCGGATCTCCACACCGCCGACCAGGCCGGTGCGGTGGCCCGCCGCCCGCAGTCCCGCCTCCAGCAGGAACGTCGTGGTGGACTTGCCGCTGGTGCCCGTGACGCCGATGAGCGTGACGCCGGCCGCCGGTTTCCCGTACACCCAGGCGGCGACCTGCCCCAGCACCGCCCTCGGATCGGGCACGACGAGCACCGGCAGCCCGGTGGCGGCGGCACGGTCGCGGCCGTCGGGGTCGGTCAGGATCGCCGTCGCGCCCGCCGCCAGCGCGTCCGCGGCGAACTCCGCGCCGTGCCGGGCGTTGCCCGGCGCGGCCACGTAGAGGTCGCCGCGCCGCACCCGGCGCGAGTCGAGGGTGATACCGGTGACCGTGCCGCGGACCGCACGCGCGCCGGGCGACGGGACGGCCGACGACGTGCCGAGCAGGGACGCCAGCGCGGACAGCGGGCGGGCCTGGACGGCCTCGGGACGCATGGACGACGGGGAACGCACGGCGAGAGCGTACCCCCCTCCGTCGCTCGTCCCGGCCACTCCGACTCCTGTCACTCCGCGGTCACTCCGCCGGGCGAAGGAGCATCTCGGGCGCCTTCGTGCCGGTCGGGGGGATCTTCCTGCTCTTCAACGCGAAAGTCATGACGTCCTTGAACACCGGGGCGGCGATGGCGCCGCCATAGTGGCCTTTCTTCGGATCCTGGATGACCGCCAGGGCCATCAGCCGGGGCTGGTCCGCGGGGGTGAAGCCGACGAACGTGGCGGTGTACCCGCAGTATCCCGCGCACTTCTCGTCGTACCGCATGGCGGTGCCGGTCTTGCCCGCGACACGGTAGCCCTCGATCGAGGCCTCCTCCCCCGTGCCCTCGTGGCCCACCGCGGCCTCCAGCATCAGCGCGATCCGCCGTGCGGTGGTCTCGCTGATGACGCGGGTGCCCTTGGCGGCCGGGCTGGGGACGAACGCCCCGTGCGCGTCGGTGGTGCCCGCCACGATCGAGGGGGTCACACGCACTCCGCCGTTGGCGATCGTCTGGTAGACGCCGGCCATCTGCAGCGCGGTGACCGAGATGCCCTGACCGTAGGCGATGGTACAGCGCTGGCTGCCCGACCACGTCTGCCACTGCGGCAGCAGGCCGGCCTGCTCGCCCGGGATCCCCGCCCCGCTGCGCGCGCCGAATCCGAACGACCGGAACATGTCGTACAGCCGCTGGCTGGAGATCTTGTCCGCTACCATGATCGTGCCGACGTTGCTCGACTCGGCGAGGATCCCGGTGAACGTGAGCAACTCGGGTTCGTGCGGGTGGGCGTCCCTGAGCTGCCGGTCGGCGCACTGGATGTGGTCGGGCACGCGGAAGGCGGTGTCGGGTTCGACCACGCCGGCCTCCATCGCCGCCGCCGCCGTGATGACCTTGTTGGTGCTGCCCGGCTCGAAGATCTCCGACGCGGCGCGGTTGGCGCGGTCCTCCGCCGGGACGGACTGCCAGCTGTTGAGGTTGGCCTGGGGCGCGTTCGCCATGGCCAGGAGCTGACCGGTCCGCACGTCCATGACGATCACGCTGCCGCTGCGCGCGCCCGTCTGGCGGACCTGCCGGGCCAGCGACTCCTCCGCGGCCCACTGGATGTCCCTGTCGATGGTCAGGCGCACGTCGCGCCCGGGCACCGGCGCCTCGCGCTGGCTGCGCGTCATCGGGATGCGCTGCCGGTTGGCGCCCAGCTCGATGCTCTGCTTGCCGTCCTTGCCCGCCAGGATGTCGTCGTACGCGCTCTCCAGGCCCTCCAGGCCCCTGCCGTCGACGCCGACGAAGCCGAGCAGGCCGCCCGCGAGCGAGTTGCCGGGGTAGAGGCGGCGATAGGTCTCCTTCACGCCGACGCCCTTGAGCTCGAAGCCCATGATGCGCTTGGCCCGCGGCGGCTCGACGTCGCGGGCCAGCGGGATGTACCGCTGCTCGGTCTTGGCCAGCGCGGCGGCGATCTCCTCCTTGGGCTTGTTCAGCTCCCGTGCCAGCGTGGTGGCGACCAGGTCGCGCTTGGCCGGGTCGACGTCCTTGGGGTCGACGTAGACCTCCCTGGCCTCGACCGTCACCGCGAGGTCGTGTCCCCCGGCGTCGGTGATCGAGCCGCGGCGCGCCGGCAGCGTCTCCGGCTGCACGCGCTGCTGGGCGGCCTTCGCCTGGAGCACCTTGGAGTCGAAGCCCTGCAGCTGGACCAGCCGTCCGGCGAACAGCGACAGCACGATCGCCATCACCACCAGCGCCGCCCTCAGCCGGCGGGCGGGGTTGCCCAGCCGGAGCACGGCGGGCGGACGCGGCGGGCCCGGCGGTCGCGGTGGGCCCGGTGGCCGCGGCGGTCCCGCCGAGCGCTGCGGATTCGGGCGCTGCGCACCGGACGGGGCGCCGCCGGGACGGGGACGGCCCGCGCCGGCCCTGCCGGGGGCACCGGTCATGGAGGCGCTGTTCGCGGGAGCGCCGTTCCCGGAGACACCGGGTTTGCTCGAGACACCGGGTTTGCTCGAGACACCGGGTTTGCTAGAGACACCGGGCCTTCCCGTGGCACCCGGCTTTCCCGCGGCACCGGACCTGCCGTTGGCGCCCGGCTTTCCGGGAACGCCGGACGCGGCTCCCCGCGTGCCGTGACCCGGCACGCCGCCACGCGGCCGGTCGGGGCCGCCGGGCGCGCCCGCACGCGGCTGCCCCGATCCCGCCGCGGACCGCTTGTCGTCACCTGATGCCGCGGCGCCGCGCGGCCTGTCGCCGGCCTCGCCCGGTCCGCTCGCGCGGCCGCCTCGGGGACGCCCCTCGCCTGCGCCGGGGTGCTGCGCGCCGGCACGGCGCGGACCGCCGCCGGGCACGCCGGGCTCACCCCTGCGCGGCGCACGTGCGCCGTCCGCCCGGCCGCCGCCTTCGGGGGCGCCGCCGTTCCGGCCGCGCCGTACCGGGCCGCCCGTCGCCTCGTCACGCCCGGGGTCGGCCGGCCGGCCGGGACGGCCCGGCCTCGGCGGCCCGTCCTGGCGGGACGGCCGCCCCGGGGAGCCCGGGCTCCTCCTGTCACCGCCCGGGCCCTGGCCACCGCCTCGCCCGCTGGGACCCCCGCGGCCGGGACCCGGGTTCCGGCCGCTGTCTCTCACCGGTCCGTGCCCTCCTTCTGGGCCTGCTCCTGCGCCGTGCCACCCGTGCCGCCCGTGCCGTCCGTGTCGAGGAACTTCGGCGCGGACTTGTCCTCCTCGAGGCCTTGCGCCCTGCCCTGCTCGTCCACGACGTCCGGCTGCGTCCACCGGCGGAGCTGGTTCTCCTGCTCCGCGGCCTGCTCGTGCAGTTCGTCGATGCTCGACCGCAGGTCGGTCAGCCGGAACGAGTCCTGCGCGAGGACCGTGTTGAGCAGCAGGAGGGTCACCAGGCCGCCGCACATGAGACCCACGACGAGCAGCACGAACGGCGCACGCGGCGGCCGCCGGAACGCCCGCCGCGCCATTGTGACACGCGCGGACGTCGCCGGCCGGGTTTCCGGACCACCGCGCCGGACGCGCCGCGGAGCGGGCGCGACCTCGGTGAGGCTGTGGGTTTCGGCGGGCGGCGCGGGACGGGTGGCCGTGCGGGACGCGGCTGCGCGGGGAGCGGCCGTACGCGTCCGGGAGCCGTCACGCTTCGGGGACGCGACGGATCCGGTGGACGCCCCCGGTCCGGCGGCCGGAGCCGCCTCACGCCGGCGTCTGCCGTCCGTGCCCTGACGGGAGGCCGGGACGGCCTCGCGGCGACGGCTCTCCGTACCGCCTACGCGGGGGGCCGGGACGGCCTCGCGCCGGTGGTCGTCACCGGCCGTGGGCGCGCCGGGGCGGACGCGACGCTCCTTCGGAGCGGTGACGGCCTCGCCCGCCGTCGCGGCGGTCCGGCCCGGCACGCGGGGCGGTGCGGCCGTGCGGCCCGCCGCCCTCCTGCTCTCCTGCTCTGTCCTCATCCCTCGCGGATCCTCTCTGCCGCCCGCAAGCGGGCCGAGGTCGCCCGCGGGTTGCGGGCCACCTCCTCGTCGTCCGGGAGCTCCGCTCCCCTCGTCAGAAGGCGGAACCGGGGCTGGTGAGCCTCCAGGGGGACCGGCAGCCCGAGAGGGCTGGTGTCCCTGGTTCGCGCCGCGAGGACCTGCTTGGTGAGCCGGTCCTCCAGGGAGTGGTAGGCGAGCACGACCACGCGCCCGCCCAGCGTCAGCGCGTCGAGGGCGGCGGGGAGCGCGAGCTCGAGCGCCGACAGCTCCCCGTTCACCTCGATGCGCAGCGCCTGGAACGTTCTCTTGGCCGGGTTGCCCCCGGTCCGCCTCGTCGCGGCGGGTATCGCCGCGCGGACCAGATCGGCAAGCCGTTTCGTGCTGGTGATGGGGTCCTTGGCGCGCTCCTTGACGATGAGGCTCGCGACGCGTGCCGCGAAGCGCTCCTCGCCGTAGTCGCGCAGGATGCGGGTGAGATCCGCGGCGGAGTAGGTGTTCACCACGCGTTCCGCGGTGAGCTCCTGCTCGCGGTCCATCCGCATGTCGAGGGGGGCGTCGTAGGAGTAGGCGAAACCGCGCTCGGCCTCGTCGAGCTGAGGGGAGGACACGCCGAGGTCGAACAGCGCGGCGTCCACGCGGGGCCGTCCGGCGTCACGGAGCACGTCGGCCAGTTCGTCGGAGACGGCGCGCACCAGAGTGATCCGGTCCGCGTACGGCGCGAGCCGGGCGGTGGAACGCTCGATGGCGGTGGGGTCGCGGTCGATGCCGACGAGGTGGAGGGAGGGGTGGGCGGCCAGCAGCGCCTCGGCGTGCCCGCCGAGACCGAGGTTGGCGTCCACGGCCACCGGCTCCGGTCCGGACAACGCCGGAGCGAGCAACTCCAGCACGCGATCGAGCATGACCGGAACGTGACCACCCGGCTGACCGGGCTCGTGCGACAACGCTTCCAACCCCCATTACGCCGCAGTACTCGCGGATTCGCGGCTGTGCCGCCGGTGACTACCCAACGGACCCCCACCCATGCCGGTTCCCGGGGAACCGACCCGTCCGGCCAGGTCCCCATCCGCGTCGCCGGCCGTGGCGTCTGACACCGGGGAAGGTGCATCAGCTGCCACTTGGGAGCGGGTGGAGACCTCGCCGAACGTCACCGACGGGTCAATCGATCGAAAGAAAGGACCGGTCTACAGAATCCCGGGCAACACCTCCTCCGAGAGGTCGGAGAAGGCCTGCTCCTGGGCTTCCAGGTAGGTGTCCCATGCCTGGGCGTCCCAGATCTCCAGTCGCGTGTTGGCGCCGATCACGACGCAGTCACGTTCCAGCCCGGCGTATCGCCGCAGCGTCTGGGGAATCGTGATGCGCCCCTGCTTGTCCGGCACCTCGTCGGACGCGCTGGCGAAGAAGACACGGCTGTAGTCGCGGACCGCCTTCGCCGTAACCGGAGCGGTACGCAGGGCCTCGGTGATGCGCTGGAACTCCTCTACGGGGAAGACGTAGAGGCAGCGCTCCTGGCCTTTGGTGATCACCAGACCCTCCGCCAGCTCCTCGCGATACTTCGCCGGCAGGAACAGCCGTCCTTTGTCGTCGAGGCGCGGGTGGTGGGTGCCGAGGAACACCGGACCCACCTCCTGTGCCTTGTGGAGCGCTCAGCGCTATAGCCCCTGCCCTCCACTGCGCACCACCATACTCCACTTCTCCCCACCGTCAACTGATTCTGAGCGTGTCCGCATTCAAAAAGCGCGGCGTTTTCGCAGGTGAAATGGGGTGGGTCGGAGTGGGGCGCGGCGGCGCCCCCCGGCCCGCGCACGGGCGTGTCGGCACCGCCGGAAACCCCGGCGCGTACGGGGTTCCCACCGCCGGGCCGGGGGCCGGTGGAGCGGAGTGGAGCGCGCGGGGGCGGCCCGGGGTTCGCGTGTCACGGGATTCGGACGAGCACGGAACGCGATCGTGAAGAGAGGCCACAACACTGTGGGCAGTTCACCCGGATTTCCGGACAAAGTCGCCCTAGAAGCACAGGGGACATAGGGTCAGTGCACAGAATGGAAAAGGAACGTTTAACGCCCCATTCTCGGGGACGCACCCTCATGGAGGCCTGGTGGCAGTAACTCCCGACGTCACCGATGCGGCAGCCCGGCTCGAGGATCTGGTCGACACCGCCCACCGGATCCGCAACGCGATCGAATCAGTGATCGAGGGCAAGAGCGACGTCGTCCGCCTTACTCTCACCGTGCTCCTGGCGGAGGGCCACCTGCTCATCGAGGACGTGCCCGGCGTCGGCAAGACGATGCTCGCCAAGGCCCTGGCGCGTTCGATCGACTGCCCGGTCAAGCGCGTGCAGTTCACCCCGGACCTGCTGCCGAGCGACATCACCGGGGTCAGCGCGTACAACCAGCAGACGCGGGAGTTCGAGTTCAAGCCCGGGCCGATCTTCGCCAACATCGTCGTGGGCGACGAGATCAACCGCGCCTCCCCCAAGACGCAGTCCGCCCTCCTCGAGTGCATGGAGGAGCACCAGGTCACGGTCGACGGCGCGACGTACGCGCTGGAATCGCCTTTCATGGTCATCGCGACGCAGAACCCGATCGAGATGGAGGGCACCTATCCCCTCCCCGAGGCGCAGCGCGACCGCTTCACCGCGAAGATCGCCATGGGGTACCCGGAGACGGCCGCCGAGCTGGAGATGCTCGACGTGCACGGGGCCTCCCAGCCGCTGGACAAGATGGAACCCGTCGCGACCACGGCCGAGGTGACCGCGCTGATCCGGGCCGTCCGCGCGGTGTACGTCTCCCAGCCGGTCAAGCGTTACGCGGTCGACCTGGTGGCGGCGACCAGGCACTCCCCCGAGCTGCGACTGGGCGCCTCCCCGCGGGCCACCCTTCATCTGGTGCGCGGCGCGCGGGCCCACGCCGCGCTGGCCGGCCGCGACTACGTGATCCCCGACGACCTGCAGGACCTGGCCGTCCCCGTGCTGGCGCACCGCCTGCTGCCGAGCCTGGAGGCGCAGGGCCAGCGCCGCCACGCCGAGCAGATCGTCGGCGAACTGGTGCGGCGCGTTCCCGTCCCCGACGCCAAGTAGCGGACGCAAGTGCGCCGGGCGCGCGCCCGGCGCAGTGACAGTGAGCGAGTGACGGAGGGCCCATGACCGGGCTGAAGGCTCTGACTCCGCGGGGACGGTCGTTCCTCGCATCCGGCGTGGCGGCCCTGCTGTGCGCCCTCGTGCTCGGGGAGCAGGACCTGCTCCGCGTGGCCGTGCTGATCATCGCGATGCCGCTGCTCGCCTCGATGGTCGTGGCGCGTACGCGATACCGGCTGGCCTCCGCCCGGCGGCTCGGCCCGGCGCGGGTGCAGACCGGCGAGGAGAGCACGGTCACGCTGCGCCTGGAGAACGTCACCCGGCTGCCCACCGGGCTGCTGCTGGTGGAGGACACCCTGCAGTACGCGCTGGGCACCCGGCCGAGGTTCGTCCTCGACCGGATGGAGCCGCGCGGCGTCCGGGAGATCGACTACAAGGTGGGCTCGGACCTGCGCGGCCGCTTCCCGATCGGGCCGCTGTCCGTGCGGATCGCCGACCCGTTCGGGCTGGTCGAGCTGACCCGGTCGTTCACCGTCACCGACACACTCGTGGTCACCCCCGAGGTGGTGCCGCTGCCGCCGGTGCGCCTCGCGGGCGAGTACAGCGGCGGCGGCGACAGCCGTACGCGGTCGGTCGCGGCGGCGGGCGACGACGACGTGGCGCCCCGCGAGTACCGCCAGGGCGACGACCTGCGCCGGGTCCACTGGCGCTCGACCGCGCGGCGCGGCGAGCTGATGGTCAGGCGCGAGGAGCAGGAGTGGCAGAGCCGTGGCGCGCTGCTGCTCGACACCCGCAGGCACGCGCACCGGGGCGATGGGCCGCGCTCGTCGTTCGAGGTGGCGGTCTCGGCCGCCGCGTCCATCGGCGTGCACCTGTCCGCCGAGGGACTCGCCCTGCGCCTGGTCACCGACCAGGGCGCCCGGCATGTGGTGGACAGCGGCCAGTCGTGGTCCCTGCTCGACACGCTCGCCGTCGTCCGGCAGAGCACGGCGCGGTCACTGGAGCACGGTGTCGGCGCGCTGCGGCAGGGCGGCGGGGAGGGACTCATCATCGCGGTCCTCGGCGCGCTCGACCCCGAGGAGGCCCGGACCCTCGCGCAGCTCAGGCACTCGGGCGTGACCGCCGTCGCGGTCCTGCTCGATCTCGCGTCCTGGGACCGGGCCTCCGGGAACGGGGCCTCCTGGGACGACGCCGCCGCCGAGAACGCGCGGACCGCGCGGTCCGTGCTGACCGGCGGCGGGTGGCGGGTGCTCGACCTGCCCGCCGGCGCCTCGCTCGCCGGCGTGTGGCCGGAGGCCGGCAGCAAGCGGAGCGCGGCCTGAACCGGCCGGTCCGGCGGGAGGGAAGGTAAGAGGCAATGAAACTGCCGGTTGCGGCGGGGCTGGCCACGTCGGCCGTCACAGTCACGCTCTACCCCCTCTTCGAGGGCGGGTCCTGGTTCTGGTCCTGCGTGGGTGCGGTCCTCGTCACCACCTTGACCGGGGCGGCCGCCTCCCGGCTGGGCGCCCGTCCCTGGGTGGCGCCGGCGGTGACGCCCGTCGCGGTCCTGCTCTATCTGACGGCCGTCTTCACGCCGGAGGAGGCGTGGCTGCGGGCCGTCCCCACCGGGGACTCGGTCGTCCTGCTCGCCGAGCTGCTCGGCTCCGGGTTCGACGACATCCAGCGGTACGCCGCCCCGGTGCCGGTCCAGCCCGGTATCACCCTGCTCACCACGGCGGGCGTGGCGCTGATCGCCCTCCTCGTGGACGTCTTCGCGGTACGGCTGCGCCGGGCGGCGCTGGCCGGGCTGCCGCTGCTCGCCCTGTTCACCGTGCCCGCCGCGGTGATGACGGAGCCGATCGGGTGGCCCGCGTTCGTCGTCGCGGCGTTCGGTTACATCGGCCTGCTCGTCACCGACGGGCGGGACCGCCTGAGCCGCTGGGGCCGCGTCGTGGTGGTGCGCCGTTCCGCCGGCTCGGCGCGTGGCGCCGCCCCCGACACCGAGCGGCTCGCCCTGTCGGGCAAGCGCATCGGCGTCACGGCGATCGCGCTGGCGATCCTGGTGCCCGCGGTGCTGCCGGCGCTCAGCCCCGACCCGCTGTTCGGCTTCGGCGTGGGCAACGGCCTCGGCGGGGGCGGCGGCAACATCGGCATCCCCGACGCCATCGCCAAGCTCGGCGGGCAGCTCAGGCAGCAGAGCAACGGCACCGTGCTCACCTACACCAGCAGCGACGACGTGCCGCGTTACCTGAGGATCTACTCCCTCGACATCTTCGACGGGACGAAGTGGACGCTGGCCCCGCTGCGCGGGCGCCCGGAGGACCGCGTGTCGGAGGGGCCGCTGCCGCCCCCTCCCGGACTGCGTCCCGGGGTGACGCTGAAGCGGGCCGAGATGCGGGTCGCGATGAGCGAGGACATCGACGAGCTCAACTTCCTGCCGCTGCCGTATCCGGCCCGGCAGGTCGAGGCGGACGGCGACTGGCGCGCCGACCGGTCCTCGCTGATGGTCTTCTCCACCGAGGACGAGGCGGCCGGGCTGGAGTATCGGGTGGTGACCGAGGAGCCCGCGCCCACCACGACGGAGCTGCGCACGGCGGTGACGCTGCCCGACAGCGAGCGCTACCTGCAACTGCCCGACGGGCTCGACCCCCGGGTGGAGGCGCTCGCGCGCCGCGTCGCCGCCGACGCCGCCACGCCGTACGAGAGCGCGGTCGAGCTCCAGGAGTGGTTCACCCGGAGCGGCCGGTTCACCTACGACCTGCGCGCGTCCGGGTCGGGCGCGCAGGCGCTGTCCCGCTTCCTGCTGCGCGACCGCAGGGGCTACTGCGAGCAGTTCGCCGGGGCGATGGCCGTGATGGCGCGTCTGCTCGGCATCCCGGCACGGGTGTCGATCGGCTACACGGGCGGCACCAAGATCGGTGACGTGTGGACGGTCCGCACCCATGACGCGCACGCCTGGCCCGAGCTGTTCTTCGACGGCATCGGCTGGCTGCGGTTCGAGCCCACCCCCGCCGGGGCGGGCGGGCAGGGCACGGCCCAGGTGCCGACGTACTCGCTGCCCGTCACGCCGACGGCCGAGCCCACCGCCGGCGCGTCCGAGGGGCCGTCGTCGGACGACGAGGACACCGGCCAGAGCGCGGGGCCGGCCCGGCCCAACCCGCGCCAGCTCGACCGCGACCTCGACGGCACGCCCATCGCGGCCGACCCGGGCACGCCCGCGGCGGTCACGTTCGGCATCGGCGCCGCCGCCGCGCTCGCTCTGCTGTTGCTGCCCGCCGCCGCGCGGCTCCTGGTGCGCCGCCGGCGGCTGCGCCGGCTGACCCGACCGGCCGCGGGAGGCCACGCCGCCTGGGCGGAGCTGCGCGACATCCTCACCGACCTCGGCATGGCCGGGGAGCCGAGCGAGACGCCGCGCGCGCTCGGCCGCCGTATCGCCGAGCGGTACGCACCCGGGCCGCAGGCCGCCGAGTCGCTCGCCCGCGTCGTCACGTCGGAGGAACGGCTCAGGTACGCCCCCGCGCCCGCGGCGTCGGGCCCCGTCCCCGCGGACCTGCGCCGCATCAGGCGGGATCTGGCGTCGAAGACCTCACGGTGGCGGCGGCTGGGCGCCGCGCTGGTCCCGATGTCCGTCCTGCTGCGGCTGCGGTCGGCCGGCGAGAACGTGCTCGACGTGTTCGACCGGCTGGAGGGACTGCGGCCCCGGCTCTGGCGGACAGGGCTCCGGCGGACGGGGCTCCGGCGGACGGGGCCCGGGCAGGCCGACGGGACATCGCCGGAGCGCGGGACCGCCACGACGCCCGGGCGTCCCGCCGGCTCCGGAGAGGACCGGACTCTGACCGGCGCCCGCCGCTGACCTGTCGCTCCCGTCACCCCGGCGCGTGGCCGCCGGGGTGACGGGGCAGCCGGGCGCACGGGGAGAGGATTTCTCGCCGCATACGACTCGGTGGGCCCGCTTCGCGGGCCCACCGGCGGTGGCTCAGATGGGGATCAGTGCTCGTCGTGGCGGCGGCGCCAGCGCTCTTCCATGCGCTCCATGAAGCTCTGCCGCTGCTGGGGACGGCGGCCGCGCTCGC
Source organism: Microbispora sp. NPDC004025 (assembly GCF_053604425.1). Lineage (NCBI taxonomy): Bacteria > Bacillati > Actinomycetota > Actinomycetes > Streptosporangiales > Streptosporangiaceae > Microbispora > Microbispora sp. NPDC004025. The sequence continues at coordinate 853,751 of NZ_JBSGHN010000001.1, read as the reverse complement.
GGGACGGCGGGGAGTCGCCGAACCCGCTCATGCGTTTCCAGCTCGACAGGCCCCACAGACAGGTGGCCAGCATGACCACGAAGCCGGCGGCACCGAGCCAGATCTGGGCCGCGACGACGCCGACCATCAGCAGGACCACGCCGAGTGCGAAGCCTATGGAGGCCTTCACCAGGCGGCGCTTGTAGTGGCTGCGCGGATTGCTGATCCGTACGGTGTTCGCCCACTTCGGGTCCTCGGCATAGAGGGCCTGCTCGATCTGGTCGAGCAAGCGCTGCTCGTGCTCAGACAGCGGCACGGCGCCTCCCAAGGACGGCCCCATTCAGGGGAAGACGGCAACGGACGACACGGGGTGTCCGAACCTCGCGGTCGGTTATCCCCAGAATACGAGGCCTCAGACGTAGGCGAAAGAAAACGTCCAACGCGGTCCAAACCGGAGGTGACGTCATGGACCTATTGGACCAAATGGACGGCGAACAAGCGACGCCGGTTTCACCGCGTCCGGGCCGAACCTGCGGGCCGCCCGGTCCATGGCCTGTTCGGCCTCCCGCCAGCCGGTCTCCCGCTCTCCCAGGCTTATCTGGCGGGTCGCCGCTGCGGCCGGGACCAGGTTCTCCACGCGTACGCCGACCAGTCGCAGCCGTACCCGCTCCAGCCCCGCAGCCTCGTAGAGCTCGCATGATGTGTCGAAAATCTCCTTCGCGACGTCGGTCGCCTCGCGCAGCGTACGCGACCTGGTGATGGTCGTGAAGTCGGATCGGCGGAGTTTGACGCTGACCGTGCGGCCGGCGTGCCCGCCGGCCCGCAGCCGCGCGGCGACCCGTTCCGACAGCCGCAGCAGCTCGCGCCTGATCGTCTCGGGGTCGTCGACGTCGTGCGGGAACGTCTCCTCGTTGCCGATGCTCTTGTCGGGCGCGTGCGGCACCACCCGTCGCTCGTCGCGTCCCCAGGCCAGGGCCGCCAGATGCGCGCCGACGGCGCCGAACTCACGCTGGAGCGTCGCCACCGGCACCTGGGCCAGGTCCCCCACGGTGCGGATGCCGAGCCGTACGAGGGCCTGCTCGGTGCGCTCCCCCACCCCCCACAGGGCGGCCACGGGCAGCGGGTGCAGGAACTCCACGACCCTGCCGGCCGGGACCACGAGCAGGCCGTCGGGCTTGCACTGGCGCGAGGCGAGCTTGGCCACGAACTTCGTGCTCGCCACCCCCACCGAGCAGGTGATGCCGTACTGCTCGGCGACCTGGGCGCGGATCGTCCTGGCGATGGCCGCGGGGCTGCCCAGCCTGCGGCGGGCCCCGCCGACGTCGAGGAACGCCTCGTCGGAGGCGATCGGCTCCACCTCAGGGGTGATCGACTGGAAGATCTCCATGACGCCGCGGGACACCTCGGCGTACTTGGCGTGGCGGGGCGGGATGACCGTGGCCTGCGGGCAGATGCGCCGGGCCCGCGTCATCGGCATCGCCGAGTGGACCCCGAACCGGCGCGCCTCGTAGGTGGCGCTGAGCACGACGCCGCGCGCGCCCGTGGCGCCGACGATGACCGGGGCGCCCCGCAGCTCCGGGCGGTCGAGCAGCTCGACGCTGGCATAGAAGGCGTCCATGTCCACGTGCAGGATCGGGCAGCCGCTGTCGTCGACCGGCCCGTCCGGCGGAGGCGAGGGATCCCGAGGCAGCAGCTGGTTCCGGGACATGACGTCACCCTACCCGAGCACCGCACTACCCGAACATGGTTTCTACTCGCGGTACGCGATGACGTGGATCTGGGTGGCGACGTCGCGGAGCACGGGGTGGGTCGCCGCCGCCCGCTCCAGCGCGACCAGGCCGTCGGGATCGCTCTCTGCGAGCATGCCCGGGACGAGGTCGGCGAAGATCCGCACGCCCTGCACGTCGCCGACGGTGAACCCGGCCGCCTCCAGCAGCGCCGCCAGCGTCTCCCGGGAGAAGCGGCGCGGCGTGGGATCGCGGTCCCCCCAGCGGCCGGCCGGGTCCGACAGCACCCGGCGCGCCTCGTCGAAGTGGCCGGCCAGCGAGCGGTGGACGGCCGCGGCGACCGAGTTGGCGGCCAGCACGCTCACCACGCCGCCCGGCCGCAGGATGCCGCGGACCGCGCCCAGCGCGCCCGCCGGGTCCTCGACGTACTCCAGCACGCTGTGGCACAGCACCAGGTCGGCGCTGCCGGGTTCGAGCAGGTCGCCGAGATCGGCGGCGTCGCCCTGCAGGCCCTTCACGCCGACTCCCGTCTCGGCGGCGCGGCGCTCCAGCGCGGCCAGCGAGTCGGGCGTCGGGTCGACCACGGTCACGACGTGCCCGAGCGTGGCCAGCGGCACGGCGAAGCCGCCGGTGCCGCCGCCGGCGTCCACGATGTCGAGCGTGTCGCGCCCGGTGGCGGCCGTCCGCTCGGCCAGGAGCGCGCGCAACGCCTCCCAGACGACGGCGCGGCGTGTGGCGTCACGCACTTGCGGCCTCCCTGTCGGGGCTGTCGGTCCGCCGGGCGGTGCCGAGGGCGGTGGGGTTCAGAGCGAAAGCGAGGGCTTGAGCTGCTTGAAGCGGGCGAGCAGGCCGTTGACGAACTGCGGCGACTCGTCGGTCGACAGCTCCGCGGCCAGGTGCACCCACTCGCTGATGACGACGCCCTCCGGGACCTCCTCCGACCACAGCATCTCGTACGTCCCGCCGCGCAGGACGTTGCGGTCGACGGCCGGCATGCGCTCCAGCGTCCAGCCCTCGGCGTACGTCGAGATCAGCTCGTCGATGCGCTCCAGGTGCCGGACCACGCCCTCGACGAGGAAGGAGGTGTACTCGTTGACCGGAGGGTCCGACCGCTCCACCCGCTCGGCGAGCACGTCGAGCGGGCTCACCTGCCGGGCCTCCGCCTCGAAGAGGATGTCCAGCGCGCGGCGGCGGGCCTTCCCCCGAGCCGACACGTCAGGCCCGACCGAGGTACTCGCCGGTGCGAGTGTCGACCTTGACCTTCTCGCCGGTGGTGATGAAGAGCGGGACCTTGATCTCCGCGCCGGTCTCCAGCGTGGCGGGCTTGGTGCCGCCGGTGGAGCGGTCGCCCTGCAGGCCCGGGTCGGTGTGCGAGATGGTCAGCTCGACGGCCGCCGGGAGGTCGACGTACAGCGGGTTGCCCTCGTTGAAGGCGACGGTCGCCGTCGTGTTCTCCAGCATGTAGTTGGCGGCGGTGCCGACGACCGAACGCGGGATGTTGACCATGTCGTAGGTCTCGGTGTCCATGAAGACGAAGTCGTCGCCGTCGAGGTAGGAGTACTGCATGTCCCGCTTGTCGACGTTCGCCACGTCGACCTTCACGCCGGCGTTGAAGGTCTTGTCGACGACCTTCCCGGACAGGACGTTCTTGAGCTTGGTGCGGACGAACGCGCCGCCCTTACCCGGCTTGACGTGCTGGAACTCGACAACGGCCCACAGCTGCCCATCGTCGAGCTTGAGCACGAGTCCGTTCTTCAGGTCGTTCGTCGTCGCCACGTAGCGTCTCCCGCGTGCGGCTGCCCTACAGGACGAGCAGCTCCTTGGTGGTCAGTGTGAGAAGCTCCGGCCCGTCACCACGCGTGATCAGCGTGTCCTCGATGCGCACACCGCCCCTGCCCGGAAGATAGACCCCCGGCTCGACGGTGATCGGAACTCGATCCTCTAGTCTACCGGTCCTGCCAGGGCCCAGGAACGGCAGCTCGTGGATCTCCAGCCCGACCCCGTGGCCCAGACCGTGGCCGAACCGCTCGGCCTGACCCGCTTCGGCGATGACCTCGCGCGCCGCGGCGTCCACCTCGTCCGCCGTCGCCCCCGGCCGTACGGCGTGGCGGCCCGCGCGCTGGGCCCGCCGTACGAGGTCGTAGAGGTCGCGCTGCCACGATGCGGGCGGGCCCACGGCGACCGTGCGGGTCATGTCGGCGTGGTAGCCGTCGTAGCGGGCGCCGAAGTCCATGGTCACCAGGTCTCCCCGCTCGATCGGCCGGTCGGAGGGCGAGTGGTGCGGGATCGATCCGTTGGGGCCGCTCGCCACGATGGAGTCGAAGGCCGGCTTGTCCGCGCCGAGCTCGACCATGGCGGCCTCCAGCCACCGGGCGACCCGCCGCTCGGTGACACCGGGGACGATGCGCTCCATAACCAGGGAGAACGCCTCGTCGGTGATCGCGCAGGCGCGGCGCAGCGCCGCGATCTCCCCCTCGTCCTTCACGGCTCTGACGGCCTCCACGAGGCCCTCCACCGGCGTGAGACCGGGGTGCGCGGCGGCGAGCCGCCCGAACTGTCCCACGGGCATGTGGGCGGCCTCCACCGCGACCCGCGCGGTGTCCGGTACGCGATCGAGCAGCACCCCCGCGACGTCGCGGCCCTCGATCACCTCGACGCCCTCGCACACGGCCTCGGCCGTCTCCAGATAGCGCGAATCGGTGGCGAGCGCGGCCTCGCCCGTCGCGGTGACGAGCACGGCGGCGTTGGAGCTGGCGAGGCCGGTGAGGTAACGGACGTTGACCGGCCAGGTGACCAGAACGGCGGCCGTGTCGTGCCCGGGGAGTGCCGCGGCCAGCCGCGCGCGGCGAGATGCGTGCGTCACGCCCCGGACTCTACGCCCGCACGGGCGCTCCTGATGCCCCGGCCGGTCACGCCGTTTCGGCGCTGAGGACCCGCGCCACGGACCGGCGGGCCGCCAGGCGTGCGGGCAGGGCGGTGAGTGCCGCCGTCGCCAGGAGAGTCGCGAGTGCGGCGCCGAGCAGCCAGGCGGTAGGTGGTTCCACCGCGTTCCGGGCCGCGAAGAGCGAGAGCAGGCCGGCGCCCAAAGGAACGCCGAGGACGGCGCCGGGCAGGCTGGGCAGGAACTGGGCGGTGGACAGCCCCGCGGTGATCTGTCCCGGGGTGGCGCCGAGCGTACGCGCGACGGCCATGTTCGCCCGTGCTTCCATGGCGGTGGTCCAGGTGAACGTGACGATGTTCACGACAGCGAGCGCGATCAGCAGGACGGTGACGGCGAGCATCAGCCGGCGGTCGTGCTCGCCGCGCAGGTTGGGCAGGGCGGAGGAACCGTCCAGGCCGTAGCCCCTCTCCGGCTGGGCGTGGAGGGTCAGCAGGGCGACGAGCACGATCACCGTGGTGGCGGTGGCACCCGCCTGCAGCACGGCGCGGCCCGGCCGGCGGGCGGTCAGCCGCAGCCCGAGCAGCAGCGGTGTGGGCAGCAGAGCGGACAACGCGGTGAGCCAGGGCCGGTGACGGGGCTGGTGCGCGGTGGCGGACAGCGCCGTGACGGTCGCCGTACGCATGGCCCGCAGCGTGGGACGCAGCGTGGACAGTACCGCCACGGCCACGGCGAGGACGGTCGCCGTGGCGACGGTGGCGCCGCCGGGCCCGTACGCGTCGCCGATCCGGCTGGCGGTCGGACTGGCGATGGCGGGCACGGTCAGGCGGGCGATCACCAGCCCCAGCGCGTCGCCGGCCAGCGCCAGAGCCAGGTACTCGGTGAGCAGGACGGCGGCGATCAGACCGGGAGCGGCGCCGACGGCCTTGAGCAGCCCAGCCCTGCGCGTCCGCTCGACGGCGCGTCCCGCGGCCAGCGCCGCGACTCCGGTGACGGCCAGGAAGCCGAGCAGCCAGCTGCCGACGACCAGGATCGGCTGGCTGTCTCTGAGGATGACCATGTCCTGTGTGGCGGTGAACCGCCAGGAGTGGAAGTTGATCCTGATGTCGGAGGCACGATGGGCGTGGCGGAAGGCGTCGGCGGCGGCGGGGTCGCGCAGCTTGAGGTCCAGGGCCGAGCTCACCGGGAGATCTTCGGACGACGCCAGTGTCCGGGCGTCCGATCGGGTCATCCAGGCCAGGCCGCTGTAGTCGCTGGGGCCGCCGCCCGGGCCGATCTGCGCCGCCCAGGGATAGATGGAGGTGGCCGCGGTGACGGCGATCCCGACGACGGGGTACGACCGGCCGGCGATGGTGACGTGGTCGCCGACGCCGACGCCCAGCGCGGTGGCGAAACCGCGTTCGAGGACGGTGCCGCCGGAGCGTACCCACTGGCCCGAGGTCACCAGCGGCCGGTTGACCGCGCCGGGCGTCTCGGCGAAGCCCTGCACCACCACCGGGGACGAAAGGGAATCGCGCGTGGTGAGGTCGGCGTAGACGATGCGATAGGGACCATGGTGGGCGACCACGTCGGGAGCGTCCGCCAGCGAGGTCAGGGCCGAGGTCACCTCGGGCCCGGTGTCGCCGGAGAGCGCCACCACGTCCGGCCCGGCGGTGGCCGCGCGGGTCTGCTCGTACAGCGCGTCGCTCACGCCCCGCAGGGACAGGCCCAGCGCCATCGTCGCGGTGGCCGCGGTCACCGCGAGCAGGAGCATCGCGGCCTGGGCCCGGTGCCGGCGCATGTCGGCCAGCACCAGACGCACGACGAGCACGACGGAGCCCACGGCGTTCAGCCCTCCAGCCCGATCAGGCCGCCGAGCCCGCCGAGCCGCCCGGTGCCGGTGCCGGCCAGCCGGGTGTCGTCGACGAACATCCCGTCGCGCATCGAGACCAGCCGGTCCGCGGTGGACGCCACCCGTTCGTCGTGCGTGACGATCACGAGGGTCTGCCCCGCGGCGCGCAGACCTTCGAAGATCCTCAGCACGTCGAGGGTCGCCGCGGTGTCGAGGTTGCCGGTCGGCTCGTCGGCGAGGACGACCAGCGGGTCGTTGACCAGCGCGCGGGCGACCGCGACCCGCTGACGCTGCCCGCCCGACAGCCGCGACGGCAGGTGCCGGGCGCGGTCGGCGAGCCCGACCCGCTCCAGCAGCAGGCCCGCGCGGCGCCTGGCCTGGCGGCGCGAGCACCCCGCCAGCAGCGCGGGCAGCTCCACGTTCTCGGCCGCCGACAGCTCCTCCACCAGATGGAAGGCCTGGAAGACGAACCCCACCGTCCGGCGCCGCATGCGCGCCAGCGCCCGCTCGCTCAGCGTGTCGATGCGCCGCCCTGCCATCCACACCTCGCCACCGGTGGGCCGCTCCAGGCCACCGAGCAGGTGCAGCAGAGTCGACTTCCCGCAGCCGCTCGGTCCCATCACCGCCAGCGTCTGGCCCTGCGGCACCTCCAGGTCGACCTCGTCCACCGCGCGGACCCGGCCCTGCCCCTGACCATGCGTCTTCACCAGGCCGCGGGCCCGGACCACGGCGCTCGGCGCGTTCATCCGCCCTCGATTCCGCGGTCGGCTTCGGACCAGGCCCGCTCGCAGGCATCCAGCCAGCGCAGGTCCGCCTGCAACCGCAGCACGACCCCTTCCAGCAGCAGGCCGGCGCTCGAGCCCGCCGGCTCGGCCAGCGCCGCCTGCTGCGCCTCACGCATGTGACGCAGCAACTCCCGGCGCTGCGCCGCCACCAGCTCCACCGGGTCGGCCAGCCTGGCCGCGGCGGCGGCGGCGAGCTTGAGATGGAACTCCGCCAGGTCCGGTTTCGGCCAGCCCACCTCGGCCAGCCAGGCCGCCACGCGTTGCTGCCCGGCCGGCGTCAGCGCGTAGACCTTGCGCTCCGGCCGCTCGGGCAGGCCGTCCGCCCGCTCGCAGACGACCAGCCCCGCGCGCTCCAGCCGGGCCAGCGTCACGTAGATCTGACCGCGGTTCATCGACTCGCCCAGGGGGCCGAGGACGCGCCGCAGCCGGGCGTGCAGGTGGTATCCGTGCGAGGGCTCCTTGGCGAGCATCGCCAGCACCGCGTCCTGCATGTCACCCCCTAACGGTTAGCCAATAGATAGCCGTTACCCATAGGAAGTGTCAAACATCACTCCGGCGGTGACCCTCGGCGGCGCAGGTCATGGCGCCCGCGCCGCCGGACGGCTCAGGAGGCCAGGTCGCGGATCTTCTCGATGAGCGCGACGCGCTCCTCGTGGGTGCGGGCCACGGGAGCGACGTTGAGCGTGGTGACCCCGGCCTCGCGCAGCGCGGCCAGCCGCTCCCTGACGTGCCCCTCCGAGCCGACCAGGGACATGCGTTCCAGCAGTTCCCTGGGCACCAGCGCCTCGGCCTCCTTCTTCTTGCCCTCCAGGTAGAGGTCCTGGATCTGCTCGGCCTCCTTCTCGTAGCCGTAGCGCCGGGCGAGGTCGTTGTAGAAGTTCCTGCCCTTGGCGCCCATGCCGCCGATGTAGAGGGCGGCCATGGAACGGCCCAGCTCCAGCACGCCCTCGACGTCGTCGCCGATCGCGAGCACGGCCTGCGCGATCACGTCCAGCTCGCCGAGAACGGGATCCCTGCGCTCGCGGCCGGCGGCGAGCGAGGGGCCCCACACCTCGCCGGCCTTCTCCGGCATGAAGAAGATCGGCTCCCAGCCCTCGGCCAGCTCGGCGGCGAGCTCCACGTTCTTGGGCCCGATGGCCGCGATCACGATCGGGATGCGCTCGCGCACGGGGTGGTTGATCAGCTTGAGCGGCTTGCCGAGGCCGGTGCCGCCCTCCATGGGCAGCGTGTAGTGCTTGCCGGAGTACTCCAGCCGCTCGCGCCGCCAGACCTTGCGGCAGATCTCGATCACCTCGCGGGTGCGGCCGAGCGGCGCGGTGTACGGCACGCCGTGGAAGCCCTCGATCACCTGCGGACCGGAGGCGCCGAGGCCGAGCGTGAACCGCCCGTCGGAGACGTAGTCGAGACCGGCGGCCGTCATGGCCAGCAGGGCCGGTGTGCGGGAGTAGATCGGCAGGATGCCCGAGGCGATCTGCAGCCGCTCGGTCCTCGCCGCGATGTAGCCGAGCTGGCTGACGGCGTCGAAGCTGTACGCCTCCGCCACGAACACGATGTCGAGCCCGGCCTTCTCGTAGTCGGCCAGCTCGGCGACGGTCTCCTTGAAGCCCCCCGAGTAGTTGAGGGCCATTCCGATCCGCATCCGCCTCGTCCTTCCGCGTGAACCCGTCGGTAACCGAATGATGTTCCGTATACGGATGCCAAGGCTAACCAGCCAGAAGGACCGTGACCACCGTCAGGGGCGGCGGGCGACACCGCCGAGCACCGGCAGGAAGCCGCCGCGCGGCGGCAGCGCGTCGTCGCCGGGCCGCCACTCGTTCAGCGGGACCAGGCCGGGCTCGACCAGGTCGAACCCGTCGAAGAAACGGGCGATCTGCGCGCCCGGCCGGGCCTCGAAGGGCGCGTTCGCGTTGCCGTAGACGTCGCCCGCCCGGGCCATCTCCTCCGGGAGGAGATCGGAGCAGACGTGTGAGATGACGACGTGACTGCCCGGCGGGAGCAGGTCGCGGTAGGCCGCCACGACGGCCTCCGGGCCCTCCTCGTCGGGGACGAAGTGCAGGCAGGACACCAGCAGCACCGCCACGGGCCGGTCGAGGCCGAGGCCGGCGGCCGACGCCGCCGTCACGATCTCCTCCGGCCGCCGCAGGTCGCCCTGCAGGAAGCGCACCCGCGGGTCGCCCTCCAGCAGCGCCCGCCCGTGCGCCGCCACCACCGCGTCGTTGTCCACGTACGTCACGAACGAGTCGGGGGCCTCCTCCAGCGCGATCTCGTGGACGTTGCCCTGTGTCGGCAGGCCCGCGCCGAGGTCGAGGAACCCGCGGATGCCGCATTCGGCCGCCAGGTAGCGCACGGCCCGGCCGAGGAAGGCGCGGTTCTCCCGCACCGCCTCCCGGACGTAGCCGTGCGACAGCTCGATGACCCGCTCGGCCGCCGCCCGGTCCGGCGGGAAGTGGTTCTTGCCTCCCAGGTAGTAGTCGTACATGCGGGCGACGTTGGGCCGGGTGACGTCCAGCCCGCCGGGTGCCTGCTCCGTCATGACGCGCTCCCCGCTCGGCCGGAACCATCCTTCGTGATCATTGTGGCGGAGCCCATGGATGACGGCGAATCGGGCGAATCGCTACTTGTGGAGTCGCCCCTTACGGAGTCGACACAGGTCGGCGGGGGTGTCGACGTCCGCCGGGTCGCCCGCGTCGTCGCAGGGCACGGGCGTCACCAGCTCCGGGTGCGCGCGCAGGAAGGGACGCGCGCCGACGTCGCCCTCGGCGAGCGCGGCGACCTCCGCCAGGTGCTCGCGCGCGATGAGCACCGGGTTGCGGGGCGCTCCGCCGTACGCCGCGACGGCGACGCGGGCGCCGGCCTCGAACGCGGCGATCAGCCGGCGCACCGCCTCGGGCCGCACCAGCGGCTGGTCGGCCAGCGCGACGACCACCGCGGGGGCGGCCGGCGGCAGCGCGCGCAGCCCGGCCCGCAGCGACGAGCCCATCCCGGCCGCCCAGCCGGGGTTGGGCACGACGACCGCGCCGGCGACCGGCACGTCGGCGGCCCCGAGGACGATGAGCACCGGCCGGCACCCGCCCTCGGCGAGCACCCGCACGCCGCGGTCGGCCAGCCGCTCCCCCTCGAACTCCACCAGCGCCTTCGGCCCGCCGAACCGGCTGCCGCCCCCGGCGGCCAGCAGCAGCCCGGCGACCACCCCGCCGTTCACGGGGTATCACCGTGGATGCGTCCCGACGTCTCGGTCAGCGGCCTGCCGCTGCCGCCCCAGCGGAGCTGGATCAGCTCGGCCGCGATCGACACGGCCGTCTCCTCCGGTGTGCGCGCCCCGAGGTCGAGCCCGATCGGCGACCGCAGCCGGGCCAGTTCGTCCTCGGTCAGGCCGGCTTCGCGCAGCCGCGCCAGCCGGTCCGCGTGCGTGCGCCGCGACCCCATCGCCCCGACGTACGCCGCGGGGGTGCGCAGGGCCACCTCCAGCAGCGGCACGTCGAACTTCGGGTCGTGGGTGAGCACGCAGATCGCGGTGCGCTCGTCGACCTCGGCGGCGGCCAGGTAGTCGTGCGGCCAGGCCACCACGACCTCGTCGGCCTCGGGGAACCGCTTGGCCGTGGCGAAGACCGGCCGCGCGTCGCACACCACCACGTGGTAACCGAGGAAGCGCCCGATCCGCGCGACGGCCGCGGCGAAGTCGATCGCGCCGAAGACCAGCATGCGCGGCGGCGGCGCGAACGACCGCACGAACACCCGCAGGTCGTCCAGGCGCCGCTCCCCCTCGGGGCCGTAGCGCCGCACGCCGGTCAGGCCCTGCGCGAGCATGCCGCGCGCGTCGTCGTCCACGGCGTCGTCGAGCCGGGCCGAGCCGAGCGAGCCGGCCGCCCGGTCCGGCCAGACCACGCGGCGCGCCCCCACGCGGCCAGGACCCGCGACGATCGTGGCCACGGCCACGGGTCGCCGCGCGGCGACGTCGGCGGCGAGCTCCCCCAGCTCCGGATAGTCCTGTTTCGAGACCGGCTCCACGAACACATCGATGATCCCGCCGCAGGTCAGGCCGACCGCGAAGGCGTCGTCGTCGCTCACGCCGTACCGCTGCAGCACCGGCGTCCCGGTGGCGACGACCTGCGCGGCTAGCTCGTAGACCGCTCCCTCGACGCACCCGCCCGAGACGCTGCCCACCGCCTCGCCGTCGAGGACGGCCATGGCCGCCCCGGGCGGGCGCGGCGCGCTGCGGAAGGTGCCGACGACGGTGGCGAGCCCGAACCGCCGCCCCTCCTCCCACCAGCGCAGCACCTGGCCGAGCACGTCACGCATCGGCGCCCTCCTTCCGTGCGGCCCCGGCCCTTCGCAGGGGCCGGTCGCCGGCCAGCAGCGCGGCCAGTTCCTCGCAGGCGGCCAGGCTGTGCCCGGCGACGAAGTCCGTGACGTACGGCAGCGCCGCGCGGATCCCGGCGGTCATCGGCCGGTACGCCGGGTCGCCCTTGTGGGGGTTGACCCACACGACGCGGCGGGCCAGCCGGGACAGCCGGGCCATCTGCGCGCCCAGCAGGTCGGCCGGGCCCCGTTCCCACCCGTCGGACGCGATCACGACGATGGCCCCCCGGGGATCGGGCAGGCGCAGCAGCGCCCGCACCTCCTCCCCCAGCCGGGTGCCGCCGCTCCAGTCGGGGATGGCCGCCGAGCAGGCGTCCATGGCGAGACCGGGGTCGCGGTGGCGGAGCGCGGGGGTGATCCTGGTGAGCCGGGTCCCCGCGCTGAACACCTCGGTCGCCCTCGGCTCCGCGCGGACCAGGGCGTGGGCCAGGCGCAGCAGCGTGTCGGCGTACGCGGCCATCGAGCCGCTGACGTCCACCACCATGACGACCCGCCTCGGACGCATCCGGCGCACGCGCCAGCGCAGCCGGGCCGGCTCGCCGCCGTGCCGCAGGATCTCCCTGACCGTGCGCCGGGCGTCGGTCGCACCGCCGTGGGGCGACGGGCGGTACCGCCGCGACCTGCGCGGCTGCCGCGCGCCGCGCAGCAGCGCGAGCAGGCGGTGCACCTCCCGCCGCTCCGCCTCGCTCATCCGCGCCACGTCCCGGTGCCGCAGCACCTCGGCCTCGCTCGCCGTGGCCGGAGGGGCGCCGGGCTCGCCCGCGGGTTCCGGCTCCCCCGCGCCGTACGGCGTGGCCACCGGGCGGGTCACGGACACGGTGGTCGCGCGCACGCGGCGCGGCGCGGGGAAGGCCGCGGAGAAGTAGGCGGCGAAGCAGCGGTCGTAGCGGGGCAGGTCGTCGGGCCCGGCGCACAGCGTGAGGCGGCCGGCCCAGTAGACGTTGCGCCCGTCGGCCGCGTCGAGATGGCCGAGCGCCGCGAGGAAGCTCTGGGTGCGGTGGTGGTCGGCCGCCACCCCGGCCGTCCGCAGCGCCCGGGCGAACCCGGCCAGCACGGCGACCGGCCCGGGGCCGTCCCCGCTCCGGCCTGCGACGCCGTCAGCCACGGCCGCCGCCCGGCGTGAGCAGCCCCATCGCCCGTACGGTCTCCTGGTCCTCCCGGTGCTTGAGCAGCGCGCCCAGCGTGGCGGCCGCCAGGGCGGGGTCGAGCTCCGCCGCGCCGAGCGTGAGCAGGGCCTCGGTCCAGTCGAGGGTCTCGGCGACGCCGGGCGGCTTGAGCAGGCCGGCCTCGCGCATCCGGCCCGCCGCCCGCGCCACGTCCGCCGCGAGCCGCTCGGCGCATCCGGGCAGGCGCCGCCGCAGGATCGCCACCTCCCGGTCGAACGCCGGGTGCTCCAGCCAGTGGTAGAGGCAGCGCCGTTTGAGCGCGTCGTGCACCTCGCGGGTGCGGTTGGAGGTCAGGACGACGACCGGCGGGGTCGCCGCGCTGATCGTCCCGATCTCCGGCACCGAGATCGTGAAGTCCGACAGCACTTCGAGCAGGAACGCCTCGAACTCGTCGTCGGCCCGGTCGATCTCGTCGACGAGCAGCACACTGGGCTGCGTCTCCAGGGCCCGCAGCAGCGGCCTGGCGATGAGGAAGCGCCGGTCGTAGATCTCGCCCTCCAGCGCCGCGACGTCCGCCACCCCGGCCGCCTCGGCCGCCTTGAGGTGCAGGAGCTGGCGCGGGAAGTCCCAGTCGTACATGGCCTGCGCGGCGTCGAGGCCCTCGTGGCACTGGAGCCGGATCAGCGGCGCGTCCAGGATCGCCGCCAGCGTCTTGGCCAGTTCGGTCTTGCCGACGCCCGCCTCGCCCTCAAGGAACAGCGGCCGTCCCATCCTCAGGGCGAGGTAGGCCGCGGTCGTCACGCCCTCGTCGGCCAGGTAGTCGTGGTGGTCGAGCAGCTCCGCCAGCCTCGCCGGCGCGTCGATGTCCGAGATGGTGGTCGTCCGCCGCAGCACACGGACAGGCTACGCGGGGGGCGTTCGGCGAGGCTCTGGCCGAATCCGCCAAACCCGGGCGCGGCACAGGGCCCCGTGTCGCCACGATCGCACAGATCTGCCCGTCCTCACTGCGGGGACGCGGCCAGCACGGCGTCCAGCAGGCCGGGGAAGCGCTCGTCCAGGTCCTGCCTGCGCAGGCTCACGTACCGCTGCCGGCCGTCCGGGACGTTGCGGATCACGCCGGCCTCGCGGAGGGTCTTCAGGTGGTGCGACAGGGTCGACTTCGGCACCTCTCCCCCTGTGGGCTGGCACGCCGCCACCTCCAGCGGCCCCTGCGCGAGCCGCCGTACGAGCGCCAGCCGCGAGGGGTCGCTGAGCGCGAACAGCACGTCGGTCAGCACCAGCGTCGCGGTGTCGGGGTGCGGCAGGTCCCGGGCTCCAGGCATGGTTCGATAATAGTTGAACTATTCGGCACCTCGTCGTACGGTGTGACGGTTCGAAAATTCTGGAACCATCGACCACGCCGGAACCATTGACCAAGGGAGTGCCGTGATGACGACATCGGGGGACCGCTCGACGCCGGCGACCATCCTGGAGGCGGATCAGGACCCGCGGACACCGGGTCCGGAACCCGGACGGGGCGATGACGCCGCCGCGGGGACGAGGGCTCGTGGCCGGATCTCCCGCGGCGCCGGCTTCTGGCTGCTCGCCGGGACCCTGGTGGCGTTCATGGTCGCCGCGAGCGTCCCCTCCCCGCTGTACGTGATCTACCAGCAGCGCTGGGGGTTCTCGGCGGCCACGCTGACCGCCGTCTTCGCGGTCTACGCCCTCGCGCTGCTGGTCGCGCTGCTCACCGTCGGCGGGCTGTCCGACCACGTCGGCAGGCGGCCCGTGCTGGTCGCGGCCCTGCTGGCCGAGGCGGGCGCCATGGTCGCGTTCCTGACCGCGGACGGGGTCGGGCCGCTGCTGCTGGCCAGGGCGGTGCAGGGCCTGGCCACCGGCGCGGCGACGGGCGCGATCAGCGCGGGCCTGGTGGACCTGCAGCCGGGATCGCACCGCGTCCGTCAGCTGGGCGCGCTGGTCAACGGCGTCGCGCCGACCGGCGGCCTGGCCGCGGGAGCGCTCGGCGCCGGACTGTTCGTGCGTTACACGGCCACCCCGACGACGGCGATATTCGTCCTGCTCACGGCCGTCTTCACGCTGCTCGCGGCCGCGATGACGCTGCTGCCCGAGCCGGTCGCGCCCCGGCCCGGCAGGGGCCGGGACGCGCTCGTCTCCCTGCGCCCGCGGGTGGCCGTGCCACGGCCCGCCCGCGGCGCGTTCGCGGCGGCCGTCCCCTGCCTGGTCGCGACGTGGGCGATGGGCGGGCTCTACCTGTCGCTGGGCGGCTCGCTCACGGCGGGCGTCCTGCGCATTCCCGACCACCTGGTCGGCGGGCTCGTCGTCACCGCGCTCACCGCCGCCGGGGCCGTGGCGTCGCTGGTCGTGCACGTTCTGCCGGCGAGGAGGGTCATGACGGGCGGGTCGCTGGTGCTCGCCGCCGGGACCGGCCTGACCCTGCTGGCGCTCGCCGCCGCGTCCACGCCGATGTTCTTCGCCGGGACGGTCGTCGCGGGGTGCGGATTCGGCAGCGCCTTCCTCGGCGCGTTCCGCTCGCTCGCGGCGCTGGCGGGCCCCGCCGAGCGGGCCGGGATGTTCGCGTCCGTCTACGTCGTCAGCTACCTCGCCTTCAGCGTGCCCGCGGTCGCGGCGGGGTTCGCGGTGCCGTCGCTCGGCCTGCGGGCCACGGCGACCGTGTACGGCTGCGCGGTCGTCGTCCTGGCCCTCCTCACGGCGGTGCCCGGCCTCGTCCGGGGGCGCACGGCCCGCACGGCCTGAAGCCCGCACGTGCCCCGGACACCCAGTGCCCGGACACCCAGTGCCCGGACGCTTAGGGTCGGAGCGTGAGCGACGATCAGACTCCGGCGCCGCCCGCCTGCCTCACGCGCTCGCCGGCCGGGCGGGCCCTCGCCGCCGAACTGGCCGCCCGCTGGGCGGAGCCGCACCGGCGCTACCACACGACCGCGCACCTGCGGGCGGTCCTGACCGCGATCGAGCCGCTCGCCGCCCAAGCGGAGGACCCCGGCGCCGTACGGCTGGCCGCGTGGTTCCACGACGCCGTCTACGACGGGCGGCCGGGGTGGGACGAGGAGCGCAGCTCCCAGCTCGCCCAGGCCCGGCTGCCCGCCTGCGGCCTGCCGGCGGAGCGTGTGCGGGAGGTCGCCCGGCTCGTGCGGCTGACGGCGGGGCACGCCTACGAGCCCGGCGACGTGAACGCGGCCGTCCTGTGCGACGCCGACCTGGCGATCCTCGCTGCGCCGCCCGGGGCGTACGAGGCGTACGCGGGGGCCGTACGCGAGGAGTACCGGCACGTGCCGGACGACGCCTTCCGCGCCGGACGGGCCGCGGTGCTGCGGGAGCTGCTCGGCAAGCCCCGCCTGTTCGGCACTCCTGTGGGCCGCGACCTGTGGGAGCGGCGGGCGCGCGAGAACCTCGCCGGGGAGCTGGCCCGTCTCCGAGTTCGATGACCGGCCGGACGCCTTTACGATGTAGATCTCGAACGGGTCTTCGGCCGGCGCAGACCGGCCTCCCGCAGGCGGCGCACCAGTTCCTTACTGCCGACAGGCTCGGCCCCGAGGACCACGGCCCGGTCGTAGACCGTCTCCGGCACGTCGTAGTGGTCGCGGTCGAAGGCCCGCGCGGGCACGCCGAGCAGGCGGGCGAACTCGTGCAACTCCTCCAGCGAGGAGTCGCTGACCAGGTGGGACCACAGCAACCCACGGGGCCCCGGCCAGTTCGGCCGGTCGATCAGCACCGCCATGCACCTCTCCCCTGTCCGGGAGCGAGCATAGCCCGGGGTGCGGGCCGCGACCTCGTCGCCGCCCGCCCCCGCGCCACGGCCGGCCGAGGAGACGCCCGGCGTTCCCCCCGGCCGCCATGGCTGGACCTCCCTCAGCACTTCCCCTTCACGCGCGTGCACTTGGGACAGCATTTGTACTTCCGGTGGTTCGTGCATCGGTAGGTGCACTTGGGCGGCTTCGGCTTCGCGTACGAGCTGCCGGAGGCCGCCTGCGCGACCGCGACCTCAGCGGCGCCCGTGGACGCCGACGCCGACGACGCCGGCCAGAGCGCGACCGTGCCGAGCAGCGCCGAACCGATGATCACGCTGAATCGCCCACCTCGCATGGCCCTTCTCCTCTCCGATCAGGCCGCGATGCGGCAGATCGAGCGATTTCTCCTTTATTGTCCGAATCGCTTCGGGGATGCGTCCAGCCCATCTCCCGCCACCGGGAGAATCCGATGTGAATCCCCATCCCGCCATTGCCGTGGATAGGTGAATGACGGCACGGCCCTCCGCGAACCGTGAGGCGGCGGCCAAATATCCGTCCGACCATGGCATGAAAACGCCTCAACCCAGCAAAAGCCCGCATAGTCGGCAGCGGGGCGGCAACCGTCGCCCGGGACGCGCACTCGCCGCGACCACGGCGTCCAGTGTCATGGCGTCAGTGTCCACAGCGTCCAGTGTCCACAGCGTCCACAGGGGGGAACGATGAGCGCACGAACTGTCCGATCCGTTACCGCAATCGCGGCGGCCGCCGTGCTGACGATGGCGCTGCTCGCCGGCTGCGGCGGCACCACCGCCCCGGCGCCCGAGCACGCCGCCATGGCCGCCCCCGCGGCGCTCGTGACGCCGACCGCGGGCGAGACCGAGTACAACTCTCCGTGCCCGACCGGCGGCAACGCCAAGCGGTTCGCCAAGACCCGGTTCGCGCTGCACGCGGGTCTCGCCCTCGGCGCCTTCCACCGCTACATCTACAAACCACTGCGCAGCGGCGGCTTCAAGGCCGGAGCGGAAAAACGCAAGCGCACGATCGCCAAGGCCGCGATCGCCGGCGCCTTCGCCCTGCACCAGCTGAAAGTCGCCAAGGGCTTCGCCGCGGCGAATCCGGCGTTGTGCAAGGCCGTCCAGGGCGTGAGCGACCAGTTCTCCGCGCTGACCGGCAAGCTGCACGACGGCACCGCCACGGAGGCCGACGTCGACGCCGGCAAGAGCTCGATGGCGGGCCTGCAGCGCGACGCCTCGAAGACCGGCTACGGGTTCAAGGAGCAGAAGGTCACCATCCCGGGCGCGAGCTGACCTCCGCCACAGGACGCGGCCGGGCCGCCCCGGTCAGCCCACCTTGGCGAAGAACGCGCGAATGTCGGCGGCGAGGCGATCCGGCTGGTCCATCGCGATGAAGTGGTGGCCGCCCGGGTTGTCCTCGGGCCAGTGGAGGATGGTGTTGTGGCGTTCGGCGAGCCGGCGGATGCCGGGCGGGCCGCTGTACACGCCGGTCGGCGCGACCGTCTGGCCCTCCGGCCAGCCGAAGCCGGTGCTCTCGTAGTACGGCCACGCCGACGTCCCGAACGTCCCGGTGAACCAGTACAGGCTCACGTTGGTCAGGAACAGATCCCGGTCGATCACCTGCTCCAGCGGTCTGCCCGAGGCGTTGAACTCGTGGAACTTCTGGGTCATCCAGGCCAGCGCCGCGAGCGGTGAGTCGTGCCAGCCGTACGCGAAGGTCTGCGGCGCCGCGCGCAGCAGCCCGTGATGGTCGACGCCGTTCATCCAGTCCTGTTCCATCAGCCGGGCATAGGCGGCCCGCTCGTCCTCGGTCATCTCCGGGAGGTCCTTCTCGGCGGGGAAGCCGAGACCGCTGACGATGTAGACGCCGGCCACGTTGCCCGCCGCCGCCTTGGCCACCTCCGGGGCGACGTAGGCCCCGAAGTCCCCGCCCTGCGCGCCGTACCGGTCGTAGCCGAGACGGCGCATCAGCTCGGCCCACAGCCGCGCCACGCGCGCCGCGGTCCAGCCGGCGCCGCGTGGCGGCGCGGAGAAGCCGAAGCCCGGCAGGGAGGGCACCACGACGTGGAACGCCCCGGCGGGGTCGCCGCCGTGCGCGCGCGGGTCGGTGAGGCGGCCGACGAGCTCGGCGAACTCCAGGAACGAGTTCGGCCAGCCGTGCGTGAGGACGAGCGGCAGGGCGCCGGGCTCGGCCGAGCGTACGTGCAGGAAGTGGATGTCCTGACCGTCGATCTCGGTCATGAACTGCGGAAACTCGTTCAGCCGCGCCTCGTGCCCGCGCCAGTCGTACTCCTGGCGCCAGTAGCGGGCGAGCTCCCGGAGGAAGGCGCCGGGGACGCCCCGGCTCCATCCCTCGCCGGGCAGCTCACGGGGCCACCGGGCGCGGTCCAGCCGGTCGTTCAGGTCGTCCAGGTCGGCCGCGGCGATCTCGATTCGAAACGGGCGGATCTCGGGGTTCATGTCTCTCCTGTCGCGTCACGATGACGGAATCGACGCTAGAGGCCATGTAGGTCAGGACACGTCCTAGATGACCGGCATGCTTGATATATGAGTGATACGTCCGCACGGTTGCTCGCTCTGCTGTCGCTGCTGCAGACTCCCCGCGAGTGGCCGGGGAGCGAGCTGGCCGAGCGTCTGGAGGTCAGCCCCCGGACCATCCGCCGCGACGTCGACCGCCTGCGCGAGCTGGGATATCCGGTTCAGGCCACGATGGGCGCGGTGGGCGGTTACCGGCTCGCCGCGGGCGCCGCCATGCCGCCGCTGCTGCTGGACGACGAGGAGGCGGTGGCCATCGCCGTCGGCCTGCGCACGGCCGCCGCGCATCCGGTGGACGGCATCGAGGAGGCGTCCGTGCGAGCCCTCGCCAAGCTGGAGCAGGTGCTGCCGTCCCGGCTGCGGCACCGGGTGGGCGCGCTCGCCGCCGCGACCGTGCCGATGCTCGCCGGAGCCGAGCCGCCCGTTGACCCGCGGACCCTGGTGGTGCTCGCCGGGGCCGCCGCCAACCGCGAACGCCTGCGCTTCGCCTACCGGTCCGGCGACGGCACCGAGACCAGGCGCCTGACCGAGCCGTACCGCCTGGTCACGGCCGGACGCCGGTGGTATCTGCTGGCATACGACAACGACCGCGACGACTGGCGGGTCTTCCGCGCCGACCGGATCGGCGACCCGCACCCGACCGGCGTACGGGTCCCGGCCCGGGTGCCGCCGGAACAGGACCCGGCCGAGTTCGTCGCCGCCAAGCTGTACTCGTCCGCGCCCGTCTACGAGGTGGTGGCGACCGTGCGCCTTCCGGCCGGTCAGGTGACGGGCCGGCTCGGTGCCGCCGCGGGGGACGTCGAACCGATCGACGACCACAGCTGCCGCCTGCGCGGACCGGCCGACACTCTGGAGTGGCTCGCGTCGCGCCTGCTCATGCTCGGCTGCGAGTTCGAGGTGCACGAGCCGCCGGAGCTGCGGGCGTATCTGCGCGTCCTGGGCGCCCGTGCCGCTCGCGCCGCCCGGACCCCGGAGACATAACCTATTGACTTGGTAGGGAATGTAGGCAACTCTGGTGACGAATCTTCCTTCGTCGTCTGAGAGGTGTCTCATGTCCGTCGCCGAACTCGAGGGCGAGTTCGGGGGTGCGGTCCGGGCTCGTCCCCGGCCGCGCCCCCGCTCCGCCACGGCCCGCGGCCCGCGGAGGGGGTGGCACAGGTGGGTCAGCCCTCTCGTCGTCGTACTGCTGTGGCAGGCCGCCAGCGCGTCCGGGCTGCTGCCCGCCCGGCTGCTCGCCGCCCCGTCGCAGATCGCCGCGACCGCGCTCGACCTCGTGCGCACCGGGACGCTGCCCACGGCGATCGCGGTGTCCCTCGAACGGGTGCTGCTCGGCTTCGCCGCCGGAGCGGTCGCCGGTGTCGGCCTCGCGCTGGTCGCCGGCCTGAGCCGGGCCGGCGAGAGCGCCGTCGACCCGATCATGCAGATGCTCCGGGCACTGCCGTTCTTCGGGCTGATCCCGCTGTTCATCCTCTGGTTCGGGATCGGGGAGACGCCCAAGGTGCTGCTGGTGGCGCTCGCCGTCTCCTTCCCGCTCTACCTCAACACGTTCGCCGGCATCCGGGGCGTGGACGGCAAACTCGCCGAGGTCGCCCGGACGCTCAAGCTCGGCAGGGCCGCGCTCGTACGGCACATCGTGCTGCCCGGCGCGCTCCCCCAGACGCTCGTCGGGCTGCGGCAGAGCCTCGGCGTGGCCTGGCTGGCGCTGATCGTGGCCGAGCAGGTCAACGCCGACGCCGGGCTCGGCTACATGATCAACGACGCGCGGGAGTTCCTGCGCACCGACGTGATCGTGGTCGGCCTGCTGGTCTACAGCGCGCTCGGCCTGCTCACCGACGCCCTGGTCCGGCTCCTGGAGAGGAGGGCACTGGTATGGCGGCGCGAGTTCCTGTCCCGGTGAATGTCCCGGTGGGCGCCCAGGCCACAGCGCAGGCCACAGCGCAGGCCACGGCGCAGGCCACCGTACGCGCGCTCACCCGCCGCTTCGGCGACCGCACGGTGCTCGACGGCCTCGACCTGACGATCGGGCGCGGCGAGTTCGTCGCGCTCCTCGGCCGCAGCGGGTCGGGCAAGTCCACGCTGCTGCGCGCGCTCGCCGGCCTGGACGATGAGGTCGAGGGCGGCCTGGAGGTGGACGGCTCGGTGGCCGTGGCCTTCCAGGAGCCCCGGCTGGTGCCGTGGAAGCGGGTGCGCGACAACCTCACGCTCGGCCTGACCGCACCCGACCCGGTCAGCAGGGCGGAGGCGGCGCTCGCCGAGGTGGGTCTGAGCGAGCGGGCGGAGGCATGGCCGCTGACGCTGTCCGGCGGCGAGGCGCAGCGGGCGAGCCTGGCCCGCGCCCTCGTCCGCGAGCCGGGGCTGCTGCTGCTCGACGAGCCGTTCAGCGCGCTCGACGCGCTGACCCGGATCACCGTGCACCGCCTGGTGCTGGACCTGTGGGCCGCGCACGGCCCGGCCGTGCTGCTGGTGACCCACGACGTGGACGAGGCGCTGCTGCTGGCCGACCGGATCCTGGTCCTCGACGGCGGGCGCGTGGCGCACGAGTGGACCGTCGCCGCCCCGCGCCCCCGGCACCGCGACCATCCCGACCTGCTCACTTTGCGCGCGGCGCTGCTGACCGCGCTCGGCGTCACCCCGGAAGGACCGGCATGACCAGGAGACTCCTCGCCGCGCTGCTGCTCGTCCTGACGGCGGGCACGGCCTGCGCCTCGACGGGCCAGGCCGCGTCCGGCGGGCAGGACGGACAGGCCTCCGGCCGCGTCACGCTGCGGGTCGGCGACCAGAAGGCCGGATCGCAGGCCCTCCTCAAGGCCGCGGGGCTGCTCAGCGGCACCTCGTACGCGATCACGTGGTCGCAGTTCACCTCCGGCCCGCCGCTGCTGGAGGCGGTCAACGCCGGGGCCGTCGACATCGGCGGCGTGGGCAACACCCCGCCCGTCTTCGCGGCCGCCTCCGGCTCGAAGATCAAAATCGTGGCGGCGTACCGGCAGAGCGCCAAGGGATCGGCGATCCTCGTCCCCACCGGATCCGCGATCACCTCGACGGCCCAGCTGAAGGGCAAGAAGATCGCGGTGGCGAAGGGCAGCTCGGCCCACTACCACCTGCTGGCGGTCCTGAAGAAGGACGGCCTGTCCTTCGGGGACATCCAGCCGCAGTATCTGCAGCCCGCCGACGCCCTTGCGGCCTTCTCGTCCGGCACCGTCGACGCCTGGGCCATCTGGGATCCCTTCGCCTCCCAGGCCAGGATCGAGCACCAGGCCCGGCAACTGGTCGACGGTCAGGGCGTCGTCAACGGCCTGGGCTTCCAGGTCGCCGCTCCCGCCGCGCTCGGCGACGCGGGCAAGCGCGCCGCCGTCGGCGACTTCCTCACCCGGCTGGCCAAGGCGCGGATCTGGGCCGCGACCCACCTGGACGAGTGGGCGAAGGTGTGGGCGCAGGAGACCGGGCTGCCGGTCGAGGTGGCGGACGCGGCCGCCGCCAACGCCGTGGCCACCCCCGTCGTGATCGACGACTCGGTCGTGTCCTCCGAGCAGGAGATCGCCGACGCGTTCACCGCCGAGGGCCTCATCCCGGGCACCGTCACGTTCTCCCAGTTCGTGGACGACCGCTTCAACGACGTCGTCGGAAAGGTGCAGCGATGAGATTCCACTGGTTCCTGCCCACCTCGGGCGACGGCAGGGCGATCACCGGCGGCGGGCACGGCCTGGCGCGCCGGCACGGGCAGGCGGCGGCCTCCGCGTCCCGGCCGCCCACCATCGACTACCTCGCGCAGGTGGCCCGCGCGGCCGAACAGGCCGGGTTCGAGGCCGTGCTCACCCCCACGGGCACCTACTGCGAGGACGCCTGGCTGGTCACCGCCGCGCTGACCCAGGTGACGACCCGGCTGAAGTTCCTGGTCGCGTTCCGGCCCGGGGCGCTGTCCCCGACGCTCGCGGCGCAGATGGCCGCCACCTACCAGCGGATCTCCGGCGGCCGGCTGCTGCTGAACGTGGTGACCGGCGGGGAGGCGGCCGAGCAGCGGCGGTTCGGCGACCACCTCGGCAAGGACGAGCGGTACGCGCGGACGGATGAGTTCCTGTCGATCGTCCGCGGCGCGTGGGACGGCCCGTTCGACTTCAGGGGGAACTACTACGAGGTCGAGGGGGCGACGGTCGCCGAGCGCCCCGACCCGGTGCCCGAGCTGTACTTCGGGGGTTCCTCGGCCGCCGCGGGCCCGGTGGCGGCCCGGCACGTCGACGTCTACCTCACCTGGGGCGAGCCGCCGTCCCAGGTCGCGGCCAAGCTCGACTGGATGCGCGAGCTCGCCGCCGCCGAGGGCCGCGCGCTGCGCTTCGGCATACGCCTGCACGTGATCACGAGGGACACGTCCAAGGAGGCGTGGGCGGAGGCGAAGCGGCTGCTCGACCAGATCTCCCCCGAGGACATCGCGTCGGCGCGGGCCGTCCTGTCCCGCAGCGAGTCGGTCGGGCAGCAGCGGATGCTCGCGCTCCACGAGGGCTACCGGGGAGGCTCTCGCGGCGCCAGGGTCCGGGACCTGGAGATCCATCCCGGCCTCTGGGCCGGGGTCGGCCTGGTGCGCGGCGGCGCCGGCACCGCGCTCGTCGGCAGCCACGCGGAGGTCGCCGACCTCGTCGAGGAGTACGCCTCGCTCGGCGTCGAGGAGTTCGTCCTGTCGGGCTACCCGCACCTGGAGGAGGCCTTCTGGTTCGGCGAGGGCGTGCTGCCCGAGCTGCGCCGGCGCGGCCTGCTCGACGCGCCCGCGCCCGTACGGCTGAGCGCCTGACGGCCCGTCGGTGCTCTTCGAGCACCGGCGGCTGCCCGAGGATGGGTGGAGCGGCCGGCGTCGCCGCCGCCCACTCATCCTGGCCAGGGGCGCCCGCTCGCGACGGGCGGCATTCGTCAGACACTCCCTATACCGGCGGAACAGGCTTTCCGCGCTTCACGGCCTTCAGCGTGCGCATCGCCAGATCGATCCTCTCCAGCGCCGCGCCGAGAGCCGACTCGGGCTGGAAGGGCAGGTCGGCCGTGACAGCGCACGCTTCGAGCACGCGATCGACCGCCTCGTCGTCCAGCAGATCCTCGTACACGAGCACGAGCGACCGGGTCTCCCGCGCGCTGCTCGCGAGGTCGTGCGGGAGATCGCCCGCCGCCCCGGCGGCATGCCCCTGCCCCGACGCCCGCTGCTCGGCGAGGGAGAGGGCCCGCGCGGACATGCTCGACAGTCCGTGCAGCAGGGCGGTCGCCGCGCTCCGGATCTCGTCCTCCCTCCTGAGCCGGCGCTCGAGCTCGTGCTGGGCGACGACCTGCCGCATGACCGCGCCGTAGGTGGCACGCGCCTGCAACAGCGAACCGGCCGTGCTGAAGGCCCCGCCGATGATCGCACCGACCAACCCCAACCAGAATTCCGACATCGGCAACCCGCATGAGACGTCTCGTCGATCGCGCACGAGGAGTGACGCCACCGTTCGCGGCGAGCCCTCGCATCGCGTCAGGTGGTGAACGCGTGGCTGTTCAGATAATGAAAGAAGTCCTCGATCGAGCGTGATTTCCGGCGATGAGCGCGCAGGACCGGAATGACGGCGGCGAGCTCTCCCATCGCCCGGCCGGCTCCGGTTTCCCTCGCGATGCGCACGGCCCGCAGAGCCGCACGGGCGGATTCCTCCATATCGCCGACAGCGGCATGGGCGACCGCCAGGCGAGCGGAGACCAGGCTTCCCTCGTGATAGAAATCCTGCGGCCACTTCCGCATGCCCGCCTCCAGCACGTCTATGGCGGCTCGAGGAAATCCGGTGTCGGTCAGAACCTTCCCTCGCTGCACGGCGAGATAGGCGTGCGTCACGTAATCCGCCTTGATCAGGTTCTTCCCGCCGAAGTGGTCGTCCGCACGCGGGTCGTCGATCAGGTCGTCGGCCTCGTCGAGAAGCCGCAGGCCGATCTTCCGCACTCCCATGCCGCTGTAGGCGTGGGCCCGCTGCTGCAACAGGAACGCCTCCATCGTCGGAGGAAGGCCGTCCTGCCTTGTCGTCCGCGCCAGCGACAGAGCGAACGGCCGGTCGTCCGCGTCCACGGCTATCTGGGAACGACGGCAGAGGAAGTACGCCTCCAGCTGACCGTTGCCGCCGGCTCGCGCCCACGTCACGGCGAGATCCTCCAAGCCCGCCGCGGCGGCCGGGTTGCCGGCGCTCTGGTGGAGCCAGCCGGCGAAGTCGGCCCACTGGGCGCCGGTCCTGAGCAGCTCACGGCCGAGAGAGCCGTGCGCGCTCTCCCGCAGCAGTCGCCGTATCAGCGACAGGTAACCGGCGGTCGAGGCGATCAACTCGGCCGGGCCGAAGGCGCGCTCGCGCGCCACGAAGGCCAGCCGGGCCGCGTCCAAGTCGTCGACCATCTCCCGGCTGAGCCGCGGACCCAGGGCCGCGCCGGCGAAGTCGCCGCGGCTCGCCGCGTAATAGATCATCGTGCCCAGCGATCCGGTGAAGGCCCTCCTGCTCATCCGCCCCTTGGCGGCGGGTTCGGGCCGGATCCTCGGCGCCGAATCGAGATGCAGATCCAGCACTGTCTCCACCCGCTCCGCCAGGCCGGCCGACGGCCGGACCGGGAGCATTTCCAACCAGACGACGAACGCCGGATCGCAATTGGCCCGCTTGGCCAGCTCTTTGGTGCTGAGATCACAGGCCAGCCGTCTGGCCTGCAGCGATTTACCCCATGGAAGGGCGGATCTCGCTGTATGGCCCGCGTCAGGCTCGTTGCTCATTCCGCGAATTCCCGCCTAGACCCCACACGGCGACAGTCTAGGAGGCGAGCACCACGCGAGCCATGGCGTTTATTTTCGGAACCACCGATATTTCCGATCCAAGCGACCATTAGGAGGAGCGGGGGACTTGCCGGAACGCCTAAAGCCGGTCGGGGGCCTCGCCGCGTTCGCGGATGAGGGCGGTGAGCTGGGCCACCGCCCGCCGCGAGCGTTCCCGCTCGGTGCTCTGGATGCCCATCGCGCCCAGGCTGTTGCCGTCGGCGAGGTCCAGTCTGGGCCAGGGGTCGCCCTCCGCCATCGTGACGTCGAGCACCTCGGCCCACTCGAAGCGGTGGACCCGCAGCGCGTTCACCACCGTGATGCCCTTCTCGTCCGCCCGCACCCGGAGGCGGCCGAGCAGGTGCAGCACGCACGCCACCGCGACGCCGAAGGCGACCATGCCCAGCCGGTCGGGGATCTTGAACTGCTCCGGCAGGCCGACCGCCATCAGGATCGAACCGATCACCATCACCGCCGCCAGGCCGTACGCGATGATCGTCGTGACGCGGGGCCGCCAGGTGACGGGCAGCGGCGGCGCGCTCTCAGACATGACCACCCCCGTGCGTGGGCACTGCGCGGCGGCGTACGGCGTGCCCGGGCGGCGGGGCCGCGGGCGGATGCTGCGTGATCACCAGTCAAGTCTTCCCGGCTCGGCGCTGCGGATGCGAGCGCTGCGGCTACGAGGTTCGGGCGAGGTCAGCCGGCGAGGCCGCGCAGGAGGAGCGCGGTCTCCAGGGCTGCGATCGTCGCCTCGTAACCCTTGTCCTCCTTGCTGCCCGGCACGCCGGACCGCTCGATCGCTTGATCAAGGGTGTCACAGGTCAGCACCCCGTTGCCCACCGGGGTCGACTCGTCGAGCGAGACCCTGGTCAGGCCCGCGGTCACCGAGTCGCAGACGTAGTCGAAGTGGGCCGTCTCCCCCCGGATCACCACCCCGAGCGCGACGACGGCGTCGCAGCGCCGGGCCAGTGCCTGCGCGACCACCGGGATCTCCAGCGACCCCGCCACCCGGGCCGTGACCACGGTCGCGCCGCTGTCCCGTGCCGCCCGCTCGGCCCTCGCCAGCAACTGGTCGGTGATCTTCTCGTGCCACCGGGCGGCGACGACGCCGACCGTCAGCCCGCCCGCGTCCACCGCCCCCGCGTCCGGTCGTCCCTCGCCGCTCATACGCCCTCCTCGCCTGACGGCCCGGAGCCGCATGAGCGGACCACGCCGCGTTCACCGATTCGCTCGCTCATGACGCCTCCCTGCCGAAGTGTTCGCCGTGGATGTCGCGCGGGACCCCGCCGGAGATCTCGTGGCCGAGCCGGTCGCGCTTGGCCGTCAGGTACCTCTCGTTGTACGGGTTCATCGCCACCGGCATGGGCTCGCGGCCCAGGACCTTGATGCCGTACCCGTCCATCCCCCGCACCTTGGCCGGGTTGTTGGTGAGCAGGCGCACCGACTTCACGCCGAGATCGGCGAGCATCTGCCCGGCGTTGGAGAACTCCCGGGCGTCCACCGGCAGCCCCAGCTCCAGGTTCGCGTCGACGGTGTCGCTGCCGTCGTCCTGCAGGCTGTAGGCCCGCAGCTTGGCCAGCAGGCCGATGCCCCGCCCCTCGTGGCCGCGCAGGTACACGATCACGCCGCGCCCGTTCTCCGCGATCATGCGCATCGCGGTGTCGAGCTGCACGCCGCAGTCGCAGCGCAGCGAGCCGAGCACGTCGCCGGTGAGGCACTCCGAGTGCGCCCGGACGAGCACGTTCTCGCCGTCCTCGATGTCGCCGTACACCAGCGCGACGTGCTCGCCGCCGTCGAGCGCGCTGGCGTAGCCGTACGCGCGCCAGACGCCGTACCGGTTGGGGATGCGCGTCTCGGCGACCCGGGTGACCATCCGCTCGGACCTGCGGCGGTGCTCGATGAGCTGCTCGATCGACACCAGCGCGAGGTCGTGCTCGTCGGCGAACTCGCGCAGCCGGGGCAGGCGGGCCATCGTGCCGTCGTCGTTGACGATCTCGGCGAGCGCGCCGGCCGGGGAGAGCCCGGCCAGCCTCGCCAGGTCCACCGACGCCTCGGTGTGCCCGGGCCGCACCAGCACGCCGCCCTCGCGGTACCGCAGCGGGAAGATGTGCCCCGGCCGGACCAGCTCGTACGGCTCGGTGGCCGAGTCGCACAGCGTCCTGATCGTCTTGGCCCGGTCGGCGGCGGAGATGCCCGTCGTCACCCCGTCCCTGGCGTCCACGCTGATCGTGTACGCCGTGCGCAGGCGCTCGCGGTTGTCCTGCACCATCAACGGCAGGCCGAGCCGGTCGAGCGTGGCGCCCTCCATGCCCACGCAGATCACGCCGCTGGTGTAGCGGATCATGAAAGCGACCAGCTCCGGCGTCGCCTTGGACGCCGCGAAGATGAGGTCGCCCTCGTTCTCCCGGTTCTCGTTGTCCACGACCACGACGGGCCGCCCGTCCCTGATGTCGTTGACGGCCCTTTCGATCGGGTCCAGCCTTATCCCACTCATGCCACCACCGCCCGCAACTCGCGCGACTGCCGCAGCCAGCCGCGGAAACCGATCATGACCATTACGAAGAACACCCCGTAGACCAGGCCGGAGACCACCAGCCCGGAGCTGAACGCCAGCGGCACGCCGACGAGGTCCACGGCGACCCAGACGATCCAGAAGTCGACCAGGGCCCTGCCCTGCGCCCACGTCGCGACCGCGCTGCCGACGAAGATGTACGCGTCGGGCCAGGGCGCCCAGGAGATGTTCAGGCCCCGCGCGTTGAGATAGGTGAACAGCAGGGCGACCGCGACCGTCCCGGCGACCATGACGCCCACGAGCGTCGCCCGCTCCTTGAGCCGTGCCGAGCGGATGGGCAGCTCGGCGCCGCCGCGGGTGCCGCGCGACCACTTCACCCAGCCGTAGACGGCCAGGATGCCGAACAGCGCCTGCTTGAGCGCGTTGCCGGTGATGTGCGCGCTGACCGACGCCACGAACAGCAGCACCGACCCGAGCAGCTGCACCGGCCAGGTCCAGATCGTCCTCCTGATCGCGAGCCAGACCGTGCCGAGCGCGCACACGTTGCCCACCAGGTCGGTCCACAGCACGGGCTTGCCGAAGACGTAGAACGCCGCCGCGTCCGTCCAGCTCATGCCCGCGCTCCCTGGGTGAGCTTCTCGACGTACTTGGCGATCACGTCCACCTCGAGGTTGACCGGCTCGCCGGGCTGCTTGCGGCCCAGCGTGGTGAGGCCGAGGGTGGTGGGGATCAGGCTGACGGCGAAGGAGTCCTCCGCCACACCCGACACGGTGAGGCTGACGCCGTCCACCGCGATCGAGCCCTTCTCCACGACGTACCGGGCGAGGTTCGCGGGCAGCGAGAGCCGTACGACCTCCCAGTGCTCCCCGGGCTCGCGCGACAGCACCTCCCCGGTCCCGTCCACGTGGCCCTGCACGATGTGCCCGCCGAGGCGCTGGTCGGCCCGTACGGCGCGCTCCAGGTTGACCCGCGCGCCGGGGTGCAGGGCGCCGAGCGAGGACCGGTCGAGGGTCTCCCTCATCACGTCGGCGGTGAAGGAGTCCCCTTCGACCTCGGCCACCGTGAGGCAGACGCCGTTGACGGCGATCGAGTCGCCGTGCCGGGCGTCGCCGGTGACGACCGCGCCGCGCACCGTGAGGCGCGCGGAGTCGCCCCGCGGCTCGAGTGCCACGACCTCGCCGAGCTCCTCGACGATTCCGGTGAACATTCAGCTCTCCTTAGGGGACGTGCGGCCGGAGGACTCCGCGGGCACGGTGGTTTCCGGAGACACGGCGGGTTCCCGAGACACAGGGGACTTCGGACGCAGGACCAGCTTGAGGTCCGGTCCTACGGGGGTCGCCTCGGCGAACTCCAGCCGGTGGATCTCGGTGATCGTCGACACTCCCGCGGCGCCGAGCGCGGCCGGCCCCGCGCCCAGCAGCGCCGGGGCGAGGTAGCCGACGACCCGGTCGACCAGGCCCTCCCGGAGGAAGGCGCCCGCGAGGGTGGGCCCGCCTTCGACCAGCACGCTCACGACCTGCCTGGCGTGCAGTTCGGCCAGGAGGGCGTGCAGGTCGATCCCGCCGGGGACCCGCGGGAGCCGTACGGCGTGGCGGGACAGGTGGGCGGGGACGGCGGCGTCCTCGGCCACGGCGACCAGCGTGGGGGCCTCGTCGTCGAGGACGCGGGCCGTGGCGGGGGTGCGGGCGCCCGGGTCCACGACCACGCGCAGCACGGGCGCCGCGCGCGACGGGGTGGGAACACGGGCCGTGAGCCGGGGGTCGTCGGCGAGCACGGTGCCGATGCCGGCGACGACGGCGTCGGCGGCGGCGCGCAGGCGGTGCACGTCGGCCCTGGCCTCCGGCGAGGTGATCCACTGGCTGGTGCCGTCCTCGGCCGCCGAGCGCCCGTCGACCGTGGCGGCGAACTTCCAGGTCACGTACGGCCTGCCGGCCCGCACGAAGGTCAGCCAGGCGGCGTTGACCTCCTCGGCCTCGGCGGTCAGCACGCCCTCGTCCACCACGACGCCGTGCCGCCGCAGGGTGGCGGCTCCGCCGGCGGCCTTGGGATTGGGGTCGGAGACGGCGACGACGACGCGGGCCACGCCCGCCTCCAGGAGGGCGCCGGTGCAGGGGCCGGTCCTGCCGGTGTGGTCGCAGGGCTCCAAAGTGACGTAGGCCGTGCCGCCCCTGGCCCGTCCGCCCGCCTCGCGCAGCGCCACGACCTCGGCGTGGGGGCCGCCGGCGTAGGCGTGGAAGCCCTCTCCCGCGACCTCGCCCGACGGGTCGAGGACCACACAGCCGACGACGGGATTGGGGCTGGTGCCGCCCAGGCCCCGGGCGGCGAGCGCGATGGCGCGCCGCATGTGAAGGATGTCCCCTGAGGTCACCCCGGTCTTCCTCTCGCCGTTGTCTACGGCGGGCCCCGGGGATGGTCGGGGATGCGGCCTCGCATCACCCGCACGGGCGGCATCGCTGCCGGCGCGGCCACACGGCCGCCCGGCGGCACCATGGCCGCCCGTTCGCGCGCTTCCTCCCATCCGGACTTTCACCGTCGGTCCTGGAATCTCACCAGGTCCACCGGCCGATGGCTTCGGCCGGGTCGCGGACTGTCACCCCTGGGGGCAGGGGTGTCACCGCCGGTTCGGAATTACACCGACCCCGGAGCACGCTGCTCTGCTACCCGCCAGTGTAGCGATGCCCGGCTCGTTGCCCTAGCGCGGGATTGCGGTGATCTGCGGCACACACTTATCGGATGCGCTCAGTCTCAGGAACGTGCGGGTTGTGTCACAAAGTTGTGACACAACAACATTTATGTAATAAGCAGTCTCCCGTGCCGCGTATACCGAGGTCAATGCGGTCGCAGGACACAAGGTGATTTACTTTGCACAACGAAGCAAGCAAGTGGCGAACTGCCCGCCTCAAGTGATTGACCCACGCAAAATTAGTTGCCAGGGTTCCCTATAGTCGGATCTCTTCCGATCGTTAATGGTCCATCCGGGAGCACCGCACCATGACGTTCCCCTCCTCGACCACGACCGACGACGCCGCCGCGGACTCCGTGGAGACGACGGCGCCGTCCGGGTCCGGTCCCGCCATCGTCGGCCGTTCGCCCGGTCAGCTCATGTGGCGCCGGTTCCGGCGCGACAAGACCGGCGTGGTCTCGGCGATCATCGTGCTCGCGTTCTTCCTGATCGCGCTCCTGGCACCCGTGATCTCCGCCCTGTACGGCAAGGACCCGTACACCACATACGGGCAGAACCAGCCGGGCCTGCTCAACGACTACGGCTATCCCATCGCCCCGAACGGCGGCATGAGCGGCGAGTTCTGGTTCGGCCTGGAGCCGGGCCTGGGCCGCGACGTGTTCATGCAGCTCGTGTACGGCATCCGCACGTCGCTGAGCATCGCGGTCATCGTCACCGTGATCACGACGATCATCGGCGTCGCGATGGGCATCACCTCGGGCTACCTCGGCGGCAAGACCGACTACGTGATCGGTCGTGTCATCGACACTCTGCTGGCCTTCCCCTCGCAGCTCTTCCTCATCGTCTTCCTGCCGGTCGTCGAGGCCGCGATCGTGCTGCCGGAGGAGGAGACGCCGGTCTGGCTCCGGTACGTGTCGATCTGCGTCGTCCTGACCGTCCTCGGCTGGGCCACGATCGCCCGCCTGCTACGCGCCCAGGTGCTGTCGCTGCGGACACGTGAGTTCGTCGAGGCCGCCCGCGTCACGGGCGCCTCCCCGGGCCGCGTCATCTTCAAGGAACTGCTGCCCAACCTCTGGACGCCGATCATCATCCAGGCCACCCTCGCGCTGCCGCTGTACGTGGGCGCCGAGGCGGGCCTCGGCTTCCTGGGCGTCGGCATGACCGAGCCCACCCCCGACTGGGGCCGGATGTTCCAGGTGGGCGCCAACGTCTACCACTCCGACGTGACGTACCTGATCTTCCCGGGCGTGTCGATGCTGATCTTCGTCGTCGCCTTCAACCTGCTCGGGGACTCCATCCGCGACGCCTTCGACCCCAAGACCAAGCGCTGACGACACGCGCTCTCCCCCATAGGAAGGACCATATGAGATCGCATAGCAGGCGGATCGCCTCGATGACGGCCGTGCTCGCGGCGGGCGCGCTCGCCCTCGCCGGCTGCGCCAAGGGCGGTGGCGGCGGGGCGCCCCAGGGCGCCGCGAGCACCTCCCAGAAGCCGCTCGAGAACAAGGCGGTCAGCGCGATCGCGGTCGGCACCGCCCAGGACTCCACGGGCCCCGCCCCGGAGGTCCAGGGCGCCAAGTCCGGCGGCACCGTCTACATGATCGACCGCGACGACTTCAGCCACCTGGACCCGGGCCGCGTCTATGTGAACTACAACTCCTCGGTCTCGGCGCTGTTCACCCGCCAGCTCACGAACTACAAGAAGGACGAGTCGGGCAACATCAAGCTCGTCGGCGACCTGGCCACGGACACCGGCACCACCGAGGACGGCGGCAAGACGTGGAAGTTCACGCTCAAGGACGGCCTGAAGTGGCAGGACGGCACTCCGATCACCTCCGCTGACATCAAGTACAGCTTCGAGCGCCTGTTCGCCGACTTCATCACCGAGGGCCCGGACTACGCCGAGACGTGGCTGGTCCCGGACCCGAAGAAGCCGTTCCGCGAGCAGTACAAGGGCCCGTACGACGGCAAGGGGCTCGACACCATCGAGACGCCGGACGACAAGACGGTGGTCTTCCACCTCAACGACGCGCACCCGGACTTCAACTTCACCGTGGCCATGACCGGCTACGGCGCGGTGCCCAAGGCGCAGGACACCAAGCAGAAGTACGACAAGCAGCCGTTCTCGTCCGGTCCGTACAAAATCGTGAGCCACATCACGGACAAGTCCCTGGACCTGGAGCGCAACGAGCACTGGGACCCGAAGACCGACCCGATCCGGCACGCCTACCCGGACAAGTTCCACATGGAGTTCGGGGTCCAGGCCCAGCAGACCACCGAGCGCTTCATGGCCGACACCGGCAACGACAAGAACGCGTTCACCTTCCACAACGCGGTCGCGGCCGAGCGGGTCCAGGAGGTGCTGGGCAACGCCGAGCTGATGAAGCGGTCGGTGCAGGGCCTGACGCCGTTCACCACCTTCTACAACATCAACACCAAGCGGATCACCGACGTCAACGTCCGCAAGGCGATCATCACCGCCTGGCCGGCGAAGCAGATCCAGCAGATCGAGGGTGGCGAGGTCAACACCGGCAAGATCGCCACGACCGTGATGAGCCCGACCGTCCTCGGTTACGAGGCGTTCGACCTGTACGGCAAGCTGGCCAAGCCCGAGGGCGACCCCGAGGCGGCCAAGAAGCTGCTGGCCGATTCGGGCAACCCGAACCCGACCGTCGTCTACGCCTACAACCAGACGCCGACGCAGGAGAAGATCACCGTCGCCATCAAGGAGGCGCTGAGCAAGGCCGGCTTCAAGGTCGTGGCCAAGCCGCTCAACCCGACGACGTACTACGACGCCATCGGCCCGGTGGACAACAAGTTCGACGTCTACTGGGGCGGCTGGGCGGCCGACTGGCCGACCGGCTCGACCGCGATCCAGCCGCAGTACGACGGCCGCCTGATCTCGGACAACGCGCCGAACTACACGCACCTCAACGTGCCGGAGATCAACGAGGCCATCGACAAGGCCAACGCGATCACCGATGCCGCTGAGGCCGGCAAGGCGTGGGCCGCGATCGACCGCATGATCATGGAGCAGGCCGCCATCGTGCCCGAGTACTACCAGACCTACTTCGGCCTGTACGGCTCCGGCCTGGGCGGGGTGCAGTTCGACCCGCTCACCGGTGAGCAGTCGGCGCTCGACATCTACGTCAAGCAGTAGCCGCACCCGGGTCCGTCGCCCCGCTCCCCGCGGGCGGGGCGACGGGCCCCCGCCGTCCCGCCCCGCAGGAGCAAGTGCGAGACCATGACCAGTTTCCTGGCACGCCGCGTCGCCGGCGCCCTCGTGATCCTGCTGATCATCAGCGCGATCACGTTCTACCTCTTCTACGCGATTCCGCGTGACCCCGCCCGGGCCTTCTGCGGCAAGATCTGCCAGCCCGAGACGCTGGCGCTGATCCGCCACAACCTGGGCATGGACGAGCCGCTGTTCGTGCAGTACTGGCACTGGCTCCTGGGCATCTTCGTGGGCCGTGACTTCGTCCAGTTCGGCGAGTGCCCCGCGCCGTGCCTCGGCTACTCCTTCGCCACGCAGGAGCCCGTCTTCGGCGCCATCGTCGACCGGTTCCCGGTGACGCTGTCGCTCACCCTCGGCGCGTCCGTGGTCATCCTGGCGTTCGGCATCCTCACCGGCATGATCGCCGCCTGGAAGGTCGGGCAGCCGCTCGACAAGGTCGCCAGCGCGTCGTCGGTCATCGGAGCCTCGCTGCAGATCTACTTCGTCGGGCCGCTGCTGGCGTTCTACCTCGTGGACACCATGCAGCTGATCCCGCGCCCGTCCTACGTGCCGATCACCGAGAGTCCGCTGGAGTGGTTCACCCACCTCATGCTTCCGTGGGTGGTGCTGTCGATCATCTTCACCGCCAACTACACGCGCATGACCCGGTCGCAGATGGTCGAACAGCTCGCCGAGGACTACGTGCGCACGGCGCGCGCCAAGGGCATGTCGAACCGCGCGGTCTTCTTCCGCTTCGCCTGGCGAGGCGCGATGATCCCGATCGTCACGATCTTCGGCGTCGACCTGGCCACGCTCCTGGGCGGCGCGATCATCACCGAGCAGACGTTCAGCCTGCACGGCATCGGCGAGCTCGCCGTACGGGCGGTGCAGAACACCGACCTGCCGATGCTGCTCGGCGTAACCATCGTGGGCGCGGCGGCGATCGTTCTGCTGAACATCGTCGTGGACGTGCTCTACGCGTTCATCGATCCGCGGGTCCGCCTGGGCTGAGCCCCGCCCCACCGAGTCGAACCTGGAACTGGAGCAGCAAGTGACCACCGTGTCGTGGAGCGGCGAAGCGGGGACCTCGCGCGGCCCCGGGCCGTTCCTGTCCGTCCGCGATCTGACCGTCGAGTTCAGCACCGAGGACGGCATCGTCCACGCCGTCGACGGTCTGTCCTTCGATCTGGAGAAGGGCACCACGCTCGGCATCGTCGGCGAGTCCGGATCGGGCAAGTCGGTGACCAACCTCGCCATCCTCGGCCTGCACGACCCCGCCCATACGCAGATCGGCGGCGAGATCTGGCTGGAGGGCGAGGAGCTGCTCTCGGCGGGCCGCGGCACGATGGAGAAGCTCCGCGGCAACCGCGTCGCGATGATCTTCCAGGATCCGCTGACCGCGCTGTCGCCGTTCCACACGATCGGCCGGCAGATCGGGGAGGTCTACCGCAAGCACAAGGGCGCGAGCAAGAAGGACGCCCGCGAGCGGGCGATCGAGATGCTGCGCCGCGTGGGCATCCCCCAGCCGGAGCGCCGCGTCGACAGCTATCCGCACGAGTTCTCCGGCGGCATGCGGCAGCGCGCGATGATCGCGATGGCGCTGGTGTGCGATCCCGACCTGCTCATCGCCGACGAGCCGACGACCGCGCTCGACGTGACGGTGCAGGCGCAGATCCTCGACCTGCTCAAGGAGCTTCAGCAGCAGTTCGGCACGTCGATCATCCTGATCACCCACGACCTCGGCGTGGTGGCCAACACCGCCGACAACGTCCTGGTGATGTACGCGGGACGGGCGGCCGAGCGCGGCACCGTACGCGAGGTGCTGCGCGAGCCGCAGCACCCGTACACCTGGGGCCTGCTGTCGTCGATGCCACGCCTGAACTCGTCGGTGGACGTGCCGCTGATGCCGGTGCGCGGCACTCCCCCGAGCCTGCTCAACCCGCCGTCCGGCTGCCCGTTCCACCCGCGCTGCGACTACCCGCGGCTCGCCGGGCCGGAGTTGTGCTTCAACCAGCGGCCGTCCCTGTCGCCGGAGACCGGGCACGGGGACGCCTGCTACCTCACCCTCGCGCAGAAGAGGGAGCTCCGCACCGCGCGGGCCGCCGGCACGGCGCGTGCCGATGACACCGCGCAGGCCGGCGACACCGCGCAGGCCGTCAACACCACGCAGACCGGGGACGACGCATGAACGAGACGCTGCTGGATCTCAAGGGGCTGGTCAAGCACTTCCCCGTACGGGGCGGCACGCTGATCAAGCGTCAGGTCGGGGCCGTCCACGCCGTGGACGGCATCGACCTCGCGGTCGGCGCGGGCGAGACCGTCGGCCTGGTGGGCGAGTCGGGCTGCGGCAAGTCGACGACGGGCCGGCTGGCGGCCCGCCTGCTCGAACCCACCTCCGGCCAGATCCTGTACCGGGGGCAGGACATCAGCCACAGCTCCCGCAGGCAGCTCAAGCCGATCCGGCCCGAGATCCAGATGATCTTCCAGGATCCCTACAGCTCGCTCAACCCGCGTCAGACCGTGGGCACGATCATCAGTGGGCCCATGGAGGTCAACGACATCGACCCGCCCGGCGGGCGGAAGAAGCGCGTCCAGGAGCTGCTGGAGATCGTCGGCCTCAACCCCGAGCACTACAACCGCTTCCCGCACGAATTCTCCGGCGGCCAGCGGCAGCGCATCGGGGTCGCCCGCGCCCTGGCGCTCGACCCCAAGCTCATCATCGCCGACGAGCCGGTGTCGGCGCTGGACGTCTCCATCCAGGCGCAGGTGGTGAACCTGCTGCAGGAACTGCAGCGCGACCTCGGCATCGCGTTCCTGTTCATCGCGCACGATCTGGCCGTCGTGCGGCACTTCTCCCAGCGGGTCGCGGTCATGTACCTCGGCAAGATCGTCGAGGTCGGCGACCGCCAGTCGATCTATGAGCGGCCCCGGCATCCGTACACGCACGCCCTGCTGTCGGCCGTGCCCGATCCGGACGTGTCGAGCGAGCCGCGCGAGCGCATCCGCCTGGCCGGTGACGTGCCCTCCCCGATCAATCCGCCGTCCGGCTGCCGGTTCCGCACGCGATGCTGGAAGGCGCAGGACAAGTGCGCCACCGAGGTGCCGCCCCTGGTGCGGCTCAGCGGCAACCGCGAGGGTCACCTGACCGCCTGCCACTTCCCGGAGGCGCCCACCACGCAGGGCGAGGACGTCGTGCTGGACCCCGCCCTCGCCTGACGCGGGCCACGGTCGCGGACCCCGCGGGCGGCCGGTGGACTCGGTGGACGACGGTGGACGGCGGGGGGACTGCACGGCCCGGCGCCGCCGTGCGCGGAGCCGGGCCGATCGGGCCGATGAGGCGGGCTGGTCAGGCGGACTGGTCAGGCGGGCGGGGTGGCCCGCTCGGCCAGGCTCCTGAGCTCCGAGACGGCGCGGGCGGGGTCGTCGGCGCCGTAAACGGCGTTGCCCGCCACGAACACGTCGGCCCCGGCCTCCGCGCAGCGCTCGATCGTCTCCGTGGACACGCCGCCGTCGACCTGGAGCCACACCTCGCCGCCGTGCTTGTCGATCAGCGCCCTCGCCCGGGACACCTTCGGCAGCACGATGTCGAGGAAGCGCTGCCCTCCGAAGCCCGGCTCGACGGTCATGACGAGCAGCATGTCGATCTCGGGGAGCAGGTCCTCGTATCCCTCGACGGCGGTCGCCGGGTTCAGCGCCAGGCCGGCTCTCGCCCCGGCGGCGCGGATCGCCCGCAGCGTACGCACGGCGGCCTTGGCCGCCTCGGCGTGGATCGTGACGCTCGCCGCTCCCGCCTCCGCGTAGTCCGGCGCCCACCGGTCCGGGTCCTGGATCATCAGGTGACAGTCGATCGGCGTCGAGGTGGTCTTCAGCAGCGACTCGACGACCGGCAGGCCGAGCGTGAGGTTGGGCACGAACTGGTAGTCCATCACGTCGACGTGGAGCCAGTCGGCGACGTTCTCCACCCGTGCGGCCTCGTCGGCGAGGCGGGCGAAGTCAGCGGACAGGATGCTGGGCGAGATCTGAACGGCCATAGTCCCTGCAGTCTATTTCGCCGGGCGTCCCGCCCGCCCCGTCCCGGCGCCCGGAACGGTCACGCGACGGGAACCCAGGTGAACCGGCCGTCGGGGCGAGGCTCGGCCCGGCCGAAGACCACGTCGGCGAAGTGACCGCCGTAGCCGATGGTGCCGGGCCGGCTCAGCTCCTCGACCAGGCGGCGGCGGCGTTCCTCCGATTCCGTGGGGTCGTGGTCGATAGCGCAGGACCACTCGGGATGGATGACCTGGACCGGCGAGTGGAGAGCGTCGCCGAAGGCGATGAGCCTCTGGTCGCCGCCGGTGATGACGTAGGTGGTGTGGCCGACGGTGTGCCCGGTGGCGAACGACGCCCGGACGCCGGGGAAGACCTCCTCGCCGTCGTCGACCGTGCGGACGCGGGAGGCGAAGGCGGCCAGGCGGTCCTCGGTCGCCCCGGCCTGGGCGGCCAGTTCGCGCCGCTCCCATTCGGGTGCGGCGACGAGGTGGGGAGCGTGCGCGAACGGCGGAGCGCCGTCGCCGGGGGCGGCGCTCCAGGCCCAGCCCAGGTGGTCGATGTGCAGGTGGGTGATCGCGACGGCCTCGATCTGGCCCGGCTCGCGGCCCAGCCGCCGCAGGTTGTCGAGCAGTTCACCGCCGGACAGGCTGCCCAGCAGCGGGTTGCCGGGGTCGTCGGGGAGCGACGCGGGCCCCAGACCGGTGTCGATGAGCAGCGCCCGCTCGCCCCGCTCCACCAGCAGCGCGCCGAAGGCTCCGGTCAGGAAGCCGTCCTCGTCGAGATAGTCGTGGAGGGTCTCCCAGTCGGCGGCGGTGGCGGCGGGCAGCCATCCGCGCTTCAGGCGCCCCGCCCCGTCCGGGACGAAGCTGACCGTGAGCTCGCCCAGGCGCAGCGAGCGGATGCGCGGCGGGCTGGTCAGCCGGGCGCGGTCGAAGTCGGTCGTGGTCATGGGCCTGCCTCATGCTCACCAAGGCGCCGCCGGGTCGCGGCACGGCCCGAACGTTACCAACCAAGATCCCTCCGCACCCCGGGAACGGCCGCGAAATATGCCGCCGCGGGCGAAACTCGCCGCCACGGGCCGGGGCCGGCGCCGGACGCGGACGTCACCCCTCGCTGAGAAGGACGTCGTGGTGTTCACGACGTCCGGGGACTCACGACGGTGCCGGCGGCACCCGCTAGGGACGCCGCAGCAGGGCCAGGAACATCGCGTCGGTGCCGTGCCGATGCGGCCAGAACTGCGCGTACGGCCCGTCGCCGAGGCCGGGCACCTCCGGCAGGAACGCGCGCGCGTCAAGCACCTCGGCCCGGTCGCGCACGTCCTCCACCACCGCCCGGGTCTCGGCCAGGTGCGGCGAGCAGGTCACGTACGCCACCACGCCACCCGGCCGGACGGCCTCGAGCGCCGAGTCCAGCAGCCGCCGCTGCAGCGCGGTGAGCTCGGGGACACTGCGGGGGTCGCGGCGCCACCGTGCCTCCGGTCGCCTGCGCAGGGCGCCGAGCCCGGTGCAGGGCGCGTCGAGCATCACCCGGTCGAACGCGCCGGGCCGCCAGGCGGGCCGGGTGCCGTCGGCCGTGATCACCTTCGCCTCGCGGGTGGTGCCCCACACCAGCCGGGCGCGGTGATACTGCACGTCGGCGCCGAGCAGCCGGGCGCCCTGCCGCATCGCCACCGCGTCGAGCAGCCCGGCCTTCCCGCCGGGACCCGCGCACATGTCCAGCCACGTCGCGTCGCGGTCGAGCGGCACGCGGGTCAGCGCGAGCGCGACGAGCTGGCTCGCCTCGTCCTGCACCGCGGCGCGCGCCTCCCCCACCGCCGGGATGGCGCCCGGGTCGCCCTCCGGCAGATACACGGCGTACGGCGAGTAGGCGGCCCGCTCGGCCCCGGCCGCGACCAGCTCCTCCACCGTGGCCCGCCCCGGCCGCGCCACCAGGGCCACCCGGGGCCGCTCGTTGTCGGCCTCGAGCAGCGCGGCCGTCTCGTCCACGTCCCCGCCGACCGCGTCCCGCAGGGCGGAGACGATCCAGCGCGGGTGGCTGTAGGCGACCGACAGGTTGCCGACCGGATCCTGCGCGCGCGGCGGGGCGACGATCTCCAGCCACTCCTCCAGCGTGCGGCCCGCCACCTTGCGCAGCACGGCGTTGGCGTAGCGGGAGGGCCCGGCCCCCACACGCAACCGTACGAGGTCGATGGTGGCGCTGACCGCCGCGTGCGGCGGGATCCGCGTACGCAGGAGCTGGTGGACGCCGAGCCGCACCGCGTCGAGCAGCGGCGGGTCCACCTCCTCCGGCGGCCGGTCGCTGCAGGCGGCGATGACCTCGTCGTAGGTCCCGAGGCCGCGCAGCGTGCCGTAGGCGAGTTCGGTGGCGAGGGCCGCGTCGCGGCCGGTGATCCGCCGCTGCCGCAGCAGCGTCGGCATGAGCAGGTTGGCGTACGCGTCGCGCTCGTCGACGGCCCGCATCAGGTCGTAGGCGGCGTTGCGCGCCTCGTCGCGGGGCGGGCGTCCGCGGCCCTGCCTCTGCCCGGCCTTCGCCGCGTGCGCGGTCGGCCCGCCGTGACCCGCCCTGCCGCCGTGCCCGGGGCGGACCTGCCCGGCGCCGCCACCCTGGCCGCCGCTCTGGCCGCCGCTCTGGCCACCGCCTTGACCGCGCCGCGCGCCGCCGCCCTGACCTTTGCCCTGCTTCACGGTGTCACCTTCGACCCTGCCACCTTCGACCCTGTCACTTGCCGATGCGCCGCCTTCGGCTCCGCCACCACTGGCCCGCCGTCACTGATCCGCCGTCACTGATCCACCGTCTCGGGCTCGGCGGCCTTCTTCCCGCTGCCCGCCGCCCCGGCGTGCCTGCCGTCGCCCGCGCCCGCGTCCTTCCGGCGCGGCGCCGGGCCCCGCTGGAGGGCCCTTCAGACCAGGGTCTCACCGTCCGCGAACCGGACGCCGCGGCCCCACTCGGCCGCCGTCATCTGCCGCTTGCCCTGCGGCTGCACCTCGCCGAGCTCGACGGGGTGGGTACCGGTCCCGACGAGGACGCTCTTCCGCGTGGCCGAGATCTCCCCCGGGGCGAGCTTGCCCGCGTCGGGCGCGAGCCGTACCGGGCCGATCTTGACCCGCTGGCCGCGGAACTCGGCCCACGCGCCGGGATTCGGCGTGCAGGCCCGCACCAGCCGGTCCACCCGCATGGCGGGCGCGGCCCAGTCGATCCTGGCTGCCTCGACCGTGATCTTGGGGGCCAGGCTGACGCCGTCGGCGGGCTGCGGGCGCGCCTCCAGCGTGCCGTCCTCGACGCCGTCGAGAGTGGCCAGCAGCAGGCCCGCACCGGCCTCCGCGAGCCGGGCCAGCAACGCCCCGCTGGTGTCGTCGGCGCGGATCGGCTCGGTGAGCACGCCGAAGACCGGCCCCGCGTCCAGCTCCTTCACGATGCGGAAGGTCGAGGCGCCGGTGACGTCGTCCCCGTGCAGCACGGCGTGCTGCACGGGCGCCGCGCCGCGCCAGGCCGGAAGCACCGAGAAATGCAGGTTGATCCACCCCTGCGGGGGGATGTCGAGCGCCGCCTGCGGCAGCAGGGCGCCGTACGCGACGACCGGGCAGCAGTCGGGGCCGATCTCCCTCAACCGGCCGAGGAACTCCGGGTCGCCGGCCTTGGCCGGTTTGAGCACCTCGATACCCGACTCCTCCGCGAGCTGGGCCACGGGGCTGGGGTGGACCTTGCGCCCCCGGCCGGACTGCGCGTCCGGTCGGGTCACCACGGCCGCCACCTCGTGACGGGGCGAGTCCAGCAGGGCGCGCAGCGACGGAAGCGCGGTGTCGGGAGTGCCGGCGAAGACCAGGCGCACTACAGCGCCCTTCCCTGCGTGGCGTGCGGCGAGATCTTCACCACCGGCGCCGACAGGCCGCTCCACTCGGCCTCGCGGATCGCCTTCATGGCGAGCTTGCGCTGCTTGGAGTCCAGCCGGTCGATGAACAGCACGCCGTCGAGATGGTCGGTCTCGTGCTGGAAGCAGCGCGCCATGAGGTCGGTGCCCTCGAGCGTCACCGGCTCGCCGTACATGTTGAAGCCCTTGGCCACCGCCCTGATCGCGCGGGGCGTCGGGTAGGACAGGCCGGGGAAGGACAGGCAGCCCTCCTCGCCCTCCTCGTCGATCTCGCCGCCGAGGTCGAGATCGGGGTTGATGAGGTGCCCGAGCTGCTCGTCCACGTAGTAGGTGAACACACGAAGGCCGACGCCGATCTGCGGCGCGGCCAGGCCGGCGCCCGGCGCGTCCATCATCGTGTCGGTCAGGTCCTTGACGAGCTTGCGCAGTTCCTTGTCGAAGTCGACCACCGGCTCGGCCGGGGTGCGCAGCACCGGGTCGCCGAACAGGCGGATCGGCTGAATGGCCAAGGGTTGGCTCCGTTCACGTCACGTACACGAGGAGGATCACCCCAGTCTACGGGCGTGAGCGCACCTTCATCGCCGTCTTCCTGGCGGTCTTCGCGATCAGCGGATCGGGGTGGTGCCTGCCGAGCATCTCCAGCACGGCCAGGGCGTCGGGGTGGTCGGCCCGGCCCATCTCGGGCACCAGCGTGAGCAGGTCCTCCCCGAGGAGGTCGAAGTGGGCCACCGAGTCGACCGGGGCACCGATGTAGAGCAGGGCGGCGAGGGTGTCCACCGCGACCCAGGCGCCGTCGCCCTCGCCGAGAGCCGGCGCGTCCAGGTCGCGCACGCCCAGCCACGCCGCGGCGTAACGCCACATCATCGGCTCGTCCAGGGCCTCCCGTACGGCCTGCTCGGCCTCCGGGCCCAGCTCCTCCAGCACGGTCCCCGCGGTGCCGCGCTGGGCGGCGTTACCGGACGCGGCGATCTTGATGAGCTCGCGCGCCGCGTCCTCCGGCACCCGGCGCTCCAGCCAGAGCGTGGCGGCGCTGGCCGAGGCGCGGCCGGTCAGCATGGCGTCGATGAGGTCGGCGGCCCCCAGCTCGGCGAGCGCGGCCACCTCCCCGAGGGACGGCGCGTCGTGGCCCTCCCTGAGCAGGTCACGGCGCACGGCCCACACGCCCGGCTGGGTGAGCCGGACCAGCTCGCCGGTCAGCTCGATCAGCCCGCAGTACTCCAGCAGCGCCATGGCCGCCGCCAGTTCCCCCGGCAGCGTCATCCGCAGCCGCCGCAGATCCGCCGGCCGCGCCTCGCAGCCCACCTCGTGGGCCTGGAGGATGCCGCCGGCCAGGGCCGCGAGCGGCATCCCCTCACGCACCGAGTAGATCGTCGCGAGGATCTCGGTCAGATGCTCGTCGATGACGGCCGACCCGGTCAGGCCCTCCTCGGTCCGGTCGAGGACGTCCATGACCACGCCGTCCCAGAACTCCATCGGGTCGGGCACGCCGGGCCCGGGGCTGGCGCCCTGCCGGGTGACCTCCACCAGACGGCCGTTGACCGCGACCACCCACAGCAGGCGCAGCCTGGCGGCCTCCAGGCCCAGCTCGGCGACCGCCGCCTCGGCCTCGGCCGGGTGCGGCATCCCCTGCTCGGTCACCTCGCAGACGCCCCGCGCGGAGGCGTCGCAGCGGCCCCCGACCCACTCGGCGAGGCGGCGGGCGTCCCGCACGAGCGGGACCTCCCGCACCGCGTGGACGAGCTGCTCGTCGGGCACGATGTCGACCGGCGGGAAGGTGAGCACGTCGCTGTCGGCCATTCCAGCAACTTACTGCACAGCAGTCACCTGATGCCCCGCGAACGAGCCTTGAAAGCCGCTTTCCGGGCGGCCTTGGCCGCCGCCTGGTCCGCCAGCGTGCTGCCGAGCAGTTCGAGAACCTCGACCACGTCGGGATGGTCCACCCGCCACATGTCCTCGATCAGGTGCGCGGGCGGCCCCGAGGCCGCGATGTTCTCCGCGAAGCCCTCCGGGTCGGCCTCGGCGGCGGGCAGCGCCAGCGCCAGCATGTCGACGCTCACCCACAGGACCTCCTCGGGGGTGAGCGCGGGCGCGTCGAGGCCGCGCGAGGACAGCCAGTGGATGGCGTGCGGGCGGAGCTCGGCGTCGTCCAGGTAGGACCGGACGACCGCCGCCGCCTCCACGCCCAGCCGGTCCACGATGGTCACCGCGACCCCGCGCACCTCCGCGGGGGCCCCGGCCACGGCGGCCAGCAGCTCCGCCGCCGCCTGCTCGGCGGTCCGCCGCGACAGCCACTCGGCGATGTCCCGCTCGGCCGCCTCGTCCGCCGTGCCGTCGCCGATGAGGCCGGCGATCAGCCCGCTCGCGTCCCCCTCGGCCGGGGCCGGCGCGAGCGGCGCGTCCAGGCCCATGCCGGCGTACAGCTCGCGCAGGCCCCACA
This sequence comes from Microbispora sp. NPDC004025, assembly GCF_053604425.1. Lineage (NCBI taxonomy): Bacteria > Bacillati > Actinomycetota > Actinomycetes > Streptosporangiales > Streptosporangiaceae > Microbispora > Microbispora sp. NPDC004025. Next base: position 809,261 of record NZ_JBSGHN010000001.1, on the reverse strand, counting down.
GCGCGTGCGGGGTCAGTGCCAGGCCGTCCTCGGTGGGCTGGACCGTTCCCGCGTACGCCAGAGCGGTCAGCGCCTCGTCGAGCCTGCCCACCGGCCGCCCGGCGGCGACCTCGCGCAGGTAGTCGGCGAGCGCGTCCACCGGGACGGGCGACTGCAGCCGGTAGAGCAGGTCGTGGATCTGGGACATCCCCTCGTCCACCACCGCCTCCCCGGTGAACGGCCCGCACCTTTCGACGAGGAACTCCAGCGTCCCCCGCCACAGGCCGAGCAGTTCCTCCTCCCCGCGGGAACTCAGCTCGCGGAACACCTCCCCGGTCGCGACGGCCGTGCCGTCGAGCCGGGCGAGGCCCAGGTCGAGCGCGAGGCGCCAGGCCGGCTCGGGACGCTCGACGCCGAGCTCGGCCGTGCACGCGCGCGCGTCCCTGACCCGCAGGGACCGGCGCGTCGTCACGGTCCGGCCGCCCTCCACCAGCCACGTCACCACCCGGTGGGCGTCGCGCAGCAGCGGCACCTCGCGCACGGCGCGCGCCACCTCCTCGCGCGGCGCGAGCCGTACGGGCGGCAGGGGCGCGCAGCCGGGGCAGTCGCACTCGCCGCCGTCCGCCGCGCCCTCCGCGGAAGCGCCCTGGGCGGCGTCGAGCTCCAGCGAGTCGGGCCCGATGGCGCTGAACAGGCTCTTGGCCATGCCGAACTTGGACGTGTCGGCGAGCGCTCGCGGCATCTCCGGCTCGATGCGGTCGATGGTCTCCCGCATCCGGAATGCCGTCTTGCTGCCGATCTCGCCCGTGTCCAGCAGGAACTCGACCAGCGTCCGCGCCGCGGCCACCGTCTCCGGCGCGCTCTCCGGCGGCGCGATCACCTTGCGCGGGTAGATCTCCAACAGGAGCTCCTCGAAGGTGCCCGGCCGGAAATCACCCAGTTCGTTCACCTCCAGGTAGTCGCTGGCGTAGTCGCACAGCAGACGCACCTCGTCGACGTCGACCTCGACGTTCCGCCCGCGCCCCCAGGCGCGGAGGCCGTCGATGGCCCGGTTCACCCATTCGATCGACACACAGGCACGCTAACGGCTCGCTTTGTGCGAGGCGAATCGGTCAGATGAGGTCGAGAGGATCAATGTTCACACGTACCACGTCCGGCGCCTTGCGCGCGGAGCGCACACCGGAGGCGCCTTTGAGCGCGCGGGCCAGTGCGGACCCGAGGTGACGCGGCACCCGGACCATGGCCCGCTCCGGCCCGCCCTCCACCGGCACCGGCCCCAGGATCTGCGCTCCCGGCGGCAGCACGGCGTCCGCGAGCGTCTCCCTGATCGCCGCCGCCGGCCCCGTCAGCGTCGCCATCCGCACGGCCGGGGGAAAGCCCAGCTCGGCCCGCTCGTCCAGCTCGCGCTCGGAGAAGGTGACGGGGTCCCAGCGCAGCAGGGCCTGTACGGCGGGCACCGCGGCGTCGGCCAGGACCACCAGCTCCCCCGCCGGCCGCAACAGGGCGGCGGCGTTGGTCCAGCGGCGCAGCGCCTCCTCGGCCGCCCGCAGGTCGGGGCGGCCCAGCAGCGCCCATCCGTCGAGCAGCACCGCGGCCGCGTAGCCGCCGTCCGGCACGGGCTCGGCCCCGGGCGTCGCCACGACCAGCGCCGGGGCGCCGCTCACCGTCGCGAGCACGCCGTCGCGCCCGCTGGTGCGGACGGCGACCGACGGAAAGGCCCGGCCCAGCTCCTCTGCCGTGCGCCGCGCGCCGACGATGACGGCCCGTACGCCGGTCCCGCCACAGGACGGGCAGCGCCAGTCGCCCGCGATCCGGCCGCACCAGCGGCAGTACGGCACGGCGTGCCCGCCGCGCAGCGCGAGCGGGCCCGAGCAGACCGGTCCCGTGGACGGGGGCTCCACGAGCACCGGCTCGGCGAGCATCCTCGCCCTGCCGCCCGCCGGGCCCGTCCCGCCGCCCCCCGCGCGGTGGACATCGGTGCGGACCTCGCCGACACCGGCGGGGTGGACGCCTGGTCCGCGGCCGGGTCCCGTTCCGTCACGGCCCCGCGCGTCGCCGCCGCGCGCCGCCGCGCCTCCCGGAGCGGCGTCCGGCGCCGGGGCCGGGCGCGCCGGCGGCAGCCCGGAGCAGCGCGCCGGGGCGCGGCAGTGCCGGCACGCCAGCGCGGGCAGGTAACCCCTGCGCGGCACCTGGACGAGCACCGGCCCGTGCTCCAGCCCCTCCCGCAGCGCCCGCCAGGCGACGCTGGGCAGGCGGGCGGCCCTGGCCGCCTGGTCGCGGGCCAGCTCCGCGTCGTCGCCCGCCGGGCGCACCCTGGGCGCCCGGGCCCTGACGGCCGCCCGGTCCGGGACGAGCGGAGCGGCCCAGCCCGCCTCGACGAGCGCCGTGGCCTCGGCCGTACGCGCGTAGCCGCCGACCAGCAGGCCCGCCCCGGCCTGGTGAGCGCGCAGGCCGAGCACCTCCCGGGTGTGCGGATAGGGCGCGTGGCGCTCGGCGTGCAGGTCGTCGCCGTCGTCCCAGACGACCGCCAGCCCCAGCCGGGCCACCGGCGCGTACGCCGCGGGCCGATTTCCCACCACGATCCCGACCTCGCCGCGCAGCGCCTTGAGCCAGCGCCGGTAACGCTCCGCGGGCCCGAGGTCCGCCGTGATCGCCACGTGCGGCGTCTCGCCCAGGGCCGCCGTCACCAGCGCCACGTCCTTGCCGTCGGGCACCGCCACGACGACGCCCCGGCCGCCGTCCAGGGTCGCCCGCGCGGCGGCCGCGATGGCGTGCGGCCACGACGGTCCGCCGGCGTCCGTGCCGGGCAGTGCCGTCCACACGGCGCGCGGCGCCCTGCCCTCGGCCAGCGCCTCCAGGAAGGACGCGCCCGCCGGGTAGGCGCTCCAGGCGTCGCCGTGCGCCCGCGCCGCCCGCCGTCCCGCCGTCTCGCCCGGCGTGTCCTCCCCCGCCGCGCCCCCGCTCGACATGTCATCCCGCGCCGCACCCTCGCGCGCCGCACCCTCGCGCGCCGCACCCTCGCGCGCCGCACCCTCGTGCGCCGCACCCTCGTGCACCATGCCCTCGTGTGCGCGCGCCGGGTCCGCGTCCGCGGTGTCCGCGCGCGCCGTATCCGGGTCCGCGGTGTCCGCGCGAGTCGTGGCCTTCCGCGCCGCGCCCTCACGCGCGTCGTCCGCGCGCGCCGTGTCCGGCGGGATCGTGTCCCCGTGGGTCGCGCGCGCGTGCTCCGAGCCTCCCTGAACCGGCTCCTGCGCCGCGGTCCCCCCGCCTTCGGCCGAGCGTCTGCCGCCGGTGTCCACCGTCACGCGTACGCCCTGCCCGGCGGGCGCGGGGACCTCTCCGGCGGCGGACGCCGTCCGGCGGGCGGGAGCCTTGGCCTCGGACTCGACCCGGGCGTGACGCGGCGGAACGGCCAGCCGCAGGATGTCGGGCATGGTCCCCGCGTACCGGTCGGCCACGGCGCGGGCCAGCCGGGCGATGTCGGAGGTGAGGACGGGCTCCGGGGAGATCACCCGTTCCAGGAAGGACAACCTGCCCGTGTGCTCGCTCTCGGCCAGCCGCTCGAGGAGATAGCCGTCGGCGAGCTGGCCGGCGAAGCGGACGCGCACCCGGCAGCCGGGCACCGCCTCGGCGTCCATCGTGGAGGGGACGAGGTAGTCGAAGGGCCGGTCGAGGTGCGGCAGCGGCGTGTCCACCACGACCCGGGCGACGGGCAGCTCGTGCGCCGCCTCCCGCGCGCCCTTGGCCGCGCCCGGCCGCGCCCCTCCCGCGCTCGCCCGCTGCCGCTCGATGCCTCCCCGCTGCCGCTCTGTGCTTCCCCGCTGTCGCTCGATGCTTCCCCGCTGGCGCTCGGGGGCGGCGGGGGGCGCCGGGAGGAGCGCCTCCTGCGGGTGCGGAACGCGGGTCGGCTCGGTCACTCCTACGTCCTACCAGAACCGGCGCGCGGCAATCGCACGTACGCCCGCCGCCTGTGGACGGCCCGGACCGGCGGCGCGCATACGAGAGCGGCGCCCGCCGTAAGGGCGGGCGCCGCCGGGGGCGACGGTGGTCGCCGAGGTCGTCAGGAGCGGATCACAGACCGGCGGCCGTACGCAGGGCGTCGGCCCGGTCGGTGGACTCCCAGGAGAAGCCCTCACGGCCGAAGTGGCCGTAGGCGGCGGTCTCGGAGTAGATCGGGCGCAGCAGGTCGAGGTCGCGGATGATCGCGGCCGGACGCAGGTCGAACACCTGGAGCACCGCGTCCTGGATCACGTTGACCGGCGCCTTCTCGGTGCCGAACGTCTCGACGAACAGGCCCACCGGCTGGGCCTTGCCGATGGCGTAGGCGACCTGGACCTCGCAGCGGTCGGCCAGACCGGCCGCGACGACGTTCTTGGCGACCCAGCGCATGGCGTAGGCGGCCGAGCGGTCGACCTTGGACGGGTCCTTGCCGGAGAACGCGCCGCCGCCGTGGCGGGCCATGCCGCCGTAGGTGTCGATGATGATCTTCCGGCCGGTGAGCCCGGCGTCGCCCATCGGGCCGCCGATCTCGAAACGGCCGGTCGGGTTGACCAGCAGGCGGTAGCCCTCGGTCTCGATGTCCAGGTCGGCCAGGATCGGCTCGACCACGTGCTCGCGGATGTCCGGGGTCAGCATCTCCCGCAGGTCGATCTCCGGGGCGTGCTGGGTGGAGACGACCACGGTGTCCAGGCGGACCGGCCGGTCGCCGTCGTACTCGATCGTGACCTGGGTCTTGCCGTCCGGGCGCAGGTAGGGAACCGTGCCGTTCTTGCGGACCTCCGACAGCCGCCGGGCCATCCGGTGCGCGAGCGTGATCGGCAGCGGCATCAGCTCGGGGGTCTCGCGGCAGGCGTAGCCGAACATCAGGCCCTGGTCGCCCGCGCCCTGGCGGTCGAAGTCGTCGGCGCCCTCGCCCTCACGGTGCTCGTAGGCGTCGTCCACGCCCTGCGCGATGTCCGGCGACTGCGCGCCGATGGACACCGACACGCCACAGGAGGCGCCGTCGAAGCCCTTGTGGGAGGCGTCGTACCCGATCTCGAGGATCTTCTCGCGGATCAGGGCGGGGATGTCGACGTAGGTCTCCGTCGTCACCTCGCCGGCGACGTGGACCTGGCCAGTAGTGATCAGCGTCTCGACGGCGACCCGGCTCTTGGGGTCGTCCTTGAGCATGGCGTCGAGAATCGCGTCACTGATCTGGTCGGCGATCTTGTCCGGGTGGCCCTCGGTGACCGACTCGGAGGTGAACAGGCGACGGGACAACTCAGGGCTCCTCATGCAGCGGCTGCTGACGTCCATGAGTGACCGGCGGTAGAGCCGAGCCCCACCGCGGCCACTCGATGCTCACGCGAGTCTAGCCCTAGGCGCTGCGGAGCGGCGAAGCCGTCCGGGTTCCGGTCACAGAGTCAGCAGTCCGCGATAAGGCCTGCCGCTCCCCCGGACGGCGAGTCACAGGTCGGGTAAGGGATCTCTGGGCAGGTCGCCGGGCGAGAACGCCTCCGCGTCCGCCGCCGCGACCACGGCCGCGTACTCGTCGTCGACCTCCAGGGTCATACCGCCGATCTCGATCCGAGGGCCCGACCCGAATTCGAGCGGCCCGAGGCGGGTGCGGCGGGGATAACGGGCCCACACCCCGGACGGCTCGTCCCTGCTGAACATCTTGGTGGACAGCAGCGTGATCGAGCGGTCCGTCACCACGACGAGGAACCCGATCGTGGCGGGGGGCGGCAGGGCCACCGCGGGGAACACGTAGCGGATGTCCTCGCCGGGCCCGAGCATCGCCCGGCAGCGCTCCCTGATCGTGGCGGACACCGGCATGACGATCGCTCCCTCGATGCACGACCTGCGGGGGGCGGGGCGGGCGCCCGCGCCGGCACCACGCGAAGGTCAGGCGAGACGCTGCGCCACCAAGTCCCACACTACGTCGGCGAGATCCTCTTTGGGACCCCTCGGAATGTCCACCGAGCCGCCCTCCGCCGTGAGGACGACGGCCGCGTTGTCGGGCGTGCCGAACGCCAGGTTCTCCCCGACCTGGTTCACCACGAGCAGGTCGCAGCCCTTGCGCCGCAGCTTGGCCCGGCCGTTGGCCAGGACGTCGTCGGTCTCCGCCGCGAAACCCACGATCACCCGGGGACGCGGCCCGCCGGGCGTGGCCTCCCCCGGGGCGCCCGCGCCGTCTCCGGCTGCGCGCCCGGGGCCCGCCGGCGCGTCGTACGGCCCGTCTCCCCCGGCGTACTCCTCCCGCCTGGCCCGGCGGATCTCACCCAGCTCGGCAAGGATGTCCGGATTTTTCACCAGATGGATTGGATCGGGCTCGGCGGACGACTTCTTGATCTTGGTGTCGCTCTGCCGTACGGGCCGGAAGTCCGCGACCGCGGCGGCCATCACGACCGCGTCGGCGTGCTCGGCCGCCGCCAGGACCGCGTCGCGCAGTTGCCGCGCCGACTCCACCCGTACGACCTTGGCGCCCGCGGGATCGGGCAGCGTCACGTTGGCCGCCACGAGCGTCACCTCCGCGCCCCGGGCGACGGCCGTACGGGCGAGGGCGTACCCCTGCAGCCCGGAGGACCGGTTGCCGATGAAGCGCACGGGGTCGATCGCCTCGCGGGTGCCGCCGGCCGAGACGACGACGTGCCGCCCGGCCAGGTCCTCGCGCCCGCCCGCCAGCACGCGGCGGCACACCTCGAAGATCTCGGCGGGGTCGGGCAGCCGCCCCGGACCGGTGTCGGCGCCGGTGAGCCTGCCGACGGCCGGCTCGATCACGATCGCGCCGCGCTCGCGCAGCGTCGCCACGTTCGCCCGCGTCGCCGGGTGCTCCCACATCTCGGTGTGCATCGCCGGCGCGAACACCACCGGGCAGCGCGCCGTGAGCAGGGTGTTGGTGAGCAGGTCGTTGGCCATGCCGTGCGCGGCCCTGGCCAGCACGTCCGCCGTCGCCGGGGCCACGACCACCAGATCGGCCGACTGCCCGATGCGCACGTGCGGCACCTCGTGCACCGACTCCCACACCTCGGTGGTGACCGGATTGCCGGACAGCGCCGCCCAGGTCGGCTCGCCGACGAACCGCAGAGCGTCCCGCGTCGGCACGACACGCACGTCGTGTCCCGACTCGGTGAAAAGGCGGAGCAGCTCGCAGGACTTGTAGACCGCGATGCCGGCGCTCACGCCAAGCACGACAGAGGTCATCGGCTCGAGGCGGTGCTCAGCCCTCGATGGGCTCGGAGGTGAGCAGACCCTCGGAGACCTCGCGCAGGGCGATGGACAGCGGCTTCTCCTGGGCGTGGGTCTCCACGAGGGGCCCCACGTACTCCAGCAGGCCCTCGCCGAGCTGAGAGTAGTAAGCGTTGATCTGGCGCGCCCGCTTCGCACCCATGATCACGAGGCTGTACTTGCTGTCGACGATGTCGAGGAGCGAGTCGATCGACGGGTTGGTGATGCCTTCCGCGTAGGCGGAGCTGCTTGCCACGTCAGTGATTCCCCTAGCTAGGTGAGTTTCCCATCAAGGCTATCAGCCGGTGGCACACGTCCTTGACGGACGTGTTGACGATCGTGAGGTCGAACTCCTTCTCCGCCGCCAGTTCGATCCGGCCCGCGTCCAGACGGCGGGCGATCACGTCGGGAGGTTCGGTGCCGCGGCCGCGCAGCCGCCGCTCCAGCTCCTCCCAGCTCGGCGGGGCCAGGAACACGAGCAGTGCCTCGGGCATCGTCGTGCGCACCTGCCTGGCGCCCTGCAGGTCGATCTCCAGCAGCGTGGGGACGCCTGCCGCCAGCTTCTCCAGCACCGGCCGCCTGGGCGTGCCGTACCGGTTGCCGGCGAACTCGGCCCACTCCAGGAGCTCGCCGGAGGCGACGAGCCCGTCGAACTCGTCGTCGTCGGCGAAGAAGTACTCCACGCCGTGCCGCTCCCCCGGACGGGGCTTCCTGGTTGTCACCGAGACCGACAGCCACACCTCGGGGTGGGACCGCCGGAGCTCGGCGACGACCGTGGACTTCCCCACACCCGACGGACCGGAAAGGACCGTCAGGCGCGGGCGAGGCAAGGAGTCACCGTCGCGTGTCCGGAACTCGCTGGTCACGACTGCCTCGTGGGCCCGATCTCCAGCGGACCGGGACGTGTCGGTCACTCCGTACCCCCGTGAAACTCGCTCGTACGCCGCCGAGATCAGTTCTCGGCGCCGCCGAACTCGCGCTCCAGGGAGGCGCGCTGGTTGGCGCCGAGACCCCGCACGCGGCGGGATTCGGCGATACCAAGGCGCTCCATGAGCTGCTTGGCGCGGACCTTGCCGACGCCAGGGAGCGACTCCAGCAGAGCCGAGACCTTCATCTTGCCGATGACGTCATCGGTCTGCCCATCCTTCAGCACCTCAGCCAGAGAAACCGCGCCGTGCTTGAGTCGGTTCTTGACCTCGGCACGCTCCTTGCGTGCCTTGGCAGCCTTCTCAAGAGCTGCGGCGCGCTGCTCGGGGGTCAGGGGAGGAAGAGCCACGCCGGGTCACCTCGAATTTCTTGTCGATGTACTCGGACGATGGGGGAAACTAGCTGGTCTTGGCCGTAACGGCAACGTCAAGAGCGGGTTCTGCGACGACAAAATTGATTTTACTACTTTTGGTATTCGAAAAGTTACTCTTCGTAGATCAAAACCGCCTCAGCAGGCCCGGAACCGGATGACGCTTGGTGACGGGCGCATGAGACGTTCATGGGCCGGGAACGGGCCGGGAATGGCCGGGCGCGGTCGCCTCCGGGCGGCTTCGCGGCTCCGGCCTGGCACGCGCCGGGCGAGCCCCTCAGGGGCTCACGCGGCGCAACGCGGCGGCGCTCCCTCAGGGGCTCACGCGGCGCAGCGCGGCGGCGATCCCGGCGGCCGCCGCACCGGGGTCGGGGGCCCCCGTGATGGGCCGTCCGATCACGAGGAGGTCGGCCCCCTGGGCGATCGCCTCCTCCGGGGTGGCCACCCGCGCCTGGTCCTGGGTGTCGGCTCCGGCGAGCCGCACGCCCGGGGTGATGAGCGTCACGTCCGGGCCGACCTCCGCGCGTACGGCGGCGACCTCCCGGGGGGAGCAGACGAGAGCCTGGGCGCCCGCCCCGACGGCCACGGCGGCCATACGGCGCACGAGGTCCTCCGGGGGTCCCTGGATGCCGATTTCGGCGAGATCGGCCTCGGAAAGCGACGTCAGGAGCGTCACGGCCGCGATCTGGGTGCCGGGGGCCGCCTCGACGGCCGCCCTGACCATCGCCGCCCCTCCGGCGGCGTGCACGGTGAGGTACGTCGGCTTGAGCCGCGCGACCGCCCTGGCGGCGGCGCCGACCGTGTTCGGGATGTCGTGCAACTTGAGGTCCAGGAAGACCCGCACGCCGCTGGCGCCGCGCACCGAGGCGATCACGTCGGGCCCGTACCGCAGGTAGAGCTCCAGGCCGACCTTCACCGTGGAGACGTGCGGGGTGACCAGGCCGGCCCAGCGGGCAGCGGTCTCCAGGTCGGGCGCGTCCAGGGCTACGGCGATGGGAGCGGGCGTGGTCAAAGCGAACTCTCCTCGAGATCTGATCGCGATCGTGGTTGTGCGCCCGCCGGCCGGTGGGCCAGGCCCACCGCGTCGGCGAGCCGGTCGAACCCGCGCGCCTGCAGAAGCTCCTCGAGCTCCCTCAGGACGCGCGGGCAGGCGTAGGGGTCGTGGAACAGGGCCGTGCCCACCGCGACGGCGCAGGCGCCCGCCAGGACGAGCTCAAGGGCGTCCCTGCCGGTCGTGACGCCGCCCATGCCCACGATGGGCACCCCGGGCAGCGCCGCGTGGACCTGCCAGACGCAGCGCACGGCCAGGGGCCGTACGGCGGGGCCGGACAGGCCTCCGGTGCCGGCCGCGAGCGCGGGACGCATCGTGTCCACGTCGATGCTCATCCCGACCGGGTTGTTGATCATCGCGAGGGCGTCTGCGCCGCCGTCCACGCACGCCCGCGCGACCGCGACGATGTCCGCCACGTCCGGGGACAGCTTGGCGATGACCGGCACCTCGTACGGCGTGGCCGCGCGCACCGAGGCCACGACCTCCGCCGCGGCGGACCCGTCGCGGGCGAACACCCTGCCGCGGTCCTCGACGTTCGGGCACGACAGGTTGATCTCGACGGCGGTGATGCCCTCGGCCCCGGCCAGGCGCCGCGCCAGCGCGGTGTACTCGGTCACGGTGCCGCCCCCGATCGACACCACCGTGCGGGCCCCGCGCTCGGCCAGCCAGGGCAGCTCGCGCTCCAGGAACGCCTCGACGCCCGGGCCCTGCAGGCCCACGGCGTTCAGCAGCCCCGAGGGGGTCTCGGCCATCCGCGGCGTCGGCCGGCCCGCGCGGGGGGCCATGGTGATCGACCGGGTGACGAACGCGCCCAGCCGGTGGACGTCGGAGAAGTGGGCCAGCTCGCGACCGGTCCCGCCGCAGCCGGAGGCGGTCAGGACCGGGTTGGGCAGCTCCACGTGCGCCAGGTAGGTCCGCAGGTCTGCCGTCACCGCGGGTCCCCCCGTCCCGCCTCAGGCATGCCGCCCGCCGGGCGCGCCGAGCGCGTCGAACGGGATCGTCCCGACGTCGTCGAACCGCACCCGCTCGCCCCGGAACACCGGCCCCTCGGTGCAGGCGCGGACCATGCGGGTCACGCCGTCGTCGCCGATGACGGGCACGACGCACGTCATGCAGACGCCGATGCCGCACGCCATGGACTCCTCCACGGCCACCTGCACGGGGATGCCGAACTGGGTGGCGACCGCCGTGACGCCGCGCAGCGTCGGCATGGGCCCGCACGCGTAGACGGCGTCGGCCCGCGCGTCGGCGATCACCCCGGGCAGCACGTCGGTCACCGTGCCGCGCATGCCGAGCGAGCCGTCCTCGGTCGTCAGCGTGGTCGTCTCGCCCATCCGGCGCGCCCGCAACGCCCCGAAGACCCGGTCGGCCGACGACGCGCCCAGCACGAAGTCGACGCGGCAGCCCCGCTGCTGCAGCGCGTCGCCCAGCGCGAACAGCGACGCCGAGCCGTGCTCGTCGCCCACCAGCACGCAGGTGCAGGGGTCGCGCGGCAGGGGGAAGGGCCGGCCGAGCGGTCCGACCAGGTCGAGCGTGTCGCGCGCTTTCCGGTCGGCGAGCCAGGCCGTCCCCGCGCCGCGCACGCCGAAGACGAGCTCCACCGTGCCACCGTAGTCCGGCTTCACGTCGTGGACGGCGAAGGCCCGCCGGGTGAGCATCGAGGAGTCGCGGCCTCCGACGGCCACCGTGACGAAGTGGCCGGGCCGGAACCGGTCGGCGATGCCCGGCGCGACGACGGTGAGCGCATGGTAGGCGTCCACCCGGCGCGTCGTCAGCACCGTGCCCGTTACCTGAACCGGACTACCGGCCACTCCCCGCTCCTCTGGGCTCGCTCCGCTCGCGCGGCTCCGGGCTAGTCTCGCAGCCTCCTGGCGTGTTCCTGCAGGGAACGCACGTCGATGTCGCCCCTGACGATGTGCTGGATGCCCTGGACGGCCGCGGCCAGGCCCTGGACGGTCGTGACGCAGGCGATGCCGCGGTTGACGGCGGCGGTGCGGATCTCGTACCCGTCCAGGCGCGGCCCGGACTGGCCGGGGCTGCCGAACGGCGTGTTCACGATGAGGTCCACCTCCCCGTCGAGGATGCGCCGCACGATCGTCGGCTCGCCCTCGGGACCGGCGCCGTCGCTGTGCTTGCGCACGATCTTGGCATGGACGCCGTTGCGGCGCAGCACCTCGGCGGTGCCCTCCGTGGCCAGGATCTCGAAGCCGAGGTCCGCCAGCGCCTTCACGGGGAAGATCATGGCCCGCTTGTCCTTGTTGGCGACCGAGACGAACGCCCTGCCCTTGGTGGGCAGCGCGCCGTAGGCCGCCGACTGCGACTTGGCGAAGGCCGTCCCGAAGAACTCGTCGATGCCCATGACCTCGCCGGTCGAGCGCATCTCCGGCCCGAGCACGATGTCCACGCCGCGGAACCGGTTGAACGGCAGCACCGCCTCCTTGACCGCTACCGGCGCGTCCAGCGGCAGCGTGCCGCCGTCGTAGCCGGCCGGCAGCATGCCCTCGGCGCGCAGCTCGGCGATCGTCGCGCCCATCATCAGCCGCGCCGCCGCCTTGGCCAGCGGCACCGCCGTGGCCTTGGACACGAACGGCACCGTACGGCTGGCCCTGGGGTTGGCCTCCAGGACGTACAGCACGTTGGAGGCCATCGCGTACTGGACGTTCAGCAGGCCGCGCACGCCCACGCCGCGGGCGATGCCCTCGGTGGCCGCGCGGATCCGCTTGATGTCGAAGCCGCCCAGCGTGATCGGCGGCAGGGCGCAGGCCGAGTCGCCGGAGTGGATGCCAGCTTCCTCGATGTGCTCCATGACGCCGCCGAGGTAGAGCTCCTCGCCGTCGAACAGCGCGTCCACGTCGATCTCGATGGCGTCGTCGAGGAACCGGTCGATCAGCACCGGGTGCTCGGAGGCCGCCTTGGCCATGTACGCACCGAGGGTGTCCTCGTCGTACACGATGGCCATGCCGGCCCCGCCGAGCACGTACGACGGCCGGACGAGCACCGGGTAGCCGATCTCCTCGGCGACGGCCTTCGCCTCGTCCACGGTCGTCGCGGTGCCGTGCTTGGGCGCGGGCAGCCCGGCCTCGGCGAGGACCCGGCCGAACGCGCCCCGGTCCTCGGCGAGGTGGATCGACTCGGGCGAGGTGCCCACGATGGGCACCCCGGCGTCCTTGAGCGCCTGGGCGAGCCCGAGCGGCGTCTGGCCGCCGAGCTGCACGATGACGCCGGCCACCGGCCCGGTCTCCTGCTCGGCGTGCACGACCTCCAGGACGTCCTCCAGCGTGAGCGGCTCGAAGTAGAGCCGGCCGGAGGTGTCGTAGTCGGTCGAGACGGTCTCGGGGTTGCAGTTGACCATCACGGTCTCGTAGCCGGCCTTGGCCAGCTCGAACGACGCGTGCACGCAGGCGTAGTCGAACTCGATGCCCTGGCCGATGCGGTTGGGCCCGCTGCCCAGGATGATCACCTTCGGCCGGTCCCCCACCGGCACCTCGGTCTCCTCGTCGTACGTGGAGTAGAGGTACGGCGTGCGCGCGGCGAACTCGGCGGCGCAGGTGTCCACGGTGTTGTAGACGGGCCGCAGGCCGAGCTCGTGGCGCGTGGCCCGCACCTCGGCCTCCGGCACGCCCAGGATCTCGGCGATCTGCGCGTCGCTGAACCCGTGCCGCTTGGCCAGCTCCAGCGTGGGCCGGTCGAGCGCGGTGATCGACCGGGCGACCTCGTCGATCGCGAAGAGCTGGTCGACGAACCACGGGTCCACCTTGGTGGCCTCGTGGACCTGCTCGGGGGTGGCGCCCGCCCTGATGGCCTGCTGCATCGTGCGCAGCCGTCCGTCGTGCGGCCTGCGGCAGGCCTCCAGGAGCTCGTCCAGGTCGCCGGGCTCACCGGCCCAGCTGAACGACGACCCCTTCTTCTCCAGCGACCGCAGCGCCTTCTGCAGCGCCTCGGGGAAGGACCGCCCGATCGCCATCGCCTCGCCGACCGACTTCATGTGCGTGGTCAGCGTCTCGTCGGCGCCGGCGAACTTCTCGAACGCGAACCTGGGCACCTTGACCACGATGTAGTCGAGCGACGGCTCGAACGACGCCGGGGTCTCCTTGGTGATGTCGTTGGGGACCTCGTCGAGCGTGTACCCGATCGCGAGCTTGGCGGCGATCTTGGCGATCGGGAAGCCGGTGGCCTTGGACGCCAGCGCCGACGACCGCGACACGCGCGGGTTCATCTCGATGACGATCATCCGGCCGGTCTCCGGGTCGACCGCGAACTGGATGTTGCAGCCGCCGGTGTCGACGCCGACCTCGCGGATGACCGCGATCGCGACGTCGCGCATGTTCTGGTACTCGCGGTCGGTCAGGGTCAGCGCGGGCGCCACGGTCACGCTGTCGCCGGTGTGCACGCCCATCGGGTCGATGTTCTCGATGGAGCACACGATGACCACGTTGTCGTTGCGGTCCCGCATGACCTCCAGCTCGTACTCCTTCCAGCCGAGGATCGACTCCTCCAGGAGCACCTCGGTGGTCGGGGACGCGTCGAGGCCGGCGCCCGCGATGCGGCGCAGCTCCTGCTCGTCGTGGGCGAAGCCGGAGCCCGCGCCGCCCATGGTGAAGCTCGGGCGGACGACGACGGGGTAGCCGAGCTCGCCGGCCGCGCGCAGGCACTCGTCCATCGTGTGGCAGATCGCGCTGCGCGCCGACTCGGCGTTGAGGCCGTGCTCGGCGGCCACCTTCGCGACGATCTCCTTGAACCGCTCGCGGTTCTCCCCCGCCTGGATGGCGTCGATGTCGGCGCCGATCAGCTCGACGCCGTACTTGCCGAGCACGCCCGCCTCGTGCAGCGCCACGGCCGTGTTGAGCGCGGTCTGGCCGCCCAGCGTGGGCAGCAGCGCGTCGGGCCGCTCCTTGGCGATGATCTTCTCGACGATGTCCGGCGTGATCGGCTCGACGTAGGTGGCGTCGGCGAACTCCGGGTCCGTCATGATCGTCGCGGGGTTGCTGTTGACCAGGATGACCCGGAACCCCTCGCTGCGCAGGACGCGGCAGGCCTGGGTGCCGGAGTAGTCGAACTCGCACGCCTGTCCGATGACGATCGGGCCGGAGCCGATCACCATGACGGACCTGATGTCCGTACGCTTAGGCACCCTTGGCCCCCTTCTTGTCGTCCATCAGCTGGCAGAACTCGTCGAACAGGTACGCGGCGTCGTGCGGGCCAGCGGCCGCCTCGGGGTGGTACTGCACGCTGAACGCCGGGCGGTCCAGCAGGCGCAGCCCTTCCACGCAGTCGTCGTTGAGGTTGACGTGGCTCACCTCCGCCGCGCCGTACGGCGTCTCGAAGGGCCCGTCCAGCGGCGCCCGCACGGCGAAGCCGTGGTTGTGCGCGGAGATCTCGACCTTGCCGGTCCTGCGGTCCTGCACCGGCTGGTTCACCCCGCGGTGGCCGTACCGCAGCTTGTAGGTGCCGAGGCCGAGCGCCCGGCCGAGGATCTGGTTGCCGAAGCAGATGCCGAAGAACGGCACGCTCTCGCCCAGCACCTCGCGCAGGGTCTCGACCGCGTAGCCGGCGGCGGCGGGGTCGCCGGGGCCGTTGGAGAAGAACACGCCGTCGGGGTCGAGGGCGAGGATGTCGGCCGCCTTGGCGGTCGCGGGCAGCACGTGCACCTCGCAGCCCCGCTCGGACATCCGCTGCGGGGTCATGGCCTTGATGCCGAGGTCGACCGCGGCGACGGTGAAGCGCTTACGGCCGACGGCCGGCACGACGTACGGCTCGGGCGTGCTGACCTCGCGGGCCAGGTCGGCGCCCTCCATGCCGGGCGCGCGCCGCACCCGCTCGACGAGCTCGGCGACCTCGCCGCCCTCGCTGAAGATGCCCGCGCGCATCGCGCCGCGCTCGCGCAGGTGGCGGGTGAGGGCCCGGGTGCCGGGCATCGCGATGCCGACGACGCCCTGGTCGCGCAGGTAGTCGTCGAGGGTCCTGCGGGAGCGCCAGTTCGACGGGATCCGCGACGGCTCCCGCACGACGTAGCCGGCGACCCAGACCCTGCGGGACTCGGGGTCCTCGTCGTTGACACCGGTGTTGCCGATGTGCGGGGCGGTCATCGCCACGATCTGCCGGTGGTAGGAGGGGTCGGTGAGCGTCTCCTGGTAGCCGGTCATGCCGGTGTTGAAGACCATCTCGCCGAACGTCTCGCCCACGGCGCCGTACGGCGTTCCCTCGAAGACGCGTCCGTCCTCTAGCACGAGCAGGGCTGTCATACGAGCTTCCCTTCGAGAACGGTGGGGCGGCCGCGCAGGAACGTCGCGACGACGCGGCCGGGCAGGGTCAGCCCCTCGTAGGGGGTGTTGCGGCTCTTCGACACCATCGCGGCGGGGTCCACGGGCTGCCGGGCCGACGGGTCGTACAAGGTGATGTTGGCGGGGGCGCCGGGCTCGATCGGGCGGCCGTGCCCGGTCAGGCGGCCGATCCTCGCGGGCCGCGCCGACATGCGGTCGGCGACTCCGGCCCAGTCGAGCAGGCCGGTGTCGACCATGGTCTCCTGGACCACGGACAGGGCGGTCTCCAGGCCGATCATGCCCATGGCCGCCGCGGCCCACTCGGTCTCCTTGTCCTCGACCGGGTGGGGCGCGTGGTCGGTGGCCACGCAGTCGATCGTGCCGTCGGCCAGCGCCTCGCGCAGCGCCCGCACGTCCTCGGCCGTGCGCAGCGGCGGGTTCACCTTGTAGATCGGGTTGTACGAGCCGAGCGGCGAGCTCTCCGCGCAGGAGTCGGTCAGCAGCAGGTGGTGCGGGGTGACCTCGGCGGTCACGTCCCAGCCCTTCGACTTGGCCCAGCGGATGATCTCGACGGAGCCCGCGGTGGAGACGTGGCAGACGTGCAGCCGGGAGCCGACGTGCGCGGCGAGCAGGCAGTCACGCGCGATGATCGCCTCCTCGGCGACCGCCGGCCAGCCGGTCAGGCCGAGCCTGGCCGACACCTCTCCCTCGTTGAGCTGGGCGCCCTCGGTCAGCCTCGGCTCCTGGGCGTGCTGGGCGACGACGCCGTCGAACGCCTTGACGTACTCCAGCGCCCGGCGCATCAGCACGGCGTCGGACACGCACTTGCCGTCGTCGGAGAAGACCCGGACGCGGGCCGCGGAGTCGGCCATCGCGCCGAGTTCGGCGAGCTGGCGTCCCTCGAGGCCGGAGGTCACCGCGCCCACCGGCTGCACGTCGCAGTGGCCGTGCTCCTGGCCGAGCCGCCAGACCTGCTCCACCACGCCGGCGGTGTCGGCCACCGGGGAGGTGTTGGCCATCGCGTGGACGGCGGTGTATCCGCCGCGCGCCGCGGCCTGGGTGCCGGTCTCGACCGTCTCGGCGTCCTCCCGGCCGGGCTCGCGCAGGTGGGTGTGCAGGTCCACCAGGCCGGGCAGGGCGACCAGCCCGTCGGCGTCGACCGTCTGGCCGGCCCTCGCGCCCGCGAGGTCGCCGGTCTCCGCCACGACGCCGTCGCGCAGCAGGATGTCGCCCGGGGCGCCGCCCAGGATCCGGGCGCCCCTGATGAGGATGGTGCTCACAGCCGTCCCCTCGTGAAGGTCGTGGGTGCTCATTCGGCGCCTCCGATCGCGGGCTCGGATCCGCCGAGCAGCAGGTAGAGAACGGCCATCCGGACGGTCACGCCGTTGGTGACCTGCTCGACGATCGTCGAGCGCGGCGAGTCGGCGACCTCCGCGGAGATCTCCATGCCGCGGTTCATCGGGCCGGGGTGCATGACGACGGCGTCGTCGTGCAGCCGGGCGAAGCGGTCGCGGTCGAGGCCGTAGCGGCGGCTGTACTCCCGCGCCGAGGGGAAGTAGGCCGCGTTCATCCGTTCGAGCTGGACCCGCAGCATCATCACGACGTCCGACTTGGGCAGCACGGCGTCGAGGTCGTAGGAGACCTGGCAGGGCCACGTCCCAACCGCGACCGGCAGCAGGGTCGGCGGCGCGACCAGCGTCACCTCCGCGCCGAGCGTGTGCAGCAGCAGCACGTTTGACCGGGCGACCCGGCTGTGCAGCACGTCGCCCACGATGGCGACCTTCAGGCCCTCGAGCCGCCCCAGCCGGCGGCGGATGCTGAAGGCGTCGAGCAGCGCCTGGGTGGGGTGCTCGTGGGTACCGTCGCCGGCGTTGACCACGCTGCCGCGCACCCAGTTGGCCAGGCGGTGCGGCGCGCCGGAGGCGCTGTGCCGGATCACCACGGCGTCGGCGCCCATGGCCTCCAGGGTGAGCGCCGTGTCCTTCAGCGACTCGCCCTTGGACACGCTCGACCCCTTGGCCGAGAAATTGATCACATCGGCCGACAGGCGCTTGGCCGCGGCCTCGAACGAGATGCGGGTCCGGGTGGAGTCCTCGAAGAAGAGGTTCACCACCGTGCGGCCGCGCAGCGTCGGCAGCTTCTTGATGGACCGCTGCGACACCTGGGCCAGTTCCTCGGCTGTGTCGAGGATGAGGAGGGCGTCGTCGCGGGTGAGGTCGCCGGTCGAGATCAGGTGCCGATTCATCGGTCGTCCTCCTTGATGAGCACGACCGCGTCGCGCCCGTCCGTCTCCTCCAGGAAGACCTTGACCTTCTCGCTCTTGGAAGTCGGCAGGTTCTTGCCGACGTAGTCGGCGCGGATCGGCAGCTCCCGGTGGCCGCGGTCGACGAGCGTGGCGAGCTGGACGGCCCTGGGCCTGCCCACGTCGTTGAGCGCGTCGAGCGCGGCGCGCACGGTGCGGCCGGAGTAGAGGACGTCGTCCACCAGGACGACGGTCCTGCCGTCCACGCCGTCCGGGGGCAGTTCGGTGCGGCCGAGCGGGCGCGCGGGCCGCAGGCGCAGGTCGTCGCGGTACATCGTGACGTCGATGGCGCCGACGGGGACCTTGATTCCCTCGAACTGCGCGATGCGCTCGGCTATACGCTGCGCGAGGGTGGCGCCGCGAGTGGGGATGCCGATCAGGACGACGCTCTCCGCGCCCCTGGTCCGTTCGAGGATCTCGTGTGCGATCCGGGTGAGCGCCCGGTGGATGTCGGGCCCCTCCAGGACGGCGCGGGCCGGATTTCGGGCATCAGACATGAAAAAGTCACCGCCTTTCCCGCCTCACGGGACGGGTCTTAAAGGGTGTTCGGTCTGCTTAGAGTATCAGGGCCGTCTGCGAACCCCCCTCCCGCCAGGGGTGATGCACCCCGGGTCCGCTCGCGGGCGGCGTGGTGAGGACGCGACGGGAGAAGTGCCGGTGACGTACCGGGGAGCGGAAGCCGCATCGCGCCGGGTGTCGGGGATTTCGGGGAGAGCACTGTTTGACGCTCTTTTTTCCAATCAGCTTGACCTTTGGGAGTGTCGGCTTTACCGTCACTGTCCGTAACCACAACACGCGACCTTCCTGGGTAAAACCCGACGCAGCGGTCACCGAAGGTGCCGGACTCGGCCACCAGCCCCGGTGTTCGGAACGCTTAGGACAAGGACGCACAATCAAGTGAGAAGAGACATAGAAAGCCGGGGGCCACACGATGCCGTCTGACTACGCCAAGTCGCTGGGCGCGCGCCTGCGCGCCATCCGGACCCAGCAGGGGCTGTCCCTGCACGGTGTGGAAGAGAAGTCCCGCGGACGGTGGAAGGCCGTCGTCGTGGGCTCCTATGAGCGGGGCGACCGCGCGGTGACCGTGCAGAAGCTCGCCGAGCTCGCGGATTTCTACGGAGTGCCGGTGTCGGAGCTTCTTCCCGGCGGAGCCGCCCCCAGCCCGCTCGCGCCCGCGCCCAAGCTGGTCATCGACCTGGAGCGCCTGTCGCAGCTGCCGAAGGACAAGGCCGGCCCGCTGGCGCGTTACGCCGCGACGATCCAGAGCCAGCGTGGCGACTACAACGGCAAGGTGCTGTCCATCCGGCAGGAGGACCTGCGCTCGCTCGCGGTCATCTACGACAAGTCGCCGGTCGAGCTGACCGAGGAGTTCATCCACTGGGGCGTGCTCGACGCGGAGGCCCGACGCGCCGTCGAGTCCTTCTGACCTCCCGTCTCGGCCCGTACGCGGCTCCCCGTGCCCGCCCGCTCGGCGTAGTCACGGGCGGCGTCTATCGCTTCGGGGAGCCGTCGGTACGAGTGATTCCTGTCACGCGGGGATAGGCAGGACATGACGTTTTACGTGGGCTCCGAGGTGGGCAGGCTTCGCCGCGTCCTGGTCGACATTCCCGAACTCGCGCTCAAGCGGCTCACCCCGGGCAACAAGGACGGCCTGCTGTTCGACGACGTGCTCTGGGTGCACCGCGCGCTGGAGGAGCACCGGGAGTGGTGCGAGGTGCTCGCCGGACGCGGCGTCACGGTGCACCACCTCGGTGACCTCCTGCGCGAGGTGATCGAGATCCCCGACGCGCGCAAGCACATCCTCGACGGCAGCGTCGACGAGCACTGGTTCGGCCCGCTGGCCGCCGACGCGATCCGCAACACGCTCGACTCCCTCGACGCCGACAGGCTCGCACCGCTGCTGACCGGCGGGATCACCAAGCGCGAGATCATGGAGCTGGGCTGCGACCCGGGCTCCATCACCTTCCACACGCTCGCGATGGACGACTTCGTCCTCCCGCCGCTGCCCAACCACCTGTTCGCCCGCGACACCTCCTGCTGGGTGTACGACGGGGTGTCGATCAACGCGATGCGCAAGAAGGCGCGCAGGCGGGAGACCGTCAACTACGAGGCCGTCTACCGCTGGCATCCGCTGTTCGCCGCGGGTTACGGCAACCCGGACGACGGCGGGTTCAACGTCTGGTACGAGGGCGTGCGCATGGCCCCGGCCACCATCGAGGGCGGCGACGTCCTGGTGCTCGGCGACGGCGTCGTGCTCGTCGGGGTGAGCGAGCGCACCCAGCCGCAGGCGGTCGAGATGCTGGCGACCAACCTGTTCCGCGCGGGGTCGGCGACCCGCATCGTGGCGCTCGACCTGCCCAAGACCCGCGCGTTCATGCACCTCGACACCGTGATGACCAACGTCGACGTGGGCGTGTTCACCAAGTACGCCGGGCTCGGCATGCTCCCCTCGTACACGGTGGAGCCGGGCGACACCGACAAGGAGCTGAAGGTCACCGACCATCCGCCGGAGGACATGCACAAGGCGATCGCACGGGCCCTCGGCCTGGACGACATCAAGGTCCTCACGCCGACGCAGGACGTGCACGCGGCCGAGCGCGAGCAGTGGGACGACGGCTGCAACCTGCTGGCGCTGGAGCCGGGCGTGGTGGTCGCCTACGAACGCAACACCACGACCAACAATTACCTGCGCAGGCACGGCATCGAGGTCATCACGATCCGCGGCAGCGAGCTCGGACGCGGACGCGGCGGGCCGCGTTGCATGAGCTGCCCGCTGGAGCGCGACCCCGTCTGAGCACCCGCGCCCGCACCCGCACAGCTCGCCCGGACGGGACGAGCGGGACCATGGCCGGAGACGGAGGTCAGCCGGCCATGGGCAGGGTGGGGCGGCCGGGCAGACCGAGGATCGACTCGACCTCGCCGACGAACCTGTCCGCCTCCGCTATGATCTCTTCCGCGTCGTTCTGCGTGACGGCGCGGACCATGCCGGCCTCGGCCGCCGCGCGCTTGGTCGCGCTCACCGCGAAGTAGGCCGCCCAGTCCGCGAGCTTGGGCTCGGCCTCAGGCAGCAGCTCCCAGGCGCTGCGCAGGCGCCGCCTGCGGCCGTCCATCGGCCGCGGACGCGCCGCGAGGATCCCGGCGGCCGCACGGAGGGCCGCCAGGTGGGCCGACACGTAGCGGTCCGCGGGGGTGGGCCCGACGGTGGCGTCCGCGAGGCATGCCCTGGCATCCGCGAGGTGTGCCAGAACCGCCTGCGAGAGCCGGGGCCCGCTCTTCTGATCGTCATTCTGCTCAGTCATGCCCGCCTCCTTGAGTCGTGGCACTCCGGCGAAGGTCGCCGGTGACCTCACAGTCGCAGATCGCACCGACAATTTCGCCGGCCGGGAGATCCCGTGAACCGCTCGAGATCGCCCGACGCTTTCTCAGGCTCCCGTGGGCGGCCGGACGAGGAGCTTCCCCTCTCCCCGTCCGGCCCACGCCGCGGGCCGTGCCGCATCCGTCTCCGCCGACGACGAAGGCACGAATCCAACGGGGTGGGCGCGAGCCGCGAGTCCCACGCCCACTCCATCGAACATAGATTCGATCATGTCCACTGTCAAGGCTGTCAACGAATACGTGTTCGAGGAGTGTGGCGCAAACGCGGGCACGAGACGACGGAGGGGCCCCGCGCGATCACCTCGCGCGGGGCCCCTCCGGAAGTGGAACTAGCGCCTGAAGGCGCCCCTGACGTGCACCGGGACGCCCTTGCCGAGCATGCCCGGCAGGACCTCGGCCACGTTCATGGGCAGCCGCACGCAGCCGTGCGACGCCGGATAGAGCGGCACCGACAGCGCGCCGTGGAGCGCGATGCCGCCGTTGAAGAAGATCGGGTTGTAGAGCTGCCCGAGGTAGGACCGGTGCCAGCCCTTGACCCGCCAGGTGGTCTTGTAGTCGCCGGTAGGCGTGCGGGCGCTGCCGGAGAACCGCTGCCGCTTGCCGTTCCAGGTGGCGTACTCGGTATAGGGGACGCCGCTGCCGCTGGAGATGTGACTGATCATCACCGGCGCGCCGTTCCGGTACAGAACCATCACCTGTTTGGTCAGGTCCACCTCGACGCGGGCCGGCTTGCCCCGGGGCACCAGGACCCTGGGCGCGCGGGGATTCTCCAGCGCCCTCCAGGTGCGGGCGGCGATCGTGCTGGTCGGCTTGATCCCCTGCACCTTCTGGAAGGCCCAGACCGCCGTCAGCGTGGTTCCGCCGTAACGGCCGTCGGCCGAGCCGGGCATGTACCCGAGCTCCCTGAGCCGGGACTGCAGCGCCTTCACGGCCGAGCCCTTGGCACCGAGCCTGAGCGTCTTGCCCGGTGCGGTGAACGGCGGGTAGGCGGCACGCCCGGGCACGGCGGCCCGCGCCGGAAGCGCCGGAAGCGCTGACGGCGCGGTGCCCGCTGACAGCACGGTGCCCGCCGACAGCACGGTGCCCGTGGTCACCGCTCCCGCGGGCGCGGTGGTGCGCGCCTGCGCCGTGCCGGTGACGCCGGCCGCCGCGAACGCCACGGCTCCCACCGTGACGAGCGTGGCCGCGGCCAGTCGCCGTCGACCCCTCATCATGACCAACCCCTCATAAGCCCGATTCTCGATCAAAGGACCCACCATACGGTCCGATTGTGAGCCGCGTGATCACACGTGGCCATAATCGGTGACGTATGTCCTGGCAATCCGTTTAGAGTGACCGCGTGGCAGAAAAGTTGCATCCGAACGTCGTCCGGGTCCAAGAGGCCCTGCGGGCTCACGAGGTGACGGGCGAGGTCGTCGTGCTGGACGACGCCGCCCCGACGGCCGCCACTGCGGCGGCCCAGCTCGGCTGCGAGGTGGGCGCGATCGCCAACAGCCTGATCTTCGACGCGGACGGCGCGCCGCTGCTGGTGCTGACCAGCGGCGCCCATCGCGTGAACACCGATCTGATCGCGCGGCTCGTCGGCGCGGCGAAGGTACGGCGGGCCACGCCGGAGTTCGTCCGCGAGCACACCGGGCAGCCCATCGGCGGCGTCGCCCCGGTCGGGCACCCCGCGCCCGTACGGACGCTGGTGGACACCTGGCTGGGCAAGCACGACGTGGTGTGGGCCGCCGCCGGGCACCCCCACTCGGTCTTCCCCACGTCCTACGAGGAGTTGCTGCGCATCACCGGGGGCACGGCCGCCGAGGTGGAGTGACGCCTGACGGACCGGCCCTACGACGTTTTGCTAGTGTGCGACGGGTGATCCAACTGCGACGGGTGGGGCCCGACCGGTTCAGGGCGGTGCTGGGCACCGTGCTGGAGATCTACACGGTCGCCATGCGCCCGCCGTCGGACCAGCTCGCGGGGCGCATGGCGATCATGCGTAACCACTCCACCTATCCCGACTTCGACTGCGTGCTCGCCGAGGACGCGCAGGCGCCCGACGGAGTCGCCGGCTTCGCGTACGGCTTCCACGGCGGCCGCGGGCAGTGGTGGCACGACGTCGTACGCGGGGCGCTGCAGGACCGGGCCGGGCCGGTGGTGGCGGAGGACTGGTTCGGCGACGCCCTGGAGATCGCCGAGATCCACGTGCGCCCCGAGTACCAGGGCCGGGGCATCGGCCGGCGCCTGATCCACACGCTGTGCGAGGGCCGCCCCGAGCGTACGGCCGTGCTCTCGACGCACGACGCCCCCACGGTGGCCCGGCGTCTCTACCGGGACGTCGGGTTCGCCGACCTGATGACCAGGTTCGTCTTCCCCGGCGGGTACGAGGAGTACGTGATCGCCGGGGTGCGGCTGCCGCTGCCCGAGCGCGCGGTCCGCGAGGGCTGACGCGAGGGCTGAACGGCCCGGCCGGCTCAGCCGGCGACGGCGGCGGGCACGCTGTGCAGCGCCTGGAACACCTCGCGGGTCGCGCTCGACCGGTTGAAGGTGATGAAGTGGATGCCGGGCGCACCCTCGTCGAGCAGCTTCTGGCACAGCTCGACCGCGTGCTCGATCCCGAGGCGGCGGACCGCGGCCGGGTCGTCGGCGACGGCCTCGAACCGCTCGGCCACCTCCGGCGGGAACGGCGCGCCGGACAGCTGCTCCGACCGGGCGATCGTGCTCATCTGCGTGACGGGCATGATGCCGGGGATGATCGGGGTGTCGCACCCCTGGGCGGCCACGCGGTCGCGCAGCCGCAGGTAGTCCTCCGCGCGGAAGAACATCTGGGTGATCGCGTAGTCGGCGCCGGCCCGGCACTTCTGCACGAAATACGTGGTGTCCGACTCGATGCTCGCCGACCTGGGGTGCTTGTAGGGGAAGGCGGCCACCCCCACGCAGAAGTCGCCCGCCTGGCGGATCAGCCGCACCAGCTCCTCGGCGTACAGCACGCCCTCCGGGTGCTTGACCCACTCGTCCAGGGGGTTGCCCCCGCGCGGGTCGCCGCGCACGGCGAGGATGTTGCGCACGCCCGCGTCGGCGAACCGGCCGACGAGGTGGCGCAGCTCGCGGATCGAGTGGTCGACCGCGGTGAAGTGCGCGACGGGGGTCAGCGTCGTCTCGTGCGCCAGCCGCTCGACGATGTCCACCGTGCGGTCGCGGGTCGAGCCGCCGGCGCCGTAGGTCACGGAGACGAACGTCGGCCGCAGCGCCTCGAGCTCGCGGATGGCCCGCCACAGCTGGCGCTCCCCCTCGTCGGTCTTCGGCGGGAAGAACTCGAACGAGAACGAGCGCTCGCCCGCGGCCAGCAGTTCGCGGACCGTCGGGACGCGATCAGGAAGCCGCGAGGGCAGACCGAGAGCCATACAGGAGAGGTTACAGCGCCGCTCATTTCCGGATGGTCGCAGTCTTGCTATGTGGACGTTTTCCCTTACTGGGGGAGTTAACCCACTTGAAGGGGGATCTGGTGATGGGTGTCCGGATCAACCCCGGTTAGTCTCAGAGCATGACCGCTTCCGCCGTCTCGCTCGATTCCATCCGTACGGAGGTGGACCGCGCACTCCGGGAGTTCCTCGACCGGCAGCGACCACACTTCGGTGACCCGCATCTGGCCGCCCTGCTGACCGCCGCGGAGGATTTCCTGGCCGGCGGCAAACGGCTGCGCCCCGCCTTCTGCCACTGGGGGTGGCGGGCCGCCGGCGGCGGCGACGACCCGGGGCTGCACTCGGCCGCCGCCTCGCTGGAGCTGCTGCAGGCGAGCGCGCTCGTCCACGACGACGTCATGGACGCGAGCGACGTGCGCCGGGGCATGCCGTCCGCGCACCGCCGGTTCGAACGGATGCACACCGAGGCGGGCTGGCACGGCTCCGCGCGGCAGTTCGGCGAGGGCTCGGCCGTGCTGCTGGGGAACCTGCTGCTGGTGTGGTCCGGAGAGATGTGGCGCACCTGCGGCCTGGCGCCCGAGGCGCTCGCCGCGGCCCAGCCGGTGCACGACCACATGCTCACCGAGCTGATGTGCGGACAGTATCTCGACCTGCTCGAACAGGCGCAGGGCGAGAGCACCTACGACAGCGCGCTGCGGGTGGCCCTCTACAAGAGCGGCAAGTACTCGGTCGAGCAGCCGCTCCGGCTCGGCCTCGTGCTCGCCGCCCGGGCCCGGCACGCGTGGATCGACCGGCTCTGCGTGCAGTACGGCCAGCAGGTGGGCATCGCCTTCCAGCTCCGCGACGACATCCTCGGCGTGTTCGGCGACCCGGCGGAGACCGGCAAGCCCGCCGGGGACGACCTTCGCGAGGGCAAGCGGACCGTCCTGATCGCGCGCGCGCTCGCCTCGGCCGGCCCCGCGCAGGCGGCGGTCGTACGGTCTCTGCTCGGCGACCCCGGGCTGGACGCCGAGGGCGTCGGGCGGCTGCGCGCGGTGATCGAGGAGACCGGCGCGCTGGCCGCGTGCGAGGGCATGATCAAGCGCTATCTCGACGACGCGCTGCACGCCCTCGACCACGCGCCGATCGAGGAGGAGGCCCGGACGGCGCTGGCCGCCCTCGCCGTCGCCGCCACGTCCCGCCGCACCTGACCGCCGCACCTGACGGGACGCGCGGCCGGACCGGTGGCGACCCCGGACCGCCACCTCCCGCCGCACCTGACGGAACGCGGCGCTCGGACGGCTCAGCGGCGGCTCAGCGGCGGCCCAGCGGCGGCTCAGAGCGGGACGGCGGTCAGCCGGGCCTTGAGCGCGGCGGCGGCGGCGCCGGGGTCGTCGGCCTCGGTGACGGCCCGGACGACCACGGCCCGGCGCACGCCGTGCGCCATCACCTCGTCGAGGTTGCCCAGGTCGATGCCGCCGATGCCGAACCACGGCCGGTCGGTGCCCAGGAGCGCGGCGTGTTCCAGCAGCGCCGGGCCGGGCGCCGGGCGGCCGGGTTTGGTGGGCGTGGGCCAGATCGGCCCGCAGCAGAAGTAGTCCACCCCGGGCTCCACGGCGGCGGCCGACGCCTCCGCCGCCGAGTGCGTGGACCTGCCGATGAGCACGCCGGAGCCGAGGATCTCCCGGGCCACCGGGACCGGGAGGTCGTCCTGCCCGAGGTGCAGGATGTCGGGCCGGGCGGCGAAGGCGACGTCCGCCCGGTCGTTGACCGCCAGCAGCGCGCCGTGCCTGTCGCACGCCGCGCGGAAGACCTCGAGCAGGTCCAGCTCCTCGCGCGCCTCCAAGCCCTTCTCCCTGAGCTGGACGATGTCCACTCCGGCGGACAGGACCGCGTCGAGGAACTTCTCCAGGTCGCCGCGGTCCCTCCTGCCGTCCGTGCAGAGGTAGAGCCTGGCCTGCGCGAGCCGCTGTCGCCGGGTGTCAATCACCCGACCACAATGCCATGCGGCCCTACGGTCAGAAACCCAGGGCCTGGGCCCTGCGCTTGACCTCGGTGTGCCGGCCCTTCACGATCGCGTCGATCGGGGACCCCGGCAGCGAGTCGTCCGGGGTGAACAGCCACCGGATCGACTCCACCTCGTCGTAGCCCGCGTCGGCCAGGAGCGTCAGCGTGCCGGGCAGGCCCTTGAGCACGTCGCCGCCGGCGATGAACACCGCGGGGATCTGCGGCTCGCCCCCGCCCCTGCGGACGCCGGCGAGCTTCTTGTCCTTGAGGAGTTGCTTGGCGCGGCCCATGCTGAGCCCTAGCCTCTTGGCGGCCTCCGAGAGGGGGAGCCACTCCCCGACGAGCTGGTCGGTCTCTCGGTCGATCTGCGCAACAGTAAGCGTCACGGATCCACCATTACCACAGGCGGGCCGCCGGGAAACACCTCGATTACGTCATAATGCAGTCGCGGAGCGGGACGGCCGGATCGGCCACCCGCCTCGGGTCGAGCCGCTGGCCGCCCTCGACGATCCTGCGGCCCTGCACCACGTCGCGCGGCCGGTCCACGGTGAGCACCGCGGCGAGCCGGTCCTCGGCCGTCAGCCAGCACACCGCCCACTTCGCGTCCCTGTGGGGGTCACCGCGGAGCAGCACACGGTCGCCGGCCTCCCGGTGCCCGGCGAACTGCACCATGTGGCCGAACTGCTCCGACCAGAAGTACGGCACGGGGTCGTAGACCGCGTCCTCGCCCAGGAGGGTGGCGACGGCCGTGTCGGGGGCCTGGAGCGCGGTGTCCCAGTGCTCGACCCGCAGGCGGGTGGCGAACCTGCGCGACCACCAGTTGGCGCAGTCGCCCACCGCGACCACGTTGGGCAGCGACGTGCGCAGGTGCTCGTCGACCACCACCCCGTCGTCGAGCCGGACGGCCGAGCCCTTCAGCCAGTCGACGGCGGGGCGCACCCCGACGCCGGTGACGACCACGTCCGCCGGCACCCGGGCCCCGGACATGAGCGTGAGGCCGTCGGCGTCCACGGTGCCGACCATCGCGCCGAGGCGCAGCTCGACCCCCGCCCGCGCGTACCAGCCGATGGTGTGGCTGCCCACGGCGGGGCCGAGCGCCACGGCGAGCGGGCTCTCCCCCGCCTCCACGACGGTCACCGCGCACCCGGCTCTGGCCGCGGCGGTGGCGACCTCCGCGCCGATCCAGCCGGCCCCGACCACCGCCACGCGGGCGCCGGGGACCAGCCGCTCGCGCAGCGCCAGCGCGTCCTCGATGGTCCGCAGCACGTGCTGGCGGCCCTCGCCGCGCAGGCGGATCGGGGCGGCGCCGGTGGCGATGACCAGGCCGTCGTACTCCAGCTCGCCCTCGGTCGTCTCCAGCACGCCGTCACGCAGGCCCTTGGCCGCCGTGCCGAGGCACAGCCGTACGTCGAGGGCGTCGAGGTCGGAGTCGACCACCGTGGAATCGGTGCCTCCGAGCAGCACCGCCTTCGACAGCGGCGGCCGGTCATAGGGGCGATGGTGTTCCTCGCCGATGAGCGTGATGCGCCCGGTGAATCCACGGGCCCTCAACGCCTCGATGCTTCGCACGCCGGCCAGGCCGGCACCCACCACCACGACGTGATCCACAGCTTGACCATAGATTGTCAGCGGGGGCCCTGGCCAACGGGCCCCTCATAACGAGTTGGGCAAGTAGCGCGCACTTCGACGGGGGCCCACGTTGTGAAGGATCCCCTGTTCGAACGGACGGCTGCTTCGCCGGACGGCGCGCGTCCGGATCTCCGCCCCCGTGCGGCGCGCGTCCCGCACCGGCCGTGTGACGGCGCGGCCTCCGGCGATCGGCCATGACAGGCGGCGTACTACGCTGGTGCACGTAAGACGCGCGGGAGCCCGGCGGACCGGGCTGAGAGGAGAGCGTGAGGCTCTCGACCGCCCCGACCTGATCCGGGTAATGCCGGCGAAGGGAGCGCGCTGTGCCCCCCACATACGACGTCGTGATCGCCGGCGGCGGCGTGGCGGGTCTGGCCGCGGCGTGGCGCGCGGTCCGCCGGGGCCTGTCGGTGGCGGTGGCCGACCCCGTGCCCGGAGGCGGCGCCACCCACGCGTCGGCCGGGATGCTCGCGCCGGTCAGCGAGGTGACCTACACGGAGGAGCCGCTGCTGCGGCTCGGCCTCGCGTCGCTGGCGGCCTGGCCGGGGTTCCGGGCCGAACTCGAGGACGAGAGCGGCGTCGAGCTGGACTACCGGACCGAGGGCACGCTCGAGGTCGCCCGCGGCGCGGACGACATGGCCTATCTGGACGACCTCGCGGCCTTCGAGCGGACGCTCGGCCTGCGGGTCGAGCGGCTCACCGGGCGCGAGTGCCGCTCCTACGAGCCGATGCTCGCCCCCTCCGTACGCGGCGGGCTGCTGGCCCGCGACGACGCCTGGGTCAACCCGCGCAGGGTCGTGCGGGCCCTGCTCACCGCGTTCGAGAAGGCGGGCGGCACGCTGGTCGCCAAGCGGGTCTCCGGGATCGACGCCTCCGGGACGGGCGGCCCGTCCGTACGGCTGGCGTCCGGCGAGGCCGTCGCGGCGGGCCAGGTCGTCGTGGCGGCCGGATCGTGGTCGGCGTCCCTGCTGCCCGGCCTGCCGGTACGCCCGGTCAAGGGCGAGATCCTCCGGCTGCGCGGGCCACAGGGGTTCCTCACGCGGTGCGTGCGAGGGCTGGTGCACGGCTCCCCCGCCTATCTGGTGCCCCGGGGCGACGGAGAGATCACGCTGGGCGCCACGGCGCAGGAGCTGGGGTACGACGCGCGGGTCACCGCCGGCGGCGTGTACGAGCTGCTGCGCGACGCCCGTGAGCTGGTGCCCGGCATCACCGAGCTCGAACTGACCGAGACCACGGTCGGCTTCCGCCCGGGCACGCCCGACAACCTGCCGCTCATCGGCCCCGCCGGACCGCCCGGCGTGTTCGCGGCGACCGGGCACGGCCGCAACGGCGTGCTGCTGTCCCCGATCACCGCCGACGCCGTCGCGGCGCTCCTCACCGGCGACGAGCCACCCCCGGTCACCGGGGCCTGCCATCCAGGGAGATTCAGCAAGTGAAAGTCACGATCAACGGAGGCGCGGCCGAGTTGCCCGCCGGCGCCACGGTCGGCGACGCCGTACGTACCCTCACGTCCCTGACGTCCGGGGTCGCGGTGGCCCTGAACGGCGAGGTGGTGAGCCGGAGCGCCTGGGACTCCACTCCGGTTGCCGACGGCGACGGCGTCGAGGTGCTGACGGCGGTGCAGGGAGGATGAGCATGACCGACGACGTCTTCGTGCTGGGTGGGGAGAAGTTCACCTCGCGCCTCATCATGGGCACCGGCGGCGCGCCGTCGCTGGAGGTGCTCGACCAGGCGCTGGAGGCGTCCGGCACCGAGCTGACGACCGTCGCGATGCGCAGGCTCGACCCGGCGTCGCGCGGTTCGGTGCTGGACGTGCTGCGCGCCCGCGGCGTCAAGGTGCTGCCGAACACCGCGGGGTGCTTCACGGCCGGGGAGGCCGTGCTGACCGCCCGCCTGGCGCGTGAGGCCCTGGGGACCGACTGGGTCAAGCTGGAGGTCATCGCCGACGAGCGCACCCTGCTGCCCGACCCGATCGAGACCTTCGACGCCGCCGAGCGGCTGGTCGCCGACGGCTTCGTCGTGTTGCCGTACATCGGCGACGACCCGGCGCTGGCCCGCAGGCTCCAGGACGCCGGGTGCGCGGCGGTGATGCCGCTCGGCGCCCCCATCGGCTCCGGGCTGGGCATCCGCAACCCGCACAGCATCGAGCTGATCGTCGAGGCCGCCACGGTCCCGGTGATCCTCGACGCCGGCATCGGCACGGCCAGCGACGCCGCGCTGGCGATGGAGCTGGGCTGCGACGCCGTGCTGCTGGCCAGCGCCGTGACGCGGGCGCACCGGCCGGACCTGATGGCGGCGGCCATGCGGCAGGCGGTCACGGCCGGGCGCCTGGCCCGGCTCGCGGGGCGCATCCCGCGCCGCCGCTACGCCGAGGCCTCCTCCCCGGGCCGCCCGTCCTGAGCCCGCCGCATCCACCACGCAGAGGCGTCCTCCCCGCCCGTCCGGCGTGTTTCGCCGGCGGGCGGACAGTCGCGGGAATCCACGTCTGGTAAGCCCGGTTTTCGGATTCCGCACGGCTTTTCGGACGGCGCGGAAGGCTGCCGAATCGGTCTCGGTTTGGGATTCGGGAACACGCCCGGCGGCAAATCACCCGTAAACTCTGGCGGGTGGACACGACGCTGACCGACCCGCTCGTGGGGCAGTTGCTCGACGGGCGCTACCGCGTCGAGTCCCGGATCGCCCGGGGTGGCATGGCCTCCGTATACCTGGCTCTGGACGTCCGGCTCGACCGCACGGTGGCCGTCAAGGTGATGCACCGCTCGCTGGCCGAGGACCCGCAGTTCGTGCGGCGGTTCATCGGTGAGGCCAAATCGGTGGCCAGCCTTTCTCACCCGAACATCGTGCAGGTCTTCGACCAGGGCACGGACGGGGCGAACGTCTACCTGTCGATGGAGTACGTCCCCGGCAGGACGCTGCGCGACGTGCTGCGCCGCCGCGGCCACCTCCCCGCGCGCGAGGCGCTGGAGATGGTCATCCCGGTGCTCGCCGCCCTCGGCGCGGCCCACCAGGCGGGGCTCATCCACCGGGACGTCAAGCCGGAGAACGTGCTGCTCGCCGACGACGGCCGGGTGAAGGTCGTGGACTTCGGCCTGGCCCGCGCGATCGAGGCGACCAACCAGACCAAGACCGGCATGATGATCGGCACGATCGGCTACATGTCGCCCGAGCAGGTCACGACCGGCACCGCCGACGCCCGCAGCGACGTGTACGCCGCCGGGATCATGCTGTTCGAGCTGCTCACGGGGCGGCAGCCGTACGCGGGCGAGACGCCGATGTCGATCGCCTACCGGCACGTGCACGAGACCGTCCCCGCACCGTCCTCGATCGTGCCCGACGTGCCGCCGGTGATCGACGCGCTCGTCGCGGCGGCCACCGACAAGGACCCCGCGGCGCGCCCGGCGGACGCGACCGCCATGCTCGTCGCGGCCGTAGAGATCCACCGCACGCTGCCGCGGACCGGGCACACCGGCGCGCACGCCGCCCCTCACGGAGCCCACGACACCGGCACCCACACCGGCGCCCACAGCGGCGTGCGGACGGGTGCGCACCGGACCCTCCCGCCGCCCGGCGGGGCCTCGCCGTTCGGCACGTCGCAGCACGCGCGCCCGGAGGCCGGGCCGGCGGCCGGGCAGACGATGATCCAGCCGCGCTCGGAACTGCTGACCGGCGCCGGCGAGACGGGCCGGCGGCGCCGGACCAGGGTCAGGCCCGTGTGGTTCCTCGCCGCGCTGGCCCTCGTCATGGTCGCGGGCGTGGCCTTCACCGGATGGTGGTTCTCCCAGGGGCGCTACACCATCGTGCCCGACCTGGTGAACCAGAACATCACGGTCGCCAGGCAGGAGGCGCAGAAGGCCGGCTTCGAGGTGCGGATCGGCAAGGCGAGGTTCGACGACAAGGTGCCGAAGGACATCGTCCTCGACACCGAGCCCGGCGCGGGCGCCGAGGTGGTCAAGGGCGCCGTCCTCACCCTGATCCCGTCGGCCGGCCCCGAGACCATCCCCGTGCCGAAGGTCGAGGGCCTCAGCCTGGCCGACGCCCGGGCGAAGATCGCCGAGGTCGGGCTGACCCCCGGCAGGGTCAGCAAGAGCGCGAGCGACACCATCCCCCGCGACCAGGTCATCCGTACCAACCCGCCGGTGGGCAAGCGCGTCAAGAAGCGCGGTGTGGTCAACTTCGTCGTCAGCGCGGGACTGCTGATGCCGGACGTCACGCAGATGATGCGCGACCAGGCGGAGAAGATCCTGCGCGACAAGGGCTTCAACGTCCAGATCGACGAGACCACCGACGACGCCCCGCCGGGCACGGTGATCGCCCAGGATCCGTCCGGCGGCGCCGAGGTGGTGGCCGGGGCGACCGTCCACCTGACGGCCTCGCGCGGCCCGGACCAGGGCTTCCGCTGGCCATGGGAGACCGACCCCGCCGACCCCGGCCATACTCCGCCCACCGTCGTCAACGTGCCCAATGTGATGTTCAAGTCCGTCCACGACGCGGTGAACGAGCTGAAGGCGGCCGGTTTCAAGGTCAACGTCCGCAAGGTGGTGGGCACCGACCGCGTGGTCGGTGAGAAGCCGCTCGGGCAGCAGCCGCCGGGCAGCACGATCACCATCTGGCACTGACCTCCGATGCCGCCGGCCGCGATCACGGCCTGCCTCAGGGCGCGAACACGGCGCGGTTTCCCTCGCTCCAGACGCTGACGATCCTGCGATGCGTGAATCGCCAGCCGTCCGGGGTACGGCGCAGCCGGTCGTCGTAGCGGCCCCCGCCGAGGAACCTCTCGCCGCCGGGCAGGCCGAGGCGGACATGCTGGGCCTGGTAGTAGCACGTGTGCCCGGCCGTGTCACCGTGCACCGCGACGGCATGGTTGCCGTTCAGGTGATGGGTGGCGTCGCATCGTTCCACGCCGGCGCTGATCCTGGCGACGATCGCGCCGGGCCCCAGGAGCCGCTCGCCCGAGCCGCCGTACTCCCAGCAGGCGTCGTCGGTGAACAGGGCGCCCAGCCTCCCCCAATCCCTGGTGTCCACGGCCGTCGCGTACGCGATGACGGTGTCCACGATCGCGGCACGGTCCGCGAGTTCCTGAAGCATGACGCCGCACTCCCCGTTCGGTGCACCATTTGATACGGAGTACAGGATCGGTGAGTGTCGAGCCCGGCGGAAGAAGGCACATTCATGTCCCAGCGTCACATCGATGTGTCAGTCCTGGCCGGGGAGGCGTGCCCGGTCTCGGAGGTCCTCGATCACGTCTCGGGGAAGTGGAGCATCGGCATCCTGGTCGCCGTCGCGCGGGGCCCGGTCCGGTTCACGGAGCTGGAACGCTCGATCGAAGGGATCAGCAGGCGCATGCTCACCCTCAAGCTGCGCAAGCTGGAGCGGGACGGCTTGCTCGTACGCACCGTCCACCCGGTCGTTCCGCCCAGGGTCGAGTACACGCTGACAGACATGGCCCGGGAACTCCACACGTCGCTGCTGCGGCTCACCGACTGGGCCAGGCGACACGGCGACGCGGTCGCCGCCGCCCAGGCCGCCTATGACCGCGAGCACAGCGGCTGACGGCGCTTCGCCGACCACGGCCTCAATGCGCACCGCGAGGCCGCCGTACCCGGTCGCGACGGCGCGGTGGCGGTCCGCTCGGGAGTCAAGCGACCATGGTGCCGAGGAGGCGGAGGCGGGCGAGGCCGCCGTCGGGGTAGATGTCGAGCCGGGCGTGGGTGACCCTGCGGTCGCCGTCGAGGCGGTAGCGGTGACGGGTGTCGGGCTGCAGGCGGGTCCTGGGCAGCAGCGGGAACCAGGCGTCCTCGTCCTCCAGCGGCGCCCGGTCCGCGTCCGCGCCCTTGAGCGAGGCCCAGCCGGGGGCGTTGAAGATCAGGTTGGTCGTGTCGATCTCGGCGACGGCCACCCGGCCCGGCCCGGCGAGGGCGACGACGAGCCAGTCGTTGCCGCCATCGCGGCGGCGCGCGGTCTCCCAGCCCTCGGACTGGTTGCGGGCCGGACCGGGCGCGAGGACGTTGTTCGGGGCGGAGTAGAACTCGTCGGAGCAGGCCGTGACCAGGCCGCCGTTCTCCAGCGCGGCGAGGTCGACGGTGAGGCCCTCCAGAAACGTGCGGTCGGGCACGACCCGCCCGTGGACCCGCAGCCGCGCGACGCCGCCGTCGGGGAAGATGTTCAGCCGCACGTGGGTGAAACGGCGGGGGTCGGTCACGGCGAACTCGTGGACCGCGTCGCCCTTCAGCGGGCTCTTCGGCACGATCTCCGCCCAGCCGTCCAGCTCGTCCGGCGAGGGGTGGCCCTCGGCCGCGCACGCCTCGACCGACGCGTACGGCGGGTAGTTGCCGCGGAACCACGCGGTGTCCACCACCACGCCCCGGACGACCCCCGGCAGGCCGAGCCGGACGATCGCCCAGTCGTGGCCGGGGGCACGCCGCCGCCGGGTCTCCCAGCCGTCGTAGACCTGGCCCTTGGCGCCGAAGGTCTGCGGCCGGAACTCGGCCGGTCCCGGCCTGATCAGGGCCTCCCGTTCGGCGAACGACTCGTCGTTGGCGGCCACGACCGACCCGCCGTACGTACGCAGGGCGAGGTCGGGCAGGCGGGTGAAGCCGGTCATCGCGCTCCTCGGGTCAGCAGTCGTCCGCGCGGGGCGGCGAAGTCGACGGGCACGCCGCGCAGCCAGGTGGTGCGCACCACGCCCGCGAGCCGCGCGCCGTGATAGGGGGAGACCGGGTTGCGGTGGTGGAGCGCCGCCACGTCGACGGTGAACTCCGCGCCGGGGTCGAAGGCGACCAGGTCGGCGTCGTTGCCCACGCGGATCGCCCCCTTGCGCGGCAGGCCGGCCAGGCGGGCCGGTCCCTCCGCCATCCAGCGCGCCACGTCGGTAAGGCCGTGGCCGCGGGCGCGGGCCGCCGTCCACACGGCGGGCAGGCCGACCTGGAGCGAGGAGATCCCGCCCCAGGCCGCGGCGAAGTCGGGCACCTTGAGATCGGGCGTCGACGGGGAGTGGTCGGAGACGATCCCCATGAGCACCCCCTCGGCGAGCGCCCGCCACAGCGCGTCGCGGTTGGCGGCCTCCCGGATCGGCGGGCAGCACTTGTAGGCGGGCCCGGTGACCTGCTCCGCCGCCAGGGTCAGGTAGTGGGGGCAGGTCTCGGCGGTGACGCGCACTCCCGCCGCCTGGGCCGCGCGCAGCGGTCCGACGCAGGCGGCGGCCGACACGTGCACGATGTGCGCCCGCGCGCCCGTCTCCGCCGCGAGGGCGATCACCTGCTCGACGGCCCTGCGCTCGGCCTCCTGCGGGCGCGACCTGAGGAACTCGTCGTACGCCGGGCCGCGGGGGTCGGACAGCAGGCCGGGGTCCTCGGCGTGCGCGATCAGCAGGCCGTCGTAGGCCGCCACCTCCGCCAGCGCGGCCCGCAGCCCTTCGCGGTCGAGCGCCGGGAACTCGTCGACCCCGGACGGCGACAGGAAGCACTTGACGCCCGCCACGCCGGCCTCGTGCAGGGGCCGCAGGGCGGCGAGGTTGCCGGGGATCGCGCCACCCCAGAAGGCGACGTCCACGTGGCACCGCCCCCCGGCGGCCTTCCGTTTGACCTCCAGCGCCGCCACGTCCACGGTCGGGGGCAGCGAGTTGAGCGGCATGTCCACGATGGTGGTCACGCCCCCGGCCGCCGCCGCTTTGGTGGCGGTCGCGAAGCCCTCCCAGTGGGTGCGGCCGGGCTCGTTGACGTGCACATGGGAGTCGACCAGCCCGGGCAGCAGCGGCAGCTCGCCGAGGTCGGCGGACTCCTGCGCCGCCGGCGGCTCGTCGTAGGGACACAGGGCGGCGATCACACCGCCGCGTACGGCGACCGCGAGCGGCCGCTCCCCCTCCGGGGTCACGGTCCGCCGGGACCTCACCACCAGGTCGTACGGTTCCCCCACGCGCCACTCCTCATGTCGTGAGATGCCGGGCGGCCACCCGCGCCGCGAGCTTCTCCAGCAGCGGCCCGGCCTCGGCCATGCAGCGGCTCGCGTCGGGCTCGATGTCGGTCAGCGCGTACGCCGCCTCGATGCCGGCCGCCCGCAACTCCTCCTCGCCCACCGACCGCCGGCCGCAGACCGCGACGACCGGTACGCCGTGCTTGGCCGCGGCCGCCGCGACGCCCACCGGGGCCTTGCCGCGCAGCGTCTGCTGGTCGACCGAACCCTCACCGGTGATCACCAGCCGGGCGCCCTCGACGTGCCGGTCGAACTCCACGAGGTCGAGCAGGTAGCCGATGCCCGGCCGGATCTCGGCGTCCAGGAACGTCAGCGCGCCGAAGCCCACCCCGCCCGCGGCGCCGGCCCCGGGCCGCCCGGCCACGCCCATCGCGCGGACCACGCCGTCGTGCTCGGCGGCGCCCGCGAGGCCGTGGGTGTGCGCGGCCACGGCCGCCAGCCGGGCCAGCCCGGCCTCCAGCACGGCCACGTCCCGCGGGCTCGCCCCCTTCTGCGGGCCGTAGACCGCCGCCGCGCCGTACGGCCCGAGCAGCGGGTTGTCCACGTCGCTCGCCACGATCACCTCGACCCCGCGCAGGCGGCCGGAGGCGTCGATCGTGTGCAGGTCGCGCAGCGCGGCGCCGCCCGGCGGCAGGTCGTCGCCGGCCGCGTCGAGCAGCCGCACGCCGAGGGCCTGCACCATCCCCGCGCCGCCGTCGGTGCAGGCGCTGCCGCCGAGGCCGAGCACGACGCGGGTCGCGCCGTGCCGTACGGCGTGGGCGACGAGCTCGCCGGTGCCGCGGCTGGTGGCGGTCAGCGGCGCCGGATCCGCCGGTAGCCTGCGCAGGCCCGACGCCTCGGCCAGTTCGATCACGGCGACCCGTGCGCCGGGCTCGTCGCGTACGGCGTAGCTCGCGGTGACCTGGTGGCCGAGGGGCCCGGTCACCTCCGTCTCCACCCGGGTGAAGCCGCTCGCCACGACCGCGTCGACGGTGCCGTCGCCCCCGTCGGCCACCGGGAGCTCGACGACGGGCACGTCACCCGATCCCGGAGAACGCAGACCGGCGGCCACGTGCGCGGCCACCTCGGGCGCGGTGAGCGACCCGCGAAACTTGTCCACCGCGATGACGACGTGCCCTGTCATGCCCTGCTCCCTCGATCCGTCCGGGATGTCTCAGACATGATCTCCCGTGGTCAGGCGGCGATGGGCACCGGCCCCGGCCCGCGCGGCCTCCTCATTGGAGACCGTGCGCAGTTCCCCGCGCTCCACGACGGTCCGGCCGCCCACCAGCAGCCGTTCCAGCGGTGGCGTGGCGCCGTACGCGAACGCCACGACGGGATCGTCGATCGCGGCGTGGAAGCCGCTGAGCCGCCACAGGGCGACGTCGGCGAGCTTGCCGGGCTCCAGCGACCCGATCTCGGCCTCCCGGCCGAGGCAGCGGGCGCCGCCGAGTGTGGCCATCTCCAGAGCCTGGCGGGCGGTCAGCGCGCGCGGGCCGTACCGGGCCCGCTGCGTGAGGACGGCCATGCGGATCTCCCCGGCGAGCGGGGTCATCTCACTGGAGGCCGCGCCGTCGACGCCCAGCCCGACCGGCGCGCCCGCCGCCAGCAGATCGGCGACCCGGGCGATGCCCGCGCCGAGACGGCCGTTCGACGACGGGCAGTGGGCCGTGCCCGTGCCGGTCTCGGCGAAGCGCCGCACGTCCTTGTCGGTCAGATGCACACAGTGCGCCAGCCACACGTCGGGGCCCAGCCAGCCGAGGTCGTCGAGGTACTCGACGGGCAGCACGCCGAACTGCTCCCTGCAGTGCTCGTCCTCGTCGGCCGTCTCCGCCACGTGCGTGTGCAGCCGCACGCCGTGGGAACGGGCGAGGTCGGCCGAGCGGGTCATGAGCTCGCCGCTGACCGAGAACGGCGAGCAGGGGGCGACCGCGACGCGCAGCATCGACCCGAATGACGGATCATGATATTTCCGGATCGCGTCGTCGGTGGCCCGGAGGATCTCGTCGAGGTCCTCCACGACCTCGTCCGGCGGCAGGCCGCCACGCGAGGCGCCCCGGTCCATCGACCCCCGGCAGGGGTGGAAGCGCAGCCCGACCCGGCGCGCGGCCTCGATCTCCGCCTCGAACAGGTCTCCCCTGCCCTTGGGGAAGACGTAGTGGTGGTCGGTGGAGGTCGTGCAGCCCGACAGGGCCAGCCAGGCCAGCCCCGCAGTCGCGGCCCCCGCCACCACCTCGGCGTCCATGCGAGCCCACAGCCGATAGCTCGCCACCAGCCACTCGAACAGCGTCCCGTCCGGCGTCACCCCCTGGGACGCCCACTGATAGAGGTGGTGGTGCGTGTTGACCAGGCCGGGGGTGGCCAGGCAGCCGGCGCCGTCGACGCGTTCGGCCCCCTCGGGGACGTCCGCCGCCGGGCCGGGGCCGACCGCCGTGATCAGGCCGTCCTCCACGACGACGTGACCGGACGGGATCTCCTCTCCCACGACCGGGACGAGGTAGGCGTTCTCGATGACCATTCGCCGTGGTGCGCGATCACGCAATGGAGACTCCCAGGTCAGGTGGTAGGGCCATGATTCCCGCATGATCGGTGGGGGCGGCAGGTTCCACGATCACGGCGTGGGGTGGCGGCGGGCGGCGGCGAGGCGGACGGCGTCGAGGATCTTCTCGTATCCGGTGCAGCGGCACAGGTTGCCGGCCAGGGCCTCCCGGATGTCGGCGTCCGGCGGCACCCCGTCCGCGCCCGCGAGCAGCGCGTGGGCCTGGACGACGAGACCGGGGGTGCAGAACCCGCACTGCACGGCTCCCGCGTCCACGAACGCGCGCTGCACCTCGTGCAACCCGCCGCCGGCGGTCAGGCCCTCGACCGTCACCACCTCGCGGCCCTCGGCCTGACCGGCGGCGACCAGGCAGGCGCAGACCGGCGTACGGTCGAGATAGACGGTGCAGGAGCCGCATTCGCCCTGTTCGCAGGCGTTCTTGGCGCCCGGCAGGCCGAGCCGCTCACGCAGGACGTACAGCAGGCTCTCGCCCTCCCACACGCCGTCGGCCGTCATCGGGCGGCCGTTCACGGTCACGTTCACCCTCATCACGCGCTCCCCCTGAAGTCGTCCCAGGCCCAGCCCAGCGCGCGGCGCGCCATCACGGCCAGCGCGTGCGTGCGGTAGGCGGCGCGGCCCCGCACGTCGTCGATCGGCGCGGCGGCGGCGGCCACGAGCTCACCGAACCGGCGGGCCACACCGGGGTCGAGCGGCCCGCGGCCGTCCCAGTCCAGCGCGCCGGACGCGAAGTCCTCGGCGGCCGGGGCGCGGCGCGGGGTCGGCGCGGCCGAACCGATGCCGGTGCCCACCCGCCGCTCCCCCGCGTCCAGGGCGGTCGCGAACGAGCAGACCGCGATCACCATGGCGTTCCTGGTGCCGATCTTGGAGAAGTACTGCGGGCCGGTGGCGGCCGGGGCGCGCACGGCGCGGATCAGCTCGTCGGGCGCGAGCGCGTTGCGCTTCACGCCGGTGTAGAACTCGCCGATCGGGATCAGCCGGGCGCCGCGCACCGACTCGGCCTCCACCACCGCGCCACAGGCCAGCAGCGGGGGGTGGCTGTCGCCCGCGGGCGAGGCCGCGCCGAGGTTGCCCGCGACCGTGCCCCGGTTGCGGATCTGCGGCGACCCGACCGTACGGGACGCCTGGGCCAGACCGGGCAGAACGCCCCCGAGCTCGGCGATCAGCCGGGAGTAGGTCACGCCCGCGCCCACCCGGATCTCGACACCCTCCCGCGACCACTCCCGGAGCTCGGGGATCGGCGTGAGGTCGAGCAGGGCGGCCGGGCGGCCCTTGTCGAGGTTGATCTCCACCATGACGTCGGTGCCGCCCTGGATCGGCGTGGCCTCGGGCCGCTCGGCCTTCATCGCCAGGGCCTCCGCCCAGGTCCGCGGTCGCAGGAAGTCCATCGGCTACTCCCAGGCCGGGCCGGCGACAGGCGCGTCCTCGCGCAGGACCGTGCCCTCGATCAGCCCGTACGGCCGGTCGGCGGCGAAGAAGACCTCGCCCTCGTTGTCCAGGCCGAAGGGCGCGAGGTCCACCAGGAAGTGGTGCTTGTTCGGCAGTGACAGCCGCACCTCGCAGACCCCCGGGCACTCGGCCAGCACCCGGGTGCCCATCGCGTACAGCGTCTGCTGCAGCGACAGGCTGTAGGTGTCGGCGAATGCCGTGAGCAGAGCGGCCCGGGCGTTCTCATACGTCTTGTCCCAGTCCTGGGAACAGTCCCGGGAGACGTCCGTGTGCCGCCACGCGACGTCCACGGCGGTGGCGAGGACGCGGTCGCGGGTCTCCGGCAGCGTCGTGTACTCGTCTTTGGCGAAGCCCCAGAACTCCGAGTTGGTCGTGTTCAGCACGACGAGGTCGCGCAGCCCGGAGACCACCCATGACCGCGTGCCGTCGTGGTGGGCCACGCAGGTGCGGACCTCACGGCCGGAACGGACGAAGGAGTGCCCGAACGCGCCGTTGCGCTCCCAGGCGTGCTCCTCGATCGCGACCCTCGCGTGGTGGATCGCGGGCCGGGAGTCCGTGAAGTGGCGCGCCAGCAGCAGCGCGAAGTCCTCGATCGCCCCGACGCCGTGCTTCTTGGCGAACGCGAAAACCGTGTTCTTCTGCGTGTCGGTGGGCAGGACGGCGGAGTTGTCCCCGCTCAGGTGGACCTCGGTCATGTCGCCCGACAGCGCCGTGCTGACCGTGAGGTCCTTGATCCGGTGGGCGTCGCCGTGCCGGGTCACCCGCACGACCCTCGTCTCGGCCTTGCCGTACCTGTTGGGCCCCAGAACGGCCACGCTAGCTCCCCCGGTAGGTCGAGTAGGCGAACGGGCTCAGCAGCAGCGGCACGTGGTAGTGCTCGCCGGCCTCCCTGATGGCGAACACGACGCTCACCTCGGGAAAGAACGCCTCGTCCCCCAGGTAGGCGCCGGTGTCGAACACGAGCCGGTAGGTCCCCGGGCGGGGGTCCCCGGCCGGATCCCACTCCCGGCCCAGCGGGGTCCACTCCCGGATGCGGCCGTCGCCGTCGGTGCGGCCCTCCGCCACCGGCACGAAGCCGTGCGCGGCGCGCCGCGACAGCCGTACGAACACGTCCTTGGCCGGCCGCCCGGCGGCGGTGTCGAGCACGTGGGTCGAGAGGCTCACCGGCCCTCCCAGAGCTTGGCCAGCCGTAGATCGACGATCTTCGCCAGCTCCTCGCGGACGACCTTCCGTTCGGTCTCCTCGTCGTGGCCGAGCCGCTCGTGCAGCAGCGCCAGCATCTCGCCGGCGGTCCGTCCGGCGGCGCAGACCAGGTAGACGTGGCCGAAGCGGCTCTCGTAGGCGGCGTTGCCCTCGCGGAGCGCGCCGAGGACGTCCCGCCCGGCGTCCGCGGTCCCGGCCTGCTCGGCGCGCGACCACG
This sequence comes from Microbispora sp. NPDC004025, assembly GCF_053604425.1. Classification (NCBI taxonomy): domain Bacteria; kingdom Bacillati; phylum Actinomycetota; class Actinomycetes; order Streptosporangiales; family Streptosporangiaceae; genus Microbispora; species Microbispora sp. NPDC004025. The sequence goes on along the minus strand of NZ_JBSGHN010000001.1, from coordinate 767,396 downwards.
CGGCCTCGCGTCCCGCGCCGTCGGGGCGCTCGCCGATGCGCGGATGCGCCGCCAGCGCCTCCAGCACGTCGTCCCAGTCCAGCGCCGCGACGGCCGACTCGCTCGCGCGGCGGAGCCCGTCGAGATCCTCGTACGGCCCGCGCGCGGCGACCTGCGCCACCCAGGTGGCGCAGGAGCAGCAGGACCGCAGGTCCTCCCGGCTGAGTTCGCGCATGCCCGTCAGTCAACCGCCGGGCCGCGGCGGGATCCAGCGGCGCGAAGTCCGAACCGCGCGCCCTGCTCCGGGGGCCGCTTTGTACGTTGTGACAAAGGGGGCGGCACTAGCCTGGAGGTCATCATGACTCCTTCCAATCTCATCGGCGGACACGTCTTCGTCGCCGGCGGCCTGGCCAAGGGCGGGCTGAAGTACGCGGCCGACATCGGCGCGGAGATGATCCAGGTCTTCGTCACCAACCCGCGCGGCTGGGCGCTCAGCGAGGGGAACCCCGCCGAGGACGCCAAGCTGCGCGAGTCGGGGGTCCCGGTCTTCCTGCACGCCGCGTATCTCGTGAACTGCGGGTCGCCGACCCCGGAGACCCTGGACAACTCGATCGCGGTCATCCGTCACACTCTGCGCAGGGGCGTCGAGACCGGCGCGCTCGGTGTGGTCGTCCACACCGGCTCGGCCGTGAGCCAGTCGCGCGAGGCGGCGATGCGCCAGATCCACGAGCGCCTGCTGCCGGTGCTGGACGAGCTGCCCGACGACGGCCCCGACCTGCTGCTCGAACCGATGGCCGGCCAGGGCCAGATGCTGTGCGCGACCGTGCAGGACCTCGGGCCCTATCTGGAGGCCCTCGACCACCACCCCAAGGTCGGTGTGTGCCTCGACACCTGCCACGCCTTCGCCGCGGGGCACGACCTGGCCGCGCCGGGCGGGGTGAAGGAGATGATGGACGCGCTGAACGAGGTGGCTCCGGGGCGGCTCAGGCTGATCCACGCCAACGACTCGAAGGACCCCTGCGGTTCGAAGCGGGACCGGCACGAGAACATCGGCGCGGGGCACATCGGCGCCCAGGCGTTCGGCGAGCTGATGCGCCATCCCACGGCCGCCGGGGTGCCGTTCTGCATCGAGACCCCGGGCAAGGTGGACAAGCACCGCGAGGACGTCGAGCTGCTCAAGCAGCTGCGCGGCGACTGACCGGCGCGTCCCCGGGGCACCGGTCACCGCGCCGCAGCGGGTTCTCCCGGCGATACCGGGCGTCCGGCGCGGCCTTCCCGGCCCTTACCGGGCGTCCGGACGTGGCTGCCCTCGTGGGGCAGGCGGGAGCGGGCGTTCGCGGCGATCCGGGCCCCCGTATGGCCGGATCGCCGCGCACCCCCCCGATACGCGTCGGCGGGGCCCTTCCCCCCCGAGTAGGGCCCCGCTTGGTAACCAACCGGTGACAACCTGCTCACTTTGTGATTACCCCGCGTGTCTTGCGACGTGCGAAAGACTACGAGGTGTAGTCGGGCGGGGGGATGGACGTTCGGACGAGCGGTCTCTAGTTAGCGCCATGCGGCCCGCTCCCGCACGACGAGCGGGCCTCCGGAGGCGACGAGCGGTAGATCGGGGCGTGTGAACACGCCCTCCGGCCCGGCCGCGCGCCCCCGGCGAACGGGCGAAGCTCAGCCGCCGAGGCGGCGGTAGCGGCGGACGGACAGGGGCAGGAAGACGAGCGTGATCAGCAGCGGCCAGCCGATCGCCAGCGCGAGTGCGTGCTCGGCGGCCCAGGAGCCGCCCTGCCAGCCGGGGTTGCCGAACAGCATCCGGCACGCGGCGACCGTCGCCGACAGCGGGTTCCACTCCGCGATCGCCCCGAGCCAGCCCGGCAGGAGCGCCGGGGACACGAAGGTGTTGGCCAGCATCGTGAGCGGCAGCAGCGGCAGCCAGGCCGCGCCCGCCGCCTCCGGGGTGAGCGCCAGCCCGAGGTAGATCCCCACCCAGACGAGTGCGAAGCGCAGCAGCAGGAGAAGGCCCACGGCGGCCAGGGCGTCGCCGATCCCCCGGTGCCGGCTCCATCCGGCGACCAGGCCGCACGCGAGCAGGACCAGCAGTTCGAGCACCGAGTTGACGATGTCGGCGAACGCGCGCCCCAGCACCACGCCGGGCCGCGAGATCGGCATCGAGCGGTAGCGGTCGGTCACCCCGCGGGCGGTCTGCAGGCTGACCACCGTCATCGTGGTCATCACACCCATCGCCATCGTCTGGGCGAACATGCCCGGCATCAGGAACTCCCGGTAGTCGCCGCCGCCCGCGACGTTCATCGCGCTGCCGAGGACGTAGCCGAACAGGACGACCATGACGATCGGATACAGCGTCAGGTTGAGGACCGCGGCCGGGTTGCGGACCCAGTGCTTGAGATTGGTGCGGGCGATGACCGACGCGTCCGACAGCGTCCAGCGCAGCCGCTCGCCCCACCCGGGGGGCGCGTCCGGAGTGGCGAGAGCGCTCACGCGGCCGCCTCCGCCGTGAGGCTCAGGAACACCTCGTCCAGTGTCGGACGCCGCAGGGAGACGTCCTCGACCTCGATGCCGCGCCGCTCCAGCTCGCGTACGACCGTGGTGAGCGCCCCGACGCGGTCGCGTACGGGGGCGGTCAGGCGGCGCGTGTCCGCGTCGGCGACGGGCTCGGCCTGCGCGACGCCCGCGAGGACCGCGGCGGCGTCGCCGAGGCGGGCGGGATCACGCACGACGAGGTCGAGGTGGTCGCCGCCGATCAGCGACTTCAGGCGCTCGGGGGTGTCGTCCGCGATGACCTTTCCTCCGTCGATCACCGCGATCTGCCGGGCGAGCTGGTCGGCCTCGAACAGGTACTGCGTCGTCATCAGCACGGTGCTGCCGCCGTCGGCGAGGCCGCGCACGGTGCGCCAGACCTCCGTGCGGCTGCGGGGGTCGAGACCGGTGGTCGGCTCGTCGAGGAACAGCACGCGCGGAGCCTGGATGAACGCGGCGGCCAGGTCGAGACGGCGCCGCATGCCGCCGGAGTAGTTCTTGACCCGCCGGCCCGCCGCCTCGGACAGCCCGAACCGCTCCAGTAGCTCGTCGGCGCGGCGGCGCGCCACCGCCGCGCCGAGGTGGTGGAGCCGCCCCCACATCTCGAGGTTCTCCCGTCCGGTGAGGATCTCGTCCACGGCCGCCTCCTGCCCGGCCAGCCCGATGCGGCGGCGCACCTCGGCCGGCTGCCGCGCGACGTCGAACCCGGCCACGAGCGCGCGGCCGGAGTCCGGCCGCGCCAGCGTGGTCAGCACGCGTACGGCGGTGGTCTTGCCCGCGCCGTTCGGGCCGAGAAGCGCGCACACGCTCCCGCCGGCGACCCTCAGGTCGAACCCGCCCAGGGCTCTGGTGTCGCCGTAGCGCTTGCCCAGCCCCTCGGCGACGATGGAGTAAGAGTTCATAGCCTCATAATGGGACTTGTATGTCTCATTATCAACCATGACCGTCTCCTATTGGAGGCGCTGCTAGCCTTCCGGAGGTGACCGACACCAGGGAATCGGGCACGCGCAGCCGTACGCGCCGTGCCATCCTCGCCGCGGCGGCCTCGGTCCTCGCCCGCGACCGCGGCGCGACGCTCGCGGACATCGCCGCGGCCGCCCAGATCGGCCGCAGCACGCTGCACCGCTACTTCTCCGACCGGCAGGACCTCGTGAACGCGGCGGTCGTCGACTCCTTCCGCGTGGTGGAGAGGTCGACGGCCGGGGCGGCCATCGACCAGGGCCCGCCGCTCGAGGCGATGCGCAGGCTGATCGCCGCCCTGGTGGACGCCGGGGACCGCCTGGCGTTCCTGTTCGGCGACCCCCGGGTGCTCGAGGAGTTCACGGACTGCTTCGAACCGGACCTGTCGGTGCCGACCACCGTCGGCCTCATCGAGCGCGGCCAGGCCGAGGGCGTGTTCGACCCGGGCGTCAGCGCCGAGTGGATTCAGCAGGTGCTGTGGGCCCTCACCTACACCGGCTGGGAGGCGGCCGAGAAGGGGCTGCTCCCCCGCCACGGTGTCGCCGCCGCCGTGACCCGCGCGTTCGAGAGCGGCGTGGTCGTGTCTCCGGCCCGCTCCTGAGGCGCCGCGGCCGCGACGTGATCGGGCAGGCTCAGGGCCGGAACTGGCGGACGAGCTGCTCGCGCACCTGGCGGGTGTGCCGCCTGCTCACCGGCAGCGTCTCGCTTCCCACCTGCAGGACCACCCGACCGGCGTCGAAGCGCAGCTCGCTCACGTGCCGGGCGTTGACCAGGGTGCTGCGGTGGGCCCGGACGAAGCCGGCGCCCGCCCAGCGGCGTTCCAGCGCCGCGAGGGACATCCGCACGAGGTAGACGGCGCCGGCCGTGTGCAGGCGGACGTAGTCGCCGTGGGCCTCGGCGTAGCACACGTCCTGCCGCGCCACGAACTTCGTGCGGCCCCCGAGCTCGACCGGGATCGTCTCCAGGTCCTCCTCGGCGCCGGGAGGCGCCACCGCGGCCGAGAGACGGCGTACGGCCTCCGCCAGGCGTTCGGGCCGTACGGGCTTGAGCAGGTAGTCGACGGCCTCCAGCTCGAAGGCCTGGACGGCGCAGTCGTGCGCGCTGACGAAGACCAGACGGGGCGGCGCGGGGAACCCGCCGATGAGCCGGGCCAGGTCCAGGCCGTCGAGTCCGGGCATGCGCACGTCGAGGAAGACGCCGTCCAGGCGCTCCCCGTCGGCGATCATCTGGACCATGTCGTGCAGGGCGGCCCCGCCGTCGGTCGCCGTCCTCACGTGCTCCACCCGGGCGTCCTGACGGAGCAGGAAGGCGAGCTCGGACAGGGCGGGGACCTCGTCGTCCACCGCGAGGACACGCAGCATGGCGTACACCGTGCCGCGTGTGCCGCCCTCCACGCAAGGGGTGACCGAGCGGTAGGTGACATTCCCGCTACCCTCCGCCACGATCGCTCGCGCATGCCGCACCAAGAGTAGGTAGAGCTATTAGCTGTTTGTCCCCTAAAATGCCCTTTGTCCCTCAGGGTTGTCTATCGTGAGGAGGAGACCAGGCCCAGCGAGGAACTTGGATGAGCATCAGGCCGGGCACGTTCCTTCCCCTCTCCGACTCCATCCGGGCACGGGTGACGCTGACCGTGGCAGCGGTGTCCGTGCTCGTCGCCACGGTGATCGGCATCGGCCTGTGCCTGCTGATCCGGAACCGGGTCGAGAGCGAGATATTCAGGGAGACGCGCCGCGTCGCCACTGAGTGGATCGGCCTGATGGAACGCGGGCAGGTTCCGCCGCCGACGCCGACGGCGCGGGTCCCCCTCGTCCAGCTCGTCGACTCGCGGGGCCGGGTGACGGCGGCCGGGCCCATGGCCGGAGACCGGCCGCTGAGCACGGTCCGGCCGACGGAGGAGGACCGTTTCCGCGACGTGACCGAGTGCCCCGAGAGCGAGCGGTGCGTCCTGCTCACCGCCGGCCGGGTCCCGTCGCTGCAGTCCTGGGAGCTCTGGCAGGGTGAGCCCCACTTCGTCTACGCCGGCACGGACCAGCCGCCCGCCCTGCGCGGGCACCGGCTGGAGTTGCTCATCGGCGCCGGCGGGCTGCTGCTCGCGGCCCTGTGGACGTGGACGACCTGGCGGGCGGCAGGCCGCATCCTGGGCCCCATCAACGCGATCCGGCAGCGGATGTCGGAGATCAACGCCAACGACCTGTCCCTGCGGGTGCCGCAGCCGTCCGGCCGGGACGAGATCGCACAGCTGGCCTGTGCCGCCAACCAGACGCTCGGCCGGCTGGAGTCGGCGGTCACACGGCAGCGGGAGTTCGCCGCCATCGTGTCCCACGAGCTCAAGTCCCCGCTCACCGGCCTGCGCACGGGCTTGGAGGAGGCGCTGCTCTACCGGGAGACGGACGCGCGGCAGGCGATCGCCAGGGCGCTGCCGGCCGCCGACCGCATGCAGCAGATCATCGACGAGTTGCTCGCCTTCGCCCGGCTTCGCAACACGCCGTGCTCGTCCGAGCAGGTCGACCTCGGGGCGCTCGTACGCGCCGAGGCGGCGGCGCGCACGACGGGCGTGCCGGTGTACGCCACCACCGAGCCCGGCGTGCGGGTCGTCGGCAACCGCGTGCAGCTGGCCAGCATCGTGACGAACCTGCTGGTGAACGCCCAGCGCCATGCCATCGGCCAGGTGAACGTGACCGCCGGGTGCGACGGCGCCCAGGCGCTGGTGGTGGTGCTGGACGACGGCGACGGCGTCGCGGAGGAGGACAGGGAGCGCATCTTCGAACCCTTCATGCGGCTGGAGGCGGGACGCCGCCTGGATCCCGGCGGCAGCGGTCTCGGCCTGGCCCTGTGCCGGGCGATCGCGGCGGCGCACGACGGCAGCCTGCGCGTCGAGGACTCCCCGCGCGGCGCCCGGTTCGTCCTCCGGCTCCCGCTGCTGACCGGCTGAGCGTCCGGCGGGGTGTGCGCGCGGCGGCGGGTTCAGGAGCGGGCCGGGACGGCGCGAGGACGGCTCTTGGGGATGCGCAGCCGGATGCGGGTTCCCTTGCCGGGCGCCGTCTCGACCTTGAGCCCGTAGTCCTGGCCGTAGAGGTGGCGCATGCGCAGGTCCACGTTGCTCAGCCCGATGCCGGTGCTCTCCTCCGCGAGCGCGGCCCGCAGATGCTCGGGGTCCATGCCGACGCCGTCGTCCTCGACCCAGATGTGCGCTTCCTGCCCCGCGTCCCTGATCACGACCCGGACCTCGCCGGGCATGCCGTGCTTGATGGCGTTCTCCACCAGGGGTTGCAGGCACAGGAACGGCACGTCGACCTTCAGCACCTCCGGCGCGACCTGCACGGTGAAGCGCAGCCGGTCGCCGAATCTCGCCTGCTCCAGCAGCAGGTAGCGGTCCACGCAGCCCAACTCGTCGGCGAGCGAGGTGAAGTCGGCCGCCCGGCGCAGCGCGTACCGGATGAAGTCGGCGAAGTCGAGCAGCAGCTCGCGGGCGCGTTCGGGTTCGGTCCGGACGAACGACGCGATCGTCGTCAGCGAGTTGTACACGAAGTGGGGCGAGATCTGCGCCCGCAGGGCCCGCGCCTCCGCCTCCAGCGTCCGCCTCCGGGAGGCGTCGAGCTCGGCGAGTTCGAGCTGGCCGGACATCCAGCGGCCCACCTCGGCCGCCGTGCGCAGCAGGGCGGCGCCGGCCTCCGCGTCGTACGCCGCGAGCGCGCCCACCACCCGGTCCTCCACGGTCAGGGGGACCACCACGCCGTGCCGGTCGTCCCCCCGGGCGGGGACGACGCGCGGCCTGCCGGTCGCCATGGCCGCGCGCGCCTCGGCGAGCACCGTCTCGTCCGCCGGCACCCCCGTGCCGTCCGTGGCCAGGACCCGGTCGCCGGTGGCGACGGCGAGGCCGTCGGCGCCGAGCAACGCCCGCAGGTGCCGTACGGACCGGCGGGCGGCGCCCCTGGTGAGCCCGGCGCGCAGCGAGCCCGCGGCCAGCCCGGCCACGCGCAGGGCGAGGAACGTCGCCTCGCCCGGCGGCTCACCGGGGGACGGCCCGCGGCGGGCGAGGGCGCGGCCGAGCGCGCCGCCGCAGACTCCGCAGATCGCGCACAGCGTGACCCAGACGGCTGAAGACACGCCGGACACCGTAGCCGCTCGGCGGCCTCACGGCGGGCCGTCGCCCGGGTCCTCCTGGTATGAGTAGCGCTGCTCTTTCCAGGGGTCGGCCACGTTGTGGTAGCCGCGGTCCTCCCAGAATCCGCGCCGGTCCTCGGTCAGGTACTCGACCGCGCGCACCCACTTCACGCTCTTCCAGGCGTACAGGTGGGGCACCACGATCCGTACGGGGTAGCCACGCTCGGGGGACAGCCGGTTCTCGTCGAGGTGCGTGGCGAACAGCGTGGTCGGGCGGTCGAAGTCGGACAGGCGCAGGTTGGCGCTGTAGCCGTACTCGGCCCAGACCATGACGTGGCGCACGCCGGGCGCCGGGGGGACGCGTTCGAGCAGCGCCGACGTGGGAACGCCGCTCCACTCGTTGCCCATGACGGAGAACTTGGTGACGCAGTGGAAGTCCGCCACGACCGTCGCCGTGGGCAGGGAGGAGAACTCCTCCCACGAGAAGTCGTGGACCCGGCCCGAGGCCGTGGCGCCGAACACCTGGAAACGCCACGTCTCCGGGCGGAACCCCGGAACCCTCCCGTAGTGGACGACGGGCTGTCCACGTGGGACGTACTGGCCCGGTGGCAGGCGCGTCTCCTCCTCAGGTTTCTCCGGCACGCAGGCCATCCTGCCATCCGCCTCGAGGGCGACCGCACCGGCCCCCTGACGCGCAGTGCGGCACGATCAAGGAATCGTGCGCTATATTGCGTCACATGCGTACCGCTTGGTCGTTTTGGTATGGCGACGGACCCGTGAGGACCGATCGCCTCCAAGCGCTGCGCTGACAGCCAAGGCGAACGAAGGCCCCGGGTCCCTAGGACCCGGGGCCTTCGTCGTTTTCCGGACCCGTACCGTTCACCCTGACAGGAGTCACCATGGTCATCGTCATGACCCCGGAAGCGACCCAGGACGACATCGAGGCGATCACCGGCCTCGTCGCCGCGGCCGGAGGGGAGGCGTTCGCGAGCCGCGGCGTGAACCGCACGATCGTCGGCATCATCGGCGACGTGGAGCAGTACGCCACACTGAATCTGCACGGCATGCCGGGCGTCGCGGAGGTCGTGCGGGTCTCCACGCCGTACAAGCTCGTGAGCAGAGAGAACCATCCGCAACGCTCCACGGTGACCGTGCGCGGCGTGCCGATCGGCCCGGACACCGTCACGCTGATCGCGGGCCCGTGCGCGGTCGAGACGCCGCGGCAGACGCTGGAGGCGGCGCTGATGGCCAAGGCGGCGGGCGCGACGCTGCTGCGCGGCGGCGCCTACAAGCCGCGCACCTCGCCGTACGCCTTCCAGGGCCTGGGCGAGGAGGGCCTGCGCATCCTGGCCGACGTGCGCGAGCAGACCGGGCTGCCGATCGTCACCGAGGTCGTGGACGCCCACGACGTGGCGCTGGTGGCGTCGTACGCCGACATGCTGCAGGTGGGCACCCGCAACGCGCAGAACTTCGCGCTGCTGCAGGCGGTGGGCGCGGCGGGCAAGCCGGTCATGCTGAAGCGGGGCATGACGGCGACCATCGAGGAGTGGCTGATGGCGGCCGAGTACATCGCCCAGCGCGGCAACCTCGACATCGTGCTGTGCGAGCGCGGCATCCGCACCTACGAGCCCGCCACCCGCAACACGCTCGACGTCTCGGCGGTCCCGATCGTGCAGCGGCTGTCGCACCTGCCGGTGATCGTCGACCCGTCGCACTCCGGCGGCCGGCGCGACCTGGTGCTGCCGCTGTCCCGGGCCGCGATCGCGGCCGGGGCCGACGGCCTGATCGTCGACGTGCACCCGCACCCCGAGCAGGCCCTCTGCGACGGACCGCAGGCCCTGGTCGACGGCGACCTGGACGACCTCGCGGCCGTGCTGCGCGACTTCCCCCCGCTGCTGGGCCGCACCGCGACCACGGCCGCGTCCCTCGTTCCGGCCTGACCGTTTCACCGGGCCGGGGCCCCGGGACCGCGTCCGGCGGTCCCGGGCTCCGGCTCAGACGTCGAGCTTGTACGGCTGGATCGAGTCGGCCAGCTGGGCGGCGAGGTCCTCGGCGTCGAGACGCCTCTCGATCTGCTTGAGATCCTCGATCTTCGCGCGGGTCTCGGCCTGCCGCGGCGCCAGCAGCGTGCAGCAGTCCTCGTCGGGCAGCTCGGAGATCTCCAGCGTCCCGATCCGGCGGGCCTCGGCCATGATCTCGGTCTTGTCCAGGCCGATCAGCGGGCGCAGGATCGGCAGGTCCACGGCGTGGTCCTGGGCCGTGATGTTGGCCAGGGTCTGCGAGGAGACCTGGCCGAGGCTGTCGCCGGTGACCAGCGCCTCGGCGTGGATGCGGTGGGCGACCTCCTCGGCCGTCTTGAGCATCAGGCGCCGCTGCGCGATCACCGCGAGCCGGTCCTGGCCGGAGTTCCTGATCGACTGCTGCGCCTTGCCGAACGGCACCACCCACAGCCGCGACTTGCCCTGGAACTTGTCCAGGTTGCGCACCAGCGCGTACGCCTTGTAGATCGACTCCGAGGTGGTGAACGGGATGCCGGAGAAATGCAGGAAGTCCACCCGCAGGCCGCGCCGCATCATGCGGTAGGCGGCGACCGGGGAGTCGATCCCGCCGGACAGCAGCGCCAGCGCCCGGCCGCTGGAGCCGACGGGCAGGCCGCCCTGGCCCGGCCGGCCCCCGGTGAACAGGAACGCCTCGTCCTTGTCCACCTCGATGTGCACGGTGAGCTCCGGGTTGCTCAGGTCGACCGGCAGCCCGAAGGTGTCGTTGATCGCCCCGCCGACCACGCGGTCCAGCTCGTTCGAGCGCAGCGGGAAGCGCTTGTCGCGCCGCCGCGACCGTACGGCGAAGCGCGCCTTGCGGGCCACCTCGTCGCTGTCCCTGATCAGCTCGATGGCGGCCTTGGTGATCGTGTCCGGGTCCTTCGGCACCCGCCAGGCGAGATGGACCAGCACGATCCCGGGCACGTCGGCCACGCGGGCCGCCACCGTCTCGGCCTCCTCCACCTCGGTTCCCGCGGGCAGGAACAGGGCGATCACCCCGTGCCGCTGGCGGATGTCGACCCGGTGGCCCTTGAGCGCGTGCTTGATGTTCGCCCGCAGGCGCATCTCGAAGATCTCGCGGTTCCGGCCCTTCAGGACCACCTCGCCTAACTTGAGCAGCACCGAGGGCTCTCCGAGGGCGGTCATGGTCATCTGTGGAAAACCTCCGGACGGACAGGGACGGCCGTCACACCGGGGAGGGCACGGCCGGGGGAACATACGCCAAAGACAACGCGTCACCGCGATGCGGGCTTCCCCACTGTAATGCCGCCGCCGTGACAACGCCGATTATCCGCCGTCGAGTTCGACCAGGCCCTTCTCGATCGCGTAGCGGACCAGCTCCACCCGGTTGTGGAGCTGGAGCTTGCTCAGCGTGTTCTGCACGTGGTTCTGCACCGTGCGATGCGACAGCACCAGCCGTCCGGCGATCTGCCGATACGTCAGGCCCTTGGCGACCATGCGCAGCACCTCGGTCTCCCGGTCGGTCAGCCGGGGCCCGTCCCGTTCGGCGTCCCCGCCCCGGTCCGGTGTCAGGTGGGCGAGCCTGCGGTACTCCCCCAGCACCAGCCCGGCCAGGCCGGGAGTGAAGACGGCGTCGCCCTGGGCGGTCCGCCGGACCGCGTCCAGGAACTCCTCCCGGCTCGCCGACTTCACCAGATATCCCGAGGCGCCGGCCTTGACCGCTTCGAGCACGTCCTCCTCCTCGGCGCTGGCCGACAGGACGAGCACACGCGGCGGAGCCGCCGACGCGCCGAGGCCCCGGGCCACCTCCACGCCCGCCAGGTCGGGCAGCCGCAGGTCGAGCACCACCACGTCCGGCCGTACGGCCGCCGCGACGCGCAGCGCCTGGCGGCCCTCACCGGTGGCGGCGACCACGTCGTACCCGGCCTCGGTCAGGTCGCGGGCGACCGCCTCCCGCCACATCGGATGGTCGTCCACCACCATGACCCGCACCGGCGGCCGTCCGCCTTCGTTCACGAGCGCCTCCCGCCCCCTTCGCCCGGTCGCGGCGTCCGCGCCGGGACCGACAGCTCGATCTCCGTCCCCGACGGCGACGAGGTGACCGTCACCGTGCCGCCGAGGTCGGCCACGCGGCCCCGGATCGACCGGGCCACGCCCATGCGCCCCTCGCGCGCGGCCTGTTCGAGCCGCCCCTCGGGGATGCCCGGCCCGTCGTCGCGGACGGTGACGACGACCGCGCCGCCGTCCTCCTCCGCGAGTATCCACGCGCGGGCGCCCTCGGGGCAGTGCCGTACGACGTTGTCGAGGGCCGCGCCGACGGCCGCCGCCACCTCCCGCGCGCTCTCGGCCGGCAGCGGCAGCGGTGTCGCGGGCGCGGACACGGTCACGCGCGCCGTGCCGTACGGCCGCAGCAGGTCGCGGAGGTCGGCCTCGGGCTCCGCCGTGGTGTCGGTCACATGGCGGGAGTCCCCTTCACGGGCGGGGGCACGGCGAGGGCGCGCCGGCGATCGGAACCGGCCGCGGAGTCCGGGCGGCGGGGCGGTGCCCGGCGGCCGCGCGACGGGCGGCGCCTGCACCAGCGCCCGCAGCGCCGACTCCTGCTCTCCCGCGAGCCTGCCCAACTCGGCCGCCTCGCCGCCGATCTCCGCGCCCCTGCGCTGGACGAGCGCCAGCACCTGCAGCACCGAATCGTGGATGCCGCGGGCCAGCCGCTCCCGCTCGCGGCCGGCGGCCTCGATCCTTTCGGCACGCCGCATGCGCTCCTCGGCCTCGCGCGCGAGCCGGGCGACGTGCCCGACGACGACCCCGGCCATGAATATGAGCACGGCGCCGTTCACCGGGAACGAGGCGAGGTCGACCCCGCCGGCGCTGCGCAGCCACAGGTCGGCCGCCGACACCGCCGCGGCGGCGAGCGCGCCCGCACGGCGTCCCCGGGCCACCCCGTACGCGAGGACGGGCCCGGCCACCCAGGTCGCGGTGATCGGCATCGCACCGGCCAGCACGTCGACGCGGCTCTGCGCGAACGGCGTGGCCAGCAGGCAGCCCACCGTGACGAGGAGGTCGGCCGCCAGCAGCGGCCCGCGCCGCACGGCCGGATAGAGGACGAGGGTGACGGCCGTCCAGGCGGCCATCACGCCGACGACGGCCCAGGTCACCGCCGGATGGGCGTAGCCGCCGGCCCTGAGCACGAGCAGCGCCGCGTACGCGAGCGACGCCAGCCGGAAGACCGCGATCGCCCGCCAGAACGGTCCCTCGATGCCCATCGCGTGGCGCACTCTCCTGATGATCGAGCCGGGAGGGCGTGCCGCGCCCTCCCGCTCACATACTCGGACCGCTCACATACTCGGGCAACCGCCGCGCCTACGCCTCGATCTTCCGGCGGATCGCGGCGGCGAGGGACCGGGCCGGCCGCCGGAGAGCGCCCGCGGTCTCCGTGTCCGGGGCCCCCGGCCGGGGCGTCGTCGGGGGCCTCGTCGGGGGCCTCGCATGCGTACGGCTCCCGCGGGGCGTCGCGGGAGCCGTACGGGATCGTGCGCGGGCCGTGGTGACGGGCCCGCGTCCGATCAGCCGAAGAAGACCTCGGCCTCTTCGTAGCGGGAGGCTGGCACGGTCTTGAGCTCGGCGGTCGCCTCGGCGAGGGCGACGCGCACGATGTCGGTGCCCTGCAGCGCGATCATCTTGCCGAAGTCGCCCTCGTGCACCGCGTCGATCGCGCCGAGGCCGAAGCGGGTCGCGAGAACCCGGTCGTAGGCGGTCGGCGTGCCGCCGCGCTGGATGTGGCCGAGGACCGTCGTGCGGGCCTCCTTGCCGGTGCGCTTCTCGATCTCCTTGGCGAGGACCTCGCCGATGCCGCCGAGGCGCACGTGGCCGAACGCGTCGAGCTCGCCCGCCTGCAGCGCCATCTGGCCCTCGAGCGGGTGGGCGCCCTCGGCGACGACGATGATCGGCGCGTAGCGGGTCTTGAACCGCGACTCGACGTAGGCGCAGACCTTCTCGATGTCGAACGGCTTCTCCGGGATGAGGATGACGTTGGCGCCGGCGGCCATGCCGGCGTGCAGCGCGATCCAGCCCGCGTGGCGGCCCATGACCTCGCAGATCAGCGCGCGGTGGTGCGACTCCGCGGTGGTGTGCAGCCGGTCGATGGCCTCCATCGCGATGTTGACCGCGGTGTCGAAGCCGAAGGTGTAGTCGGTGGCGTTGAGGTCGTTGTCGATCGTCTTGGGCACGCCGACGACCTTCACGTCACGGTCGAACAGCTGCTTGGCCACGCCCAGCGTGTCCTCACCGCCGATGGCGATGAGCGCGTCGACGCCCTGCGCGGCGAGGTTCTCCTTGATCCGCTCGACGCCGCCCTCGATCTTGATCGGGTTCGTGCGGGAGGAGCCGAGGATCGTGCCGCCGCGCGGCAGGATGCCCCGCACGGCCTGGATGTCGAGCGGCATGGTGTCGCCCTCCAGAGGGCCACGCCAGCCGTCCCGGAATCCGACGAACTCGTGCCCGTACACGCCGACGCCCTTGCGGACGACGCCGCGAATGACCGCGTTCAGGCCGGGGCAGTCGCCGCCTCCGGTGAGGACTCCAATACGCATGACGGGTTTTCCTCCATCTGGGATTACGCGTGGAATGGCGTGGCCGGCCCGACGCAGACCCCGGCACTCCACGGCACCGCATTCTGCCCCAGCCCCGCACAATGGTCTAGACCAAAAGAAGAGGCTACGGCACCTGGCCGACCAGACCAACTCAGTCTCGCACGGCGAGACCGCGCGTCGTGAGAGAGCGTCTTCCCAACGGGCCGCCACGGCCTTATGTTTGACTCCGTCAAGCATTTCCTTGAGACAGGCAAGGAACATATGGACATCGTGCCGGAAGTGCGTGCGTTCAACCGCTTCTACACCTCCGTGATCGGGGTGCTCGGGGCGGGAATGCACGACACTCCCTACTCCCTGACCGAGGCGCGGGTGCTGTTCGAACTCGGCACGCGGGAGGCGGCCGACACCGCCGGCATCAGGGGCATGCTCGGTCTCGACGCCGGCTACCTGAGCCGCATCCTGACCAGGTTCGAGACCGACGGGCTCGTGTCCCGCGAGCGGTCCGCCGAGGACGCCCGCCGCCAGGTCGTACGGCTCACGCCCAAGGGCCGCGAGACCTTCGCCGTGCTCGACCGGCGCTCGGCCACCGAGATCGAGACCCTGCTCGCGAAGCTGACCGACCCCGAACGCCGGCGGCTCGTGTCCGCCATGGCCACCGTACGGAGCCTGCTCGAGCCGGCCGAGCGGCGCGAGCCGTACGTGATCAGGCCGCCGCGGGCGGGCGACCTCGGCTGGGTGGTGCACCGGCACGGCGCCCTCTACGGCCAGGAGTACGGCTGGGGCATGGCGTTCGAGGCCCTGGTCGCGCGGATCGTCGCGGACTACGTCGAGGACCACGACCCCCGGCGGGAGGGCTGCTGGATCGCGGAGGTGCGCGGCGAGCCGGTGGGGTCCGTCTTCTGCGTGCGCAAGGACGACACGACGGCCCAGCTGCGCCTGCTGCTGGTCGAGCCGTCCGCGCGCGGCATGGGCATCGGCGGGCGGCTGGTCGAGGAGTGCCTGCGTTTCGCCGCGGCGGCCGGCTACCGCCGGATCATGCTCTGGACCCGCGACGTGCTCGCGAGCGCGCGCCGGATCTACCAGGCCGCGGGGTTCGAACTGCTGGAGCAGTACCCGGGTGAGGAGTCCGGGATTCCCGTCAACGAGCAGGTATGGGCCAGGGACCTGTGACCTTCCGGGCCGCCCCCTACCATGACCTGCATGCTGGGATCGGCGCGGCGGAGCGCGGGAGCGGCGCGCAAGAGCGCGGGAGCGATCGCTCTCGTGATGTGCGCGGCGGTCTTGATGGCGGGGAGCGCGGCGGGGTGCGCGGTCGCGCGTGAACTCACACTGCCCGCCGCCCCTACGGCCGAGGCCACGGCGGTGTCCGAAGCCGCGCACAGCGTGGTGCGGGTCCGGGGAGTCGCCTCCTCCTGCCGGAAACGGCTGGAAGGGACCGGATTCGTCTACGCGCCGGAGAGGGTCCTCCTCAACGCCCATGTCGTCGCGGGGGTGGACCGCGCCCTGGAAGTCGTCCTCGACGACGGGCGGCGGTTCGCGGCACGGGTGGTGGCCTTCGACCCGAAGGTCGACGCCGCCGTCCTGCGGGTGCCCGGGCTCACCGCCCGGCCGCTGCGGCTGACACGCGACGAGCGGACCAGCGCCGTGGTCGTCGGCTATCCCAAGGGCACCACCGTCCCGGTCGCGCTTCCCGCCAGGGTGCGGCCGGACCAGCCCGCCGAGTCCTACGACATATATAACCGCGACAAAGTCTCGCTGCGGATCCACCGTCTCCAGGGTGTGGCCATCACGCCCGGCATGTCGGGCGCTCCGCTCATCGCCGGCGAAGACCAGGTAATGGGGATGATCTTCGCAGTGGCCACGGACATGGCCGACGTCGGCTACGCCCTCACCGCGGCGCAGCTCGAGACGGTCGCCGCGACCGGCAGGAGGGCCACCGCCACCGTGCCGCACGACCCCTGCGACTGACAGCCCTCGAACGCCGGCAGCGGCGCCCCGCTCCGAGGAAGCGGGGACCCGCTGATCCACATCCACACCTCCCACCGCCTGCGGCCTGCTTTCCGTCGGGAGATCCGGGTGATCCGCACCCACGTCTCCCACCGCCGGCGGGCCGCCGGACGTCCGCGCCGGGCCCTCGCGAGCCGTGGCCGGCTCAGGCGCCGGCGAGGTCCCGGAAGGGCCCGCGGACCTCGACGGTCACGGAGGCCGGAGCGGGCCGCGCATCGTGTGGCGGACGGCAGGAGAAGTAGAGCCTGTCGCCGGCCGGTGACATCGAGGGGCCGGCGACGGTCCAGCCGCCCGTGACGCGCAGGAACGGCACCGCCCGGTCCCCTCCGACGAGAGTGATCTCGCCGTCTTCCCCGCCGCCCGACCGGCCGCCGGTGTCGTGCGCCGGCGTCAGACGCTCGCGGGCGGCGTCGTACGCCCACACCCGGCCGCCCCCCTCGGTGACGAACCGCAGCAGGCCGTCGCGGTAGTGGCAGTCACCGCCGCGCGCGAACCTCCTGGCTCCTTTCACCTGTTCGCGCAGCGGCATGTGCCCAGCGAGGGGCACATGCTCGCCGAAAAGCACCTGGGCCGTGGCCGGGGTCGGCACCCGCTCCCAGGCCACCGCCTCCTCGCCGGGCGCGCCGATCATCACATCGAGCACCCCTGTGGTCAGGTCGTCCCGATCGTCCGGGCGGAACCGGTACAGACATCCGTCCGGCTCGTTTTCCGTGAGGTAGACGACGCCCCGGTCGGGATCGCAGGCCACACCGCCATGGCGGAACAGGCCCATCGCGAGCCGGGGCCTGGGAGCGCGCAGGCCGTACGGGTCGCATTCGAAGACCCGTCCGTACGGCGTCCGCTCACCCGACAGCCACGTGTTCCACGGTGTGACGGCGCCGGCCCCGCTGCGGTCGGCTCCGGACAGGACGCGGTAGCCGTCGCGCAGGGTTCCGTCCGGGGCGAAGCGCAGCGCCGTAACGCCGCCGAGCAGCGGCAGCGCGCAGTTGGACACGTATATCCAGCCGTCCCCGTCGGGGAAGCACCCGCCGCCGTCCGGGGCGGCGTGCCAGACGACTCCCCCGGCGCGCTCCCCCGACCGCGCCACGACCCGGCAGGTGAAGCCCGGTGGCAGGGCCCGAAGCACCTCGGGCGGAGACGGGCCGCCCGGATCACCCTGTGCGCACGGCTCGCTACGCCCGGGCGGTTCACGCCCGTCGTCATGGGCGAACGCCGCGCGCCACACCGCTCCCGGAAGCACCGAGAGCTCCGCCGAACGGACGGAAGTCCCCTGCACCGCTTACCGCCTCCTCGACCTGCCCCTGGTCGTGCCGGTCCGCCCCCGGCGGGCCGTTCGTTCCCGCGCGGCCGTCGCCCGGGCCGGGGGCGTGACCGCTCCGCTCCCCTTACCCACCCGGCGGCATCCGACCGGGTCTTTCCGTCCCGGTCCTCCTGCGCCGCGTCCTTTCGTGCCGCGTCCTTTCGTGCCGCGTGCGCTGGTCCCGCGTCGTGTCGAGCGGCCGCACGTCGCGGCGCCCAGTCGACCCGTCTCGTGTGAACGGCGCGAGAAGCGGCATGCCTCACCGAGACGAACACTTCGGGAACCGTGACACCGCAATGAGGGAGACAATGTTGACAGTGTCATTGTGACAGTGTCATGGTGGTGGCATGAGCGACACCTGGACGATCGGCGAGCTGGCGGAGCGGGCGGCGGCCCTGCTCGGCGTGGCGCCGCGCGTAAACGGCCAGGAGCAGCGCGCGGACGGCCCAGAGCAGCGCGCGGACGGCCCAGAGCAGCGCCCGGACGGCCCAGAGCAGCGTGGCAACGGCAGGGTCCGCGAGGTGCCCAACGAGCGGCTCATCCGCTGGTACACGACGATCGGGCTGCTCGACCCTCCACTGGGCAGGCGCGGCCGGGTGGCTCTCTACGGCCGCCGCCACCTGCTCCAGCTAGTGGCCGTGAAGCGCCGTCAGGCGGACGGCCTGTCCATCGCCGCCATCCAGGCGGAGCTGACGGGTGCGACCGACGCCATGCTCCAGCGCGTCGCCGGGCTCGCCGGACCGCCGCCCGAGTCTCCACCCGTGCCGCCTGCCGAGCCGCCGCCCGTGCCGCTGCCCCGGCCGCTGGGCCCGCCCTCTCCCCCGCCCGCGGCACCGGCGCCCGGCTGGTGCGGGACGCGGCCGGAGCCTGGCACCGTCCCCGCGACACCGGACGTCGCACGGCCCGCGGCGCGCGACCGCTTCTGGGCACGCCCGGCCTCGTCCGCCGCCACGACGGCCTCCGGTCACTCCGGCACCCCGCACACCGACCCCAGGCACACCGACCCCAGGCGCACCGGCCCCAGGGGCACCGACCCCAGGAATCCCGGCACCGCACACAGCAGCGGCTCCGCTCCCGCAGACGCCGGTGGCCCCAGGACCGCGCACACCGACGCCACGGATCCCGGCACCGCGCACGCCGGCACCGTGGATCCCGCTGCCACGCACCTTGCCACCGTGTTCCCGGACACCGTGGTTCCGGACACCGTGGTTCCGGACACCGTGGTTCCAGGCACCGCGCTCCCGGACGTCGTGCACGGCGTACGGCTCGCACCCGGGGTGACGGTCCTGCTCGATCCGGCTCACCGGGCGCCGGACGGACACGAGGTGGCCGCGCTGCGCCGGGCCGCCGCGCCACTCCTCACGGCGCTCGCCACGCTCGGCCTGGCCGGGCCGTTCCACCTCCCCGACGACACCGCCGCCTTCGATTCACGCGCTTCCGACGCGCTGGAGGGATGACGTCATGACCGTTCCCATCACACCTCTGCGGCCGGAGGAATGCCGCCCCGTGCCGGACGCCGGGCTCGGCGCGCTGGAGACCGAGAAGGGCAACCTTCCGCTGGAGAACGTGGACGTCGCCGCCCACCTCACCGGGCTGGTGGCCGGCGTCGAGGTCGTCCAGACCTTCCGCAACCCCTTCGACGTGTCGCTGGAGGCGACGTACGTCTTTCCGCTGCCGCCGCGGGCCGCGGTCACCGCCTTCCGGATGGAGGCCGACGACCGGGTGATCGACGGTGTGCTCAAGGAGCGCGGGCAGGCACGGGCCGACTACGACCGCGCGCTCGCCGAGGGCAGGCGCGCGGCGATCGCCGAGGAAGACCGGCCCGACGTGTTCACGATCAGGGTCGGCAACATCGTTCCCGGAGAGCGGGTGGTCGTCCGTCTCACGCTGAGCCAGCCCCTCCCGTTCGAGGACGGCGCCGCGGAGTTCCGCTTCCCGCTGGTCGTGGCGCCCCGCTACATTCCCGGAGCTCCGCTGCCCGGACCCGCGGCCGGCGACGGCGTGTCTCCCGACACCGGCTCCGTGCCCGACGCCTCCCGGATCACGCCGCCCGTCCTGCTTCCCGGCTTCCCCTATCCGGTACGGCTCTCGCTCACGACGACGATCGACCCCGCCGGTCTCGGCCTGCGGGAGGTCCGCTCCAGCCTGCACGAGATCGACCGGGAGGGCGACACGATCAGGGTGCGGCCCGGCGAGCGGCTCGACCGCGACTTCATCCTGCGTCTGGCGTTCGACGCCTCCTCGTCGCTCGCGCTCGTCCCCGACGGCACGGACGACGCCCTGGACAACGCCACGGACGCCGGTCCGGCCGGCGAAGGCACGACCGGCGGCGAGCGGGGACCCGCGGCGGACGCGGCGGACGCCCTCGGGACCTTCGTGCTGACCCTGCTGCCGCCGCAGGACGCCACCCGGAGCGCGCCCCGGGACGTCGTCCTGCTGCTCGACCGCTCCGGCAGCATGACGGGCTGGAAGATGGTGGCCGCACGGCGCGCCGCGGCGCGGATCGTCGACACGCTGACCAGGCACGACCGGTTCGCGGTGCTCTCGTTCGACTCCGTGGTGGAGCGCGCCTTCTCCGGCGGCCTGGTGGACGCGAGCGACCGCAACCGGTACCGCGCCGTCGAGCACCTGTCGAGGCTCGACGCCCGCGGGGGCACCGAGATGCTCGCGCCCCTGGAGGAGGCGCTGCGGCTGCTCGACGGGCGCGGCTCGCCCGCTCCCGGACAGGCCAGCGGCCCGGGCTCGGGCGACCACGGCCGGCCCCGCGAGGACGAGCGGCCCGGCGAATCCGGCCGGTCCGGCGGGCCGGCGCGCGATCGGGTGCTCGTCCTGGTGACCGACGGCCAGGTGGGCAACGAGGACGAGATCCTCGAACGCGTCGGCGCCGGGCTGCACGGCATCCGTGTGCACACCGTGGGCATCGACCGGGCGGTGAACGCGGGATTCCTCGGGCGGCTGGCCCTGCTCGGCTCGGGCCGGTGCGAACTGGTCGAGTCGGAGGACCGGCTCGACGCGGCGATGGAGCACATCCACCGCCGCATCGGCTCGCCGCTGGTGACGGACGTCACGGTGCGGGCGGAGGGCATGGATCTCGTGCCGGACACCGTCACGCATGCCGGTTCCCTCTACCCGGGCGTTCCACTGGTGGTGAGCGGGCGTTACCGGGGACGGCGGCCCGCCGGAGCCCTCACCGTGCACGGCCGCACCGCCGACGGCCGCCCCTGGGAGGAGCGGATCGAGGGCCACCGCGCCCACGACCCTGCCGCCCGGGCCGTGTGGGCGCGGGCCCATCTGCGCGCCCTGGAAGACCGGTACGCCACGGGTGACCACTCCCTCGAACAGCGGATCGTCGACACGTCGCTGCGTTTCGGCGTGCTGTGCCGCTTCACCGCCTTTGTGGCCGTCGACACCCACGTCACCGGCGAGGGCGGCCCGGAGCATCGCGTGATCCAGCCGGTCGAACCCCCGAGCGGCTGGGAAATGCCGACCGCGATGCCGATGATGGCCGCGGGCGCGCCGATGATGGCGAGGATGGCCGCCTTCACGGCCGGACCGGAGACCGCCCCCGGCTCGGTGGCGGACCGGCCCGTCGCGGCGGCCCCGCCGCCTGGTGCGCCTCCCGCCCCGCCTTACGCCGCCGCACCCGCACCGCCGCGCCGGGCGCCGCGCGGGTTCTCCGCCGGCGGCTCGCGCGGGTTCTCCCCCGGCGCGTTCCTCCCGCATCCCGGCGAGGGAAGGGCACCGGTCACGGACTTCGAGGGGATCCGGCCCCTGCTGTCGGAAGAGCTCGCGAAACTACGCCAGGCGGAGTCGCTCCCCGAGCGGGAACGGCGGCGCTATCTCGCGGATCTCGCCAGCCGGCTGCGCGTCGTCGTCCAGATGGCGGGCGGTCACGCGGATCTCGCCGCGCTCGCCGACGACCTGGAAAGGGCCGAGTGGGCCGAGGTCTCCCTCGGCGACCTCTGGCGGCGGGCGGCCGACCTGCTGACCGCTCTGACCATCGGCACCGGGTCCACGCCCCCGGGCTCCGTATCCCCGGATTCCGCGCCTCCCGGCTCCGCTTCCGGCGCGAAGGAAGGCCGGCGTCCCTTCTGGAAGCGATCGTGAGACGGCGCCCGGTGGGATGACCCGGCGGGAAGAGACCGAGGGGAAGAATACGGTGCGGCCGGGACACCGGCGGGGAAGCCGGTCCCGGCCGCATCGGTTCGGGTTCGCCCTGGGCGCAGCCCTCAGGAAGGTTCGGGTAGGCGGATGACGTCGGACGGCGGGGTGGGCGCGGGACGCCGCGGCTCCCTCACCCCTCCCGTCTCGGGCCGGTCGTCGCGTCCACCTGCGGGGACGGGAGACCGGCGGTGCAGCAACCGTTTGACGAGCCCTTTGAGCCCCATGTGCCGCCAACGCACGAGGCCGCCGATCGGTTCCTCGCCGGTCCGCGGCCTCGCCCCCGACCGGCGACTGCTGGCGCGGAAGGCGGGCGAGCGCGACCCGGCACCCCGGCCCGGCACCTGCGAGAGCGCCTCCCGGCGTGCCAGTCCGGGCGTTTCGACGACGAGAGCATGCGCAGGGGATCGTGAGCGCTGGTAATCGGCGGCCGTCACCCGGCTCGGGCAGGCCGTCGCCTGCCCGAACACGTAGTGTTGCCCGATATGAACCCAATCGTCATTGACGGCGGTCTCGCCACACACCTGGAGACACTCGGCTGTGACCTGAGCGACGACCTGTGGTCGGCACGGCTGCTCGCCGACGACCCCGGCGTCATCCGTCAGGCGCATCTCGACTACTTCCTGGCCGGGGCCGGCGTCGCCACCACGGCGAGCTACCAGGCGAGCGTCCCCGGGTTCGTGCGGCACGGTCTCACGCCCCGGGAGGCCCGCGATCTCATCCGGCTGTCGGTGCGGCTCGCCGTGCAGGCGAGGGACGAGGCCGGGCAGGGATCTGTCGCCGCGAGCGTGGGGCCGTACGGCGCCTACCTGGCCAACGGCGCGGAGTACACCGGTGACTACGACCTGGACGAGGACGGCCTGGCCCGCTGGCACCGGGAACGGTTCGAGCTCCTCGCCGAGGCCGGGGCCGACCTGCTCGCGTGCGAGACGATCCCCTCACGTGCCGAGGCACGGGCGCTCGCGAGGCTCTTGCGCGAGACGCCGTCCGTACGGGCGTGGGTCACCTTCTCCTGCCGGGACGGCGAGCACGTCAGCGACGGAACGCCGTTCGAGGAGTGCGCGGCGGTCTTCGCGGACCTCCCCCAGGTGGTCGCCGTGGGCGTGAACTGCACCGCGCCGCGGTTCGTACCCGAGCTGATCAAGCACGGAGCGTCGATCGTCTACCCGAACTCCGGCGAGACCTGGGACGCCGCGAACCGGCGCTGGCTGGGCCTCGCCGATCCCGTCGAGTTCGGCAGGGCGGCGGCCGGGTGGGCCGCGCTCGGCGCCCGCTACGTGGGCGGCTGCTGCCGCACCACCCCGGCCCACATCCGCGAGATCCGCGCACACCTCCGCTGAACGCGCTCCGCCGACCCACCGCGCCTGAGCACACCCCGCCTGAGCACACCCCGCCTGAAGGCACTCCGGCTGGGGACACCCCGCTCGAGCGCGGCTGCCGCGAGCCCGTCCGGATCGGGCAGCCGCGCCGGCGGACGGCGGTCAGCCCATGGCGGCCGGGCCCTCGGTGCTCCGCGAGGCGAGCGGGATCTCCTTGAGGAACAGTGCCACGATCAGCGCGAGGGCGACGAAGGGCAGGCTGGCGAGGAACACGTCGTCGATCGCGCCGGTGAACGCGACCAGCACGTGGTCCTTGACCGGTTGCGGCAGCCGCTGGATCGCCTGCACGTTGTTGGCGTCCACGCGCCCCGGCGGCATCCTGCCGCCGAACTCCGCGGCCAGGTGATGGGCGAGCCGGTTGGTGAGCACGGCACCCATGATCGCCGTGCCGATGGCGGCGCCCATCATGCGGAAGAACGTCGCCGAGCTCGTGGCCACGCCCATGTCGCCGTGGGCCACGGCGTTCTGGATCGCCGTGACGATCGTCTGCATGGTGAATCCGAGCCCGGCGCCGAAGAGGTACGCGTAGACCGCCACCTGCCAGTACGGCGTGTCCACCTTGATCGTGGACAGCAGCCACATGGCCACCAGGAGGACCGCCCCGCCCAGGATCGGGAAGATCTTGTATCGGCCCGTGCGGCTCATCATCTGCCCGGAGACGATCGACGTGGAGAAGATGCCGAAGACCGCCGGCAGCAGCGCAAGGCCCGACACGGTCGGCGACATGCCCTGGACCGCCTGGAGATAGACCGGCAGGAAGATCATGCCGCCGAACATCGCCAGGCCCGACAGGAAGCCGAAGCTGTTGCCGACGCTGAAGATCTTGTTGCGGAACAGCCGCATCGGCAGGATCGGCTCGGCCGCCCGGAGTTCGACGAACACGAACAGAGCCGCGAACGCCACGAACCCGCTGAGCATGGCCAGCGAGCCGGGCGCGGTCCAGCCGAACTCGCCCCCCGCCCAGTCGAGGTAGAGCAGGAAGCACGACACGCCGGCCACGATCAGCGCCGCGCCGAGGTAGTCGATGCGGTGGCTGCGGCGCGTGAAGGGGATCCGCAGCGCCATGGAGGTCACGACGAGCGAGATCAGCCCGATCGGCAGGTTGATCCAGAAGATCCACCGCCAGCCGGGCCCGTCGGTGAAGAAACCGCCGAGCAGCGGCCCGGCGACACTGGAGGTGCCCCAGACGGCGCCGAAGTAGCCCTGGTAGCGGCCGCGCTCACGCGGCGGGATGACGTCGCCGATGATGCTGAACGCCAGTGCCATCAGACCGCCGCCGCCCAGGCCCTGGACGGCCCTGAACCCGATGAGCTGGCCGATGTCCTGGCTCAGCCCGGCCAGCACCGAGCCGAGCAGGAAGATGCCGATGGCGGTCTGGAAGATGATCCGCCGGCCGTACAGGTCGGAGATCTTGCCCCACAGCGGGGTCGCCGCGGTCGAGGTGAGCAGATAGGCGGTGACCACCCACGACAACTTGTCGAGGCCGCCGAGTTCGCTGACGATGCGCGGCAGGGCCGTGCCGACGATGCTCTGGTCGAGGGCGGCCAGCAGCATCCCGGCGGCCACCCCGGAGAGCACGACCAGGATCTGGCGGTGCGGCAGGTATCCGGGAGCGGCCTGCCGTTCCTCCCGGACACTCATGCCGCCCCCTCCCCCCACGGCTCGGGCCGCGTCGCGCCGGAGGCGCGCAGGTGAGCCGGCCGGAACGCGCTGCGCCCGCCGAATCGCTCGCTCATGCGGCGCACTCGCCGGTGCCGGGAATCCGGCGTCTTCCAAGAGGCGTGCACGGGCGCGTCGCGGCGCCGGGCGGGGCCCATGTGCGGTTCCTGCGTGCTGGCATGCTGTACGCCTTCCGATCCGAACGACGTGTCTTTACGTGCGCGGCGGACAACGCCACGTTACCCGTCCGGTCCGGAAGTATTAGGAATTCTCGCGAGCTGCCCTGGTCATTTCCGTCTTGGCCGCCGCGGCGTACTTGTCGACGTACTCCTGGCCCGACAGCTCCATCAGCGCGTACATGATTTCGTCGGTGACCGCGCGCAGCACCAGGCGGTCGTTTTCCATGCCGTAGTAGCGGGAGAAATCGAGCGGCTTGCCGTACCGGACGCCGGGGCGGATGCCGAACTTGGGAATCGGGCGGCCGGGGGGCATCATCTCGAACGTGTTGACCATCGCCCACGGGATCACCGGTGCGCGGGACTCCAGGGCGAGCCGCGCCACGCCGGTCTTCCCCTTGTAGAGACGCCCGTCGGGCGAGCGGGTGCCCTCCGGGTAGATGCCGAGCACCTGGTTCTCCTTGAGGATGCGCAGGCCGGTGCGGAGCGCCGCCTCGCTCGCCTTGCCGCCGGAGCGGTCGATGGGCACGGTGCCGACGCCGGAGAAGAAGGCTCGGCTCACCAGCCCCTTCACCCCGCGGCCGGTGAAGTACTCGGCCTTGCCCAATGAGATGACCTTGCGCGGCAGGAATCCGGCCCCGAAGAAGTGGTCGGCGAACGACAGGTGGTTGCCGGCCAGAATGACCGGACCCTCCTTAGGCACGTTCTCCACCCCTTCTGCCCAGGGGCGGAACACGAAGCGGAGGATCGGCCAGATGATGGCCTTGACCACCCAGTAGAACACTCGGGCACCCCCCTCGGCTCAGATGTGCAGTCATCTTCGCACGCCCAGCCCTCTCGCACTAACGCTGACCAACGTGGGAGTATCGGGCGGAACACGCCACCGTTTCGCGGAGGTCTCCCATGCCAGTGCTGCCGGGTGCGGAGCCGTACCACCACGAGGGCGGTGAGATCGGCGTCCTGCTCTGCCACGGATTCACGGGCTCGCCGCAATCCCTGAGGCCGTGGGGTGAGCATCTGGCCCGGGCGGGACTGACGGTGTCCCTGCCCCGCCTGCCCGGCCACGGCACGACGTGGCAGGAGATGAGCCGCACCCGCTGGGAGGACTGGTACGCCGAGCTGGACAAGGCGTTCGCCGACCTGCGCGGCCGGTGCGCGCAGGCGTTCGTGATGGGCCTGTCCCTCGGCGGCTGCATGGCGCTGCGCCTGGCCGAGGTCCACGGAGACGCCGTCACGGGCGCCGTCGTGGTGAACCCGTCCGTGGTCAACGACGTGCCGCTGCTGCGGCTGGCCCCGGTGCTCAAGCACGTCGTACGCTCGATCCCGGGGGTGGCGGGTGACATCAAGAAGGAGGGCGCGAGCGAGCTCGGCTACGCGCGGACGCCCGTCCGGGCCGCCGCCACGCTGCCCCGGCTGTGGCGGCTCGTCCAGTCCGACATCGCCAAGGTGACCCAGCCGGTGCTGGTGTTCCACAGCCGGGACGACCATGTGGTAAAGCCGGGGAGCGTCGCGTTCCTGCAGGCGAGGATGGGAAACAATCTGGAGGTCAGAGAGCTGGCGGACAGCTACCACGTCGCCACTCTCGACAACGACGCGCCTGTGATCTTCGAAGGGAGTCTGGAGTTCATCCGCTCCCACGCCTCGGTACCCTTGACCAAGGACTTGTGACCCGGGATCGACGTGACGCCGCAAAGTGACGAGGACGAGGTCTGGCGCCAGATCGTCGCCTCGTTCAACGAGACAGCCGAGGACTCCTCGGCGGAACAGCCATGGCCTGACCGCGAGAACGTCACCGAGGAGACCGGCGCGAACACCGCCGACGGCGCCCCCGGCGACAGGTTCCCCGGCGGCCCAGTTGCCGACAACACGGGTCCCCACGACACGGGGCCCGACGACACGGGCTCCGGTGACGAGCCGGGCGAGGGCCGTGCTCCCGCCCCCGCCGGCGACGACGACCACTACGTCCCGCCGCCCCCGCCGCCTCTTCCTCCGGGGGACGCGCTGAGCCGGCTCTCCTGGCTGGCGCTGTTCGGCGGCCCCGCCTACCTGCTCCTGGCCGCGCTGCTGGACTGGCCCATGGACGGGTGGATCGTGTTCGCCGCGGTGTCGGCGTTCATCGCGGGGTTCGTCATCCTCGTCGTACGCATGGGCGACGGCCCGCCCGCCGACTCCGGGTGGGACGACGGCGCGGTCGTCTGACGCGGGCGCGCGTCCTCACTCGGCCGGCGGGGCCGCCTTCAAGGCGGTGTCACCGGCGGGAGGCGGGCCGAAACGTTCGACGAGGTCGGTGTAGCGGCCCTTGCCGTCCAGCATGTGGCCGACGGCCATGGTGAGGTCGCCGACGTGCGCGACCGCCTGCAGCCGCACCCGGCGGTCCTCGGTGGCCGCCTGGCCGCGCAGCGTGGTCCAGCGCGATCCGTCGTACCGCAGCAGGAAGCCCTCCGCCTCGTGCCCCGGGTCGTACCCGGAGATCCAGAACACGCCGTCGCCGTCGCCGGTGACGGCGTACAGCTCGGCGCGCCGCTCCGGCGGCGTCACCCGCTTCCAGTGCCTGCCGTCCCACTGGAGGACCAGCGGGGAGATGCCGCCGTCGCCCTGGTAGACGCCCCCGACCGCGATCGCGTGCTTGCGGCCGGCGGCGTACACGTCCCGCAGGAATCCGCCCTTGATCTCCGGCAGGCCGGTCTGTTTCCACCCGGCCGCGGTCAGGCGCATGGCCAGGGGCCCGGAGCCGGAGTCGCCCACCGCCCAGCCGTCCGACCGGCCCGCGAGCGCCACGCCGTACATCGCGCCCTCGGGGCCCTGACCGGTCTTCCAGGTCGCGCCCTTGGCCGCGCCGCCGCTGCTCAGCAGGAACGCCCTGCCGTCCCGGCTGCCGACCGCGACCACCCGGCCGGAGGAGGCGGCGACCCCGCCGAGCCAGTCCCCCGTGCGCAGTTGCGGCACGCCGACGCGGTCGAACCCGTCGCGGGTGCCCTTCGCCACGTACGGCAGGCCGTCGTGGCCGTCGCCGACCGTCCAGACCTCGGTGGCGGAGGCGGCGGCGACCGACCGCAGGTGACCGGCGCCGGTGGCGTCACCCCGGATCGGCACCTCGTTCCAGGAGGAGCCGTCCCAGTGGGTGATGACGCCCTGGTTGCGCCAGAAGTCCCAGGCGTTCTGCTGGCCCACGGCCCAGATGTCCCTGGCCGACAGGCCGGCGACGTCGGACAGCGAGCCGTCGGCCTGGAGCCGTCCCGTGGAGGAGCCGGCGTCCTGGGCGAGCTCGTCCCCCGACGGGCCGCGCTCCGCCTGTGCGCGGACGATCCCTGTGTACGCGTGCGCGACCGGTGTGGCGCGCGGGAGGAGCCCGGCCACCAGGCCGGCGGACAGCACACACAACGGCACCGCACGCCGTATGAGGCGGCGGGTCATGAAACGATCGTACGGGTGACCGGGCACTCCCCGTCACACAGCCGGCGAATCCGATCACCGGCGGCGGGGTGCGCCGGAGGGGAGGCGCGTCTCCCGGCCCCGCCGCCAGACCCCAACGTCAGGCCCGGCGTCAGGCCCCGGCGGACGGCGTCGGCACGAGCTCGGCGACGACCGGCCGGTGGTCGCTCGCCGCGGCCAGGTCGCCGGGCGGGGCGTCCGCGCCGCCGCACGACACGATGCTCAGGCCCGGGCCCGCGAAGATCGCGTCGATCCGCACGCGGGGATCGCGGGCCGGGAACGTCGCACCCGCCCTACCGTCGTCCCCCCACCCCGCCGGGCCGCCCGCGGCGGCGAAGCAGTCGGTGTAGCGGCCGCCCAGAAGGCGCCAGACGGGGGCCTCGGGAGTCTCGTTGAGGTCGCCGGCGAGCACCGGCGCGGCCCCGAACTCCCGGGCGGCGCCTTCCAGGAGCGGCACGATCTGGGCCGCTTGGCTCAGGCGCGCCCCCGCCATGAGGTCGAGGTGGGCCGAGCACACGGCGTATCTCTCGCGGTCCTTCTCCACCACGGCGAGCGCGACGGAGCGCCATTCGAGCCCGGCGAACCACCGCAGGCGGTGCCCGCGTCCGCGCAGGAGCCGTACGGCCGGGGCGGTGAGGACGGCGGTCCCGCCCACCCGGCCTCCGGCGGCCACGGACAGGCCGGCGGCGCGGGCCAGCGCCCGCCGCTGCCGCCGCCAGCCCGGCAGGCGCGGCGCCTCCTGCAGACACAGCACGTCGGGCCGCAGGGCGCGGATCACCCGGACCAGCGCCCCGCGGTCGTCCCTGAGCCCCCGGACGTTGTAGGTCGCGACCCGTAGCACGCCGTCAGCGGAGCCTGGCGAGGTCGCCGGCTCCCACCAGCCCGGCCGACGGGCCCATCTCGGCCACCCTGATCTCGGCGAGCGGGCGGTGGCCGCGGCCGGTGAGCCGCGCGGCGAACTCCTCGCGCACCCGGTCGACGAACAGGTCCGCCGCGCCGGAGACGCCGCCGCCGATGATGAAGCAGCCGGGGTCGAGGACCGCGGCCATGTCGGCCAGGCCCTGGGCGAGCCACCCGGCGAGCGACTCGAAGGCGGCCAGCGCCGCCCGGTCGCCGCGGCGCGCCGCCTCGGTCACGTGCTCGCCCTGGATGCCCTCGACCGAGCCGCCGAGCCGCAGCAGGTGCTCGGCGCCCTCGGGATCGGCCTGCGCGTTCTCCTTGGCCTCCATCAGCAGCGAGCTGCCGCTGGCGTACCGCTCCCAGCAGCCGCTGTTGCCGCAGCCGCAGGCACGGCCGCCGGGCACCGCCTGCATGTGGCCGAGCTCGGCGCCCATCCCCCACCGCCCGCGGTAGAGCTGCCCGCCCAGCACGATGCCGCCGCCGATGCCCGTGCCCACGGTCACGCACACCACGTGGCTCTCGCCCCGGCCCGCGCCGAAGCGGTACTCGCCCCAGGCCATGGCGTTGGCGTCGTTCTCGACGACGACCGGCAGACCGACCAGCTCGCCCACCTTCTCGCGCAGCGGCTCCTCACGCCAGGCGAGGTTGGGGGCGAAGCGGATGACCGACCGGGTCTCGTCGACGAAGCCCGCCGCGCCGATGCCGACCGCCTCGACCTCGTGCCGCGTGGCGAGCTCGGTCACCGCGTCGGCGATCGTGAGCGCCATCTTCTCGGGGCTGCCCGCCGGGCTGTGCCGCAGGCCGCGCTCGATGATGGCGCCGTCGTCCCCGACGACCCCGTACGCGATCTTGGTACCGCCCACGTCCACGCCGATGGTCAGCGCCATGCTGTCTTCCTTCCGCCCGAACCGCTCACTCGCGAGCGACGCCGCGCCGATTGAAGCCGATCAAGCCGGGTTGTGGCAATCCCACCGGCACCCGCGCGCGACCGGCTCGTCATCCCAGGTCGATGTGCTCCACCGTGGAGTCGCCGGGCCGGCGCTCCCCCGCCGGGCGTGACGAGGGGCGCTGCAGGGCGTCTACCGCCTGCCGGAAGGCCGCGAAGAGCTCTCCGCCGGCCGCGACCAGATGGCCGGTGACGTCGCCGCCGGCCTCGCGGCGCGCGGCGATGACCCGGCACACCGGGCAGGCCCGGCAGACGTACTCGTCGTGGTCGTCGGAGACGGCCTCGCTCCACACGTCGTCGCCCCGGCCGCCCGCGCCGCCACCGCCGAAGGCGGCCCCGAAGCCGCTCACGCCGCCCTTCACCATCCCCTTGCCGAACTCGCGGCCCATCCGCCGCTGGACCGCGTCCAGCAGCTTCATCGCCTCCTCCGCCGCCGACCCGAGCGGGTCCTGGCTGCGGGGGTTGGTGTCGTTGGAATCCGTCATATCGCCCCTCCTGCCTCGAACCGTACCCGGAGCCGGCCGTCCCGGAGCGCGGCCGAGGAGATCTGGCGCCGGGCGAGGGCGGCGGGCAGGGCGATGACCCGCCGGTAGGACCCGGCGGTGACGATGATGTCGTCCCCCTTGCGGGCGAGGTCGAGGTCGTCGCGGTCGGCGAGCGGCAGGGACAGCGTCAGCTCGTCGGCGGTGAACCTCAGCGGCGGTTCGGCGTCCGGGCGGGCGAAGGGATCCCGGTCTGCGTACATCCTCGCGGCGAGGTCCGCGAGGGCGGCCGTCCCTACCGGCTCCGCCGGAAGATAGGGGGCGGTGAGGACGGGCAGCGGCGCGAACGACTCGTGCACCGTGGCGAGCTGCCTGGCCTGGGCCTCCACCCAGCCCAGCCGCCACTCGTCGGCGCCCTCCGCGGGGAAGACCCGGTTGGCGATCACCGCGTCGACGCGGTAGCCGTACAGGCTGAGCGAGGTGAGCGTACGGCGGGCCTCGGCGACGACCACGGCCTCGGGGGTCAGCACGAGCCGCACGGAGGCGTCGTCGCCGGTGAGCAGCGCGCGCACCTCCAGCAGGTCCCGGTGCAGCCGCTCCCCTGCCGAGACGACCTCGCCCTCGGGCACGCTCACCTTGGCGACGTGCCGGATGACCGGTGACAGCGCTCTCAGCACCCGCCTGCCCACGGGGAGCAGACGGTTGACGTGCCAGTCGAGCGCCTCCGGCAGGGCGAGCAGGCGCAGCGTCTCCGCGGTCGGGGCGCAGTCGACGACGATCACGTCCCAGCGGCCGGTGCGGGCCTGTTCGCGCAGTTCGAGCAGGGCGAGGATCTCCTCGGCGCCCGGCAGGACGGTGATCTCCTCGGAGGTGACCTCGTCGAGGCCGAGCTCCGCCAGCACGTTCCCGGCGTAGTCGCGTAACTCGCCCCAGTGCCGCTCCAGCGACTTCTGGGTGTCCACCTGCTGCAGGTGCAGGCCGGGCGCGGCCTCGACCGGCTCGGCCGAGGGCGGCACGCCGAGCGCGTCGGCGAGGGAGTGCGCGGTGTCGGTGGACACGACCAGCGTCTTGTTGCCGCGCCCGGCGGCGAGCGTGGCGGTCGCGGCGGCCGCCGTGGTCTTGCCGACCCCGCCCTTCCCCGTGAAGAGGAGGACCCTCATCGGCCCTCGACGCGCCGCTTGAGCCCCTTCAGCGCCGTGTCGACGATGACCTTCTCGGCCTTGCGCTTGATCATGCCGATCATCGGGACCTTCAGGTCGACGGCGAGGTCGTAGGTGACCTCCGTGCCGCCGCCGTTCTCGGTCAGGCGGTAGCTGCCGGTCAGGCCCGAGAGCATCCGCCCGGCGTCGACCATGCGCCAGCTCACGCCCGCGTCGTCGTCCCAGTCGTACCCGAGGACGTACTCGTCGCTGATCACTCCGGCGTCGAGGACGAACCGGACCCGGGTGGCGCGGCCGTCCGCGCCCGTCTCCAGGACCTCGGCCTTCTTCACCTGGCCGGCCCACTCCGGATAGGCCGGGAAATCGGCGATGACGGCCATGATTGTCGACCGGCCGGCGCCGATCGTGATGCTCGACGAAGTGCGATCAGCCATGCGCCAACCGTACTTCACCATTCCAGGGCGAAAGGCGTGCCACGGCCGCGGAAATGGCCGACGTTGACGCACTCCGTGCGCCCCACACGGGTCCTGCTGACCAGCGGCTGGTGAACGTGGCCGAACAGCGCGAAACGGGGCTGCGTTCTCCTGATCGCCTCCAGCGTGGCCTCGCTCCCCCGTTCGAACCGCCGGGCCACCACGTCGTACAGCAGGTCGGGGATGGCGGGCGGGATGTGACAGCACAGCACGTCCACCTCGCCGACCGCCTCTACCTTGCGCGCGTACTCCTCGTCGTCGATCTCGTACGGCGTGCGGTAGCGCGTGCGCAGGCCGCCGCCGACGAACCCGAAGGTGAGCCCGCCGATCTCCACCACCTCGCCGTCCAGGACCCGCTGCCCGGGCCGCAGGTGGTCCGCCCACAGGCGCGGCAGGTCCACGTTGCCGTACGTGAGGTAGGCGGGCGTCGGCATGGCGGAGAAGATCTGCTCGTACTGGCGCCGGACCGCCGCCTCCATGACGTCGCGGGGGTCGCCCTCGAGGGAGGCCCACAGACCGGCCGACAGCTCCCGCGCCTCGCCGAAGCGGCCCGCCGCGCGCAGGCCCACGTACTCGCTCGCCTTGTCCGCGCCGAAGAGGTCGGGGAAGATGCCCTGCGAGTGGTCGGCGTAGTCGATGAACAGAAGCAGGTCGCCGAGGCAGATCAGGGCGTCGGCCCCGTCACCCGCGCGGGCGAGCGCGTCGGCCCGGCCGTGGACGTCGCTGACCACGTGGATGCGCATGCGCACATCGTAACGGCCGCTTTACCTAGCACCCGCTTGGGTCACGGAAAGGTGTCGCCCTCGCCGCCCGGGGGACACTGATAGCGTCGATTTGTCCCTGGATAACGCCTGGGTGACGGCTCTACCCGTGCGTAACTTTGCACGGTAGCGTCCAGTGAGACACGAAGAGTGATGCCCGCAACGCGGTCCCGGCACGGCGCTCCGGAGGCCGCGCGGCCGTGCGCGAAGGAGTGACCCGTGCGCGAGTTCAGCGTTCCCGTGCTGGTGGACGTGCCTCCATCCGCGAACTGCACCGACGTGGTGTTCCAGCGCGGCGTGGACGAACCGGACACCGTCGTCATCCGCCGTAAGGAGGGTGAGGATCCGGGCGCACCGTGGACGCCGGTCACGGCCGCGCAGTTCAGGGACCAGGTGGCGGCCGCCGCCAAGGGACTGATCGCCGCCGGGATCGAACCAGGCGACCGGGTCGGGCTGATGTCGCGCACCCGCTACGAGTGGACGGTCGCCGACTACGCCATCTGGGCCGCGGGCGCGGTCGGGGTGCCGATCTACGAGACCTCCTCCGCCGACCAGGTGAAGTGGATCCTGAGCGACAGCGGCGCCAAGGCCGTGATCGTGGAGACGGCCGCGCACGAGGAGACCGTGCGCGAGGCCGCGCCCGATCTGCCGCTGCTGTGGGGGATCGACGACGGCGGGCTCGCCGAGCTTGAGCGGCTCGGCGCCGAGGTGGGCAACGACACGCTGGCCGAGCGCAGGGCGAGCCGCGGCGGCCGCGACCTCGCCACGATCATCTACACCTCCGGCACGACCGGCATGCCTAAGGGCTGCCGCCTCACCCACGACAACCTGCTGTTCACCGCGCGCAACGTCTCCCTCGGGCCGCTGGAGTCGCTGTTCGACGTCGAGGGCCGGGCCGCGCTGCTCTTCCTCCCGCTGGCGCACAGCTTCGCCCGGATCATCCAGGTCGTCCTGATCGAGACGAAGACGGTGCTCGCGCACAGCCCGAACATGAAGAACGTGGCGCCCGACCTGCGGGAGTTCCAGCCCACCTTCCTGCTGGGCGTGCCCCGCGTGTTCGAGAAGGTCTACAACGCCGCCGAGCAGAAGGCCACCGCGGAGGGCAAGGGCAAGATCTTCCACGCCGCCGTCCGGGCCGCGATCGACTGGAGCAAGGCCGAGAGCTCCGGCGGGGCCGGTCTCGGCGCCCGGCTCAAGCACGCGGCCTTCGACAAGCTCGTGTACGGCAAGCTGCGGGCGGCCACCGGCGGCGCGCTGACGGCGGCGGTCTCCGGCGGCTCGGCCCTCGGCGAGCGGCTCGGCCACTTCTTCCGCGGCGTGGGCATCGAGGTGTTCGAGGGCTGGGGGCTGACCGAGACCAGCGCGCCCTCGACCGTCAACATCCCCGGCGCCAACAAGATCGGCACGGTCGGCAAGCCGTTCCCCGGCGTGAGCGTCCGCATCGCCGACGACGGCGAGATCCTGGTGAAGGGCCGGCACGTCTTCGACGGCTACTGGAACAACGAGCGCGCGACCAAGGAGGTCGTCGACCCCGAGGGCTGGTTCCACACCGGGGACGTCGGCAGCCTCGACGACGACGGCTACCTGAGCATCACCGGCCGCAAGAAGGAGATCCTCGTCACCGCCGGCGGCAAGAACGTCGCGCCGGCGCCGCTCGAGGACGCCATCCGCGCGCACCGCCTGGTCAGCCAGGTGATGGTGGTCGGCGACGACAAGCCGTTCATCGGCGCGATCATCACCCTCGACCACGAGGCGATGGAGCAGTGGAAGCAGGCCAACGGCCGCTCCGGCGCCTCCATGGCCGAGCTCTGCTCCGACCCCGGCGTCGTCGCCGAGGTGCAGCAGGCCGTGGACGACGCCAACCGGATGGTCTCCAAGGCCGAGCAGATCAAGAAGTTCAGCATCCTCGACATCGAGCTGAGCGAGGAGACCGGCCACGTCACCCCGAAGCAGTCGATCAAGCGGCACGTCGTGACCCGGGACTTCGCCAAGCAGATCGACGAGCTGTACGGCGGCTGACCTCGGGGGTGGCCCGGCCGCGGACGCCGCGGCCGGGTCGTCGCGCACGACGCGTCCACGGGTGAGTCGGGCGACGTACGGCGCCCCAGTTCTCCGGCACGGCGGCCGGGCGCTGAAACTTTCGGACAGCCGGAACCGGCACGAAAGGCATGCCGAACAGGCTTTCCAGGAGTTCGTTACGACTAGCCGTTCACGGCGTCCGGTGCGGGGCGCCGAAAAATATCGCGCCGACATCGCAATGTTGCGCTTCGCCTGGTTATGCTCCCAACGCATCCATGATCGGCGACTGGAGAGGGACGGGCGATGGGTGACAGGGTCGGCGGCTGGAACTGGACGCACCGCGATCCCGACTATCTCCCCCCGGAGGTCGACACGACCAAGCCCAGCATCGCGCGGGTGTACGACGCGTTCCTGGGCGGCAAGGACAACTTCGCGGTGGACCGCGCGGTCGCCATGGAGGGCATGCGGCACTTCCCCGACCGCGGTGAGGGGGCCCGCAACAACCGCGCCATGCTGTTCCGCGGCGTGAAGTACATGGCCGAGCAGGGCATCGACCAGTTCCTCGACATCGGCTCGGGCCTGCCCACGATGGACAACACCCACTCGGTCGCGCAGCGCATCAACCCCGCCGCGAAGGTCGTCTACGTCGACAACGACCCCATCGTGCTGGCCCACGCGCGGGCGATCCTGCAGACCGACGAGCGCACCCGCGTGATCACCGCGGACATGCGCGAACCCGAGGTGATCCTCAACCACCCCGACGTCGAGGGCTTCCTCGACCTCTCCCGTCCCGTCGGCCTGCTGCTGGTGGCCGTGGTCCACCATCTCGCCGACGCGGAGGACCCGAACGGCCTCGTGGACGCCTACAAGGCCCGCCTGGCTCCGGGCAGCTACATGCAGCTCACCCACTTCTGCTCCTGCGCGCCGGAGATGCGCGAGCTGGAGGCCGTGCTGCTGCAGATGCTCGGCACCGGCAGGGCCCGGGACATGCCCGAGATCGTGCGGTTCTTCGACGGCCTCGACCTGGTCGAGCCCGGCGTCGTGCACGTGCCCGAGTGGCGTCCCGAGGAACCCGTGCGCTATCCCCTCGACCTCGGCGGCATCTGCGTCGCCGGCGGCGTCGGCCGCAAACCCTGACCATACGGCCGCGATCCGGCCACCGGGGCGACACCCGGCGAAGGGTCCGTTCCCGGCGGTGCCGGGAGTGAGACGTCCACCGCGCCCGCCTGTCCAACCATTGGGCCCTTCGTTAGGTGTCGCTCCTGTGGTCCCGTTGCGCCACGTGTTGGGATTTATGCGTGACCCCCCACCACACGCACCAGTGGGGTCGCGCCCTTAGCCCGCGTAAGGCCTGCGGCTCCCTGTGGTTTTCCTACGCGAGGAGTCATATGTTCCGGCACACCCGTCGGCTCCAGTTCGAGGCCAAGCCCGAAAAGCCCGACCCGGTATACGCGCGCAAGCTCCAGGAGCTCATCGGCGGCGCCTTCGGCGAGATGACCGTGACGATGCAGTACCTGTTCCAGGGCTGGAACTGCCGCATGCCCGGCAAGTACAAAGACCTGATCATGGACATCGCGACCGAGGAGATCGGGCACGTCGAGATGCTCGCCACGATGGTCGCCCGCCTCCTCGAGGGCGCGCCCTCCACGACGGTCACGAAGATGGCCGCCGCCGATCCCGTGCTCGGCGCGGTGCTGGGCGGCATGGATCCCCAGCAGGCCATCGTCGGAGGCGGCGGCCCCATGCCCGCCGACAGCAACGGATACCCCTGGAACGGCCGCTACATCGTCGCCAGCGGCAACCTCCTGGCGGATTTCCAGGCCAACGTCGCGGCCGAGGCGCACGGCCGGCTGCAGACCGCCCGGCTGTACCACATGACCGACGACCGCGGCGTGAAGGACATGCTGAAGTTCAACCTCGCCCGCGACACCCTGCACCAGAACCTGTGGCTCAAGGCGATCGAGGAACTCAGAACGGACGGCCTGGAGGACGTCGTCGTGCCCAACGCGCTGTTCGACGAGGAGCACGCCGAGCACGCGGAGACGATCTGGGACCTCTCCGACGGCACCGAGGCCCAGTCGGGCGGCTGGGCCGGCGGGCCGCAGCCGGACGGCCGCCACCAGTTCGCCTATCTCCTCAACCCGGAGCCGCTCGGGGGGCCCGCCATGGCGCCGCCGCCCGACCCCAAGCTGTACGACACCTACGACGGCAGCATGGGCGAGCCGCAGGGCCCCGCCCTCGGCACCGAGGTGGGCCCCATCGGCAAGCTCAAGGACAAGCTCACCTGACCGGCACCTGACCGGCCTCCGCCGAGCCCCGTCCGTCCTTTCACCGATCGTCCACGCACTCCTCGGCCCTCGCGCCGCTCCGCGCGCGTGCCGTACCGCGTCCCGGCGCCCGGTGCCGCCCGGCCACGAGCCGCGCCGCACCGGGTCCGGGTCTGCCGCCCGTCCAGACCTCTGTCCTGTGAGGCTCTCGTGCTCGACTCCCGCCGCCCCTCCGACGGGCGTGCGCCCGCCGTTCCCACCGCCTCCCCCGCCGCCTCTTCCGCCGCCGGGCGGGCGGCACCGGGCCGCTTCGCGCGGCTGGCCGGCCTGTGCGGTCCCGCGTTCGTCGTCTCCGTGGCGTACGTCGATCCCGGCAACTTCGCGACCAACATGGCGGGCGGCGCGCAGTACGGCACCATGCTGCTGTGGGTGATCGCCGTCGCGAACGTGCTGGCCATGTTCGTGCAGGCGCTGTCGGCCAAGCTCGGCATCGCCACCGGGCGCAACCTCCCCGAGCTGTGCCGCGACCACCTGCCGCGGCGGGTGAGCCTGCCGCTGTGGGTGCAGGCCGAGCTGGTCGCCGCCGCCACCGACCTGGCCGAGTTCATCGGCGGGGCGATCGCGCTGAACCTGCTGTTCGGCGTGCCGCTGCTGCCCGCCGCCGCCATCACGGCCGTCGTCTCGTCGATCCTGCTCATGCTCGCGCCGCGCGGACGCCGCCGGTTCGAGGCGACCGTCGCGGCGCTGCTCGCCGTGGTCCTGGCCGGCTTCGCCTACCAGGTGCTGCTGTCGGGGTCCCTCGCGGGCGTGGCGGGCGGCTTCGTGCCCCGCCTGGCCGGGCCGGACAGCCTGCTGCTGGCCACCGGGATCATCGGGGCGACGGTCATGCCCCACGTCGTCTACCTGCACTCGGCCCTCACCCAGCACCAAGCCGTGCCGGGCGGGGCCGGGGAGAACGTGCGCAGGGAGGCGGTGCGGGCCAGCCGGATGGACATCGGCGTGGCCCTCGGCGCCGCCGGGCTGGTGAACATGGCGATGCTGACCGTGGCCGCCGCCACCTTCGGCGGCGGCGATCCCGGGAGCCTGCAGGCCATCCACGCCGGTCTCGGGCAGGTGCTCGGGCCCGGGGCTGCGGTCGCGTTCGCGCTCGCCCTGCTCGCCTCCGGGCTGGCCTCCTCCAGCGTGGGCACCTACGCCGGGCAGATCATCATGGCGGGGTTCCTGCGCCGCCGCGTGCCGCTCCTGGCGCGGCGCCTGGTCACGATCCTCCCGGCCATGGCCGTCCTGGCCGCCGGGGTGGACCCCACGCGGGCGCTCGTCCTGAGCCAGGTGGCGCTGTCCTTCGGCATCCCCTTCGCCCTGGTCCCGCTCGTGGCGTTCACCAGCAGCAGGAAACTGATGGGCGACCTCGTCAACCGCCGTGTCACCACCGTCGCCGGCGTCGCCGTCGCCGCCGTCATCAGCGCGCTGAACGGTTTCCTGCTCATGGAGGTGTTCACCGGCTGAGGCGGCCTCCCGTCACAGCAGCGCGGCGAACCGGGCCGCGACGAGGTCCCAGCGCCACTCCTCCTCGATCCAGGCCCGGCCCCGCTCGCCCATCGCGCGGGCGCGGGCCGGGTCGGTCAGCAGGTCGCACAGCGCGTCGGCCACCGCCGTGTGCGACGTGCCGTCGACCACCAGGCCCGTCTCGCCGTGCCGTACGGCGTCGGGGGCGCCTCCGGACGACCCGGCGACCACCGGCAGCCCGGTGGCCGACGCCTCCAGGTAGACGATGCCGAGGCCCTCGACGTCCAGGCCCGCGAACCTGCTGCGGCAGGGCATGGCGAACACGTCGCCCGCGTCGTAGTAGGCCGGCAGGGACGCCCAGGGGACGGACCCGGTGACGACCACCGAGCCGCGCAGGCCGGCCCGGGCGGCGCCGCGCTCCAGCGACCGCCGTGAGGGGCCGCCGCCCACCAGCAGCAGGACCGCGCCGGGGACCCGACGCAGGACGAGCGGCCAGGCCCGCAGCAGCACGTCCTGGCCCTTGCGCGGCACCAGCCGCGAGACGCACACGGCGACCGGCCGGTCGCCGAGGCCGAGCGAGGCCCGCACCCGGTCGCCGCCCGCCCCGGGACGGAAGGCGGCGGTGTCCACGCCCGGCGCGAGCCGTACGAGCCGGGAGTCGGGGACGGCCCGGGCGATCCGGCGGCGGGTGTAGTCGCCGAGGTAGGTCACGACGTCGGCTCCCGCACCGATGCGGCGCAGCAGGGCGCGCGCGCCGGGCAGGCGGGCCCAGGACGCCTCGTGCCCGTGGGTGAGCATGACGACCCGGCCCGCGCCCGCGGCGCGCAGGGCGGGGGCGAGCAGCCCCAGCGGCGCCGCCGCGCCGAACACGACGGTGGCGCCGTCCTCGACCAGCGCCGCCGCCCTCCTCGCCACCGAGCGCGTCGGCAGCATCAGCGAGGAGGGGTGGCGGACCACCTCGTACGGCTGGCGGGCGTCGAAGTCCTCGCACCCCTTCCAGCGCGGGGCGTACACGACCACCGAGCCGGGCGGCCTGCGTGAGGCGAGGCCGTGCACGAACGCCTGGATGCCGCCCGGTCTGGGCGGGAAGTCGTTCGTGACGATCAGCGTCCGCTTCGTCATCCTCACCCCCGGCGTGCCACGCGCGGTCCGCCCGCGCCGCCCGAGAAGGCATTGTCGCAGCCGCGGCGGTCCCTCCGCGGAAACCCGATCAGGACCGGGCGAGCTGCCCGCGCGCGTACGCCCGCCATTCGAGGGTCAGGCGGCCGGGGGTCAGCCCGAGCACCTCCCGCAGGGCGGCGCCGATCTCCTCGCGCCGCGCGGCGCGGTAGAGGGCGACCAGCCTCCGCTCGCCGAACCGGGCGGCGATGTAGCGGCAGGCCAGCCACGCCTCCTCGTACGCCTGGGCGGGCCTGGCGGCGAAGTCGCCGGGCCCCGGCAGCTCCCGCAGCGCCGGCCTGCCGGCGGCCACGTCGGCGGCCAGCTCGGCGGCCACCGTGCGGACCGGCAGTCCGCTGTCCAGGTAGCCCACGTAGTCGGCGAAGCCCTCCATGAGCCACATCGGGACGGCGCGGGGGCCGGCGGTCGCGACGTGCGTCAGCTCATGGGTCACGACGACCAGGCGGCCGGTCGCGGACAGGCGGGCGAACGCGGCCGGCTGCACGATCACCCGGCCGCCGGTGGCGACGGCCGCCAGGCCCTCCACCTTCGCCGGCGCGGCCAGCACGGCGGTCTGTTCCTCGCCCCGGGGCACGAGGACCACCGCGCCGCCGTACCCGCCCCAGATCCTCCGCACCGTACGGTCCGCACGATCGGCCAGCTCGGCGATCTCGGCGACCAGCGGCCGGGGCGACCCGACGACGACAGCGCGCGCGCCGCGGGCGACGGAGGCGCCGGTCCACATGCCCGGATGCTCCCGCACGGCGGCGCGGGCGTCGAGCCGCAGGGCGAGCAGTGGATCGGGCGCGGCCGCGGCCTCCGGCCCGGCCAGCAGCGCGGCCAGCGCGACGGCCACGGCCGCGGCACGGCGGGGACGGACTCCGTGGGACGGATTCGCGGGCCGGCGCCGGTCGGCCTCGGCGCGCACGCCCGGCACGCCCCCGGGCACGCCGCTCGTGACAGTCACGCCGTGCATGGTAGCCAGCGCATGCCACGGCCCCGTCCACCTCGGCGAGGTGGACGGGGCCGCAAGGACGGCACCGGTCGAGGGGGCTTGGTGACCGGCGCCCTCAGACGCCCGGACGGACGGCACCCACGAAGGTGCTCCTCCGGTAGGCGTCCAGCTTGTCGATCCGCACCCGCGTGCCGCTGTGCGGAGCGTGGACCATCTTGCCGTGCCCGACGTACATGCCGACGTGGCCGCCGCCGCTGGTGAAGATCAGGTCACCGGGCTTGAAGTG
Source organism: Microbispora sp. NPDC004025 (assembly GCF_053604425.1). Taxonomy (NCBI): domain Bacteria; kingdom Bacillati; phylum Actinomycetota; class Actinomycetes; order Streptosporangiales; family Streptosporangiaceae; genus Microbispora; species Microbispora sp. NPDC004025. The sequence continues at coordinate 726,205 of NZ_JBSGHN010000001.1, read as the reverse complement.
CCCCCAGGACACCTTCTTCCTGACCGCGCCCCGGATGGACCACGTCGTGCGCGGCAGCCGTACGCCCGCCTTGCGCCAGGCGTACTGGACCAGGCCCGAGCAGTCGAACGCGCCCGGTCCGGTGGCCCCGTAGCGATAGGGGTCGCCGATCTGCTTCCTGGCGGTCTGCACCGCGCGCAGGGCTTTGGCCCGCTGGAGCGCGCTTCTGCTGACCTTCCGTTTGGCGGCGGACTTCTTCTTCGTCGCCTGCTTCTTCGCCGCGGCCTGGCGGGCGGTGGTGTTCGCACCGGTCGCCGTGGCCGTCTTCGGGGCCGTCTTCGTCTCGGGGGCTGTCTTGACGACCGTGACCGTCACCGTGTCGGCCGCCGCCGGATGCGCACCGGCGACCCCTACGGATGCCGTCAGAGCGGCACTTCCAAGGGCAATTCGGGCAATACGGGACAGGCTAGCGGGGGTGGTAGACAGGATCTCTCCTCGGCTCTTCCGCAAACGCCTACCGGGTTAGCTGACGGGTTCGGGCTGGGAAGCCGCCCTACGGCGCGCGATGCGCCGATTCACCCCGGACCTTCGCGTGAAGGTCGATGGTTCCCCGGCTCCGTGCCTCCTGACTGCACGGACTCGGCAGGCCACCGGCGCCGGGGATCCCGCGAGGGGGGTGTTGGGGGCGCCGATGACGGTGGAATTGTTTCGCTACCGGCCGGCCGGACCGGTTCGCGGCGGCGAGGCGTGCTCGCCGCGGCCCAGAAGCTACCCAGGACCCGGCGTGTTCGGCAAAGCCCCGCCGCCGGATAAAGATCGGATAACGAAGGCCGCGGAGAAGAAACCGCAGCTTACCCGCAGCACGGTTGGCTAAATGTGACTCTACTCACAGTCCCGCCACAGACGCTCAATTCGGTCACTTGAGCCACAGCCTCACAGCACGGCGAGACGTCAGGGACGGACGGCGCCGATGGCGCGATACTCGGCGAGTGTGACAACTTTCACAACATCTCCGGTCTGCGGAGCGTGGACGACCTTGCCGTCGCCGGCGTAGATGCCGACGTGCCCGTACCCGGCGTGCCAGAGCAGATCGCCCGGCTGGAGCTCGTCCAGCGAGACCCTGCGGCTCGCACCCCAGGCCCACTGCTCGTAGCTCGTCCGGGGCAGGGTCACTCCCGCGGCCGACCAGGCGGCCTGCACGAGACCCGAGCAGTCCCAGGAGTCCGGCCCGGTGCCTCCGTAGCGGTACGGCTTGCCGACCTGCTTGTAGGCGAACTGGAGCGCCGCCAGCGCGTTGCCCGACGCCGGCCCGGTGTAGACGATGCCGGCGCTGTTCGGGTTGCCCGGGTTGTACGTCCCGAGCGAGCGCAGCAGCTTCATCTGCTCCCTGACGAGCTTGTCGACCTTCTCCTTCTCGTCGGCGAGCTCGCTCCTGACGTCGGCGGCCTCGTCGTAGGACGCCTTGCTCTGGTCACGGCGGTCCTTGAGGCCCTGGATGGCGCTCTCGTACTCCCGGAGCCGCCCGGCGCGCTCGGCCGAGATGTGGTTGAACGTGGCGAGGCCGCTGAGCATGGAGTCGGGGTTCGAGCTGTAGAAGACGCCGCCCCACGAGCCCATCTCGCCGATTTGGTAGCTGTTGACGGCCATCGTGACCAGCCCGGAGCGGAGCTCCTCCACCCGGACGTTGTGCTTCTTGTAGTCCTCGTTGACGGCGAGGTACTTCCGCCTCGCCTTCTTCCACTTCTCGTTGGCCGCGTTGTAGCGGTCCACGAGCTTGTCGGCCTGCTCGTTGAGCTTGTTCAGCTTCGCCTTGGCCTGCGCGACAGTGGGCTTCGGATCCGCCTGCGCGCCCGTCACCGGCATCAGCAGGACCACGGCGGCCAAACCGGCGGCCACCGGCACACGCCCTCGCACTGAGGCCCCCTTTAGATCTACGAAACCTGCGCGCGACTCTATCCAGGCGATCATGAAGCTTCAACCTGGTCGCAGGTATTCGCCGCGGTCATGACACAGGGCGACCAGGCGCGTCCGGAGCGTGCGTACGGGCGCTCAACCGCGGCCGAGCCGGCGCAGCAGCAGGAGCGAGGGCACCGGGCGCGCGCCCATGCGGCGCACCGACTCGGCCACTTCCCGGTCGGAGGAGACGACCGCGATCGCCCGCCCCGAGGGCTCCGCCCGCACCAGCGTGCGGATGAGGTCGTCGGCGATCTCCCCGGGCGCGCTGAACATCACCCGGACCCCGCGCGGCGCGGACACCTGGACGGGCCCGTTGAGCTCGGCGCCGTCGAAGACGCACGTCACCTCCGCCCGCGTCTGGACGGCGAGCCCGCCGAGCCCGGTGAGCAGCCGGGCCCGCTGGTCGGCGAGGGTCAGCGAGGGGTAGCCGGTCTTGGTCACGTTATAACCGTCGACGATCAGGTGCAGGTGAGGGAGGGCCAGGAGCTGATCGAGCAGCTGGGGGTCGTCGTTGGCCAGCGCCCGCGCGGGCACGGCCGTCACGCCCGGCTCGCCCGGCACGACGGCGGTCACGTAGTCGGCCGGCCTGCTGATCGTGGTGGGCAGGCCGAGCTCCTTGCGCAGCCCCGCGGCGGTGTCCTGCAGCGCGTCCAGCAGCACCCGGACCCGGGCGTCCTCGATGCTGCGGCCCTCGCGGGCGGCCCTGCGGCTCGCCTCCAGCTGGCGCTCGGCGTCCGCCAGGCGTTCCTTGAGCCGGCGCAGCTCGGTCTCGGCCGCGCCGTTGGCGCTCGCGACCCTGGCCCGCGCCTCGGCCGTCTCCGCCTCCAGCTCGGCCGCCCTGGTCTCGGCGGCCCTGACCCGCTCACGGGCCTCGTGCAGCTTGCGCCGCAGGTCGGAGTTCTCCGCGCGGGCCGCCTTGAGCTGCTCGCGCACCCGGTCGATCTCCTCCTTGGCGGAGGCTCGCTGCGCCGCGAGCTGCTCGCGCAGCCGCGTCTCCGCCTGCTCCCGCTGGCTGCCCGCCGCGGCGGCCTGCTCCAGGTCGGCCCGCGCCTGCTCGACCAGGTCCGGCCAGCCGGGCGGACGGGTCAGGTAGGCCGCCGCCGCGACCAGCACCGGCTCGGCCGCGGGGGGCACCGTACCCTCGGCCAGGCTCGCCACCAGCTCGGGCCAGGCCGCCTCCAGCGTCTCGGCCACCCGCTCGCGGAACTCCTTGTCGTTCTCCAGTTGGGCCGCGATGGGCGCGCTGCCCAGACGGGCGCGCTTGCGTGGGTCGAACTTGGCGATGTTGCGCAACGGCGGCGGCACGGCGGCGGCGGGCATCGAGCCCAGCACCTGCGCCGCGACCTCCACCACATGTAAGCGGACCTGCTCGGGCAACGGACGAGACAGGCCTTCTCCGGCTGAACTCATCTCGTCGCTCCTCGGCCGTGTCCTACAGATCTTCTGCTCACTGCGGTCGCCCCGGCGGCGCCTCGCGGTGCTGTCGCCCCCGAGTGCGAGAACGCCCCCCGATGCCCGCCGCCGCGAGACGTGAGCCTCGCGGCGCGCCCACCGGGCCGCCCTCACACGGCAAGATCTGCGAGACACTCCCTTGTTCTTGTCCCTTCCAAGGGTACGGCCGTCGCACCGTGTCCATGCCGCGTTCATGATCTGTCACCGGGCCGCCGGCGGTGCGGCCCGGCGCGGACGACCCGTCGGCGGGCGCCCGGCACCCGTCCGTACGCTTGGCGGCGTGTTCACCCCGCCGTACCCGATCACGACCCCCCGGCTGGTCCTGCGCCCCTTCGCCGAGGCCGACCTCGACGACCTGCACGCCTTCCACTCCCTGCCGGAGGTGACCAGATACCTGTACTGGGACGCCCGTACGCGGGAGGAGACGAAGGCCGCGCTCGACCGGAAGATCGCGTGCGCGTCGCTCGGGGAGGACGGCGACGTGCTCAGCGTGGCCGCCGCACTGGCCGGCGGAGGGCCGGTGATCGGCGATCTCACGCTGTTCCTGCGCAGCCGGGAGCACCGCCAGGGTGAGATCGGCTTCGTCTTCAATCCGGCCTGCCAGGGCCGCGGGCTGGCCACCGAGGCGGCCCGCGAGATCCTGCGCATCGGGTTCGAGGGTCTCGGGCTGCACCGCGTCCACGGCAACTGCGACGCGCGCAACACCGCCTCCGCCCGCCTGATGGAGCGGCTCGGCATGCGCAAGGAGGCCCACCTGGTGGAGAACGAGTTCTTCGCCGGCGCGTGGAGCGACGAGCTGATCTACGCGATGCTGGCCCGCGAATGGCACGCCGGGGCGGCGTCCGCGTAGCTCCCCACCTGGCCGTTCCTTTACCGTCGCATGGGGCCGGTACGGCAATTGTCGGTCGGCGTCTCTATGGTCTTGGGCGTGGATGCGGTACAGGGCACGCTGGACGAGCTCGGCACTCCCCTGCGGGAGGTGACGTTCGTCGTCTTCGACCTTGAGACCACCGGCGGCTCGGCCGCGGAACACGCCATCACCGAGATCGGCGCGGTGAAGGTGCGCGGCGGCGAGGTGATCGGCGAGTTCGCCACGCTGGTCGACCCGGGCGGACCGATCCCCCCGTTCATCTCCGTGCTGACCGGCATCACCGACGCGATGGTCGTGGCCGCGCCGAAGTTCTCGGAGGTGCTGCCGAGCTTCCTGGAGTTCGTCGCCGGGACGGCGCTGGTGGCGCACAACGCGCCGTTCGACATGTCGTTCCTGAAGGCGGCCTGCCAGGCCAACGGGTATCCGCCCCCGGCCAATCCGGTGGTGGACACGGCCGACCTCGCACGCCGGGTGCTGACCCGCGACGAGACCCCCAACTGCAAGCTCGCCACCCTCGCCCGAATTTTCCGCAGCTCCACCGAGCCCTGCCACCGGGCGCTGGCCGACGCGAGGGCCACGGTCGACGTGCTGCACGGCCTCATCGCGCGGGTCGGCTCGCTCGGTGTGCACACGCTGGAGGACCTGCGCGGCTTCGTGCGCGCCCCCACCCCGGAGCAGCAGCGCAAGCGCCACCTGGCCGACGGGGTGCCCGGCGCGCCGGGCGTCTACGTCTTCGAGGACGCCAGGGGCGAGGCGCTCTACATCGGGAAGAGCTCCAACCTGCGCAACCGCGTGCGCAGCTACTTCACCGCGAGCGAGACCCGTTCGCGCATCCGCGAGATGGTCGGCATCGCCGAGCGGGTCAGGACGATCGTCTGCGCCACCGCGCTGGAGGCGGAGATCCGCGAGCTGCGGATGATCGGAGCGACCAAGCCCCGCTACAACAGGCGGTCCCGCTTCCCGGAGCGGGCGGTCTGGCTCAAGCTGACCGACGAGCCGTTCCCTCGCCTCAGCGTCGTGCGGGAGGTCCGCGACGACGGGGCGGCCTATCTCGGCCCGTTCGGCAGCAGCCGCACGGCCGACGACGCGCGGACGGCCATGCACGAGGCGCTGCCGCTGCGGCAGTGCACCGAACGGATCTCGGCCCGCGTGCGACGGCCCGCCTGCGCGCTCGCCGAGATCGGCCGCTGCGGCGCGCCCTGCGAGGGCCGCGAGAGCGAGGAGAGCTACGCCCGGCACGTGCGCCGCGCCCGGCACGCCATGGAGCAGGACGCCGAGGCGGTGTTCTCCGCCATGGAGGCGCGCATGCGGCGCCTTTCGGCCGAGCAGCGATACGAGGAGGCGGCCGTCGACCGCGACCGGCTCGCGGCCTACGTCAGGACCGCCGCGCGCATGCAGCGCCTGCGCTCCCTCACGGGCATCCCGCAGATGGTCGCGGCCAGCCCCGCCTTCGACGGCGGCTGGGACATCCACGTCATCCGGTACGGCAGGCTCACCGCGGCCGGGGTGATGCCCCGGGGCGCTCATCCCACTCCCTACGTGGACGCGCTGGTCGCCACCGCGGAGACCGTCGTCCCCGGTCCCGGCCCGACACCGGCCGCGAGCGCCGAGGAGACCGAGTGCGTGCTGCGCTGGCTCGACTCCCCCGGCGTGCGCCTCGTCCAGGTGGACGGCGCCTGGAGTCTCCCCGCGTACGGCGCGGGGCGGCTGATCGAGCGCATCGAGCGCGCCTACCGGCACCAGCGGAGCGACCGCCGTGAGGGACGGCCGCTGCGGTGACGCTAGTCTCTGGGGCGACAAGCCGAAGCCGGGAACAGCAGGAGAGACGCGCATGGTCACCGCGATCGTCCACATCAAGGCGGATGTCGACCGGATCCCCGAGGTCGCCGAGGCCATCGCCGAGATCGCCGGCGTCAGCGAGGTGTACTCGATCACCGGAGAGTTCGACCTGCTGGCCATGGTCAGGGTCGGCCGGTACGAGGAGGTGGCCGAGGTCGTGCCCGGCCGCGTCAACAAGGTGCCCGGCGTGCGCCACACCGAGACGCACATCGCCTTCCGCACCTACTCCCGCCACGACCTGGAGGCGGCCTTCTCCATCGGCCTCGCCGACGCGGACTGATTTCGCGATCAGGCCGGGCGCAGCAGCCGGACGCGGACCTCGAACCCGCCGGGTAACGGGTGCGCGGCGACCGAGCCGCCGAACAACGCCGCCCGCTCCCAGGTGCTGATGAGCCGGTCGCGGGGCAGCCCGTCGTCGTGGACGACGACCTCCAGGACGGCGGGCAGCCACCGCAGCGTGACGGTCGCCGTGCGGGCCATGCCGTACCACAGGGCGTTGCCCAGCGCCTCCTCCACGATGCGGTAGGCCGACAACTCCAGAGTGGGGCCGCTGCCCCGGATGCCGGCCTCCTTGAGGGAGACGGCGAGCCCGCTCGCGCGGAAGTCGTCGAGCAGGCCGGGCAGGTCCCCCAGGCCCGGCTGGGGGCCGCGCCGCTGCCCGTCCATACGCAGCAGGCCCATCATCCGGCGCAGATCGGACAGGACCCGCCGGCCCGACTCCTCGGCCTCGCGGAAAGTCTGCCGCGCACGTTCCGGGTCCTTGTCCATGATCACGCGGCCCGCTCCCACGCCGAGCGTCATCACACTCAGGTCGTGCGCCACCAGGTCGTGCAACTCCGAGGCGATCCGCAGGCGCTCCCGGACGAGGACGTCGTCCTCGTCGGCGTCGTCATAGGCACGCCTGGGGCGCCCGCCCGGGGCGCCCGCCGCCGGGAACGGCCGGCCGCCCCTGCCGCGGTCCGGTCCCGGGGAGACGACCGCGCCAGAGCGGGAACCGGCGTGGGGCACACCGCGGAGACCGGCGGCGAACAGGGCCATCCCGGCACGGGCGAACGCGGCCCAGCGGTGGATGACGCGAAGGGCGGACAGGCGCATCATGGCGGGAACGGTACGGCTCGGGCCGAACCCGGCACGTCCCCATGAAGGAGGACGCCTGATCCCTCCAGCGGTGGAGGCGAACCGGACCGGGAAGACGATCAGGCCTTACCGCCGAGCGCACGGCTGATCTCGACCCAGCGCTCCAGCGTCTGCGCCGCCCTGCCCGAGTCGACCGCCTCGGCCGCGCGGGCGTACGCCGCGCGCAGGTCGCCGACCAGGTCGTCGCCCGGGCCGTCGTAGGCGACCAGCCCGGCCGCCGCGTTCAGCAGCACCGCGTCGCGCACCGGCCCGGTCTTGCCGCCCAGCAGGTCGCGGACCGCCGCCGCGTTGAACTCGACGTCGCCGCCGCGCAGGTCGCCCGGCTGGGACCGGGGGATGCCGAAGTCGGCCGGGTCGACCGTCGTCTGGGTGGCGGTGCCGTCCCGGACGACGAAGACCGCCGACGGAGCCGCGGTGGACAGCTCGTCCAGGCCGTCGTCGCCCCGGAAGACGAGCGCCGACACGCCGCGCTCGGCGAAGACGCCGGCCATGACCGGCAGCATGCGCGCGTCGAACACGCCGATGGCCTGGGCGGCGGGGCGCGCCGGGTTGGCCAGCGGCCCGACGAAGTTGAACACCGTCGGCACGCCGATCTCCTTGCGCGGCGGGCCGGTGAACCGCAGCGCGGGGTGGTAGACGGGCGCGAAGCAGAAGGCGATGCCCGCCTCCACCGCGACCCTGGCCGTGGCCTCCGGCGCGAGGTCGAGGGCGACGCCGAGGTGCTCCAGCACGTCGGCCGCGCCGCACAGCGAGGAGGCCGCCCGGTTGCCGTGCTTGACGACCCGCGCCCCGGCCGCCGCCGCGACGATAGCGGCCATCGTCGAGACGTTGACGGTGTGCGCCCGGTCGCCGCCGGTGCCGACGATGTCGAGCACCGGCCCCTCCACCGTGAGCGGGGTGGCGCGCTCGAACATGGTGCGGACGAGGCCCGTCACCTCGGCGACGGTCTCGCCCTTGGCCCGCAGGGCGACGGCGAAGGCGGCGATCTGCGCCGGGGTCGCCGCCCCCGACATGATCTCCCCCATTACCCAGGCCGTCTCGTCGGCCGTCAGGTTCTCCCCCGCGAGCAGGGCGTTCAGCGTCGAGGGCCAGGTGGTGCGCGTGTCCATGGTGGGCTCCGCGGGGTCGATGTGCGGTCGGGTCGGCGGATGGTGTGGCGCGGTGTGCGCCCGGGCGGTTCGGACGCCCCGTTCGTTGGTGGCCCCGGTGACGTGCGGGCCGGAGCGCGGCTGACCGGGTCCGGTCACCAGGGTCCGGTCACCAGGGTCCCGGGTACCGGGGTCCGGTGAGCCGGCGTCCGGTGGGCCCGCCCGAGACGGGCGCCGGCACCGCTGTGGGTTCCGGTACCGCTGTGGGTTCCGGCACCGCTGTGCGCGCAGGGCCGGGCGCGGCGCCGGAACCCGGCGCACGCCCGGTGCCATGGCGCCCGGCGAGTGCCCGGTACCGGTGCGCCCGATTCCAGTGCGCCCGGTCCCAGTGCGCCCGGTCCCAGTGCGCCCGGTCCCAGTGCGCCCGGTCCCAGTGCGCCCGGTCCCAGTGCGCCCGGTCTCAGTGCGCCTGGGTGAGGCTGAGGCGGCGCCGCATGAGGTCGGCCACGGCCTCGGCGAGGACGACGGGGTCGATGGGCTGCGCGACGACGGCGTCGGCGCGGGACCAGTTGGCCAGCCAGCGGTCATCCCTGCGGGCGATGAGCAGCAGGATCGGGGGGCAGTTGTGCACCTCGTCCTTGGCCTGCCGGCTGACCCCCATTCCGCCGGCCGGCTGCGCTTCGCCGTCGAGGACGGCGACGTCGATGTCACCGGAGTCGAGATGCTTGATCACGGCCGGCTGGGTCGCGCACTCGACGATCTCGACGAGGGGCACGTCCGCGGCGGGGCGCCGCCCGATGGCCAGCCGCACCTTCTCCCGGGTGCCTGCATCGTCGCTGTAGACGAGAACCCTCATTTCACGCTCACTGTCGAATCGCGGGGTATGGTCATCGTGATGCTACCGGCGTGGCTGCAGGACTCGCAGCCCCGGGGCGATTGCCGTGACATGCCCGTTTCGTGAGCGCGGGTGGACCCTAGCGGGGGGTCGTGGGGCGACCCGACCTGGGGAGCCGCAATAATGCTGGGCGTGGCGACAGCATCCGCAATTACTACGACGACGAGACCGCACGGGTCCAGCCGGCCGAACCTGGTTCAGGTCGGCACCATCGTGTGGTTGTCCTCTGAGCTCATGTTCTTCGCGGCGCTGTTCGCGATGTACTTCACCATCCGGTCGGTCAGCCTCGGACAGGGCACGCACTGGCCCGAGGCGCACCTCGAAGTCCCGTTCGCGACCTTCAACACGACCGTTCTGGTCCTGTCGAGTGTCACGTGCCAGCTGGGCGTGTGGGCTGTGGAGCGAGGCCAGGTCAAGAAGCTGCGATTCTGGTATGTCGTAAGCTTCCTGATGGGCGCCTTCTTCGTGGGCGGACAGCTTTACGAGTACGGGAACCTGGCGCGTGAGGGCCACGTCCTCTCGCACTCCCCGTACGACTCGGTGTTCTACCTGACCACGGGCTTCCATGGCTTGCACGTGACGGGTGGTCTGATCGCGTTCCTGTTCATCCTGGGACGCACGTACGCCGCGAAGCGCTTGACGTATGAGCAGCAGACCAGCGCGATCGTCGTGTCCTACTACTGGCACTTCGTCGACGTGGTCTGGATCGGCCTTTTCGCGACCATCTACATCATCAAATGATCGGAACGGGGATTTCGGTGAACTCCATCACCGCCCGACGGCGCCATCCCCTCGCGCGTGTCGCCGTCGTGGCACTCGCGCTGGGCCTGCTCGGCGGCGGCTACGCGCTCGCGGCGCCGAACGGCAGCACCGCGGACGCCGCGATCGCGTCCGGCAAGGCCGACGACGTGGCGCAGGGCAAGAGCCTGTTCGTGGCGCACTGCGCGAGCTGCCACGGCATGAACGCCGAGGGCACCAAGAAGGCTCCGACGCTCATCGGCGTCGGGGCGGCCGCCGTGGACTTCCAGGTGAGCAGCGGCCGCATGCCGGCCGCCGACGCGGGTCCCCAGGCTCCGCGCAAGCCGCGCCCCGAGTGGGCCACCGACGAGGCCGTCAACCAGCTCGCGGCGTACGTCCAGTCGCTGGGCGGCGGTCCGACGGTCCCCAGCGCCGAGCAGGTCGACCCGGCCAAGGGCGACCCGGCCAAGGGCGGCGAGCTCTTCCGCGCCAACTGCATCCAGTGCCACAACTTCGTGGGCGCCGGCGGCGCGCTGACCTACGGCAAGTACGCGCCGTCGCTGAACCCGGCGACGCCGACGCAGATCTACGAGGCGATGGCCACCGGCCCGCAGGCGATGCCGGTGTTCAACGACTCCACGATCACGCCGGAGCAGAAGCGTGACATGATCGCCTACATCACCCACGTGCGGTCGCAGGTCGACCCCGGCGGCTCGGGTCTGGGCCGTATCGGACCCGTCACCGAGGGCCTTGTAGCGTGGATCGCGGGTATCAGCCTCCTGGTCCTGGCCTCCATCTGGATCACAGCGAAGAAGCGACGGGCGGCATGACAGAGCAGAACGAGTACCCCGAGAGCGGACGGGTGCCGAGTCGCGTCATCGGCACGCCGCCCGCCGACGCGCCGATCGCCGACACCGACCCGATCCGCGCGCCCGAGGGCGTTCCCGGCGTGATCCCGCAGGACCCCGTCAAGGCCCGCAAGGCCGAGCGCCTCGTCGCGCTGCTGTTCCTGGTCGCCTTCCTGGCCGGCGCCGGGTTCGTCGCGTCGTATGTGATCTTCCAGGTCGGCACGATCGACAAGACGGCCACGTCGAACCTCGCGCTCGGCGGCACCCTGGCCCTGGCCCTGCTCTCGCTGGGCGCGGGTCTCACGGTGTGGGTGCGGCAGATCATGCCGAAGTACAACCTCATCCAGGAGCGCCACGAGATGCGCTCCGACGACGAGGCGCGCGGGTACGTCAAGGAGACCTTCCTCCAGGGCGCCGAGGAGAGCGGGTTCGTCAAGCACCGGCTGCTGCGCCGCACGCTGCTGCTGGCCGCCGCTCCGCTGGGCCTGGCCCCGCTGGTGCTGCTGAAGGACCTCGGCCCGCTCCCCGGGACCGCGCTCAGGCACACCGCCTGGGGCGAGCCCACCAAGGACGGCAAGCCGCGCCGCCTCGTCGTCGAGGGCACCGGCCAGCCGATCCGGGCGGCCGACTTCAACTCGCCGGGCGGCATCCTCTCGGTAGTCCCCGAGGGCTATGAGGAGGACCTGAACGCGCTGGCCAAGGCGACGCTGATCCTGCTCAAGTTCCGTCCGGAGGAGCTCAAGTCCGGCACGAACCTGAACTGGACCCACGACGGCATCGTCGCCTACTCCAAGATCTGCACCCACGTGGGCTGCCCCGCGGCGCTGTACGAGCAGACGACGCATCACATCCTCTGCCCGTGTCACCAGTCGACCTTCGACGCCGCGGACGGAGCGAAGGTCATCTTCGGCCCCGCCGCCCGTCCGCTGCCGCAGCTCCCCATCGGTATCGACGAGGAGGGCTACCTCGTCGCGAAGTCCGACTTCAAGGTCCCCGTCGGTCCCAGCTTCTGGGAGCGTGGCGACGCGGAAGCCGAAGTTAGGGAGAACGCATCATGAACGCTCCCCCGAAGGCCATCGCAGGCGTCTCGACCTTCGTCGACGACCGGATCGGTGCGGGGAACTTCCTCAAGCGCAACCTGAGGAAGATCTTCCCCGACCACTGGTCGTTCCTCCTGGGGGAGATCGCGCTCTACTCGTTCGTCATCCTGCTGCTGACCGGTACGTTCCTGACGTTCTGGTTCAAGCCGAGCATGAGCGAGGTCCCGTACACGGGCAGCTACGCCCCGCTGTACGGCGTGCACATGTCGGAGGCCTACGCCTCGGCGCTGCACATCAGCTTCGACGTCCGTGGCGGTCTGCTCATGCGGCAGATCCACCACTGGGCGGCGCTGCTGTTCGTGGCCGGCATGACGGTGCACATGCTCCGGATCTTCTTCACCGGTGCGTACCGCAAGCCGCGTGAGATCAACTGGATCATCGGCATCCTGCTGCTGTCGCTCGCGCTCATCGAGGGTCTCACCGGTTACTCCCTGCCCGACGACCTGCTCTCAGGCGCGGGTCTGCGGATCACCCAGGGCGTGGCCCAGTCGATCCCGATCGTGGGCACGTACGTCTCGTTCTTCCTGTTCGGGGGCGAGTATCCGGGCCACGACATCATCCCGCGGTTCTACACGCTCCACATCCTGCTGATCCCGGGCATCCTGCTCGCGCTCATCTCGGCCCACATGATCCTGATGTGGGTGCAGAAGCACACGCAGATGCCGGGCAAGAACAGGACCGAGAAGAACGTTGTCGGCGCTCCGTTCTACCCGGCGTTCATGATCAAGTCGGGCGCGTTCTTCCTCTTCACGTTCGGGGTCATCGCACTGCTCGGCGCGTTCGCCCAGATCAACCCGATCTGGCTGTTCGGGCCGTACACGCCGGCGGACATCTCGGCGGGATCGCAGCCGGACTGGTACATGGGATTCCTGGAGGGTGCGCTCCGCCTCATGCCGGCCTGGGAGATCAACTTCCTCGGCCATACGGTGACGCTGAGCGTGCTGATCCCGGCGCTCGTGCCACTGGGCATCGTCATGACGGGCCTGGCGCTGTATCCGTTCCTGGAACAGTGGGTCACGGGCGACCGCCGCGAGCACCACGTGTGCGACCGGCCGCGCAACAACCCGCACCGCACCTCGATCGGCATCGCGGGCATCACGTTCTACGGCATCCTGTGGCTGCTGGGCGCCAACGACGAGATCTCGGCGAACTTCCACATCGACCTGTACACGACGACCTGGTTCGGGCGGATCGCCGTCTTCGTCGGCCCGGCCATCGCGTACTGGATCACCTACCGGATGTGCATCGGCCTCCAGCGCAAGGACGCCGAGGTGCTGTCCCACGGGGTGGAGTCCGGTGTCATCAAGCGGCTGCCGAACGGCCAGTACATCGAGGTCCACACCCCGGCCGCGGAGGACATCGCCGAGCACATGCGCGGCAAGAAGGAGATCCCGGTTCTCACGGCCGCCGAGGACGGCGAGGGCATCCCGCCCAAGGGCGCCCGCAGCGCCCTCGGCCGGCTCCGCACCAGGATGAGCGAGGCGTACGGCACCGACCGGGTCCCGCTCACCAACGGCCACCACGAGGAGGCCCACGAGGAGGAGCACGCGGGCGTCGGCGGCGGCGACCGCAAGGAGCTCCACTGACGGACGCCTGAACGACCGGCACGAAGCGGCCCGGCGAGGGGAACACTCCCCCGCCGGGCCGCTGCGTTTCCCGCTTCGCGCATCGGGGCGCTCACTTCCGATGTCTTCCCTCGTCACGTGCTCGCTCGTACCTCGCTGCGCGCGTTCCTCAGTCCAGACACCGGCGCGCCCCTCCGGCTCGCTCGGTGTTTCCCGCGTTTGCGGTTTAGGGGGTCGGGGGCACGAGGCCCGTCTCGTAGGCCATGATGACCAGTCGCACGCGGTCGCGGGCGTCGAGCTTCGCGAGCAGCCTGGTCACGTACGTCTTGACGGTGGCGGCGCTGATGAACAGCTCGGCGGCGATCTCCGCGTTGGACAGGCCGCGCCCGACGAGGGTGAGCACCTCGGTCTCCCGCTCGGTGAGCCCGGCGACCCGCCGGGGTCGCGGACCGGGCGCGGGGCGGGCGGCGAACTCCCCGATCAGCCTGCGGGTGACGCGCGGATCGATCAGCGCGTCACCGGCGGCCACCACCCGGATCGCCGCGAGGATGTCGTCCAGGGCCATGTCCTTGACGAGGAACCCGGACGCCCCCGCGCGCAGCGCGCCGTAGACGTACTCGTCGTCGTCGAAGGTCGTGAGAACGAGGACCTGGGCGCCGCGACCCGTGGTGATCAGCCGGGTGGCCTCGATGCCGCCCATGCCGGGCATGCGGATGTCCATGACCACCACGTCGGGGCCGGTGTCCTCGGTCATCCGCACCGCCTCCTCACCGGTGCCCGCCTCCCCTGCCAGGTCGAGATCGGGCGCCTCGGCGATGACCATCTGCAGGGCGGCGCGGACCAGGGGCTGGTCGTCGGCGAGCAGCACGCGGACGGTCATCGGATTCCCTCGGGCACGGGCAGCCGGGCCGCGACGCGGAAGCCTCCGCCGGGACGCGGCCCGGCCGCGAGGGTCCCGTGCAGGACGCCGACCCGCTCACGCATCCCGAGCAGGCCGTAGCCGTCCCCGGCGTCGCCGCCGCACCCGTCGTCGAGCACCTCGACGCGCACCTCGTCGTCCCGGTAGTCGATCGAGACCCGGCAGGACGCCGCACCGGCGTGACGCAGCACGTTGGTGACGGCCTCCTGGACGACACGGTAGGCCGCCACGTCGATCTCGGGCGGCAGCGGACGCGGCTCCCCCAGCCGGCGTACGTCGACCCGTACGCCCGCCTGTGTGGTCGTGACGGCCAGCCGGTCGACGTCGGCGAGGCCGAGCACTTGTCCCGGGCAGCCCGATTCCGGACGCGCCGGCTCCGGCGGCCCCGGTGGCGGGGGCACCACCGGCGCGGGCCGCTCCGGATCGTGGCTCCGCAACGCGCCGAGCATCCGGCGCAGCCCGGACAACGTCTGGCGGCCGGCCGTCTCGATTTCCCCGAGGGCGTCCCGCGCCCGCTCCGGCTGCGTGTCGATGACCCGCCGCGCGGCGCCGGCCTGCAGCGCGATGACGCCGATGCTGTGCGCGACCATGTCGTGCAGCTCACGGGCGATCCTGAGCCGCTCGTCGGTGACGGCCTGGGTCGCCGCGCGGGCGCGCAATTCCTCGGCGTGCGCCCGGGACTCGCGTGCCGAGTTGCCGAGCAGCCAGGCGATGACGGTCGTCAGAGCCACGGCGAGCTCGGTGGAGGTGCCGATCGGCCAGCCGTACAGCAGCCGCGTGAGCAGAAAACCGGCGAGCACCGCGAGGGCCGTGACGACGGCGGCGACGCCGGTCGCGCGTGGGCGCTCGGCGGCGATGAAGAACACCGCGACCTCGGCCGCGATGAACTGGGGCAGCGGGATCTCCCCCACGCCCAGGGGCACCGTCCCGAGGACGGCCGCGGCGAGCAGCAGGACCAGGGAGGGCAGCGGCCTGCGGCGCAGCAGGACGCCGCCCGCCAGCGCCAGGGCGGCGGCCACCGCGAAGAAGGCCAGCCCGTGCCGTTGGAAGAGCTGCGGGGAGGGGCGCTCGCTGTACATCCACTCGCCGGGCAGCCGCATCCGCATCAGGAACGTGAACACCGTGCCCCCGCACCAGGCGAGGACCACCCACGCCCCGGGCGGCAGCCGTCTCAGCAGCGGAGGGGATGCGACCTGCATGATCAGAGCGTAACCACGTGTCCTTCTCGCGGGCATCCGACCAGGGGTCTACATCCGCGGTCGGCCCGTGCCGCCGCGGATGTCCACGCCGGTGCGATGCGGCGGGCCGGCGCCGCACGGCACCGTGAACCGGGTGATCGACACCGCACAGCCGCAGGCGGCCCGCGACCGGCCGCCCGCGCCGCTCCCCCGCGGCGGCACGAGCGCACGCCGCGTCCCGCCCGCCATCCTCCGCCCGGGCCGGGGCCGGGGCCGTCTGCGCCGAAGGCTGCAGGCCGCGCTCGTCAGCGTCTCGCTCGCCCTCCCCGTGACCGCCGCCGCGCGTCCCGAGGCGGTCCCGGCGCCCGCCCCGCCTTCCCTGCCCCCGCTGCGGGCCGCGACCACCGCGAGCCTGGCCGAGCGGTACGCCGCCACCCTCGACGCCATCGAGACGGCCATGCGGACCGCCGCCGCGGCGGGGCACCGGTGGCGGGCCGCGATGCTGAAGGCGATGGCCGACCCCGCGCGACACTTCCTGTCCTTCGACGGCCGCGACGGCGGCCGGACCGCCGAGGTGTTCGGCGACCTGGCCGCCGCCGACCGGATCGCGGTCCTCGTCCCCGGCTCGGGCACCGGCCTCGACACGTACGGGCTCCTGCGCGGGGGCGCGATGCGGCTGCAGCGGGCGATCGGCGGACGGGGAGCCGTGGTCGCCTGGCTCGGATACCGGACCCCGAGCACCGTGAGCCTCCAGGCGATGACCCCCGGCCGCGCGGACGAGGCCGTCCCCGCCCTGCGAGCCTTCGTACGCGACCTGGCCCGGCTCAGGCCCGCCGCCCGCCTCAGCCTGCTGTGTCACTCGTACGGCGGCGTGGTGTGCGGCCGGGCCGCACCCGGCCTGGAGGTGGCGGACATCGTCCTCTACGGCAGCCCAGGCGCCGGTAGGGACGACGCGGCGGCGATGCGCACCCGGGCGGCGGTGTGGGCCACCCGCGGTGCCGGGGACTGGGTGGCCCACCTGCCGCACGCGGCGGTGCGCCTGCCCTCCGGCACGATCGGGCTCGGGGCGGATCCCCTGTCCCCCCGGTTCGGCGCGCGGGTCTTCTCCGCGGGCGACGCCGGCCACAGCGACTATCTGAAGGACGGATCGCCCGCGCTGGCGAACATCGCCCTGATCGTCTCCGGGCGCGCTCCCGCCGGGATGCGCCGTGACTGACGACTTCGCCGGGCGCGCCGACGCCGTGGCACCGGTCCGGCGCGAGCGCGTCTCGCAGACTCCGAGCGAGCGGGCCTCGCAGACACCACGTGACCGCGCCGTCGACGCCCTGCGCGCCTTCGCCATCCTCGGCGTGGTGCTCGGCCACTGGCTGGTGACCGCCGTGGTCGCCGACAGCGGCACCCTCCGCGTCACCAGCCCGCTGAAGTACCTGCCGCAACTCACGCCCGTCTCCTGGCTGCTCCAGACCATGGCGGTGTTCTTCTTCGTCGGTGGCCGGATGGCCGTGGAGAGCCGCGGCCGTGCCCGGGACCGGGGCGCCGGCCACGGGCGGTGGGCCGCCGCCCGGATGACCCGCCTGTTCCGCCCGATCGCGCCCCTGCTCGGGGTGTGGAGCGCGGCCGCCGTGGCGATGCTCGCGTGGGGCGCCGACCCGGGCACCGTGTACGCGCTGGTCAAGCTGGTGTGGTCGCCGATGTGGTTCCTGCTGGTCTTCGCGGCGCTGACGGCGGCGACCCCGCTCGTCTCCCGGCTGCACCCGGTGTGGCCGTTCGCCGCCGTGGCCGTCGCCGATCTCGTCAGGTTCGGTCTGGACGGGCCGTCCTGGGTCGGCTGGATCAACCTGGGGACCGGCTGGCTGGTGCCGTACTGTCTCGGCGTCCTGTGGGCCGGCGGACGCCTGGACGGGCGGGTGACCAGGTGGGCGCTGCTCCTCGGCGGGGCCGCGGCCACCGCGGGTCTCGTCCTGTGGGCCGGCTACCCGGCGTCCATGGTCGGCGTGCCCGGCGCCCCGGTCTCCAACCAGGCCCCGCCCACTCTGGCGGCCGTGACGTTCGGGCTGTCCCAGTGCGGCGCGGCCCTGGTGCTGTCCGGCCCCCTGCGGCGGGTGCTGCGGCGTCCCGCCCCATGGGCGCTCGTGACGACGGCCAACCTCGCCGCGATGACGATTTTCCTGTGGCACCAGACCGCGCTGATCGCGGTCACGGCGACGGCCCTGCGCGTCGCGGACCGGGCGCTGCCCGGGCTGCACACCGCCCCCGTCGATCCCGGATGGGTGGCCGTCCGCCTGGCGTGGCTGCCGGTGTTCGCGACGGTCTTGGCGGTGTGCTCGGCGGTCTTCCGCGGCCACGAGACCCGTCACCACGCGCCGAAGGACGAGGGCCCGTTCAGAGGGTGTCGGCGGGAGCGGCGCGCAGGCGGCTGTGCTTGAGCCAGACCGGCCAGGAGTCCTGCCAGTAGCTCCAGCCGTTGGTCGCCTCCAGCCTGCGCGGCGTGCCGGTCACGATGATCGGGTCGCCGATCAGGGTGTTCTCCTTGAACCACTTGCCGTTCTCCGGGCTGACGTTCACGCAGCCGTGGCTCACGTTGGAGTTGCCCTGGTCGCCCACCGACCAGGGCGCCGAGTGGACGTACTCACCGCTGTTGGAGATGCGCACGGTGTTGTAGACGGTGGTCTGGTAGTAGCCGGCCTGGCCCGGGCCGGCGTCCGGCGAGGTCATGACCGTGACGTCCTCCCGGGACATCGCCACGTGGATGCCGCTGGTGGTGTGGTGGCGCATCACGCCGCCCATGCCCGCGCTGATCGGCATGTTCTTGATCTGCTTGCCGTCCCGCTCGATCTTCATGTGGTGGGTCTGGGTGTCGGCCACGCTGATCTGCGAACGGCCGATCTCGAAGTCCCGGACGTAGTCCTGCTTGCCGTACATGCCCTCGCCGCCCCTGATGCCGGCCAGACGTGCGGTGATGCGGACCTTCGTGTACGTCGGCCAGTACTTCTCGGGGCGGTAGACCACGTTCTTGTCGTCGAGCCAGTGCCAGGCGCCCTCGATGGGCTTGGACGCCCGCACGACCAGGTTGCGCTCGACGGACACCCGGTCGGTGATCGGCTTGTCGAAGGTGATGATGATCGGCATGCCGACGCCGACCGTGAGGCCGGTGTCCTGCTTGTTGGGCAGCAGGGTGGAGATGCCGAAGGTCTTGGCGGCCTGTTTCGTGGTGAAGCGGACGGTCCTGGTCGCCGGGCCGCCGGGGCCCGCGGCCGTCGCCTCGACGCTGTAGGCCGTGCCGGGGGCCATGGGACGCTCGCTGCGCCACTGGGTGCGGTCGGAGCTGAAAACGCCCGCCACGGGCCGCCCTGCGGCCTGTACGGCCACATGCGTGAGCTTGCCGCCCGCCGCGCCGATCAGGATCGGGAGCTCGGGCGGCAGGTCGGCGGCGCCGTCGAGCGGGCTGATGCTGATCGCCGTCCTGGCGTCTCGATCCTCGTCCTGTCCACCCGACGTGGAACATCCGGCAACCACCACGAGAAGGGCCAGCACCCCCGCACCAGCACGCACGTCCGTCCCCCTAGCGTCGCTTTCTGGGGGTTATTCCCCGTTGGCGTACCGTTCGGGCTGTCTGGGCACCGCGTACGGGCAAAGAACGCCGACGGCCGGTCGGCGAGATCGCCGACCGGCCGCACAGCGGGGTTCACGGAATCAGTGCGAGAAGTTGCCCCGGTAGTACTGGAACACGAACCCGATCATGGCCATGATCGTGCAGAACAGGCCGATGAAGAACAGCCACCAGCCGACGGCGAAGCCGAAGAACGTCAGCGCGGCCGACAGGCAGACGAACAGCGGCCACCAGCTGTGCGGGCTGTAGAAGCCGATCTCGCCCGCGCCGTCGCTGATCTCGGCTTCCTTGTTGTCCTCCGGCTGGTCGCCGATGCGACGCGCCGTGAACAGCAGGTAGTAGCCGATCATGAGGGCCAGGCCGACGGAGATCGCCATGGCGGTGGTGCCGGTCGGCTCCTTCGACCAGAACCAGTAGACCACGTCCGCGGCGGCGAAGAAGATGCCGCAGAGCAGGAACATCCATCCCTGGATCTTCATCGGGACTCCTCCACCAGCTCAGGCTTGGCGGTGATGTGCGGGTACTTGAGGTCGAACGCCGGGCGCTCGGACCGGATCCGCGGCAGCGACAGGAAGTTGTGCCGCGGCGGCGGGCAGGAGGTCGCCCACTCGAGCGAGCCGCCGAAGCCCCACGGGTCGTCCACGGTGACCTTGGGCGCCTTCCGCCACGTCACCCAGACGTTGTAGAAGAACGGCAGGGTGGACAGGCCCAGCAGGAGGGCGCCGGCGGAGGAGACCATGTTCAGGTCGGTGAAGCCGTCGCTCGCCGAGTAGTCGGCGTACCGCCGGGGGAAGCCGATGACGCCCAGCCAGTGCTGCACCAGGAAGGTCAGGTGGAAGCCGAAGAACAGCAGCCAGAAGTGGAGCTTGCCGATCTTGTCGTTGAGCATCTTGCCGGTGAACTTCGGCCACCAGAAGTAGAAGCCCGCGAACATCGCGAACACCACGGTGCCGAAGACCACGTAGTGGAAGTGCGCGACGACGAAGTAGGTGTCGCTGACGTGGAAGTCCAGCGGCGGCGAGGCCAGGATGACGCCGGTCAGGCCACCGAACAGGAAGGTCACCAGGAAGCCGACCGCGAACAGCATCGGCGACTCGAACGACAGGTGCCCGCGCCACATCGTGCCGATCCAGTTGAAGAACTTCACCCCGGTGGGCACCGCGATGAGGAACGTCATGAACGAGAAGAACGGCAACAGCACCTGGCCGGTCACGAACATGTGGTGGGCCCACACGGTGACGGACAGACCCGCGATGGCGATGGTCGCGCCCACCAGGCCGATGTAGCCGAAGATCGGCTTACGGCTGAAGACCGGCAGGACCTCGGTGATGATGCCGAAGAACGGCAGCGCGATGATGTAGACCTCGGGGTGGCCGAAGAACCAGAACAGGTGCTGCCACAGCATCGGTCCGCCGGTGGGCGAGTCGAAGATGTGCGCGCCCAGTTTGCGGTCGGCCTCCAGGGCGAGCAGCGCGGCGGCCAGCACCGGGAAGGCCAGCAGCACCAGGATGCTGGTCAGCAGGATGTTCCAGGTGAAGATCGGCATCCGGAACATCGTCATGCCGGGGGCGCGCATGGTGAGGATCGTGGTGATGAAGTTCACCGCGCCGAGGATGGTGCCGAGGCCGGACAGCGCCAGACCCATGATCCACAGGTCGCTGCCCAGGCCGGGCGACGTCACCGCGTTCGACAGCGGCGCGTACGCGGTCCAGCCGAACGACGCCGAGCCACCCGGGGTGAAGAAGCCGAGGACGGCGATCGTGCTGCCGAACAGGTAGAGCCAGTAGCTCACCATGTTCAGCCGGGGGAACGCCACGTCGGGGGCGCCGATCTGCAGCGGCATCAGCTCGTTGGCGAAGCCGGCGAACAGCGGCGTCGCGAACATGAGCAGCATGATCGTGCCGTGCATCGTGAACAGCTGGTTGAACTGCTCGTTGCTGACGACCTGCAGCCCCGGCTGCGCGAGCTCGGCCCGCATCACCAGCGCCATGAGGCCGCCGATGAGGAAGAAGACGAACGACGTGATCAGGTAGAGGTGCCCGATCACCTTGTGGTCGGTCGAGGACAGCCACTTGGCGATGACCGTGCCCTTGGTGTACGGCCGCGCGGCGACGCCGACCGGTTCCTGGATGGCGGTCACTGCGCACTCCCCGCCTGGCTCTTGATGTACTGGTCGAACTCGGCCTGCGGGACGAGCTTCACGGAGAACAGCATCTTGCTGTGGTCGCTGCCGCAGAGCTCGGCGCAACGGCCGACGAAGACACCCGTCTTGTCGAGCGTCGTGATCTGGAAGTGGTTGTGCACGTTGCCCGGGAAGACGTCCTGCTTGAACAGGAAGGCCGGCACCCAGAACGAGTGGATGACGTCGGGCGAGTGCAGGTCGAACTGCACCTGGGTGTTGACCGGCAGCACGAGCTGCGGACCCTGCGGGGTCTGCTCGCTCTGCTTGCTGAGGTCCACCGGCACACCCGCGACCACGGCCTTCTGGCCCTGGTACTCGGTGGTGAAGCGCCAGCTCCACTGGTAGCCCTCGACGGCCACCTTGACCGGGGCGGCCTTGGTGATCCGCGTGACCTCGGTCTCGTCACGGGCCGTGAAGTAGAAGAAGACCGCGACCATGATGACCGGGACCACCGTGTAGAGGATCTCGATCGGCAGGTTGTAGCGCACCTGCGGAGGCAGCTGGTCGGGACTGTTCTTCTTCTTGCGGTGGAAGATGCACGCCCACAGGATCAGTCCCCAGACGACCACGCCGGTGGCGAGAGCCGCGATCCAGCTCCCGTTCCAGAGCGTCTGGATGATGCCGGCCTGCTTGGTGACACCTTCCGGCATGCCCCCACGGGACCATTGATCGATCGCCTGGTTGCTACACGCCGTGCCGGACGCCACCAGCAGCGCCACGGCGGCGGCTCCGGGCAACCGGCGGCGTGCCCACGGTCGCCGTGTCGTACGGCGGGTCGGACTCACGGATCGCCTACCCCACAGATGAAGCCCAAGAGTTCCTCTCCTGGGCGGTTTTTCCAATTGACCCTTAGGTGAGACCGGCACCAACCTTCCGGCCGGTCTGCCCTTTACTTAGCTGAGTTCACGCTGGGGGACACATTAGCGCGGACCGGCGCCGCCCCCCTGACCAGCCCCCGTTAATGTCTCAACTGTGGCCTACCTGGACGCGGCTTCGACCGAACCTCTCCATCCCGCGGCCCGTGACGCCCTGCTGGCGGCGATCGACGCCGGTTGGGCCGATCCCGCCCGCCTGTACGGCACGGCGCGCCGCGCCCAGATGTTACTGGAGCGCGCGAGGGCGGAGGTAGCCGAACTGATCGGCGCCCGGCCCGACGAGGTGTCGTTCACCTCGTCGGGGACGCAGGCAGTCCACCTCGGGGTGCTCGGCACGCTGGCCGGCCGCCGGCGGGCCGGGACGCGCCTGGTGGCGGGCGCCGTCGAGCACTCCAGTGTCCTGCACGCGGGCGAGGTCCACGAGCGCGCGGGCGGCGAGGTGGAGCTCGTGGGCGTGAGCCGTACGGGCCGGGTGGACGCGGGCGCGTTCGCCGAGGCCGTCGCGCGGCCCGGCACGGCCCTGGCGTGCCTGCAGACCGCCAACCACGAGGTCGGGACGCTCCAGCCGGTCGAGGAGGCGGCGCGGGCCTGCCGGGAGGCGGGCGTGCCGCTGCTGGTCGACGCCGCCCAGTCCGCTGGGCGCCTGCCGCTCCCCGAGGGCTGGTCGGTCCTCACCGCGAGCGCGCACAAGTGGGGCGGCCCGGCGGGGGTGGGCGTGCTGGCGGTGCGCAAGGGCGTGCGCTGGCGCTCGCCGCTGCCGGAGGACGAGCGGGAGCGGCGGCGCGTGCCGGGGTTCGAGAACGTGCCGGCGATCGTGGCAGCCGCCGCGGCGCTGCGCGCGCGGGCCGAGGAGGCGGAGGCGGAGAACAGGCGGCTGTCGGCCCTGGTCGACCGGATCCGCGCCGAGGTGCCCCTCCTGGTGCCCGACGTCGAGGTCGTCGGCGCGCCGGTCCTGCGGCTGCCGCACATCGTGACGTTCTCCTGCCTGTACGTCGAGGGCGAGGCGCTGCTGACCGAGCTCGACAAGGCCGGTTTCGCCGTCTCGTCCGGAAGCTCCTGCACGGCGAGTACGCTTCGTCCATCGCACGTTCTGGAGGCCATGGGCGTGCTTACGCATGGAAATGTGCGGGTATCGCTGCCCCGTGGCGTGTCCGAGGACGACATCGATCGTTTCCTCGCGGTGCTCCCGGACATCGTGCGGCGGATCCGGTCGAGCTTGGGGGTGCACTGATGTGGCGCAGACGGACGGGCGGCGGCGCCCGGCGGTCTCCCGAGGCGGCCAGGGCGGCGGAGCGGGCCGAGCCCGCCGCGCCCGCCCGGCCGGCGGAACCGCCCGCGCTGACGATCGACGCGCTGGGCCGCAAGTGCCCGATCCCGATCATCATGCTGGCCGAGCGGATCAACCAGGTGGCGACGGGCGGCGTGGTCGCCGTACTGGCCGACGACCCCGCCGCGTTCACCGACGTCCCGGCCTGGTGCCGGTTGAAGTCACACGAGCACGTGGGGAGCTACGAGCTGCCCCAGGGCGGCTGGTCCATCCACGTGCGCCGCAACTACTGAGCCGCGCCTGACGATTCGGCGGCCTCAGGCGTGGTGGCAGCGGACGTGCCCGGCCACCTCGGCGGCCGCGTCGGGCCCGTAGGCGCCGGCGAACCGCTCCAGGAAGACCCGCTGGCCGAGCTCGTACTCCTGGCAGCCGACCCGCTCCAGCACGTGCGTCGCGGTGAGGTTGCCGAGCTGTCCGCAGCGCTCCAGGGACAGGCCCCAGGCGAGCCCGGACAGGAACCCGGCACGGAAGGCGTCCCCGACGCCGGTCGGGTCGGCCTTGCCCAGCTCGGGCGCCGGCGGGATGTGCAGCGACGGCTCGCCCTTCCGGTCGATCCTGGCGCCCTTGGGGCCGAGGGTCGTCACCCGTACGCCGACCCGGTCCAGGATCTCCTCGTCCGACCAGCCGGTCTTCTGCGCGATCAGACCGAGCTCGTAGTCGTTGCTGAACAGGTACGCCGCACCCTCGACGAGCTGGCGGATCTCCTCGCCGGGCATGCGGGCGAGCTGCTGCGACGGGTCCGCGGCGAACGGGATGCCCCGCTGGCGCGCCTCGTCGGTGTGCCGCACCATCGCCGCCGGGTCGTTGGGGCTGATGAGGACCAAATCGAGCCCGCCGAGACGCTCGGCGATCGGGCCCAGCTCGATCTCCCTCGCCTCCGCCATCGCGCCGGTGTAGAACGAGGCGATCTGGTTGTGGTCCTCGTCCGTAGTGCACAGGAAGCGCGCGGTGTGGTGCAGCTCCGACACGTGGACCGACTCGCAGTCGACGCCGTGGCGCTCCAGCCAGGAGCGGTAGTCGGCGAAGTCCGTGCCCACGGCGCCGATCAGGATCGGGGTGAGCCCGAGGCAGCCCATGCCGAAGGCGATGTTGGCCGCGCATCCGCCACGGCGGATCTGCAGATCGTCGACGAGGAACGACAACGACACCCGGTCGAGCTGCTCGGCGATGAGCTGGTCGCCGAAGCGGCCGGGGAACGTCATCAGATGGTCGGTGGCGATGGAGCCGGTGACGGCGATGCGCACGGGGTCATTCTCCTCGTTGTCAGCATCAGGAAGACGGGGGGCCGGGATGAATCCCGCCGAACCTACTGAGCGTACCGTCTCGTGACGTGACGACGCCCCGCACGGAGGAATCCGTGCGGGGCGCTCGACGCATCATCCGTCGCCCGCGGCCGGGCGCGCGCTCGCCGTCAGTTGAACGAGTCGCCGCAGGCGCACGACCCCGTCGCGTTGGGGTTGTCGATGGTGAAGCCCTGCTTCTCGATGGTGTCCACGAAGTCGACCGTGGCCCCGATGAGGTACGGCGCGCTCATCCGGTCGGTGACGACGTTCACGCCGCCGAAGGTGGAGACCACGTCACCGTCCATCGACCGGTCGTCGAAGAAGAGCTGGTAACGCAGGCCGGAACAGCCACCCGGCTGGACGGCCACCCGAAGCTGCAGCCCTTCCTCGCCCTGCTGCTCGAGCAGGCTCTTGACCTTGGCGGCGGCCGCGTCAGTCAGGATCAGGCCCTGCTGAGTGGTCTCGCTGCTCTCAACCGTCATGTGCTGACTCCCGCGTCTGCGCCAACCGCCCATCGGGGCGGTCGATTGGTTCTGACGTCCTACCTAGACGCTACCAACACCCGTGAAGCCCTACACATTCCAGTGCCCCACCGGCGACCCGCGACGAACCAGCCGATGCCATGTGTAATGATTAGTCGTCAGTTAGACGATAAGTCCCCGAGGGGGTGTGGTCGTGACGATCACCGAGACCGGCCTTCCGCTCTTCATCCTCGGCCAGGGCACCGACCCGCACAGCGAACGCGGCGTCGACTGTCCGGGCGAGCTGCCTCCCGCGTCCGATCCGACGCTCGTGGAGCGCGCACGCGTGGCCAAGGAGCGGCTGGGCGACCGGCTGTTCGTGCTCGGTCACCACTACCAGCGTGACGAGGTCATCCAGTTCGCCGACGTGACCGGTGACTCGTTCAAGCTGGCCCGCGAGGCCGCCGCCCGGCCCGAGGCGGAGTACATCGTGTTCTGCGGCGTCCACTTCATGGCCGAGTCGGCCGACATCCTGACCAGCGACACGCAGAAGGTCGTGCTCCCCGATCTGGCCGCCGGCTGCTCGATGGCCGACATGGCGACCTTCACCCAGGTCGAGGACTGCTGGGACGCCCTGGAGGACGCCGGCATCGCCGACCGGGTGGTGCCGATCACCTACATGAACTCCAGCGCGGACATCAAGGCGTTCTGCGGACGCCACGGCGGCGCCGTGTGCACCTCCTCCAACGCCCGGCGCGCCCTGACCTGGGCCTTCGAGCAGGGCGAGAAGGTGCTGTTCCTGCCCGACCAGCACCTGGGCCGCAACACCGCGGTGCTGGAGATGGGGCTGTCCCTGGACGACTGCGTGGTCTACAACCCGCACCGCCCGAACGGCGGCCTCACCCGGGAGCAGCTGGAGAACGCGAAGATGATCCTGTGGAAGGGGCACTGCTCGGTCCACGGGCGCTTCTCCGCGGCGTGCGTGGACGACGTGCGGGCCCGCATCCCCGGGGTGAACGTGCTCGTCCACCCAGAGTGCCGCCACGAGGTCGTGACCAAGGCGGACTTCGTCGGGTCGACCGAGTACATCATCCGGAAGCTGGAGGAGGCCCCGGCCGGGTCGTCCTGGGCGGTCGGCACCGAGCTGAACCTGGTGCGCCGCCTGGCCGACCGGTTCCCGGACAAGACGATCACTTTCCTCGACAAGACCGTCTGCTACTGCTCCACCATGAACCGGATCGACCTGCCGCACCTGGTCTGGGCGCTGGAGTCGCTGGCCGACGGCGAGGTCGTCAACCGGATCACGGTCGACGAGGACACCACCCACTGGGCCAAGGTCGCCCTCGACCGCATGCTCGCCCTGCCGTAACCACGCGCGTAGGACGTGGGCGCCCCCGGAGCCGTGCTCCGGGGGCGTTCGCGTCTTCGGATCCCCGCTTCCGGTCCCGGCTCCGGGTCCCGGCTCAGATCCGCGCGCGCTCGCGCCAGAAGCGCAGCAGCTCGTCGTCACCGTGGACCGCGTCGGGCTCGCGCCGGTTCCACAGCGTCAGCATCAGGTCCCCGGCCGTCGGCACGCGTACGGTGACGTCCGCGGCCTCCTCGGACCTCTCGCAGGTGAACCCCTTGTGAGTGAGCCGCACGAGCCAGGCGAGACCGGTTCCGGTCCGCCAGGAGATCGCCTCTCCGTCGCTCCTGAGCTCGGCGACCTGCGGCCGCCACCGGGCGTACGGGAGGACGGCGAAGAACTCCTCCACGCCGTCGGCCGCGACGTCCTCGTCGATACGGGGTGTGATGCCGAGAGCGATCTCGGCGTCCGCGCGGTGGACGACGGTCTCGTGGAGCTGGCGGCGGGACCAGAACCGGGCGCGCCGATCCTCCGCCCATCCCCACATCTCCGTGTCCGGGTCGCGGCTCTTCAGCGCCTCGGTGAGCAGGACGCCTCCCGCCTCCAGCCAGCCGGCGGCCTCGGCGAAGTCCTCGGGGAAGCCGTGGTCCATGGCCTCGCGGTCGTACCGGCGCGGCGCGGCGTCGCGCACCATCGCGGCCGCCCACCGGTGGATGGCCCCCGTGTGCTCGGTCAGGGCGCGCAGATCCCAGCCGGGACAGGTCGGGACAGGGGTGGCGCCGTCCCGGCCCCGTACGGCGCCGGCCATGCGGCCGATCTCCGCGGCCGCCGCCTCGGTGTACCGCAGGTGGGTCCACTCGGTCATGAAGGCTCCTGGAACGGTCAGAGGCCGGGGGCGCCCCAGACGGGGAACCAGCTCGCCAGATCGGGTTCGATCTTGAGCTCGCGCTCCAGGACACCGCGCACCTGCAGTTCCAGCGCGTTGTCGCGGCGCGGTTCGCCGGCAGGGACGAAGGGGTAGAACGTGCCGCGCTTGTAGAGGTAGACGATCGCGAGCCGCCTTCCGGAGGGATCGGCGAACGCGACGAGCGAGCACAGCAGCGAGGGGCCGAACCCGGCCGACTCCAGGGACGAGTTGGCGGCGTGCAGGTCGGTCACGAGCCCGGCCACGTCGGGGTTGCGCACCTGCAGCCAGGTGTAGCCGTAGGAGTCCCGCACGACATCCACCTTGCCCATCAGGGCCTGGACGTCCTGTTCGAGCCGGGCGAAGGCGCCGCCCTCGGCGGCGCGGAAGCACACCGACCCGGCGCCCGCCGGGGCGAAGCCCGTGGCAGCCTGCAGCGTGACGGCGGCGGACGGCAGCGCGAACAACGCGTCCAGGTCGGGCCTGGCGGGCTTGGACCGGCCGAGCAGCGCGTCGAACCAGCCCATCAGCGCCCCCTCATCCGCGGCCCAGCGCCGCGGAGATCCTGGACAACTGCTCCAGCCGGCGCTCAAGCGGCGGGTGAGTCGACAGCAGCGAGGCGACGCTCTGGCCCGAGATGGCCGGCGCGAAGAAGAAGGCGTTGAACGGCTGCGCCTCGCGCAGGTCCCTCGTCGGGATCCTGCCGATGTCGCCGCTGATCTTCACCAGGGCGCTGGCCAGGGCGCTCGGCTGCTGCGTCAGCAGCGCGCCCGCGCGGTCCGCGGCCAGTTCGCGGTAGCGCGACAGCGCCCGCGTCAGCAGGAAGCTGACGGCGTAGACCAGGCCGGAGACCGCGAAGATGATCAGCCCGATCGGGGGGCCGTTGTCGTTGCGCCGGCCGCCCAGGCCCGTGTAGAGCGCGAAGCGCGTCATCAGGCCGGCCACGACCCCCAGGAACGAGGCGATCGTCATCACCGCCACGTCCCGGTGGGCCACGTGGGACATCTCGTGGGCCAGCACCCCTTCGAGCTCCCGCGCGTCGAGCCTGCGCAGGATGCCGGTGGTCACGCAGACCACCGAGTTCTTCCGGTCGCGCCCCGTGGCGAACGCGTTCGGGATGTCCGAGTCCGCGATCGCCACCCGCGGCTTCGGCATTCCCGCCATCGCGCTCAGCCGGTCGATGATCCCGTGCAGCTCGGGGGCCTCCTGCGGCGAGACCTCCCGCCCGTGCATCGCGAACAGCGCGATCTTGTCGGACAGGAAGTACTGCGCCAGCAGGAGAGCCCCGGCGATCACGAGCACGGTGACCGCGCGTACGCCCGCCGCGACCAGGACGGCCACGAACGCGACGTAGAGCAGCCCGAGCAGGAACATCGTCACGGTCATCCGGACGGTGAGGCCGCGATCAGGGGCGAACCGCGTGGAGGACATCAGCCGGGAATGAGCCCGGTGTCCCCGAGCATCTCCCGCACTTCCTCGATCGAGGCGTCGGCCGGCGGCAGGATCAGCTCGGACGGCTCCAGCGAGTCGTCCGGCAGGGCCTTGCCCACGTGACGCACCTTGTCGAGCAAAGCGTGGAGCTTCGTCCGGAAATCGTTCTCGTCGCCCGACTCGATCGCGGCTTCCAGCTCGCTGTCGAGCTCGTTCAGGACGTCGATGTCGGCGGCGCCGATCTCGACCTGTCCCTCACCCATGATTCTGACGATCACAGTCCCTCCCCCGGCTGGCGCAGCTGCTGCGTGTGCTGCTGCTGGCTGGACGGGGCCGCCTGACCCTGCTGGCCGGGCTCGATGGCGCTCCGGGGCGCCGGGCCCTGGCCGAGCTCGGCCTTCATCTTGGCGAGCTCCAGCTCCACGTCCGAGCCCGCGCCCATGCGGTCGAGCTCGGCCTGGATGTCGTCACGCTGCCCGGTGAAGTCGTCCAGCGCGCCGCTGGCCAGCAGCTCGTCGATCGCGCCGGCGCGCGCCTGCATCTGCGCCGTCTTGTCCTCCGCCCGCTGGATCGCCAGGCCGACGTCGCCCATCTCCTCGGAGATTCCGGAGAACGCCTCGTTGATCCGCGTCTGGGCCTCGGCCGCCGTGTAGGTGGCCTTGATGGTCTCCTTCTTCGTACGGAAGGAGTCCACCTTGGCCTGCAGCCGCTGGCTGGCGAGGGTGAGCTTCTCCTCCTCGCCCTGGAGGTTGCTGTATTGGATACGCAGGTCGGCGATCTGGGCGTTGAGGCCGTTGCGGCGGGTCAGCGCCTCGCGGGCCAGGTCCTCGCGCCCGGCCGACAGGGCCTGCCTGCTCTGGTTCTCCAGCTTGGCGGCCTGCCCTTCCAGCTGGTTGATCTGCAGCTCCACCCGCTTGCGGCTGGTGGCCACGTCTGCCACGCCACGGCGGACCTTCTGCAGCAACTCGAGCTGGCGCTGATAGGAATAGTCCAGCGTCTCCCGCGGATCCTCCATTTTGTCCAGGGCCTTGTTGGCCTTGGACTTGAAGATCATGGAAAGTCTCTTCATCACGCTCATGCGCGTCGGCCGTCCCCTTCTCCAAGGTTGTGCGTGGGTGATCCCAGCCGTCTCAAGCCCCTTGTCAGGCGGCATAGCCGCCTGGGTTCACCCTACGCATAACGCGCGAGGGCGTCACTAAGTTGCACTCCCGGTAGGCTGGGCGACGTGTTCCGACGTCGCACTCAGACCTCAGCGGAGGACTCCCCCGTCCCTGTAGAGGATCCTAAGCCCCACGGCACCCCGGGGAAGGGCCGTCCCACCCCGAAGCGGAGCGAGGCGCAGGGCCGCCGCCGCTCCCCGGTGACCGCTCCGGCCAACCGCAAGGAGGCCTACCGCCTGGCGCGCGAGCGCGATAAGGCACTGCGCGCCAAGCAGCGCGAGGCCATGCTGCGCGGCGATGAGCGGGCGCTCCCCGCGCGCGACCGTGGCCCGGTGCGCAAGTTCGCCCGCGACTGGGTGGACGCGCGGCGGCTGCCCGGGCAGTACTTCCTGCCCGTCGTGTTCGTCATCATGCTGCTGTCGATGGTGCAGTTCCCGATCCCGATCCGCTCGGCCGTCCTCACGGTCTACACGCTGTCCCTGCCGATCGTGATGGTGCTCGTGCTCGCGAGCTCGTTCTACGTGGCCAGCAAGGTGAAGAAGGCGGCGGCGGCGAAGTTCCCGGGCGAGGACCTCAAGGGCGTGGGCTTCTACGCGGCGATGCGCTCGTCCCAGATGCGCCGCCTTCGCTTCCCCAAGCCCACGGTCCTGCCCGGCGGCATCCCGGTCGCCGTCAAGGACACGGCCGGCGCGAAGAAGTGACCCTCGTGGCGCGCGTGACCCGCGTGTGACCCGGGACTCTCAGTCCCACCCCAGGACGCCCTCGCGCACCACCGGGACCGACCCGTCCACGGCACGGCTGCCGGCGAGGGCGTCCGCCGTGCTCTTGAGCAGCGCGTAGTACGACGACCACTCGTCCTCGAAATACGGCAGCTCCCAGTCGGCGAAGCCCACGCCGCCGGTGGCGGAGCTCGTCACGAGGTAGCCGCCGGAATCGGGGTCGTAGGCGAGGGGGATGCCGCCGCCCATCGCGCACGCCTCCGGCCAGGACGCGACCAGTCCGCGCGCACCCATGAGCGCGTGGTTCGACGGGAGCCGGAACGCCGCCGGCCCGCGTGCGCCGTCGTGGCGCAGCAGCGAGGCCCGCAGCGAGTCGGGGATGGGCCTCCCGAGCCGCGCCTCCGCCTTGGCCACCAGCCGGGGGCCGGCCGGTTTGTTCAGCGAGGCGTACGTCTTCGGCGCGTGCGCCTTCAGCCACTTCTCCATCCGCCGCCACTGGCGGTTCACGGCGGCCGTCACCCGGCGGGAGATCGGCCGTACGACCGGGGTGGTGCCGCCCGTCCGCCTGAGCGCGCACGCGGCGTCGAGGGACGGCGGCGGCTCCGCCACGGGTACGTCGGCGACGGGATCGGCGGACGGCACCGGCTCCCCCGCCACGCCGCAGCCGGACGCGGGACAGGGACGGTAGCCGGGTGGCATGTGGTTCCCGGCCGCCGGGCAACCTTCCTCGAGACAAGGTTCGACGTCTTCGCCCGCGTACGCCGTCCAGCCGGACGATCCGCGCTCCGGGCCGAACACCGCGCTGTCGAGCGCCTGCGCTCCGAGCGCGAGCAGGCCGAGCGCGACGAGCGCGGCCGTCCAGCGGCGCGCCTTCGTCCCGCGCGGCCGCCCGATCCGGGGAAGCCCGGAGAGGAGACGGGCGATCGGCGCGCCGCCCTCCGGCCGGGCGTACCTCGCGAGGTCGTCCGCCGTGGGCCACCCGAGCACCGGCTCGGGGCCGCTCCTGGCGGGGGCCGCGGCGTCCCGCCACGGGGCCGGACGCGGACCAGGCGGCACCGGCACGGCGGCACGGCGGCGGCGTGCGGCGACTACCAGCCCGGCGGCGACGCCGGCGACCAGCGCGACGGCCAGAGCCAGTCGTACAGGGCGAGAGACGATCAACCGGCGCACGCCGGGCACCTTACCGCGAACCACTTAGGAGGGCTGTCCCGGCGGGATGACCTAGGGTCAGAACCATGGAATACCGTCATCTTGGCCGCAGTGGCCTCATGGTCAGCGAGATCAGCTACGGCAACTGGATCACGCACGGGTCCCAGGTGGAGGAGGACGCCGCCGTCGAGTGCGTGCGCGCGGCCCTCGACGAGGGTGTCACCACCTTCGACACCGCCGACGTCTACGCCGGGACAAGGGCGGAGGAGGTGCTCGGCCGGGCCCTCAAGGGCCTCCGCCGCGAGTCGCTTGAGATCTTCACCAAGGTCTACTGGCCCACCGGCGAGGGCAGGAACGACCGCGGACTGTCCCGCAAGCACATCATGGAGTCGATCAACGGCTCGCTGCGCCGCCTGCAGACCGACTACGTCGACCTCTACCAGGCGCACCGCTTCGACTTCGAGACCCCCCTCGAGGAGACCCTGCGCGCCTTCGACGACCTCGTACGGCAGGGCAAGGTCCTGTACGTCGGCGTCAGCGAGTGGACCGCCGACCAGATCGCGCGGGCACTGAAGATCGCCGACGAGATGGGGTTCGACCGGCTGGTGTCGAACCAGCCGCAGTACTCGATGCTGTGGCGGGTCATCGAGTCCGAGGTCGTGCCGCTGTGCGAGAAGGAGGGGCTGGGCCAGATCGTGTGGTCGCCCATCGCGCAGGGCGTGCTGACCGGCAAGTACCTGCCCGGCCAGCCGCCGCCGGCCGGGTCCCGCGCCACCGACCCCAGCGGCTCGGGCTTCATCAGCCGGCTGCTGGAGGACGACGTGCTGCGCCGGGTGCAGGACCTCAAGCCGATCGCGGCCGACCTCGGGCTGACGATGGCCCAGCTCGCCGTGGCGTGGGTGCTGCAGAACCCCAACGTGTCGTCGGCCATCGTCGGGGCCACCAGGCCCGAGCAGGTGCGCGACAACGTGAAGGCCTCGGGCGTGAAGCTCGACGCCGAGGTGCTCAAGAAGATCGACGACGTGCTCGGGACGGTCGTCGAGCGCGACCCGGCCAAGACCGTCAGCCCGTCCGCGCGTCCCTGATATCCGGCTCCCGTCCCACCGGGGCGGTGTCGTAGCCGGGGCCGGGACCGCGCCCGTCGCGGTCCCGGCCCCGCCCGGCTCACTCGGCGCGCAGGGACATCCCTGAGTATTCGACCCGTTCGTCCTCCATGAGCGTGACCTGCTCGACACCGGCCTCGAGCAGCTCGCGCCAGCTCTCCCCCAGCCACGACTCCGCGTCGGACTGGCTGGAGAAGATCTCCCTCGGCAGCGGCCGGTCCGTGACCTCGCCGCCGTTCGCGTCCTCGTAACGCCACCGCCAAATCATCCGCACCCGCTCCTTCGACTCCTGGCCGTCCCCGCGCCGGGACCGGTACGGCACAAAGGCCGTGCAGCCGGACCCTATCCTCTCCTCCCCGGCCTCCACCTCCCCCTGGGGCCGCGGCTAGGGTCGGGGCCGCCCGATCATCCGAGACGCTGGAGAGGAGCGGCATGGAGGTCCGTCTGGAGGGAACCGGAGGCCCGGACGGCTGGCCCGCCCCCGGCTGTCCCTGCGCGTCCTGCGGCCGGCTCGCCCCCGGCCACCGCCTCCCCTTCTCGGTCGTGGTCGACGGCCGCGTACGGCTCACGGACGCCCGCCTGCCCGGCGGCTACCGGATCCGTCACACCGCCGACGGCTGCGAGGTCACCGGCCCGGACGGCGGCCGCCTGCTCTGCTCCGTGGGACCGTCCGCCGGAGCGCGGGACGACGACGCGCCCTTCGACGTGGTGCTCATGGACCTGCCCGACCGGCCGGAGCGGCTGGGCGACCTGCGCCGGCGCGGACGGGTCACGCCCGCGACGCGGATCATCGCGGTGCGTCTCGACCACCGTGTCACGACCGAGGACGAACTGGCCCGCTGCCTCGGCTTCTGGGGCGCGACGGCCGTCCCCGACGGGACCGTCGTGGACACGGCCGGCACGGCGAGCGCGGAGGCGGCGCTCAGGGTACGGCCGGGTGGCGCGCTGCCACGCAGGACGCTGCTGCTGGGCGGGTCGCGGTCCGGCAAGTCCGAGGAGGCCGAGCTCCGGCTGGCCGCCGAACCCGACGTGACCTACGTCGCCACCGGGCCCTCCGGCGGCGACGACCCGGCCTGGCTGGCCCGCGTACGGGCCCACCGGGAGCGGCGCCCGGCGCACTGGCGCACCGCGGAGACCACCGACCTCGTCGCCGTCCTGTCCGCCGGCTCGGGGACGTTCCTCGTCGACGGGATCGGCACCTGGCTGGCCGCCGTGTTCGACGAGTGCGCCGCCTGGCCGGACGGCACCCCCGCGGACGACCACCGCACGGCGCTCGACCGGGTGTCGCGGCGGTGCGACGCGCTGGTGGCCGCCTGGCGCGGCGCCCGCGCCCGCGTGGTGGCGGTGAGCGACGAGGTCGGCCTCGGGGTGATCCCGGCCACCCCCGCCGGACGGCTGTTCCGCGACGCGCTCGGCCGCCTCAACCAGGGCCTCGCCCGCGAGTCCGAGGACGTCGCCCTGGTGATCGCCGGACGGGTCGTCCCGTTGCCCGCGTGAGAACTACGCTTTCCCCTCGTGTCCGACGAACCTCGCACTAGCGGACTTGGCGCGGCCTGGCGGTTCGCGGTCGGGACGCTCACGATCCTCCCCGTAAGGCCGGTGGACGCCGGCCGCGTCGTCGTGGGACGCGCCATGGCACTGGCGCCGTTCGTCGGCGTGGTCCTCGGCCTGGCCGGGGCCGTGGTGCTCGTCGTCACCGGTTCGTTGTCGGGCTCGCCGCTGCTCGGCGCCGTCCTCGCGGTGGGCGCGCTCGCGTGGCTGACGCGGGCCCTGCATCTCGACGGACTCGCGGACCTGGCCGACGGGCTCGGCAGCGGCAAGCCGTCCGACGGAGCGCTGGAAGTGATGAAGCGCTCCGACATCGGCCCGTTCGGGGTCGTCACCGCCATCATCGCCCTGCTCGTCCAGGTGGCCGCGCTGTCGCGAGGTGACGCCGTCGCCTGGGTGGCGCTGGTGTCCGCGACGGTGACCGGCAGGCTGGCCGTCACGTGGGCCTGCCGCGCCGGCGTGCCCCCGGCCCGGCCCACCGGCCTCGGCGCGCTCGTCGCCGGCACCGTACGGCGGGGCGCCGCGATGGGGGCCACCCTCGGATCGGCCGTCGTCGTGGCGGTGCTCGCCCTGGTGGCGGTGATCGGCGCACCGGCCTTCTGCGTGCCGGCCGGCGACGGGACCCGATTCGTCCTGGACCTCGGCGCGCTGTTCCCCGCCGGCTTCGAGCGCCGTTATGCCGACTATTCCGGCCTGAGCCCCTACGCCGGGTCGATCAGCGATACCGGTCCGCGGGCCACCGGACTGCTGTCCCACCTGACCGTCGACCCGTACCTGCTCGCACCCGCCGGGCTGCTGCTGGCGATGACCGCCGGGCTGGGGGCCGCCGCGCTGCTGCGCCGCCGGGCCGTACGGCGGCTGGGCGGCATCACGGGCGACGTGCTCGGCGCCCTCGTGGAGACGGCCACCACGGTGACGCTGCTGGCCGCCGTCCTGCTGCTGTGACAGCCGGGGACTCCCGGGGAGGCGCGCGTCAGCGCGGTACGGCGACGGGACGCAGCCGGTAGACGACGAGGACGACGACCGAGAGCAGCACCCAGCCGACGATCCCGCTGATCCCGGCGAGCGCCGGGTTCGGCGGGGCGGCCGCGTCGCCGAGGAGCAGCGCCAGGCCCGTCGTGGCGTTCACCGAGGCGTGCGCGGCGACCGCGGGCCACACGCTGCGCGAGCGCAGCCGCACCCAGCCGAGCAGCGCCCCGAATATGACGCAGAAGCCGACGAACAGCACCGCCGCCCAGGCGCCGAGCGCCGGGTAGTTGTACCCCTTGAGCGTGAGCGGGGCGTGCCACAGACCCCAGATCACACCGGACAGCACCAGCGCGGGCCACACCCGGGCGGGCCGCCACTCCCCGGTGCCGGCTTCCACAGTGCCGGGCTCCGCAGTGCCGGGCTCCGCAGTGCCGGGCTCCCCACTGCTGAACTCCCCCGTGGCCGGTGTGGGCGAGACCGCCGGGTCGCCGAGCAGGCGGGGCAGCAGCCAGCCCCGCCAGCCCCACTCCTCCCCGAGCGCGGGAATCGCGTTGAGGATCGGGGCGATCAGCACGGCCTGCGCGACCTGAACCGCGTACAGGACCCTCGGGTCCAGCGGCACCTGGTCGAGGACGGCGGCCAGTTGCGCGCGGTAGAGGCTCAGCCCGGCGACGTCGAGGCGCACGACGCCCGCGGCGGCGCTCACCAGCAGGGCGACGGCCACGAGAAGCGGCACGCCGATCAGGGCCGCCGCCAGGAGCGCGGCGGTCCTCCCCCGCCGCGGGCCGAACGTGAGCCCGGTCGCCCGCGCCCACTGCCGCGCCGTCGTACCGCGCCGCCGGGTGAGCCACACGGCCAGTACGCCGAGGGAGGGGGTGAACATGATCAGGATGCCGAGGATCCGGAAGGCGGCCCCGCCGAACGGGACGGCCCCCAGCCAGACGGGCAGCGCGATCAGCCACGAGGCCGCGAACGCGACGAGGAGGAACAGCCGGACGTCGGCG
This sequence comes from Microbispora sp. NPDC004025, assembly GCF_053604425.1. Taxonomy (NCBI): domain Bacteria; kingdom Bacillati; phylum Actinomycetota; class Actinomycetes; order Streptosporangiales; family Streptosporangiaceae; genus Microbispora; species Microbispora sp. NPDC004025. Next base: position 689,570 of record NZ_JBSGHN010000001.1, on the reverse strand, counting down.
TGACGCCGCGTCACCGTCATCACCGTCCCGCGGAGGAGTGCCGACGCGCGACGAGGGCGTTGACGAGAGCGGCGCCCGTGGCGGCGTCGTCCACCGTGATCGCCAGTTCGCCGCCTGAGACGTATCGGACGACCAGGCACTCGCCACCGCGGATCATGATCGTGGCCCGTCCTGGAAGCCCCCGGAAGCCCCATCCGCCCACCTGGGCCGGGTACCGCTCCTCCACCCACGCCCGCTCCACGCGCTCGAGCCGCACCCTGCGCGAGGGCCACCGCAGCGGACCGACCGACACGGTCAGCGCCTCGGGGACGACCCGCACCGAGACCGACGACAGCACCGTGCCGATCACACCCACCAGAGCGAGCGGCACCACACCGCCCCAGCCGCCGGGGAACCGGCCGGTCACGGCCACGCCCGCGATGACCACCGCGGCGGCGAGGGAGACGAGCGCGAGCCCGGCCGCCCAGCGCGCGGTGGTGGTGGAGACCCACACCGGCCGCTTCCCGGGGTCGAGGTCGATCAGCGGTCCGGTCTCCGGCGACGCGGCGGGGACGTCCGGGCCGGGCCGCCCCGCGAGCCAGCCCAGCGCCCCGAGCGCGATCGGCGCGGCGAGGACCACCGCGACCTGCCAGCTCACGTCCTCCGCGCGGGTCCAGTGACCGCGGTCGAGGTTGGCGGCGATCGTGACGGCCTGCGTGGTCACCATGAACCCGCCCGCCCAGGCCAGCCCGGCGCAGAACCAGGCGCGCGTCACCCGGCGGGCCAGGTTACGGCGGCGCGCGGCGACCCCGAGGCCGATCACCGCGAGGACGGCCCACATCCCGATCAGGAGGATCATGAAGGCGGTGAACGGCATGGAGCCGTCGGGCCCCTCGGAGGACCCCCAGTGGGTGGCCAGCGGGTCGGGGAGGCGGTCCGCGAACGCCAGTGGCACCGCCACCAGCACGGCGGCGACCAGCACGGCCCAGCCCGCGATGGCCACCATCAGCCGCGCGCGGACATCGGTCAGTGAGCTGTCGTACGGATCGGTCATGCCGTCTCCTTGCTGGAGTCCTTGCTGGAGTCCTTGCCGGGGTCGTTGCCGGGGTCGTTGCCGAGGTCTTCGCCGATGTCCCTGACGAGGGCGACGACGTCGTCCGCGGTGAGGCCGTATCCGGCGGCCTCGTCGAGCAGGTCTCGCACCCGCGCCCTCAGCGCCTCGCGGCCGTCCGGTCTGCGCAGCACCGACACGCCGCGCCCGCGGCGGAACTCCAGCAGGCCCTCGTCGCGCAGGTCGCGCAGCGAGCGCAGCACCGTGTTCGCGTTGACGCCCAGCGCGCGGGCCAGGTCGCGGGCCGGCGGCAGCCGATCGCCCGGGGCGATGTCCCCGGCCCCGATCGCGCGCCTGACGGCGGCGGCCACCTGTTCGTGCAGGGGCCGCGGATCGTTGAGATCGAGCGTGAGCAACATAGTGCTAGTCACATTAGCACCATCTACCCAAAGTGTCGCGATGGTGCTACTTCCACTGGCACCATCCACCCTACTGATAGGTAGGATGAACCCTCGTTTATGCGTAGCCGAGTAAGCCCAGCTAGCATCGGCTCACGTGACCACAGTGCGCATAAACGCATCTGACGCGGTCTCCATCGAGACCGGAGCTCTCATAATCGGCGTCCACACGACCCCGGAAGGTCCACGCCCCGCCCCGGGCGGCGAAGGCCTCGACCAGGCCCTGGACGGACGACTGGCCGAGATCCTCACCACGATGGGGTTCACCGGCAAGGCCGAGGAAGTCGTCAAGATCCCGACCTTCGGGGCGCTGCCGGCGCCCGTCGCCGTCGCCGTGGGCCTCGGCGACGCGCCCGAGGACGGCTACGACCTGGAAACCCTGCGCCGCGCGGCCGGAGCGGCCGTCCGCTCCCTCGCCGGGACGGCGTCCGCGGCGCTCGCCCTGCCCGCCCGTACGGCTGAGGAGGCGGAGGCCGTCGCACTGGGCGGTCTGCTCGGGGCCTACGACTTCACTCGGTACCGTACCGGGGGCGACCGCAAGGCTCCGGTCGGCGAGCTGGCCGTCCTGTCCGGCGCCGCCGGGGCCGAGGAGGCCGCCGCGCACGCGGCGACGCTCGCCGACTCCGTCGCCCTCGTCCGCGACCTGGTGAACACGCCTCCGTCCGACCTGTGGCCCGCGCGCTTCGCCGAGATCGCCCAGGAGACCGGCGGCAAGGCCGGCCTCTCGGTGGAGGTGCTCGACGAGGTCAGGCTCAAGGAGGACGGCTACGGCGGAATCGTCGGCGTCGGCCAGGGCTCGGTCAATCCGCCGCGCCTGGTCCGCGTCGCCTACAGCCACCCCGAGGCCACCCGGAAGGTCGCCTTCGTCGGCAAGGGCATCACGTTCGACTCCGGCGGCCTGTCGCTCAAGCCGTCCGCCTCCATGGACTGGATGAAGTCCGACATGGGCGGCGCGGGAGCCGTGTTCGGCGCGCTCGTCGCGATCGCCCGGCTGGGCCTGCGCGTCAACGCGGTCGGCTATCTCTGCCTGGCCGAGAACATGCCCTCGGGAAGCGCGCAGCGCCCCTCCGACGTCCTGCACACCTACAGCGGCAAGACGGTCGAGGTGCTCGACACCGACGCCGAGGGCCGTCTGGTGCTGATCGACGGCATCGCCCGCGCCGCCCAGGACGAACCCGACGTGATCATCGACGTCGCCACCCTGACCGGCGCCCAGATCGTCGCGCTCGGCTGGCGTACGGCCGGCGTGATGGCCAACGACGACGCCCTCCGCGAGGAGGTCGTCCGCATCGCCGGCGAGCAGGGCGAGGGCGCCTGGGGCATGCCGCTGCCCGCCGAGCTGCGCAGGGGGCTCGACTCCGCGGTCGCCGACATCGCCAACCTCCAGCCCGAGCGGTGGGGCAGCATGCTCGCCGCGGGCATCTTCCTGCGCGAGTTCGTGCCCGAGAGCGTCCAGTGGGCGCACATCGACATGGCCGGCCCGGCGTTCAACAAGGGCGAGCCGCACGGCTACACCCCCAAGGGCGGCACCGGCGCGATGACCCGCACGCTCGTCGCGGTCGCCGAGCGCTACGCGGGGAACGGCACGCCCGCGCAGGCTGTTTAAACAGGGAGACGGCCCTCGGAACGGCCCCGTCGCGGCTCGCCCGCGGCGGGCCCCCGGGCCGGGGCCACGATCTTCCGGGACAAGTGAAAAGATGCTGCCGGGTCCTTCCGGCGGTGTGAATACGACCAAGGAGCATTCCAGTGGCTGATGGCAGCGGCCCCTACGACATCGTCGTCCTAGGTGGCGGTAGCGGTGGATACGCCTGTGCCCTGCGGGCGGCCGAGCTCGGCATGAACGTCGTCCTCATCGAGAAGGACAAGGTCGGGGGCACCTGCCTGCACCGCGGCTGCATCCCCACCAAGGCGCTGCTGCACGCGGCCGAGCTGGCGGACCAGGCCCGCGAGGGCGAGTCGTTCGGCGTCCGCACCCGCCTGGAGGGCATCGACGTCCCGGGCGTCCACGCGTACAAGGACAAGGTGATCGGCGGCCTCTACAAGGGCCTGGCCGGGCTCATCAAGAGCAAGAAGATCACCGTGGTCGAGGGCGAGGGCCGCCTGGCCGGCCCCAACCGCGTCGTGGTCGGCGACCAGGTGTACGAGGGCCGCAACGTCGTGCTGGCGACCGGCTCGGTGCCGAAGTCGCTGCCCGGCCTGGACATCGACGGCGAGAAGGTGATCAGCAGCGACCACGCGCTGGTCCTCGACCGGGTCCCGTCCTCGGTCGTCATCCTGGGCGGCGGCGTCATCGGCGTCGAGTTCGCCAGCGTGTGGCGCTCGTTCGGGGCCGAGGTCACGATCGTCGAGGCGCTGCCGCACCTGCTGCCGCTGGAGGACGAGTCCAGCTCCAAGCTGCTGGAGCGCGCGTTCCGCCGCCGCGGGATCAAGTACGAACTGGGCGCCAGGTTCGAGAGCGTCAAGACCACCGACACCGGGGTCGTCGTCTCCCTGGAGAACGGCAAGACCCTCGACGCCGAGATCATGCTCGTCGCCGTCGGGCGCGGCCCGGTCTCGGCCGGTCTCGGCTACGAGGAGAACGGCGTCGCGATGGAGCGCGGCTACGTGCTCGTCAACGAGTTCTGCCAGACCAGCGTGCCGGGCGTCTACGCCGTGGGCGACCTCATCCCCACGCTGCAGCTCGCCCACGTCGGCTTCGCCGAGGGCATCCTGGTCGCCGAGCACATCGCCGGGCTCAACCCGGTGCCGATCGACTACGACGGCGTGCCGCGCATCACCTACTCCGAGCCCGAGGTCGCGTCGGTGGGCATCGCCACGTCGGTCGCCCGCGAGCGCGGTCACGACGTCGTCGAGCTGAACTACAACCTCGCGGGCAACGGCAGGAGCAAGATCCTGCAGACTCAGGGCGAGGTCAAGGTCATCGCCGAGCGCGACGGCCGGGTGCTCGGCGTCCACATGGTGGGCAGCCGGGTGGGCGAGCTGATCGCCGAGGCCCAGCTGATCTTCAACTGGGAGGCCACGGCCACCGACGTCGCCCAGCTGATCCACCCGCACCCGACCCAGTCCGAGGCCCTCGGCGAGGCGATGCTGGCCCTGGCCGGCAAGCCGCTGCACGTCCACAACTGAAGCCCTCCTAGCGAACGCGAGAGAAGACACACCATGCCGGTCTCCGTAACCATGCCCCAGCTCGGCGAGAGCGTTACCGAGGGCACCGTCACCCGCTGGCTGAAGAAGGAAGGCGACCGCGTCGAGGCCGACGAGCCGCTCCTCGAGGTGTCGACCGACAAGGTCGACACCGAGATCCCTTCGCCGTCCGCGGGCTACCTGACCAAGATCATCGTGGCCGAGGACGAGACGGTCGAGGTCGGCGCCGAGCTGGCCCTGATCGACTCCGAGGCGGGCGCCGCTCCGGCCGCCGCCGAGCCGGCGGCTCCGGCCCCCGCTCCGCAGCCCGAGCCCGAGCCGGAGCCGGCCCCGCAGCCGCAGGCGGCGGCGCCCGAGCCCGCTCCCGCCCAGCCCGCACCGGCGCCGATCTCGTCGATTCCGCAGCCCGCGCCCGCCGTGGTGACGCCGCAGCAGGCGCCCCCGGCGCCCGCCCCGGCTCCGCAGGCTCCGGCCCCGCAGCCGCAGGCGCCCGCCCAGGCCGCGCAGCCGAGCGAGCCGACCCCGCTGCCGTCGTCCGGTGAGAGCCCGTACGTCACGCCGCTGGTCCGCAAGCTCGCCGCCGAGCACGGCGTCGACCTCGACGCGCTGACCGGCACCGGCGTCGGCGGCCGGATCCGCAAGCAGGACGTGATCGAGGCCGCCCGCGTCCAGCGCGAGCAGGCCGCCTCCGCCGCCGCCGCTCCGGCGGCGCCGCAGGCGGCGCCCGCCCCGGCCCAGGCGCCCGCCGCCCCGGCCGCCGCCTCCGCCCCGGCGCCCGAGGTGAAGGCCGACACCACGCTGCGCGGCCGCACGGAGAAGATGTCGCGCCTGCGGCAGACCATCGCCAAGCGCATGGTGGAGTCGCTGCAGGTCTCGGCCCAGCTCACCACCGTGGTCGAGGTCGACGTCACCCGCATCGCGCAGCTCCGCAACCGGGCCAAGGACGAGTTCCTGCGGCGCGAGGGCGTCAAGCTGTCGTTCATGCCGTTCTTCGCCCAGGCGGCGATCGAGGCGCTCAAGCAGCACCCGAAGCTGAATGCCACGATCAACAGCGAGACCAACGAGGTCACCTACTTCGACGTCGAGCACCTGGGCTTCGCGACCGACACCGAGCGCGGCCTGCTCGTCCCGGTGATCAAGAACGCGGGCGACCTCAACATCGCCGGGCTCGCCCGTAAGATCGCCGACCTCGCCGAGCGCACCCGCACCAACAAGGTGAGCCCGGACGAGATCACCGGCGGCACGTTCACGCTGACCAACACCGGCAGCCGGGGCGCGCTGTTCGACACGCCGATCCTCAACCAGCCGCAGGTCGGCATGCTGGGCACCGGCGCGGTCGTCAAGCGCCCGGTCGTCGTGGACACCCCGGAGGGCGAGGTCATCGCGGTCCGCTCGATGGTGTACCTCGCGCTCAGCTACGACCACCGCCTGGTCGACGGCGCCGACGCGGCCCGCTTCCTCACGACGATCAAGAACCGTCTCGAGGAGGGCCGCTTCGAGGCCCAGCTCGGCCTGGCGTAGCCGTACCCGGGCCGGCGCGAGCCGTACGCCCGGACGCATCGGGGCCGTCCCGCGTTTCGCGGGGCGGCCCTCGCCGTCTCCGGCCCGGGTCGAGACCCGATCGCGGCCTTCGAAGGACGTGCGCGCCGCGCAGCCGCCCGTTCCGGGGGTAATGATCCATACGTGGAGACAATGACGACAGTGGTGACGGGCTCCTCGGGACTGCTCGGAACGGCCCTGGTCGACGCGCTGCGCGCCGACGGGCACGAGGTGCGCCGCCTGGTGCGCCGCACTCCCGCGGGGCCCGGTGAGCGCTTCTGGGACCCGGCGAACGGCGTGCTCGACCCCGGGGCGCTGGAGGGCGCGGACGCCGTCGTCCATCTGGCCGGCGCCGGGATCGGCGACCGCCGGTGGTCCGAGGCGTACAAGCGGGAGCTGGTGGACAGCCGGGTCAACGGCACGCGGACCCTCGCAGAGGCGCTGGCCCGCGCCGAGGGCGGACCGCGGGTGCTGCTGTCCTCCTCCGCGATCGGCTTCTACGGCGACACCGGCGACCGGGCGGTGGACGAGTCCGCACCGCCCGGCCGGGGCTTCCTCGTCGATCTGGTGCGCGGCTGGGAGGCGGCCACCGAGCCCGCCGCGGAGGCGGGCGCGCGGGTGACGCTGCTGCGCAGCGGCATGGTGCTCAGCGGCCGGGGCGGCGCGCTCGCCCGGATGCTGCCGATCTTCAAGATGGGCGCGGGCGCCGTGCTCGGCAGCGGCAGGCAGTACGTCTCGTGGATCTCGCTGCCCGACTGGGTGGACGCGGTCCGCTTCCTGCTGGCGCACGAACTGGCCGGGCCGGTGAACCTCACGGCTCCCGAGCCGGTGACCAACGCCGAATACACGGCCGCTCTGGCGAAGGCGCTGCGGCGCCCGACGATGCCGGTCCCCGCCCCGCGGTTCGCGCTGCGCCTGGCGCTCGGGGAGTTCGCGGAGGAGGCGCTGCTCGCCGGGCAGCGGGTGCTCCCCCGGCGGCTGCTCGACGCGGGCCACCGGTTCGCCCATCCCACCGTCGGCGAGGCGCTGGCCGCCGTACTCTGAGAAGTCATTGGACCCGGGAACGGAAGTGGTGGGCATGAGCCGCATCGGGCAGTCGCACATCGTCGCCATCGGGGGTGGGTCGTTCCGGCAGACCGAGCGGTACGGCTTCATCGAGCCGACCGCGCTGCTGCGCTACGTCCTCGACCTGACCGGGCAGGACCGGCCCAAGCTCGGCCTGCTCGCCACCGCCACCGGCGACGACGCCGACTGGCTGCTCAGGATGTACGGCGCGTTCGCCCGCTGGGACGTCGAGGTGAGCCATCTGACGGTCTTCCCGATGCCGAACGTCGAGGATCCCCGCGAGTGGATCCTGGAGCAGGACGCGATCTACGTGAGCGGCGGCAGCGTCGCCAACCTCGCCGCGCTGTGGCGGCTGCACGGCCTGGACGAGGCGTTCGCCGAGGCGTGGCGGGCGGGAATCGTGCTGTCCGGGCAGAGCGCCGGCGCGCTGTGCTGGCATGTCGGGGGCAACACCGACTCGTTCGGGCCGGCGCTGCGGCCCTGGGCCGATGGTCTCGGCCTGCTCCCCTACTCCTGCGGCGTCCACTACAACTCCGACCCCCAGCGGCGGACGCTGCTGCACGAGTCGGTCGCGTCGGGCGAGCTGCCCGAGGGGTACGCCGCCGACGAGGGCGTGGCGCTGCACTACGTGGGCACGGAGTTCATCCAGGCGGTGACCATCGACCCCGAGGGGTACGCCTACCGGATCGAGCGGGACGGGCCCGGTGTGAAGGAGCTGCGTATCGAGCCCCGGCTGCTCACCTCTACGCTGTGAACGTGATGGGCGATGGGAACCTGAAGGGCGTGGCCATCGTCCGCCTGGGCGTCGACGTACCGTACGAGCAGGCCTGGACCCTGCAGCGGCGGCTGCACGCCCGGCGGGCGGCCGACGAGATCTCCGACCTGTGCCTCATGCTGGAGCACGCCCCCGTCTACACCGCGGGCAAGCGGACCCTGGCGCACGAGCGGCCGGTGGACGGCACGCCGGTCATCGACGTGGACCGGGGCGGGAAGATCACCTGGCATGGCCCGGGTCAGCTCGTCTGCTACCCCATCATCCGCATCGGCGACGTGGTCTCCTACGTGCGGGCGCTGGAGGAGGTCCTGCTCCAGGTCTGCGCCGACTTCGGGCTGACGGCGCGCCGGGTGGAGGGCGCCGGCGGGGTGTGGGTGCCCGGCGACCCCGCGCACGGGCTGCCCGACCGCAGGCTCGGCACGATCGGCATCCGGGTCTCCGGCGGGGTCACCATGCACGGCTTCGCGCTCAACTGCGTCAACGACCTGAGCTGGTACACCCGCATCACGGGCGACGACGCCGGGGTCACGTCGCTGTCGGCCGAGACCGGCAGGCGGATCACGGTCGACGAGGTCATCCCGTTCGCCGGCAAGCGTCTCGCCGAGGCCCTCGGCCAGGAGCCGTACGACCTGTACGAGGAGGACATCGCCTGACGGCTACGCGCCGCGGCCCTTCCGGCGGATCTTGATCTGGCGCATGTCGGTCACCGCGACCCGCAGGATCTCGTACGGATGCCCGTGCGCGTCCAGCGCGGCCAGCGCTCCGAGCGCGGCCTCGTCCTCGCCGTCGTCCGGCCCCGCGGGCACCTGGCAGCGGAAGGTGAAGGCGGACACGCTCGCGTCGCAGGTGAACGCGCCGCCCTCGGTGTAGGCCGCGCCGCCGGCCGCCGTCACGGCGGCCCGGCCGGCGTCGTCGAGGCCCTTGAACTTTCCTCTGATCGTCACTCTGAACACGGTCGTCCCTCTCGTACGGCGTAGTCGCGGACCCGCTCGCCCAGGAGGCTCTCGGCGACGTCGAGCAGCTCCAGCACGGCGGCCGCGATGGCGTCCGGGCTCTCCCCCGCCGTCGTGCGCCGCCCGATCTCGGCGTAGACGAGCGAGTGGAGGCAGCCGATGTGCCAGGCGACCACGCGCGGCAGCGGATCGCCGGCGTCCGCGCCGGTCTCCTCGGCCAGCTCGGCCGCCAGCTCGTCGGTCATCCGGCGGCCGAGGTCCTCCAGCCGGGCGGTCAGCGTGGGGGCGGCCCGCATCATCTCCAGCACGCGCCCGAATCCCGCGCTCAGCCCCACCGTGCGTTCGCGCCCGTGTATCTCCCGGCGCAGGCGCTCCAGCACCGCGACGGCCGCCGACCGGCCCGGCGGCCGCTCCCGCACGATGTCGGCCAGCCTCCGGGGCGACGCCTCCTCGGGCGGGAGCACGAGGTCCTCCTTGGCCTGGAAGTAGTTGTAGACGGTGTTGACCGACACCTCGGCGGCCTGCGCGACCTCGGCCATCGTGACGTTGCCGAATCCGCGCTCCACGAACAGCCCGACCGCCACCTCGGCGATGCGCTGTCGCGTCCGCCGCTTCTTGCGCTCCCGCAACCCCTCGGCCATTTCTGGACCCTACTGTAAAATTGCAATGGATTGCACTTTCAGGGTCTCGCCGGGGGCGGCGGCCTCGGAGATACTCGCGAAATGAACGCGTCCGCACCCCCCGGCGAGATCCGCACCGACCTGCTTCCCCGTGACGCCAGGAGACGGTTCCTCCGGCTCCGGGGCCGGCGGCTGGACCGGCTCGGTCCGGCCGCCCGGCTGCTCACCAACGCCGTGTCGGCCGTCGTCCACGCGGTGACGGCCGCCCTCCTGGCCGGCGGCGTCCTCATCGTCGCCGGCTGGAAGGGCAACGTGATCGGCTGGCTGTGCGGCAGCGTGCCCATCGCCATCGCGATCTGGACCAGGCCCCGGACGATCCGGCTCCCGGACGGCGCCGAGGAGGTCACCAGGGCCGAGGCACCGGCCCTGTTCGAGGCGGCCGACCGGATCGCCGGCGCGGTCGGGGCGGCGCCACCCGCCGCGATCTACCTGCACGACCGCCTCTTCCAGTGCGCCTGCCTGCGGCCCGGGCTGCGACGGCGGCCCGTGTTGCTCGTCGGCCTCCCGCTGCTGCTCACCCTGACGCCGCGGGAGCGGGCCGGCATGCTCGGAGCGGAGCTCGCGCGCGACGTCAGCGGCGACCCCGGCCGCGGCCTGCTGGTCCCGTCGGCGCTCGCCACCACGCGGGAATGGCGGCACGCGCTGACGGGCGTGCGGGTGGATCGCTACCGCGACTACGGCGACCCCCTGCTCGATATGAGAAGCACCGTCCCGGGGGGCAGGATGGCGTCACAGGCGATCGGCAAGATCACCGGCTGGGTGCTGGCGTGGCCGCTGTTCCTCGCCGAGCTCGCGCTGCGCCGGCTCGTCTCCGCCCAGTCGCAGCACGCCGTCTACTACGCCGACCAGGTCGCGGCCCGCGCCGTCTCGTCGCGTGCCGTCGCCGAGTACGCCGACGCCCTCACCACGGCGGAAAGCCGCCTCACCCCCGTCATGGCGGCGGCCAGGCGCGGGGAGACGGCCGAGGAGATCCGCCGGGCCGTGCTCTCCAGGGACGCCTCCCCCGGCCTCGTGGCCGCGCGCAGGCAGGACTCCCTCGCCGAGCAGACGAGCCGGCAGGCGGAGCCGCCGACGGCGCTGCGGGCCGTCCTGCTCGAATCGGCCGGCGTCGAGGACGGCACGGTGGGCCTCGGCCCGGGCGAGTCGGACCGGATCGACGCCGAGCTGTCCCGTCACCTCGCCCGCGCCGTCCTGGAGCTGTCCCGGATCACCTGAAGGCAGGTAATAAGCTGGGTTCGTGAACGAGCGTTCCGACAGGCACGCAGGCCCGCGTACGGCGCCGGGCCCCGTGCCCCCGCTCGGACCCCGGGCCCGCGGACCGCTGCCGCGGAGTGCTGCGAAGGATGTCGCATGACCGTCGCTCCTGAAGGCCGAAAGCTCCTCCGCCTGGAGGTGCGCAACAGCCAGACCCCCATCGAGAAGAAGCCGCCGTGGATCAAGACGCGGCTGCGCAACGGCCCCAACTTCAACGAGATCAAGTCGTTGGTGAAGGGCGCCGGGCTGCACACGGTGTGCCAGGAGGCGGGCTGTCCCAACATCTCCGAGTGCTGGGAGGACCGCGAGGCGACCTTCCTCATCGGCGGCGACCAGTGCACGCGGCGCTGCGACTTCTGCCAGATCGACACGGGCAAGCCCGCCGAGTACGACAGGGACGAGCCGCGCCGCGTCGCCGAGTCGGTGCGCCAGATGGGCCTGCGCTACGCCACGGTGACCGGCGTCGCCCGTGACGACCTGCCCGACGGCGGCTCCTGGCTCTACGCGGAGACCGCCCGGCAGATCCACGAGGCGGTCCCCGGGTGCGGAGTCGAGCTGTTGGTGCCGGACTTCAACGGCGACCGCGGCCAGCTCGAGGAGGTCTTCTCCAGCAGGCCCGAGGTCTTCGCGCACAACATCGAGACCGTGCCCCGGATCTTCAAGCGGATCCGCCCGGCGTTCCGCTACGAGCGCTCGCTGGCGGTCATCGGCATGGCCCGTGAGGCGGGGCTCGTCACCAAGTCGAACCTCATCCTCGGCATGGGCGAGGAGCGCGAGGAGATCACCCAGGCGCTGCGCGACCTCCACGAGGCCGGCTGCGACCTGGTGACGATCACGCAGTACCTGCGTCCGACCCCGCGTCACCACCCCGTGGACCGCTGGGTCAAGCCCGAGGAGTTCGTGGAGCTCCAGCAGGAGGCCGAGGAGATCGGCTTCGCCGGCGTCATGTCCGGCCCGCTCGTGCGCTCGTCCTACCGGGCCGGCCGCCTCTACCAGCAGGCCGTCGCCGCCCGCGTTGGCGAGTCTCGTTTTCATTAAGTCAGCTCGACGTTTGTATCCTTCACACCATGGCGAAAGACGCAGCGTCTCCGGGGCGCCTCAAGCAGCTCCGGATGGTCGCACAGATCATTCAGCAGGCGAACCCCAAGGGTATGCCGATCGTCTACGCGTCGGCTCTCGGCACGCTCGTCCTGTTCATCGTCCTTGGCGTGATCTTCGGCTGGACGTGGATCGTGTTCGGCGTCTTCGCCGCCGTACTGGTCGGGATGATCGTCTTCAGCCGCTTCGCGCAGCGGTCGCAGTACTCGTTGCTCCACGGCCAGCCGGGGGCGACGTACGCGATCCTGCAGAGCCTGCGCGGCACCTGGTACGTCGAGGAGAAGCCGGTCGCGGTCAACCGCGACCAGGACCTCGTCTTCCGGGTCGTCGGATATCCGGGGGTCATCCTCGTCTCCGAGGGCCCGCCCAACCGGGTGCAGCGCATGCTCGTCGCGGAGAAGAAGCGCGTGCAGCGGGTCGCGGTCGACGTGCCCGTGTACGACATCCAGTGCGGTGACGCGGAGGGCCAGGTCCCCCTGGCCAAGCTGCAGCGGCACGTGATGAAGCTGCCCCGCAACCTGAAGAAGGGCGCGGTGTCCGAGGTCAACAACCGGATGCGCGCGCTCACCCCGGCCATGCCGATGCCGAAGGGCCCCATCCCCAAGGGCGCCCGGATGCCGCGCGGCCCGAAGATGCGCTGACGCCGTTGGACCTCGTGGGCAGGCGGCCGGTCTCCCGGTCGCAGACCTCCCGGGCCAACCGGGGCTGGTGGGACGGCGCGGCCGACGAGTACCAGGCCGAGCACGGCGGTTTCCTGCGCGACGACGGCTTCGTGTGGTGCCCCGAGGGGCTGGACGAGGCCGACGCCCGGCTGCTGGGCGACGTGACGGGGCGCCGGGTCCTGGAGATCGGCTGCGGCGCCGGGCAGTGCGGCCGGTGGCTGCTCGGGCGCGGCGCTTCGGTCGCCGCCGTCGACCTGTCCTACCGGCAGTTGCAGCACTCCCGGCGGATCGACATGTCCGCCGGGGTGACCCTGCCCGTCGTCCAGGCCGACGCCGAGACGCTGCCGTTCGCGGACCGGTCGTTCGACCTCGCGTGCTCGGCCTACGGCGCGCTGCCGTTCGTGGCCGACGCCGGGGCGGTGCTGGCCGAGGTGCGGCGCGTGCTGCGGCCGGGCGGCCGGTTCGTGTTCTCCGTCAGCCACCCCGTCCGGTGGGCCTTCCCCGACGATCCGGGCCCGCGCGGCCTGACCGCCGACCGCCCCTACTTCGACCGGTCGCCTTACGTGGAGTTCGGCGAGGACGGCGAGCCGTCGTACGTGGAGCACCACCGGACGATGGGCGACTGGGTGGGCCTGATCGCCGCCTCCGGCCTCGTGCTCACCGGGCTGACCGAGCCGGAGTGGCCACCGGGCCACGACCGCACGTGGGGCGGCTGGAGTCCGCTGCGCGGGCGCCTGCTGCCCGGCACAGCGATCTTCCAGTGCGTGCGGCCCGTGTCGTAGGACCCGGCGTCAGGCGAAGTAGCGCAGCCAGACGTACACCCAGGCCATCGTGATGCTCAGCGCGGTGACGAGGACGCCGTACCTGGTGAACTGCCAGAAGCCGATGCGGTGACCGGTGCGGGCGGCGATGCCGATGGCGACGACGTTGGCGCTGGCCGCCACCGCGGTGCCGTTGCCGCTGAAGTCGGCCCCCAGGGCGAAGGACCACCACAGCGCCTGCCCGGTCTGCGCGTCCGGAGCCTGGGCGACCATCTCCTCGACGACGGGCACCATCGTGGCGACGTAGGGGATGTTGTCGAAGAACGCGCCGAGCACGCCGGAGCCGAACAGCAGCGCCGTGGCCGCGAGGAAGTAGTCGTCACCGAGCGCGCCGACGGCCCAGCCGCCGATCGTCGCGATGACCCCGGTGTTCACCAGTCCGGCGACCATCACGAACAGGCCCATGAAGAAGACCAGGGTGCTCCACTCGACCTCGCGCAGGACGTCGGACACGTCGGTGCGGGACACCAGCAGCATCACCCCGGCGCCCACCAGGGCGACGATCGACGGCTCCACGTGCACCACGGCGTGCAGGCAGAACCCGGCGACCACCCCGCCGAGCACGATCAGGCACCGCACGAGCAGGCGGGGGTCGGTGATCGCCCGCCGTTCCTGCAGCGCCATCACCGCCGCGACCCGCTCGGGGTCGTAGCGGAACGACTTGCGGAAGAGCACCCGGGTGAGCAGCACGAACACCACGAAGACGACGACCACGATCGGCGCCATGTGGACCAGGAAGTCGTTGAACGTCAGCCCGGCGCGGCTGCCGATGATGATGTTGGGCGGGTCGCCGATGAGTGTCGCCGCCCCGCCGATGTTGGACGCGAGGACCTCGGCGATGAGGTACGGCTGGGCCGGGACGCGGAGCCGGTCGCAGACCACCACGGTGACCGGCGCGACGAGCATGATCGTCGTGACGTTGTCCAGGAACGGCGAGGCGACCGCGGTGATCACCATGAGCATGACCATCAGCCGGTACGGCCGGCCCTGGGATTTCTTCGCCGCCCAGATGGCGAGGTAGTCGAAGACCCCCGTCTGTTTGACGATCCCCACGATGATCATCATGCCGAGCAGCAGGAAGACGACGTTCCAGTCGATGCCCGCGGTTTCGGAGAAGAACACCTCGTCGCCGGGGATCAGCCCCAGGACGGCCATCGCGCCGGCGGCGATGAGGACCACCTTGACCTTGTGCACCTTCTCCGACGCGATGAAGACGAAGGCCACCAGGAAGATCGCGAAGGAGACGACCGCGCTCACGTGCGGCGCCCCGGGGGTCCGGCGACGAGCGTACGGCGGGCGGGATCGTGGCACGGCGTCCGGATGGGACGGCGCCGCGAGGACGGCATGGTGAAGCGGTGAATGATCGAACCTCCGGATCATGGAAATGCCGCATGACGCGACGCGGCGCGAACGGACGCGACGGGGTCTGCGGCCGAAGAGAAATGCGGGGCGGCCCGCGACTCGCCTGCGGCGGTCACTCACCCGGCGGGACGAGCGCCGAGCTGAGGGTGCGGGCGGCCCGCGACCTGTCTGGGGCGCTCACTCACCCGGTGGGACGAGCGCCAGGCTGGTGAGCAGCCGCTCCAATGTGATCGCCCCGGCCAGGGTGCCGTCGCGCTCGACGACCGCGGCGATGGGGCTGCGAAGCCGGGTCATGAGGGCGGCCACTTCGAGCAGGGTCGCGTCGAGGGACACCGTCACCGGCCTGGGCGGCTGGGACGGCAGGCAGTCTCCCACCGTTATGCCGGCCAGTTCCTGCCAGAAGCGGTCGGCGTGGGCCTCGTCGATCGCCCGGGCGAGCGCCGGATCCTCCTGGTAGGCACCGGGAACCGCGAGACGCAGGACCTGCGTGCCGGGAAGCACCCATCCCGGCCGTCCCCTGTCGTCCACCACGATCAATCCGGGCATCCGGTTCAGCACCATGATCCGTACGGCCCGGGCGACGGAGTCGTGGACGGTCACCGTCGGCAGGTTCACAACGACATCGCGCGCTTGCATCAGGTCATCACATCGATCGGGAAGGCGGACGGTTTCGGTCGTGGTCATCGGGCCGCCTCCACGAACTCGGCGAAGCGGCGTTCCAGATGGGCGAGCCGATCGAGGACCGGCCTGCTGTGCAGGATGTCGGCGAGCTGGTCGGCCTCGCGCTGGTCCAGGTTGATCGCCTGCAGTGGCGTGTCGGGCTCCGCGGAGTCGTAGACGAGAAGCCGGCGACGACCGGACTTCTCCACGAGCACGCCGAAGCGCTGTCCGTCGCGGGTGACGCACTGGTGCACCACGGCCGCGACGCCGGGCAGGGTGGCGCGGGTCACGTCCATCTCAGCTACCTCCGATCGGTGACAGGGCCGGGATCAGGACCCGCTCCGCGCCTCTTCCGCACGGACCTCTCCCACACGGGCCTCTCCCACACGGGCCTCTCCCGCACGGGCCTCTTCCGCACGGGCCCGTTCCGCCCGGGCCGCGTAACCCTCGGCCCAGCGGACGAGATCGGCCTTGAGCCGCACCTCGACGCGGTGCAGGTCGACGACGGTCACCTCGACGCCCCACTCGCGGGTGCGGCGGCTGATCCTCGCCGACAGGTCGCGCAGGCTCTCGCCGGTCGGCTGAGCCAGCTCCACCAGGTCGCGTTCCGCGACGTGGGCGCGGATCTCCGCCTCCGTGGTCGCGAGGGTGGCCGACTCCGACAGGCCGGGGTCCAGGGCGTACGCGGCCGGATCCCGCACGGACGCCAGCCCGGTGCCGTTCACGGTCACCGCGACGCCGTCCGCGGTCACGGCGTCGAGCCACAGCAGGTCGAGAAAGGCCGGACCCAGCGGGACGCGTACGGCGCGGTCGGCTCCCGGCAGCACGGCGGCGAGGCCGGGCTCCTTGACCGCGGCGAGGCGGCCGAATCGGAACACCACCAGTCGTTCTCCCTCCTTGACGACGCGGAGCGCGGCGACGGCCGACACGACCAGAAGCACTCCGGCCACGACCGCCCACGCGGCGAGCGGCGCCTGGGAACCGAGGCCTGCAGGCGTCATCGCGTCCCCCTTTCCGTCCGTCGTCTCCTGTGTTCCAGTCTTCGAGACGGCGCGGCTCACCACCATCGGGTGCGGCACCCATATCGGGAGAGGTATGACATGTAGGGAGGCCCGCGCGATGGGGGGCAGCCCGCATGGACAGCGGCGTACGAGAACGAGCAGGCTGTGAGCCGTGAACGAGCGCACCGACCCGCAGAGCGGCCGAGCGGCGGCGCGGGCACGGCACCCGGCCCGCGCCCTGTTCTGGCGGCTGTTCGCGATCAACGGGCTGGTCTTCACCGTCGGGACGTTCGTGCTCGCGCTCTCCCCCGCCACGGTGTCGTCACCGGTCCTGCTCGCCGAGATCCCGGTCCTGACCGTGGGGCTGGCCCTGATCATCACGGCCAACGCGCTGCTGATCCGCAAGAGCCTGGCCCCGCTGGGCGCACTCACCACTCTCATGCGGCGGGTCGACCTGCTGAGGGCGGGCGACCGGCTCACCGACAGCGGCAACGGCGATCTCGCCCAGCTGATCGGCACGTTCAACGAGATGCTCGAACGTCTCGAAGCCGAGCGCAGCGCCAGCAGCGCGTACGCGCTGGCCGCGCAGGAGGGAGAACGGCAGAGGATCGCGCGCGAGCTGCACGACGAGATCGGCCAGAGCCTCACGGTGGCGCTGCTGTCGCTCAAGCGCGTCGTCGACCGTGCGCCCGAGGAGCTCCGGGAGGAGCTGTGCTCCGCCCAGGAGACGGTCCGCGCCAGCCTGGACGAGGTGCGGCAGGTCGCCAGGCGGTTGCGGCCCGGAGTCCTGGAGGATCTCGGCCTGCACAGTGCGCTGAGCGCGCTGAGCAGCGATTTCTCGCAGGCGAGCGGGATCGCGATCACCCGTGAGGTCGACCCCGCCCTGCCCGCCCTCAGCGGCGAGGTCGAACTCGTCCTCTACCGGATCGCGCAGGAGGGGTTGACGAACGTGGCCAGGCACTCGCAGGCCCGTCATGCGGAGCTGTCGCTCACGCAGGAGAACGGACAGCTCACGCTCCGCATCGCCGATGACGGGCGCGGAGGTGTCCGCAAGGAGGGCGCCGGGATCCGCGGCATGCGCGAGCGCGCCCTTCTCATCGGCGCCCGGCTGACCGTCGACTCCCCGCCCGGCGGCGGCACGGACGTGCGACTGGTCGTACCCCCACACGCGGTGAAGGAGAGCTGATCCGTGGGAAGCCCCAAAACCCGTATCCTGCTGGCCGACGACCACGCGCTGGTCCGGCGCGGACTGCGGCTGATCCTCGACGCGGAGCCCGATCTCGAAGTGGTCGCCGAGGCCGCCGACGGCGCCGAGGCGGTCGAGGCCGTTCGATCGGAGGAGATCGACCTCGCCATCCTCGACATCGCGATGCCCCGGATGACCGGGATCCAGGCGGCGCGTGAGATCTCACGGCTCGCGCCCCAGGTCCGGATACTGATCCTGTCGATGTACGACAACGAGCAGTACTTCTTCGAGGCGCTCAAGGCCGGCGCCTCGGGCTACGTGCTCAAGTCGGTCGCCGACCAGGACCTCCTGGACGCCTGCCGGGCGGCGATGCGCGGGGAGCCCTTCCTCTACCCGGGCGCGGTCACCGCCCTCATCCGCGACTACCTCCAGCGCGCCCGGCAGGGTGAACGCATGCCGGACAGCATCCTGACGCCCCGGGAGGAGGAGATCGTCAAGCTCATCGCCGAGGGCAACTCGGCCAAGGACATCGCGGAGACGCTTTTCATCAGCGTGAAGACCGTGGACAGGCACCGCGCGAACATCCTGCAGAAGCTGGGCATGCGCGACCGGCTCGAACTCACCCGGTACGCCATCCGCGCCGGCCTCGTCGAGCCCTGACCGAGGTCTCCCGCGGTGTCAGAGGTTGACCACGACCGTTCCGGCCGCACGGTCGTGCAGGCCGCGCCGGTCGCGGTCCCAGATCAGCGCGGGCACGGCGAGGCACAGCAGCAGCGTGCGGACCAGCACGCCGAGGAGGCGCGGCCGCCCGCCGTCGAGCCCGGCCACGCGAATGCCGAACAGGCGCATCCCCAGCGTCATGCCGATCGTGCCGACGAGAAGGACGTACTCCGCGGCGAAGACCCCGAGGCCGACCGCGCCGAGGTCGTCGCCCTGCACGCGCAGCAGGCCCGCGGCGATGGCCCAGGTGCACACCAGCCAGTCGACGACGATGGCGCCGATCCTGCGTCCCCACCCGGCGACCGCCCCGGGACCCTGCTCGGGCAGGCCGAGGCGCTCCCCCGGGTAGCCCAGGTCCACCCCGGCGGCCCGCGGGCCCCCGAGCCAGGTCTGCGTCCAACGCGGCTGCCGGTCACTCATGGTTTCCCAGCGTATCGGGGAGGGTCGCCGGTCTGGCGTCCGGCCGCGAAGCCGGAGATCATGGGCAGGCCATCGCATGAAATCCCGGTATGGTGAGTCGCTTCCGACCTGAGCGTTTTGGAGGGAACCGTGCGGCCGGCGGACCCCGATGACATCGACGCGCGCTTCGAGGCGCTGGTCGCGCAGTTCGACGAGGACGAGATCCGGCGAATGACCGCCGCGGCCGGGACGGCCTCGTTCGCGCCGGCACGGCGACGCCGCCCGGCCGTGGCGGCGGCGATCGCGGGCCTGGTCGTGCTTGTGGGACTCGTCGTCGTCCTGCGGCCCGACGTCCTGGAAAGGCTCGGCGTCGTCCGTCCGTCCGCCGCCGGCGGCGGCGAGGACGTGGTCGTCTCCGGCCCGGTGGTCGCCCGGCCCGGGCCCGTGCTCACGCCGATTCCGGACGGCGAGGAGGGCCTGTTCGACCACGGGCCGGTCCCGGCGCCGTCCGCGGGCCCCTTCGCCGGGACCCCCGCCACCGGGTACGCCGACGGCGAGCAGGGACTGGTCATGCCCGCGGCGCAGGCGCTCGGCGGGCTCACCGAGGAGGAGGTCGGCCAGGCCCTGCTGCGCGTACGGCGGCTGCTGTCGGCCGCGCACCTCGACCCGGCCACAGTGCGGGGCGAGCGCCCGGAGGCGTTCGCCCGCCTGCTGCATCCCCGGCAGCGCGAGGCGTTCCTGCGCCGCCTGGGCGACGGCGGCCCCACCGGCACCCGGTCCTGGCTGTTCAGCCTCGCCCCGGGCACGGCCGAGCCGGTCGGAGACGTCGTGAAGGTCTCCGGCGAGACGACGATCGCCAAGAGGGCCGGCGGAGGCGTCACGATCACGGCGGATTACCTGTTCGTCCACCCGGTCAGCCGCCCCGGCGCGCCCCTGATCGTGGCGAGGGTCGTCGAGCACCACAGAAGCGAGTTCTCCGCGTATCAGGAGAACGGCAGACTCGTCGTCTGGCTTGCCACGGATAATTCGACCCTCTTCGGCGCCAATTGCGACGCGAATGACGGTTTCGTGCATCCGCGATTCCCCGGCGACCCCCAGGGAGCGCGGCCGTCCGGCGAGCCCGTCGATCCCTACGACCGCGTCTCCGGCCTCTCCGGCGTTTCCGGCGGGCCGCGCTGTCCGGCCGCGTTGGGCACCTGACCTGCGAGAAGGCCGTACGATGGAGAGCGGGGAACGGCGGGCCGACGTTATCGCCGCGACCGCCTGGGTAGCGCTTTCCCTTAACACGCGCGAAACAGTCGAGACACGGGGCGGAAACGGCACCGGCCTACTTTCGGGTTGCTAGCCCATGCCCCTGGGAGGTTCGAGAGTGTTCAACTCCGCCGATGACGTCCTCAAGTTCATCCGGGACGAGGGTGTGCAGTTCGTCGACGTCAGGTTCACGGACCTGCCGGGGACGACGCACCACTTCACCTTCCCGTCCGAAAACTTCGGCCCGAACGTCTTCACCGACGGCCTCATGTTCGACGGCTCGTCGATTCGCGGGTTCCAGGCCATCCACGAGTCGGACATGCTCCTGCTGCCCGACCCGACGACGGCCGTGCTCGACCCGTTCCGTCAGCACAAGACGCTGAACATCAACTTCTTCGTGCACGACCCGCTGACCGGCGAAGCCTACAGCCGTGACCCGCGCAACGTCGCCCGCAAGGCCGAGGAGTACCTCAAGGGCACCGGCATCGCGGACACCGTGTTCTTCGGGCCCGAGGCCGAGTTCTACATCTTCGACGACGTCCGCTTCGAGACCCGCGCCAACGCCGGCTACTACTACATCGACTCCATCGAGGGCGCCTGGAACACCGGCAAGGCCTCCGAGGGCGGCAACCTGGGCTACAAGCCCCGCTACAAGGGCGGCTACTTCCCGGTCCCGCCGATGGACCACTTCACCGACCTGCGCTCGGAGATGGTCCGCAACCTCATCGAGGCCGGCATCGAGACCGAGATGCAGCACCACGAGGTGGGCACCGCCGGTCAGGCCGAGATCGACTTCAGGTTCGGCACGCTGCTCGAGACGGCCGACAAGCTGATGCTGTACAAGTACATCATCAAGAGCACGGCCATCCAGGCGGGCCGTACGGTCACGTTCATGCCCAAGCCGATCTTCGGTGACAACGGCTCCGGCATGCACTGCCACCAGTCGCTTTGGAAGGACGGCGAGCCGCTGTTCTACGACGAGGTCGGCTACGCCGGTCTGTCGGACATGGCCCGCTACTACATCGGCGGCCTGCTCAAGCACGCCCCGTCGCTGCTGGCCTTCACCAACCCGACGGTGAACTCCTACCACCGCCTGGTGCCCGGCTACGAGGCCCCGGTCAACCTGGTCTACTCCCAGCGCAACCGCTCGGCCTGCGTCCGCATCCCGATCACGGGCTCGAACCCGAAGGCCAAGCGCATCGAGTTCCGCGTGCCGGACCCGTCCTGCAACCCGTACTTCGCCTTCGCCGCCATGCTCATGGCCGGCATCGACGGCATCCGCAACAAGATCGAGCCGCCGGAGCCGGTCGACAAGGACCTGTACGAGCTGCCGCCGGAGGAGGCCCGCAACATCCCGCAGGTGCCGGGCTCGCTGGAGAAGGTGCTCGACGCGCTCGAGGCCGACCACGACTACCTGCTCGAGGGCGGCGTGTTCACGCCGGACCTCATCGAGACCTGGATCGCCTACAAGCGCGAGAACGAGGTCGACCCGATCCGCCTCCGCCCGCACCCGCACGAGTTCGAGCTCTACTACGACGTGTGATCCTCTGAGCCGTCGACCTGGGCGGGAGGGGCCGTACGCCTCCCGTTCAGGGCACCTTCAGGGCACTCACGTCCGCAGGAAAGGCCATCGGCCGCGCCGCACCGTCGGCACGAGCGATGGCCTTTCGCATGCCTTCCTCCAGCGGCACCAGGTGGGTGCGCGTCCGGCGCGTGACCCCCCGAGTCCACGTCAAGCAGGAGATGCGGCTAGGCCGTGCAGGTCGACGCATCCGGCAGCAGCACGCTCGCGAGCGATGCCAGTGATCGAACCAGATGTTGTGCCGGGCCTACTCTGTCCGTGTGAGCAGGAGGCGATACGTCGCCAGGGGCGTGCCCGGCGGCTACCGGATCTGGGACAACAAGGCCCGTCGCTGGTGGGGTGACCTCTATGATCTCTGCCCCTACGACCTTCTGGGCGAGTTGAACGGTGACAAGAACAGCGAGAAGATCACGGCGCTGCTTCAGCGGTACCGCGTTCAGAGGCGGTAGCCGACATGTCGGCACGGGCGCCCCCGTGCCGGTTCTGGCCGGACAGTGGCCGCGGAGCCGGCCGGCAGGCCGCCGCCTCCCGCTGACGCTCCCGGCGGCCGGCTAGTGGTCAGGGTCTACGCTGTCGGCCACGGCCATCACGCGATCTTCAGATGGCTTCACAAACTCCGAATGATCACGTGGTGGCCGTTCTCGTGCCACCTGGGCCGCGAAGATCGCGAACCGTCGCTGGAGTAGCTAGCCTATCCAGCCGTTGCCGATCTTCACCGGTGGTTGACTGCTGTAGCCGCGCTTGCTCTCGCCGGGGTAGAGCCACAGGTCCCAAGTGTCGTAATTGATGGCGATGATGTCCTGGTGGCCGTCGCCGTCCCAGTCCGCGACGCTGGCGACGAAATACCGTTGCCAGCCGTTACCGATCTGCACCGGCGGTTGAGTGCTGAGGCCTCGGACACTTTCACCGGGATAGAGAGTCAACAGATCGTTCAGGCGACCGTTGGCGATGATGTCCTGGTGGCCGTCGCCGTCCCAGTCCGCCACCCACCGGTAGTAATAGATGGCACCGTCCGCCTTACTGACCCACACCCTTGGCTGGCTGCTGTAGCCTCGCTTGCTCTCGCCGGGGTAGAGCCACAGCCCATTGCCTTGGTACTGCGCCAGGATGTCCTGGTGGCCGTCGCCGTCCCAGTCGGCCAGTCCACGGATGTAGTACCCGTCCCATCCGTTGCCGATTACCACCGGTTCCTGCCTGCTGTAGCCGCGCCTGCTCTCGCCCGGATAGAGCCACAACAGGCCGGTGCTGCGCTGGATGGCGAGGATGTCCTGGTGGCCGTCCCCGTCCCAGTCCGTCATCCCGCGGACGTAGTAATCGTTCCAGCCGTTGCCGATTCTCACCCGTTGCTGACTGCTGTAGCCGCGCTTGCTCTCGCCCGGATAGAGCCATAAGTAGCCGGTGCTGCTGTCGATGGCGATGAGGTCCTGGTGGCCGTCCCCGTCCCAGTCCGTCACCCCTCTCAGGTGAATTGTGGGATCCGCGGTCGCGCGCGCGGGCGGGGAGATCGCCAGCGCGACGACTGTCATCAGGAGAATCGCTGTGGCGCGACGGACTTTCGACGGGCGCTGAGCGAATTGCACCACGTATTCCTCTTCCGATGCTGACGCGACAAAGATCTGCGCCGAGGATCGCATTCTCGGAGCAGCGTGAAAGCTAAACGAGGGTGAGTGCCTGAATCGATCTTAGGCGGCGGCCGTCTCAGGTGTCGAGACGGTGGCGCGGTGACATTCGGGCGCCCCCCGCTACGCATGCCGGTGACGACCGTGACGGCCGCGGTGGCCCGCCTGGTCGAGTTGGGCCCGGCACCGCCGGGCGGCTGGCGCGGACGAGTGGAGCGGGCCGCCGCGCGACAGAACAGGGTCTCTTCCCGGGCGGTGGGGCCGGGCTGGAACAGTCGCCGGTGCCGCGCGGCGCGTGGTGGCGCCCCGGCGGGGGCGCTCCGGCTCCCGGATGGCCAGCACGCGCGTCCGCGATTGTCCCCGAAGGCTCCGATTGGGAAGTGGTCAGGGCGTCAGGCCGGGCCGCCATAGTTGGAGGCGGTAGAGCTGGACCTGGTAAGCGTCACGTGGGAAGTCCGGCTCCTCGGTATTGGTCATGACTTTGGTCAGCACGCGAACCGACCAGGAAAGGCCAGTCTCCCCTAGGTCGAACGGCTCAAATTCTTCCGGCTCATGTTCGGAGGAGTACTCCGAGAGGACGATCGTCCCCGAATCGATCCGCAGTTCGCCGTTCCATAGCTCCGCCCAGGACTCCAAAGGCTCCGGAGGGCCGTCCCACAGCTCGTACCGGACGAAGTGGTCGCTCTTTTCAACCATCCGGCTGGTCTGAAAAGGGAGCCGGCTGGTCAGAATAAGGCCGCTAGGGCCCGCGTGAACGCCGGGACCGACGAGGGGAGCCCCACCCCCGGGACCGGGGTCGCCGGTGATTTCCCCGTCCGTCACCTCGGTGATGACGAAATCGTCGCCAGGGGTGAGGCTGATCATCTCCACCATACTGGCGAGCAGATTCACCATGGTCGACTCTCTCCAAAGGTGTCGCACAACGTCGGCCGCGTTCCCCGTGTCCGCGCGGCGTGATCGCAACCTATTCTCAAGCTGATGACGCGGATCGAGAATGAGAAGAACCCGGCCTACAGGCCGACTCGTCCGCTCACTTCAGGCCGTCAAACCACACCAACTGTCCGAGATCCGTTTGTGCGGCTGTGAGAAAGTGATCATGGACAGTCGGCGCGATTCTGGCCTTGACGATCGAAGTCTTCCTGTGTGATCACTTTTCACTGTTTGAAGGTCGGCCGAGCGTCCTCTCTGATGATCTCCACCATGTCGTCGAACTCCGGCAGGCCTCCGGCGGGAGCACGGACGACACCGGTCTGAGACGGTCTGGGTGCCGCTATGGCCGTGGTCGAACCCCACGACTCGAAATCGATGCTGGCGCCGCCTCTGCTGAAGTGCTTTTTCTGTTCCTTAGTGCTCCAGCTTGAGGTGACCTTGAGTGGAAGACCCCGCCTGTCGAAGGTGATGCTCCACCTGAGGACCAGTTTCGCGTAATCCGGGTCGGGTCGGTCCCCCGCCACTTCCCGGAACGTGGGTGAGAGCCGGTAGAGCTCGGCGAACGTGATAGTGCCGTCGTAGAAGCCGATCACCTTGAGGTCGGGGGTCTTGCCGGAGGGGTTCGGCACGTTGAACGTCCGCCTGTCCGCATGGGCGATCAGTGCCTTGAGCGTCGAGATCTCGAAGATGTTGACGACCTGGTCGCCGAAGGCAGTGGCTCCAGCGGTGCGCGCGCCGCGCGCCGCCCAGGTCTTCCCCTTGGGCAGTCCCGCGGTCCACAGGCGTCCGGTGCTGTAGAACCGGCCGTTCGTGTTGACCCAGCGCTGCGGCTGACTCTGCGCGATCAGGCTCTGCGAGACCAGATCGCCTCCGGCGGCGCGTTCCTTGACCAGGGGGAGCTCATAGCGGTTGAACCGCACCTGGCGCGTGGTGCCCACCGCGGCGACGCCACGCCTGCCGAGAAGCAGCGTTCCGTTCTGCAGGAGGGTGAAGCGGTACGAATTGGATTGGTGACCGTCATATTTGTTCCTGGCACCCAAGTAGACGGCGCCGTACTGGGTGAACTTCACGCTCGCGCCCCTGGCGAGCTGGTTCTGCACGACTCGGACCACATCGGGAACCGCGGCTTCGGCCGCGGCCGGGACGGTGAGCGTCGCCACCGGACCGACGAGTACGGCGGATAAGAGGACTGGTAATCGGCGCATCAATGCATACCTTCGAGAAAACGGACTCGGACATCATGATCTTCAACGGTGCCGCAGCGTAGCATTTCCGCAGGCGAGCACGACCGGCACTTCGGCGTTCCCGCATAATCCGGATTTCCCGCGACCGCCGACCCTCGGCGACGTGTCCGCCGGTGTGCGCTCCCCGCTCAGGTGCGGGCCGATGTGGCCGAGCCGGTTCATCCGGCGTTTTCCCCGTGCCTCCGCTCGTACTTCTCCGGGTCGAGAAAGTACTCGAACGCTTCGGTCGTGGCCTTGACGACGACGGGATCCCCGACGGGCGCGGGCCAGATCTGCAGGTAATGGTCGTCGACGGTGTCCTGCGTGCCCTCGGTGTCCATGCCCTTGACGTGGTACCGGATGCGATAAGCCCCCGGCCCTGCCGGGAGAGCGGGCAGGGGGCACATGACATGCTCTCCGAAGCTGAACCCGGTCATCGCCAATCGGCCCGCCCCGGTCACGTAGCTGACCTCCACGATGTCCTCGTAACCCTCTCGGTCCGCCCCCGGATCCCGGTCGGCGACCGTCACCGTGAAATGGGCCGGTCCCCACTGGTGGGTGATGTGCAGGGTGGCAAAGCCCTTCTCGACCTCGATGATCCGAGCGGACTGGGCCGGCGTTTCCACACCTTCGCTGAATTCATCGTCCGCCAGGTAGGCGACACCGCAGTCCTCCACTTCGACCTGCAGGCGCACGGTCCGCTGTTGATCGTCATGCATGAGCGGAGAGCGTAGACACCGCCACCGACAAGATCGATCGCGGAATGGCAAATCGGTTGTAGTGCGGGCTCCGGCCCTGGACGGTGGGGTGATGGATCTGTCCGCCCTGGAGGGCCTGCGTCTGACCGCGGTCACGGCGGCCCTGTTCACCCACGAATCCGACGCCCCCGAACTCCTGCACGTGTGGCTCCATCTGGAGACGACGACCGTCGTGGTCCGTGACACCGCCGACTGGGCGCTGCGCGTCACGCCGGACGAGCCGGGAGAGAGCTACGTGATGGAGGAGCTCGGCAGCCGTGTGGACATCGTCCGGGCACCTGCAGAGGTCCCCTTCGTCCGGCATGTCGGCGAGCGACTCGTCCGGGTGGGAAAGGGATTCGACCCCGAGGATCCCACCCAGTGGGTGGAGGCGGAGTTCGTCTTCGAGACGGGACGCGTGATCGCGGAAGCCTTCGGGGGCGACCTTCGCCTGCGTCGCGGCTCCCGGTGACGACGGGAGCGTCACTTCCCCAGGGCGGGGGTCCTGCGCAGCAGGAGCGTGAGAGCGCCGGTGGCGGTGAGCAGGAGCACGGCGAGGGCGACGACGCCCGGCCACCCGGCGTCCGTCCATGCGTGGCCCGCGAGGCTGCCGAAGATGGAGGACCCGAGGTAGTAGGTGAACAGGTAGAGCGAGGCGGCCTGACCCGTGGACACCCCGCCCGCGTGCGCCCGGGCCGGGACCCATCCGCTGGCCACCCCGTGGACGGCGAAGAACCCCGCGGTGAGGAGCGCGAGGCCGACGACCACGACCGGCAGCGAGGACGACAGCGTGACCAGGACGCCGGCGACGGCCGGCAGGCAGCCCAGCGGCGTCACGGTGCGGCGTCCGTGGGCGTCGGCCAGCCGGCCGAAGACCGCGGAGCTGACGGAGCCCACGGGATAGACGAGGAACATCAGGCCGGCGGCGCCGAGACCGAGGCCGAACGGCGCGCCCGCGAGCCGGAAGCCCAGGGTGTTGAACACGGCGACCAGGGCCCCCATCGAGCAGCCGCCGATGCCGTACAACGCCAGCAGCCCGCGGTCCGACAGCGCGCGCAGACTCCCGCGCAGGAGTGCGCGGACGCCCGCCGGGGCCGCGACGAAGCGCCGGGAGGCCGGGAGCAGCACGCCTACGGTCAGGGCGCACAGGAGACCGAGGGCGGCGGCCGCGGCCAGGGCCCAGCGCCAGCCGGCGGCCTGGGCGACCCCGCCGGTCAGGAGGCGGCCCGCCATCCCGCCCAGCGCCGTGCCGCCGACGTACAGACCGGCGGCGCGGGCGTGCGTGGACGGGTGCAGTTCCTCGCGCAGGTAGGCGGTGGCGACGGCGGGGAGCCCGGCCAGCGTGAGGCCCTGGAGCAGCCGCAGGATCACGAGCGCCGGCCAGCCGGGGGCCAGCGCGCACGCCGCCGCGACGACGGCGGACGCCGTCAGCGACAGGTGGATCAGCCGAGTGCGTCCGACGACGTCGGACAGGGGACCGGCCACCAGCAGCGCGACGCCGAGCCCGAGCGTGGTGAGCGAAACGCTCAGCGTGCTCTCCGCGGTGGACACCCCGAACTGCGCGGCGAGCTCGGGCAGGATCGCCTGCGTGCTGTAGAGCAGCGCGAAGGTCGCCACCCCGGCGGCGAACAGCGCCACCACGACGCGCCGGTACCCGGCGGTCCCCGGCAGGTGTCCTTCCATGGCGGAGGTCTCAAGAACAGCGGTCACCTCCACGACTGTGCACTTCCTGGGGATATGCGTCCAATGCGGTGAAAGGCCAGTTTCGATGCGTCATGCGTATGATGGCGGGCATGCTGCTCCGGGACCTGTCCTGGCTGGTCGCCCTCGCCGACCACCAGCACGTGACCGACACCGCCGCCGTCCTGCGCACCAGCCAGCCGACGCTCTCCCGCGCCCTCGCCAGGGTGGAGGCCGAACTCGGCACCCGGGTGTTCGAGCGCGCGCCGGACGGCGTGCACCTGACGCCCAACGGGGCACTCGTGGTGGCGGCCGCACGCGACCTCACCGCGCGCTACGAACAGCTCCTCGCCGACCTCCGGAGCCTGCTCGACCCGGACGCCGGCGTGGTGCGCCTGGCCTTCCTCGACTCCATCGCCACCTCTCTCGTCCCCCGGCTGCTGCGCTCCTTCCACGAGTACGCGCCCCGGATGCGGATCCTGTTGCGCCAGGAGCCGGCGCACGAGATCGTGCGGGACCTGCGCACGGGGGCCGCCGATCTCGCGATCGTGTCCCCACGCCCGTCGGGCGACTTCGGCTGGCACCCCCTGCAGGAGGAGCGGCTGGTGCTCGTCGTGCCGCCGAGCCACCGGCTACGCGACCGGAAGGAGGTGGAGCTGCGGGAGCTGGCGGACGAGGAACTCGTCACCACGCCGGTCGGCTTCGGCTACCGGGCCCTGGTCGACGCGCTGCTGCGCGACGCCGGGGTGTCCCCCGCGGTCTCCTTCGAGAGCCAGGATCTCGCCACCATCGAGGGCCTGGTCGCGGCCGGGCTCGGCGTGGCCATCGTCCCCGAACCCTTCGCCGGCCAGTCCGGGACCGTCGGCGTCCGCATCGCGGCGGAGGCCGCCAGGCGCACCATCGGCCTCACGTGGCGTACCGACCACGCCCTGGCCGCCCCCGCCGTCCGATTCCGGGACTTCGTCATGGCGCCCGCCCTACCATGATCGGATGCACGAGGCCGGCCTGAAGCCGTACTGGAACACCAATGTCGCCCGGCATCCGGGCATCCTCCGCGCCGTACCGGAGGGGTGCGGCGACGCGCTGGACGTCGGCTGCGGCGACGGCCTGCTCGCACGCAAGCTCACCGGCCGGGCCAAGCGCGTCACCGGCCTCGACAGGTCACCGGAGATGATCGCGCGCGCCCGCGAGCTGTCCGCCGGACAGCCGGAGCTCACCTTCGTCGAGGGCGACCTCCTCGTCGCCACCCTGCCCTTCAGGAGCTACGACTTCGTCTGCTCGGTATCCGCGATCCACCATATGGACTTCGACGCGGCCCTCACCCGGATGCGCGAACTGCTGCGGCCCGGCGGCACGCTGGTGGTGGTCGGGCTGGCCCGTGAGGCGTCCCCGGCCGATTGGGCGGCGACGATCGCGGCCGCCCCGGTCGTACGGATCACCAAGGTGCTGCGCCGCGCGCGGGAGCCGGAGGGGATGCCGGTGGCCGCACCGCGGATGAGCTACGAGCAGGTGCGGGCCGCGGCACACCGCCTGCTGCCCGGCGTGCGCTACCGCCGGCACGTGCTCCGCCGGTACTCCCTCACCTGGACGAAGCCCGAGTAGCGGCACCGCGAGGCGGAGCGGTCGCATGGCGCGGCGCGGCCTGTCGCTGAGCCGCCTGTGGTCGTCGCTGCCCGGCGCGGTCGGCAGGTGGTTGTGGGCGGAC